>CAYOBQ010000150.1:0-23217 GCA_964402225.1 uncultured Nannocystaceae bacterium | reverse complement strand
CTTCGCCTTCGCCTTCGCCTTCGCCTTCGCCCTCGCCCTCGCCTTCGCCTTCGCCCTCGCCTTCGCCTTCGCCCTCGCCTTCACCCTCACCCTCGGCCATGCCCATGTCGGACTTGGTGCTGCTGCTGCCGTCGTCGCAGCCGACCGCGAAGGTCATCGTGAGTGCCATCAGGCCGGTCAAGATCAAACGAATGTCCATTGTCTACTCCCCGTTCCTTTTCTCGCCGCTCCCCGCGGCGGATTGTGGGTCCTATCTAAAACGCTCGCCGGTACGCAACCTCTGCGACCTGCTGGCTCATGAAAACTTCGGTGTCGTAGCCCAGCACAAAGCTGTCGAAGCCAAACGGCGCGCCGGACGTTCGGTGCTCGAAGCCTTGTCGCTGTTCGGGCGCGAACATGTATGCCAACGACAGCTCATCGGTGTCTGTGATGTCGAAGGACAGGCCCCCCGTGATGTGGTGGGTCATGACGCCGGGGGCCAGGATGTTGAACAGCGTCTGGTCGTCCTGGACGGGGCTCTCCCCGTAGTTGTAGCCGCCGCGAATCGTGAGGGACTCGTTGGGCGCGTAGGCCACACCGACCTTGACCACCCAGATGTCCTTCCAGCCGAAGCCGTAGCCGTTGTCTTCGCCGAGGGCGTTCTTCAGCCCTTGGTTCAGCGGCGTGGGTGTCCCCTGGACGTTGCGGAAGGCGTTGCCGAGGACCGTCTTGAAGTCTCCCAGGAACTGCTCCGCCGTCGGCCCCTTGTTGGCGATCGACGGGACGCCGCCGAAGAAGATCCGGTTCACGTCTACGGCGAGCGTCAGCGCGTCGTAGGGGCTCAGCGCGAGGCCGGCGCCAGCGTTCGCCGGTACATCGAAGCCGCCCTGCTCGGCGAACAGGCCGGCGTAGGAGTCGAACTTCGACATGTAGATCTTGGTCGCGCCGGCGAGCCCGATCGTGATCCAGTCCGCGGGCCGCGCCGTGATGCCCCCGCGAACGCCGACGCCCGCGGCGAAGTCGTCTCCGTTGTTCGTGAGGTTCGCCGGATCGCTGGAGAAGCCGACGAAGTCGCCCAGACCCTCGGCGCGGAAACGCTGGACGCCGACCAACAGTGACATGCCGACGGCGTAGCGCTCGTTGAGGCTCCAGGCGACGCTGGGCGCCATGATGGCCTGCTCGAGGTTGACCCCCAGTCGGCCGGTGTTGGCGGCGCCCTCGAAGCCCTCCTTCACCTTGTCAGTCTCCGCCGTCGAGGCGGGGCCGAATTCGGCGCCCACGACGGAAGAGAAGAGGCCGATCGGCCTCGTGAAGGACTTATGGAAGATGTTCTCGGCGTAGTCGGTGTTCATCCCGCCGTTGGCGTAGATGATCATCCCCGCCGTGAGATTGCAGCTCAGCTTCCACGTCGCCGCCACGTTTGGGACCAGAAAGAAGGGGCTCTCGCTGGTCTGCGAGACCTTCTCGTCACCGAGCAGCCCGGCGCTGCTATCGTCGTCCTTCAGCGCGGTGTCCAGCGACGCCCCGCGTTCCGGCAGGAAGATCTCGAGGGAGATGTCCGTCCCCGGGTTGACGAAGGCGAGGTTGGCCGGGTTGGCCGCGCCCGAGAGCGCGCCCTGGGGGAACCCGACGGCGGCGCCGCCGACGGCGCGCTGCTTCGCGCCGTAGCCGATGGCGAAGGCGCCGTTGGTGGCGAGGGCCTGTGCCGGCAGGGCCGCCGCCAACAGGCAGGTGATGATGCGATTCATGTGGGGGTCTTCCTACTGTGCGCCGGGAGGCGGTTTTCACCAGGCGATGGAGGCGATCCAGTCGGCCTGCTTGACCTTCTTGAAGCTGCCGTCGTCGGCGATCTCGACGCCTTCTCCGGCCCCGAGCTCGATGACCTGGGCGGCGTCGGGCTTGCGGGTGTTGGTCACGCGCACCTTGCCGTCCTGGACGAAGGCGTTGAGCGTGCCCTCGAAGGAGGTCACGCCGAGGTAATACTTCGCCGCGTCGCTCGTCATCTCCACCGTGTTCTTGTTGGTGTCGACGATGACCATCTCGTTGCCGCCGCGGGCCTTGATGTCGAAGAGGACCTGACCTTCCTCGACGTTGGCCTGGAAGCGCTTGCTCTCGTCGCCGATGAGCTGCTTGAGGATGAAGTCGGCGGCGCGGAGCTCGACCCTGTTCTTCTCGCTGATGGCGAGCTTCACGCGGGTCTCGGCGCCACCGCTGATCACCTTGTCGTTGGTGCGCATCTCGAGGCCCTGGGCGAGCTTCAGCGGCGCCTCGTTCCCCTTGGCGCCGTCCTTGCCGGGCGTGTAGCGCGTGGCCTTTTCGAACTCACCGCTGATCGCTTCGACCTTGGCCTGTGAGCTGGCGTCGATCGAGGCGGTCATGAAGCCGGTCATGATGGTCTGCCAGTTGAGGCCGACGACCGCAGCGCCGATGATCACCACGCCGAGCACAATCCACTTCTTCATCGTTCGATCCCCTTCGTGGCGGCCGAAACCTGCCACGTGATGTCGGCCTTCCCCTCGTGGGGGCTGGCCTTGCCCTCCCCATCGACGCGGATGCCTTCGCCGGCGTGTACCACGATCTCGAGCTCGCTGCGTTCGTTGGTCACGGTGACCTCACCGGTGCGCACGATGACCGTGAGGCCGTCGTCGTCGACGCCGATGAAGGCGCCGACAGCGCCCTCCTCTGCGACCACGCTGTTCTTGTTCGTGTCGCTGAAGGTGTAGGTGCGGTCGTCGACGTCCTTGATCGAGATCACGACGTTGCCCAACTCGACGATGGCGACGAAGTCGTCGGTGCACTTGCCCAGCGGGCTGCGCAGGACCCAGTCGGCCTCATCGAAGCGGGCGCTCGCCTTGTCGCCGTCGAGGGCCACCGAGACGGACCCCCCCTCGGCGTCGGAGCCGAGGACCAGGTCCGCCGTCTTCAGGACGTCACCCTTCTTGGGCGCGACGGCGAAGGAGTTGCCGTCGTCGCCCAGCCGTCGCACCTCGAGGTCGCCGCTGACGCCGGTGACCGTGGCCCCGGCGGTCTTGTCGATCGACTTCGTCATCATCGACTCCATCACGCCGCAGCCGGCGAGGGTCGAGATGGCGACGGGCAGGAAGAGGCGGTTCATTTGGCGGGGGCCTTGTTGAGGTAGTCGGTCCCACCCGCGAGGTCCGCCGGGGGCGGCTGGTCGGACTTCTGCTTCGTGCTGAAGCCCTTCATGACGTAGAAGAGCTTGAGCTTGTCCGGGGCGTTGCGCTTGAAGAGGCCGTACATGAAGTCGCCGGCCTTGGGGAGCATCATGCTGTCGCCGGGGGCGCCGCCGATGTTGATGTCAGTGAGCTTCCAGACGAGCAGGCCGGGCTCGGTCTGCATCCAGCGACCGCGGGAGCTGACGCGCATCCCCATGTAGTCGACCTCGACGGTGTAGCGACCGCGCTTGACGTTCTTGCCGGTGAACTCGAGGACGTCGTTGCCGTGGGCCCACTTGCCGCGGGGATCCGGCAGTTCGTCAGCCACCGCGGTGCCGGCGAAGGCGAGCACGAGCACGGCCGCCAAGCCACTCAGGAGACGATGGGGGGTGAGGAAGCTGTTCATTTCGGATCCCTTTCGCAGCGCTATCGGTGGCACTTCGGGGGGGGGGCTTAGCACCGAGCGTGCCAGGACGGCAAGCCCGCGCGTCGCCTCATGATGCGCATCCTGGTGTTTTATCATGTTGGGATGCGTTGCACCCGACTGTGACGTTTGAGCGAGGTTACGAATTCAACGATTTCTCGCCGGACGCGCCGGCGTCTTTGGTGATGAGGGGCGTGGCCGCAGCGCTCCAGCCGGAGCGCCCGGACCGGCCCCGCCACCGCCGCCTCGAGCGCGTCGAGCTGAGCGTAGGAGAAGAACTCGTCCTCCGCCCCGTGGATCGCCAGCACCGGGCAACCCACCTGCGGCAGCGCCTCCGTCAACCCCCAATCGCCCAGACCACCCCCGAGCCAGACGGTCTCCAGTCGTCGAAACGTCTGCTCCACCCGCCGCCCGTGGTAGCGGGCCAGGCGCTCCGCCAGGTCACCGCGCTCGAACTCATCGACGTAGCGCTCGATCGTGTCGAGCGTCCGTCGCTCGCGAAACAGGTGGGCCGCCAGCGTCACGACGCCCCGCACGCGGTCGGGGTGCGCCGCCGCGAAGGCGAGCGCGATCGTCCCCCCGTCGCTGTGGCCGACCAGGATGGCGTCCGTCACGCCCGCGGCGTCGAGGGCGCCAGGCAGCGTTTGTAGCGCCTCGTGGCGCAGGTAGTCGGGGTCGAAGGGCGGCGCCAGGGGATCCGAGTCCCCCGAGCCTCGCCGGTCGTAGACGAAGGCGCCGCAGCCGGTGGCGCTCGCCAGCTTGTGGGGCACGTCTCTCCACGTGCGCGCGCACCCGAGCGCGTCATGCAAGAAGATCAGCGTCGGGCCCTCTCCCGGTGGCTGCCCGATCAGGTGGCCCCGCAGCCGGTGGCCTCCGGCGACGAAGGTGAGCTGACCAAGCGCCGCCTCCACCACCCCCCGGAAGTCCGCCGGCGTCAACGCCAGCAAGTCGAAGTCGCCGGCGGCGAAGAAGGCGTCGATCGCGGGCCCGACCTCGTCGGTGCGCAGCCCCCGCAACGACGCCTCGAGGTCAAAGACGAGCCGCGTGGGCGTTACGAAGAAGTCCCCCGTGACGAGCACCTCACGGACGAGCTCGAGGTTGGGTCCTTCGAGCCGCACATCGGCCCGAAGCGCGCCACCGGGGCAGAGGAGCGTCGCGCTCACGAGCCCGTCCTCGACCTCCGGCGCGTCGAGACCGTAGACGAACTCGTCGGTGCCGAGCTCGTCGGTGTGCAGCGCCTGCGCCAGGGCCAACTCGGCGTCGCTGACCTCGCCCCAGACGGGCTCGATCCCGAGCCCATCGGCGAGCCCGGAGAGGAGCGCGGCCTGGATAGTTGGCAGGTCGGGGACCGAGCCCAACACCTCGCGCATCGTGACGACGCGCTGGCGCGCAGAGTCGAGATCGCGCTTGGCGAGCTTCGAGACGGGCACCTTGAGGGCGGCGATCATGTCGGCGGCGTCGAAGTCGATCAGCAGGGTGCCCTGGTAGAAGACGACGTCCCCGTCGAAGATACCGCCCGTCCCGCTGATCTTGCGGCCGTCGACCTCGATGTCGTTGCGCGGCCTGAAACGTGCCGGGACGCCGAGCCGACGAAGGCCGTCCGAGGCGGCCTCGCAGATGCGCCGCGTAAGGGTGGCGAGGTCTCGAACGCCCAAGGTGCGCCGATCGAAGACCAGCTCCCAGCCGAGCTGACCCTCGTCGAAGTAGATCCCGCCGCCCCCCGTGATGCGACGCGCGAGCTCGATGCCGTGGGCCGCACAGTAGCCCTGGCGCACCTCGTGGCTGAGGAACTGGTGCACCCCGACCAGCGCCGTCGGCTCGAAGCGCAGGAAGCGGATCGTATCCGGGATCGTCCCTTCGGCCCGGGCGTCGACGAGCGCCTGATCGAAGGCGACGTTCCAGCGACCGCTTCTCAGGCCGGTGTCAATGACTCGAAATTGATGTGTCGTTTTCAATGATTCACGTTGTTGGTACATGTTCCGTCAGTTTAAGACGCAGTCCCCCGGGAAAATAGATTCATACCTTGACCTCCAGGTCGCGGTCGCCCCACCCTTTCGTCCGAGCCACCCTCCCCAACCGGGTAGGAGGGCGGTTGGCCCGCAAGTTGCTTTGACCAAATGAAACCCTATCCGGCGACAATCTGACCACGAGGAAGTAATGGCGGACGACGACGACGACGGCTCGATGTTTGTGTTCATGACGTCCGGGCCGCAGACG
Organism: uncultured Nannocystaceae bacterium; assembly: GCA_964402225.1. Lineage (GTDB taxonomy): Bacteria > Myxococcota_A > Bradymonadia > UBA7976 > UBA1532 > CAYOBQ01. Next base: position 17,421 of record CAYOBQ010000150.1, on the reverse strand, counting down.
CCCCAGCGCTGCGCGACCCCGATCTACATGTCCACGATGGCGGCGTGCATGGACTGCGAGGCGCAGATCGTCTTCCAGATCGACGGCGTCCTCCTGATGAAGAAGGGCGTGGCCGAGGACCTCATGGCCAAGGAGGGCGGCAAGCTCATCATCGACTTCATCCGCGAGGCCAAGGAAGCGGACGTGAAGATGTACGTGTGCTCGGCGGCGCTCCAGCTTCACGGCATGACCGAAGACGATCTGATCCCCGAGTGTGACGGTGTCGTGGGCGCAGCCTACATGGTAGAGGAATGCCTCGAAGCCGACATCGTCCTCACGTTCTGAGGGGTTGCTCGGTTCCCAAAAACGACAAGCACGGAGCTTAGAGACTAGATGGCGACCCACAAAGGCTGCGACATCCCCGACGACCTGTACTTCCACACCGGGTCGAACGTCTGGCTGCGCGAGAACGACGACGGGACCTTCGATCTGGGCATGACCGATCTCGCCCAGTCGATGGCCGGCGCCGTCATTCACTGTCGAATCAAGAAGGTCGGCAAGACCGTGAAGGCCGGCAAGAGCCTGGCCACGGTCGAGAGCGGCAAGTGGGTGGGGCCCGTGAAGGCCCCGTTCACCGCCGAGGTCGTCGCCAAGAACGAGACCGTCGAGGGTGACGCGACGCTGCTCAACCGCAGCCCCTACAAGGATGGCTGGCTCGCGCGGCTGAAGCCCGCGGACCCCGCCACCGCGAAGGACGAGCTGAAGAAGGGCGCCGACGCCATCCCGGAGATCGACGCGTACATGGCGGATCACGACTTCACGGCGTGCATCCACTGCGAAGGCTACGACGGCGAATAGGCCGTCTGGGAGGAAAGCCAGTTCATGCAACCGTTTTACGCTGACGCGAAGTACCAGGACGTCCCGTACGAGGAGAAGCAGCGGCTCTTCGACGAGGTGCGCGCGGACATGCGCTACCACAACGTCCTACACGGCTGCTACGAGTGTGGCATCTGTGTGGCTTCGTGCCCCTCGGCGCGGTTCTACGACTTCAGCCCACGGGTGTATGCGCAGGTGATGGCCCGCGAGGACGTGCACAGCTTCTACGAGCTCATGCACGACTCGGTCTGGGACTGCTCCCAGTGCTTCTCCTGCACGCGGTGCCCCCGGGAGAACAGCCCCGGCGGGATCATCACCGTGATGCGCGAGGTCGCCGTCAACAACGGTCTGAGCTCCGCCAAGGAGGCGCTCAAGGCGTACAGCCGCGTCATCTACAAGGTGATGTCGACCGGCACCCAGGTGGCGCCGGACATGCTCCAGCCCGACTTCTTCCCCGACTGGGGGCCCGACGTAGAGCGCGTGTCCAACAACCTCGACACCTGGCGGCGCGCCATCCCGGCGGACACGCTGCACACGCTTGAGCTGGCCTGGGACGTGAGCGAGAAGACCCGTGTCGAGCTCTACCTGATCTGGAAGCTCACGGGGAACCTGGAGATGATCGAGAAGATCGACGAGTCGAGCTACTTGATCCTCGAAGAGGTGATGGAAGAGCTCCTCGACGAGCATGGCTTCGACATCGACGAAATCGAGTGTGTCATCTGACCACCGTGGGGCCCGGCTGCGTGCCGGACGAAGGGAGTAGGGGATGAGTGAGCTGAACGCGACCGACCAGTCTGCGCCGACGCCGGGGGCACCGCTCCCGGCCAGCAAGCGGGTCTATGTCATCAGCGATCCCAAGACCCGGGAAAAGAAGATCCCGAAGAAGTATTACAAAGACGAGCTCTTCGAGCTCGAGGCCAAGGGTGAGCTCATCGTCAGCCGCATCGAGGGGCCCTACGCGGAGGTCCCCACGAAGACGGGGCGGATGAAGAAGATCCCCCTCGACAAGATGTGGCACCACAAGTCCTGCGGGCAGTGTGGGCACATCCCGGGCTACCCGGTCTCGATCCTCTGGATCCAGCGTCAGCTCGGGCTCGACTACTTCGATCCGAAGAACCAGACCTCCTGCACGGCGTGGAACTACTACGCCTCGCAGACCTCGAACCCGGTGGCCCAGGCCGCCGTGGGCGTGCGCAACTTCGCCGAGGCTCACAAGGACGGGTACTTCCCGTTGATCCACTGTGGGACGAGCTACGGCCACTACAAGGATGTCCGTGAGGAGATCCTCCACCACCCCGAGCTCCGCGAGAAGCTCAAGCGGGTGATGGACAAGCTGAAGCTGCCGGTCGTCTTCCCGGAGGAGGTGGTGCACTACTCCGAGTGGATCTACGCGATCCGCAAGGAGGTGGTGAAGCGCCAGGTCGTGGACATGAGCAACATCACGGTCACCGTCCACCCGGCGTGCCACTACCACAAGCTGATCCCGGAGGACGCGATCTACGACGCGGACTACCTCAGCGGGCAGCGCACCGCGGTCGTGACGGCCATCGCCGAGGACCTCGGCGCGACGGTCGGGGATTACTCGACGTGGCACGACTGCTGCGGCTTCGGCTTCCGCCACATCCTGGTGAGCCGGGACTTCACGCGGTCCTTCGCGACGCGGCGCAAGATCGAGCGCATGATGGAAGAGGTCAATCCGGACCTCGTGCTGGCCCACGATACGGGTTGCCTGACGACGCTCGACAAGAGCCAGTTCGCCGCCCAGGGCCACGGAATGAACGTGGGCGTCGCGGTGATGGCGGACTGTCAGTTCGCCGCCATCGCGATGGGCGCCCACCCCTACAAGGTGGCCCAACTCCACTGGCACGGCGTCGACCATCGCCCGACCCTCGCCAAGATGGGCATCGACGGTGACAAGGCCTGGGATGAGTTCGAGGTCGAGACGACCAAGATCAACGCGGGCGACATGGAATTCATGACCTGGGAGGACGTCTGAGAATGAGTACGAAGCCCATCCTGATCATCGGGGGCGGACCCGCGGGTCTAGAAGCCTCACGCAGCCTGGCCGACTTGGGGTTCTCGAGCGTGCTCGTGGAGAAGCAGGGCACCCTCGGCGGCGCCCCGATCCACGAGGACTACGCGGCCCTCACGCCGGACATGGCCTCGCCCGTGAAGGCCTTCGCGCCGGTCATCGGCGCCGTGACGGAGAGCGATCTCGTCGACGTGCGCACCGAGACGACGGTGGTCGCCGCGAAGGGCACGCCGCCCAACCTGGAGGTCGTGCTCGAGGGTCCCAAGGGCCCCGAGCAGATGGAGGTCGGAGCGGCGATCGTCTCCACCGGCTTCAAGCACTTCGATCCCGGGGACGAGACCCAGAAGTACGGCTACTACGAGTTCGACGACGTGATCACGCTCGTCGACGCCGAGCGCATGTTCAAGGCCGGCAACTTCATCCGGCCCTCGACGGGCAAGGCGCCCAAGAGCGTGTGCTTCATCCAGTGCGTCGGTAGCCGCGATCGTCAGATCGGGAACCAGTGGTGCTCCAAGGTGTGCTGCGGCATCGCCTGCAAGCAGGCCATCGAGATCCGCGAGGCCTTCGGCTCCGATTGCCGGGTCTTTGTGTTCTACATCGACCTGCGCGCCTACGGTTTCTGGGAGGACGAGCTCTACTGGAAGGCCCAGGAGGAGCACAACGTCAACTTCGTCCGCGGCATCGTCACCGAGGTCACGCGCCGCGGTGAGCAGCTCGTCGTCAAGGGTGAGGACACCACGATGGGCCGTCCCGTCGAGGTGGAGATGGACGTCGTCGTCCTCTCCGTCGGCATGGAGCCCAGCGAGGGCACCAAGGCGATGGCGGAGATGTTCGAGCTCCCCCTCGAGAGCCACGGCTACATCCAGACCACCGACGGCTGCATGAACACCGTCTCGACCACCCGCGAGGGGATCTACGTGGCCGGAACGGCGACGGGCCCCGGGGACATCGAGGACGCGGTCTCGGCGGCGGGTCTCGCTGCCATCAGGGCGGCGTCCTACGTCCGGAAGAATTCCTGAGCCTCCGAGGGACGACGACGTGATGGCCCAACAGACTCCACCGCCCGACGAGGCCGCGCCCGGCGTCCCGCCCGAGCTGCTCGAGGTCGTCGACACGACGACGGCCCGTGAGCTGCTCAAGGAGGCGACGAAGTACGCGTCCTCCGAGGACCTCGAGCGCACCGGCGCGCTGCTCGAGCAGAAGGTGGAGATCTTTCGTGGGCTGCTCGGACCCGTTCAGATCGAGACCCTCGATGCCGACGGCTTCGACCGCCTCTGCCGCATGATGTTCTCGGTGCGGCGGCGGGGGAAGGCGTTGGTCCGTGCCCACGGGATCGAGAAGGTGCGGGAGGAAGTGCGCGGCCTGCTCTACGGGGAAGGGCCCATCGGCGCTCGCCTCGACGCCTTCCTCGCGGGGCTCCCCGGCTTCTCCGAGCGCCGCATGCGCTCGCTGGCCAGTGAGCTGCTGCACTTCACCGATCCCGAGCGGAACTGGCTGTGGTGCCAGTGGATCTGGGACCCGGAGACCAACAGCGGCGCGCTGCGCATGCTGGGGGACGCGGGGATGGATCTCACGGGGGACTCGGCCGGGGCGGTCTACGAGAAGATCGGCCACGCCACGGCGATGGTGACGGCCGACGGTCTGGCCGCGGGCTACACACGGCTCGGCCGCGGGCTCCTCGGGACGGATGTCTTTCTGGCGTGCACGCACGCCATCTATATGTACACGGTCTATCGCTTGAAGATCTCACAGGAGTTCAACCGGTTCCTACCGGAGCTCCCCGACCTCACGCGACGGATGCTCGGCGTGAAACAGCTCGCCCAGCAGACGGCCGAGCGGAGAAAGTAGGCATGGGTTACAAGGCGCACACTTCGAATAGGCCCCGAGTCCGGGACGAGTCCTACCACGAGAAAGACCACTTGGTCGTCGAGGGGGTCGACATCTCCGGTCACTGGAACCGGATGTACAACGCCCGGGAGATCACGGCCTACACCCCCGAGAACATCGAGAAGGTGACGGCCGTGCCCGGCGCCGAGTCGATGGGCTGGTGCTACCAATGTGCCCAGTGCGTCGGTGTGTGTCCCGTCGATGCCTCCGGTGGCGACTACGGCCCGCGGAAGATCTTCCGACGGCTGCAGACCGGCATGGACTTGTTCTCGAGCGCCGATATGTGGCTGTGCACGACGTGTCGTCACTGTCTGCGCGTGTGCCCCAAGGAGGTCGACATGATGAAGATCATGCCGGCCGCCCGCGCCGCCGCGGTCCTCGAGGGGACCAACGTGCCCGACGAGTTGCAGGACATGTTCCGCAACGTCGCGGAGTACGGGAACCCGATGGGCGAGTCGGCCCGCAAGCGTCCCAAGTGGACCAAGGACGCCGGCGTCGACATCCAGCTCCTCCCCAAGAACTCGGCCCCCGTCGATGTGCTGTGGTTCGTGGGCGACTTCTTCGCCTACCACGACCGCGGTCGCGACGCCGCCAAGGCGATGGCCCGGGTCTTCGACCGGCTCGGCGTCTCCTTCGGCATCCTCGGCAAGGACGAGTGGACCGACGGTGACTCCCAGCAAATCGCGGGGGAGCCCGGCCTCTACGAGATGATGGCCGAGCACAACATCGAGCAGTTCGGGAAGTACGAGTTCAACAAGATCGTGGTCAGCGGGCCCCACGCCTACAACGCGATCAAGCACAAGTACCCCGCCCAGGGCGGCACCTACGACGTCGACCACTACACGCAGTTCCTGGCGGCGAAGCTCGACGAGTTCAAGGCGCGGCTGACGAAGCCCTTCGCCAAGAAGGTGACCTTCCACGACCCCTGCTACCTCGGCCGCCACAACGGCGAGTACGAGGCGCCCCGCAACCTGCTCGAGGCGGTCCCCGGGCTGGAGCTGGTCGAGATGTACCGCAACCGCCAGATGGGCTACTGCTGCGGCGGTGGCGGCGGCGGGATGTGGCTGGACGGCTTCTGCGCCGACCACGTCTCCGAGCGTCTCTCGGAGAACCGCGTCCGCGAGGCGGTCGAGGTCGGGGCGGACGTCCTGGCCGTGTGCTGCCCCTACGAGGTCTCGCGCTTCGAGGACGCGGTCAAGTCAACCGGAAACGACGGCAAGCTCGAGGTCCTCGACATCATCGAGATCCTCGACCAGAGCATGGAGTAGGCAACGGATGCGAATCATCGTACCCATGAAGATGGTTCCAGACCTCGTCGAGGATCTGGAGCTCAACGACGACGGCACGGGCCTCGATCCCGACGAGACGGAGATCAAGCTCAACGAGTTCGACGACCACGCCCTCGAGGAGGCGATCTGCCTCAAGGAGGCCGGCGGCGGCTCGGTGACGGTCATCGCCCTCGACGGCGAGGGGGTCGACAAGATCCTCTACACCGCCCTGGCGAAGGGCGCCGACAAGGTGATCAAGCTCACCGGCCCCGAGCCCGAGGAGATGGACGGCAACTACGGCCTCGCGAAGCTCTTCGCGGGCGCCATCGCCGACATCCCCCACGACCTGGTCCTCACCGGGGTCCAGGGCTGCGATGACCGCGACGGCCAGATCGGCCCGATGGTGGCGGCGATGCTCAACGAGCCGACGATGAGCGTCGTCAGCGCGCTGCAGGTCGCCGGCAACACGATCACGCTGAGCAAGGAGTACGCCGGCGGCGTGATGGGGTCCTTCGAGATCGACACCCCCGCCGTCCTCGGCATCCAGGCGGCGCGGCAGACGCCCCGCTACGTGCCGGTCTCCAAGGTCCGGCAGATCCAGCAGTCGGCCAAGATCGACGAGATTGACGTCGACGACGCGGCGGACGCCCTCTCGAAGGTGTCCGCGATGGCGCCCCCCGAGACCGGGGCCGGCGCGGAGATGCTCAGCGGCGTGGACGCGTTGGTGGACATCCTGAAGCAGAAGGGGGTGCTGTCGTGAGCGCCAACGTCCTCGTAGTCGTCGAGCACCTCGGCGGCGAGATCGCAGACATCACGTTCGAGATGCTGGCCGCCGGCCGCAAGGTCGCCGCCGAGAACGGCGGGAGCTGCTTCGCCGCCCTCATCGGCGGGACCGACGCCATGGTCGGTCAGCTCGGCGCCGCCGACACCGTCTACCGCGTGTCGGGCGACGCCTTCACCGAGTTCAACCCGGAGTCGCACACCGCGGCGCTGCGTTGCATCCTCGAGACCGTCACCCCGCGCACCACGCTCATCGGCCACACGGCGATGGGCATGGATCTCGCGAGCGTCGTGGCCTGCACCAGCGACAACCCGTTGGCCGTGTCCGCGGTGGAGATCAGCGGCGGCGCGACCACCAAGGTCACCGCCCAGGTCTACGGCGGCAAGATGAACGCCACCATCGATCTCGGCGCTGGCCCGTGCTTCGTCGCCATGGCGGCGGGGGCGATGAGCGCCGACGCCGGCAAGATCGCCGGCAGCCCGACGACCTCGGACGTCGCCGCCCCCGGCGTCGACGGACGCATCCGCTTCAAGGGGCTCGTGCAGCCCGAGGCGGGGGACGTGGACATCACCGCCGAGGAGGTCCTGATCGCCATCGGTCGCGGCATCGGCAGCGAGGACGGGGTCGAGGTCGCCAACGAGCTGGCCGAGGCCATGGGCGCGCAGGTCGCGGCGTCTCGTCCGATCATCGACGCCGGTTGGCTCCCCAAGAGCCGGCAGATCGGCAAGTCGGGGCTGAAGGTCACGCCGAAGCTCTACATCGCCCTCGGCATCTCCGGCGCGCCGGAGCACCTCGAAGGCATGAAGGGCTCGGCGACGATCGTCGCCGTGAACACCGACAAGAACGCGCCGATCTTCGGCGTGGCCCACTACGGCCTCGTCGCCGACCTCTACGAGGTCGCCGAGGAGCTCACCGAGGCGCTCGACTGATGAAGCGGCACTTCGCCTCGATTCTCAGCGCGCTCGGCGTCCTGCTCGTCGCGTTCCCCGCCTTGGCGGAGACCCCGGCGCGGGTCGAGCGCGAGGTGTTTCGCACCTTCAGTCCGATGATGAAGTGGGCGTTCTACATCATCGCCTTCGCCACCATCGGCGTCTTCCTCTTCGGCGCGTTCAAGCAGTACAAGAAGTACATGCGGGGGCGCGCCGCGGACCGACTCTCACCGCTGGTGCCGCGCCTGAAGGACGCCCTCGGCGTCATCGCGGCACACAGCACCCTGAAGAAGCGCGACGGCTTCGCCGGCGTCGCCCACTTCCTGGTCTTTTGGGGCTTCATGGTCCTGCTCGTCGGGACGACGATCGTCGCCATCGACGAGGACATGATCCAGATCGCCCTCGGACCCGATGCGAAGATCCTGGTGGGCGACTTCTACCTCTGGTTCTCGCTGGCGATGGACCTGTGGGGACTCCTGTTCATCATCGGGCTGCTGATGATGGTCGTGCGCCGAGCGTCCTTCGGGCTGAAGAAGCTCGAGTACGACCGCGTCGACCTGGAGGCCGGGGAGTACGACCGCTCGTCCTACAAGAAGGGCGACGCGCTGTTCATCTGGTTGCTCCTCTTCATCGCCGTCAGCGGCTTCCTCATCGAGGGCGCGCGAATCGCCGACAACGGCCCGGAGTTCGAGAAGTGGTCTTTCGTCGGTTGGGCGTTGGCCGCCGCCGGTAGCGCCGTGATGAACGGTGAGACCTTCTTCCAGGTCGCGTGGTGGAGTCACGTGGTCGCGGTCTTCGGGTTCATCGCGTACCTGCCGAACTCGAAGGCGATGCACGTCGTCACCGACGTCGTCAGCCTCGTCTCGGTCGACAAGATGGCGGCCATCGCGCTGCCCCGCGCCGAGGACGGCACGACGGGCATCAAGGTCACCGAGGACTTCAGTTGGCGGCAACTCCTGGCGTTCGACGCCTGCACCAAGTGCGGGCGTTGCCACGAGGCGTGCCCGGCGCGTACGACGAACGCACCCCTGTCCCCGCGTGACCTCATCCTCGATCTGCGCGAGCACGCCAACCGGAGCGCCGGTCTCGGTGAGTGGCTCGGCTTCTCGCGCAACGCTGCCGAGGCCGACGCGCCCATCGCCGGCGGCTACATCAAGGCCGAGACGCTGTGGGCCTGCACCACCTGCCGGGCCTGCGTCGAAGCCTGTCCGGTCGGCATCGAGCACGTGGTGGACATCGTCCAGATGCGCCGCGCCCTCATCGACCAGGGCCAGCTCGACGACCAACTCCAAGATGCCCTGCGTGGCCTCGACGAGAAGGGCAACTCCTTCGGTGAGTCCCCGCGCAAGCGCGCCAAGTGGGCCAAGGCCCTGGACTTCAAGATCCCCGACGCCCAGAAGGAGGCCGTCGACTTCGTGTGGTTCGTGGGCGACTTCGCCTCCTACAACCAGGCCTGCCAGGACAGCACGCGGAACCTCGCCAAGATCCTGCACAAGGCCGGCGTCAGCTTCGGTCTGCTGCACAAGAACGAGAAGTCCGCGGGCAACGATGTCCGTCGCGTCGGCGAGGAGGGCCTGTTCGAGGTGCTCGTCACCGACAACATGGAGCAGCTCGCGAAGTGCGACTTCAAGCGGATCCTCACGACGGATCCCCACACCTACAACACCCTCGTCAACGAGTACCCACAGTTCGGTGGGGAGTACGAGGTGCACCACTACTCGACGCTGCTCCTCGACCTCATCCGCGAGGGGACGATCGAGCTGCCCAACAAGCTCTCGGGCAAGGTGACCTACCACGACCCGTGCTACCTCGGCCGCTACAACGGGATCTACGACGCCCCGCGGGACGTGGTCGAAGCGTGCGGCGCCACGCTGGTGGAGATGCCGCGCAACCGGGACAACTCGTTCTGTTGCGGAGCCGGCGGCGGGCGCGTATGGATGCCCGACCCCGACAGCATCACCGAGCGTCCGAGCGAGAACCGGATGAACGAGGCGATGACGCTCGGTGTCGAGTCCTTCATCGTCGCGTGCCCGAAGGATATGACGATGTTCGCCGACGCCGTGAAGACGTCCGGGAACGAAGGGAAGATCATCGTCCGTGACCTCGTCGACCTGGTCGCCGAGGCGATGGACCTGGACTCAGAAGACGAAGCGTCGGCGTAACGCTCGCGCTAGAATGAACAGGGAGAATTGAGATGGCTGACGTGAACCTCGACTGCAAGGGACTCAACTGTCCCATCCCGATCGTGAAGATCAGCAAGGCGGTCAAGAAGCTGAACACGGGTCAGACGCTCTTCGTCGAGGCGACAGATCCGGCCTTCGAGGCGGACGTGCGCGCCTGGTCCAAAAAGACCAAGAACCCGATCGTCGAGTTCAACGCTGGAGACGTGATGACGGCGGTCATCCAGTCCAAGTAGACAGTCCTGGTCAGAGACACCAGAAAGGGAGGTCATCATGGGTGAGCTAGCCACCAAGGAGTCGAGCGAGGTCCTCGAGTTCCCCACCGGGATGCCGGAGGGGTTCATGGAGATCCTCGAGAAGGTGATCGACGGCAAGATCGACACCCGCATGGCGGCCATCGAGGCCCGCGTCGAGGAGGCCTTCGAGCGGCTGACGGAGGTCGAAGAGGCCACCGCTGGCGACAACGTGACGGTGGTCTGCTTCAGCGGCGACTTCGACCGGCTCATCGCCGCCTTCATCATCACGACCGGCGCCGTCGCGATGGGCATGGAGGCCTCGATCTTCTTCACCTTCTGGGGCCTCACGGCGCTCAAGAAGAAGACCACCTACGCCAAGAAGACGCTGCCCGAGAAGATGATCGGCATGATGTTGCCCGGCAGCGCCGAGACGGTCGGCACCTCGCGGCTGAACATGCTCGGCATGGGCCCGCTCTTCTTCAAGACGCTGATGAAGAAGCACAACGTCCAGACGCTGCCGGAGCTCATCGAGCTGGCGCGTGAGCTCGAGGTCGAGATGATCGCCTGCCAGATGTCGATGGGCATCATGGGCATCACCCGCGACGAGCTCTGGGACGACATCACCTACGGCGGTGTCGCCGCCTACCTTGGCAACGCCAGTGACTCGAAGATCACCCTCTTCATCTGATCTCGTCACCATCGTCGACCCCACGCGGCCGGATCCCGAGCCGCAATGGGATGTCCTCGATCTGGACGAGACAGACTACGACGCCGACATCCCCGAGCGCTTCCAGGAGGCGTTCGACATCCGACGTCGCAACTTCGACAACCGCATCAGCTTCTACGCCCCGGCGATCAAGGCGTACGAGACCGATGAGTTCTCGAATTGCGGGTCCTGCTCGTTTGCGGCGGTGTCCATCACGGGGCCCAAGTGCGCCCTGCAATGCGACCACTGCAAGACGCACGTGCTGCGCCCGATGGATCCGGCGCGCACGCCCGAGGCGCTGTGGGCCGCCGCCGAGGCACAGGTCGCGAAGGGCTCCGGTGGGTTGTTGGTGAGCGGCGGCTCCGATCTGCACAACGTCGTGCGGATGGAGCCGTTCTTCCCGATGATGAAGCGCATCAAAGAGGAGCTCGGTCTCCGCGTCCTGGTGCACGTCGGGTACGCGGACGAGGCCATCGCGAAGGGGCTCGCTTGGGTGGGGGTCGACTCGGTGATGCTCGACATCATCGGCGACGATCGCACCGTCAAGGAGGTCTACCACCTCGACTGGGCGTCGACCGCCGACTACGAGCGCACGCTGGATTGCCTCTCCGCCGAAGGCCTGCCGCTGTCGCCCCACATCGTGATGGGGCTGTACTACGGCCAGATCCGCGGCGAGTACGATGCCTTGGAGCTCATCTCGCGCTACCCCGTGAGCTCGCTGGTCCTGGTCGGGCTCCAGCCGTTGCTGAACACTCCGATGGTGGACGTGACGCCGCCCGCTCCCGAGGAGATGGGCGAGATCTTTCGTGCCGCGCGCTTGAAGCTGCCGACGACGAATATTCTGCTGGGGTGTGAGCGCCCCTACGGTGACCACAAGCTGCGCACCGACGAGCTGGCCGTGAAGGCGGGGCTCAACGGCATCGCCTACCCGGCGGAGGGCATCGTCGGGCTGGCGAGCGCCCTGGGGTTGAGCTTCGGCCGCTCCGGGATGTGCTGCTCCCTCGATTTTCAGGGGTTGTGAGCCCGATGGGGGTCGACGTCGAGTGGGACGTGCTCGTCGTGGGGGCGGGCCCCGCCGGGAGCACCGCCGCGCGCTTCGCCGCAGCCGAGGGGGCCCGCGTCTTGGTCGTCGACCGGCGAAGAGAGGTCGGCGTCCCCGTCCAATGCGCCGAGCACGTGCCCTTGCCTACGCTGGCCTTTCTGCCGCGACCGTCGGAGGTGGTGGCGCAGCCGATCGAGGCGATGCGCACGCATCTGCCCGGCGGGCACGTCGACCGGATGGACTCGCGGGGCGCCATCGTGCGCCGCGACCTCTTCGACCAACAGCTCGCCGAGGCGGCGGTAGATGCCGGGGCGGAGTACCTCCTCTCGACGCGGCTCGTGGAGCTGACCGACGGCGTCGCCCGCCTCGAGGGCCCTGACGGGGCGCGGCGGGTTCGAGCGAGGGTGATCATCGGCGCCGACGGACCTCGCTCTCGGGTGCGCGAGTGGACCGGCGGCGGAGAGGTCGCCTACGTCAACGCGCTCCAGCACCTGATGCGGCTGACCGCCCCGTTGACGACGACGGAGTGCTACTTCCGTCGCTATCTGCCCGGGGGCTACGGCTGGGTCTTTCCACGCGGCGAGGTCGCCAACGTCGGTATCGGCGTGGCGAAGGACGCTGGCGTGCTCCCATCCGCGGCCCTCGCGCGGTTCGTGGAAGAGGTCGTCGCCGCGGGGGTCGTCGAGCCCGGCGTCCTGGAGCGTACGGCGGGGCCGCTCCCGGTCGGCGGGATGATCACCCCGCTGCGGCGGGGCAACGTGTTGTTGGTGGGCGACGCGGCCGGCCAATGCCACCCGATGACGGGGGCGGGGATCCCGAACGCCGTCCAGTGTGGTGAGCTCGCCGGTCGCGCCGCTGGTGAGGCTGCTGTCTCGGGAGATCTGGATGTCCTCGACGAGTACGTCGAGGAGGCCAGCGAGATGGTCGGGCCGAGCCTGGCCCACGCGGCCGCGAGACGCCGGGAGCAAGCGGCGGCCTGGGCCGGACCCGAAGAGGAGCTGGTGCGCGCGATGCGGCGCGGCTGGGTCGCCTTCGACGAGTACTACGCTTGAGGAGAGACTGATGGACGGCCTGGTTGGGATCCACGATCCGCAAGACTTCGCGAGCCCGGCGGCGCCCAAGGACGGCGTGCGGCGCAGCCCTGAGTACGTCGAGATGAGCCTCGCGGCGTCGATGGTGCTCGGGCTGCGTCCGGGGCGCTTCCAGCGCGGGGGGCACACGCGCTGCCTGAACCTGCTTTTGACCTACCCCGAGGGGTGCGCGGCCAACTGCGCGTATTGCGGCCTCGCCCGCGATCGTCAGGGCGCTTACAGCGAGAAGAGCTTCATCCGCGTGGAGTGGCCGACGGTCTCCACCGCCGAGACCATCCATCGGGCGAAATCCAAGACGCACCTGCTCGAGCGCATGTGCATCTCGATGATCACCCACAAGCGATCGGGGCCCGACACGCTCGACATCTGCGAGCGTTGGGTGCGTGAGGACGCGCTGCGCGGGGTGCCGGTCTCGATCCTGTCGAACCCGACGACGATGACGCGGGACGACCTCATCGATCTGCGCGACGCCGGGGCCGAGCGGTTCACGGTCGCCCTCGACGGCGTGACCGCGGCGGTCTTCGACCAGACCCGCGGCTCTGGAGTGAAGGGGCCCAACGACTGGGACCAGTACTGGGGCGTCTACGAGCAGGCCTTCGAGGTCTTCGGGCGCGAGAACGTAGGCGTGCACCTGATCTGCGGGATGGGCGAGACCGAGGCGGAGATGGTGTCGACCATGTTCCGGGCCCGGTCGATGGGGGAGTACGGCTGTCTGCAGCTCTTCGCCTTCAACCCCGAGGACGGGTCGCGGATGGAGGGCACCGAACGCGTCCTCTTTGGCCAGTTTCGCCGCGTGCAGCTCGCGCGGTACCTCATCGACAAGGGCTTCGTGAAGCCCGAGGACATGGCCTTCAACGACCACGGTCAGATCGTCGATCACGGCTACGACGCGCAGCGCACCGAGGCGATCATCGACAGCGGCATCCCCTTTCGCACGAGCGGCTGCCCGGGCAAGGAGTGTGACGTCTCCTCGTGCAACCGACCCTTCGGTGACGGCCCGCCCCTCGACTTCTCGAGCTACCCCTTCGCCCTCGATCCCTGGGACGTGTCGAATGTGCGCAAGCAACTCGCCGACTACGACGGCTCGGTGAGCCGGGCCCAGATGGCGGAGGCGACGCTCGACCAGCTCGAGGCGATGTCATCGCTCCCGTGTCGGGGATGAGCCCCCGTCCCCGCTGGCGTGTACTCGACACGGGGCCGCGCAACGCGCCTGAGAACATGGCGATCGATCGCGCGCTCTTGGAGCTTCGCGCCGACGGGCGCTCGCCCAACACCCTGCGCTTCATGCAATTCGAGTCCCCGGCGGTCCTCGTCGGACACCACCAGACCGTGGCGCAGGAGGTGCGCACGGAGTATTGCGAGGCTCACGGCATCGAGGTGAACCGGCGGCTCACGGGGGGCGGAGCGATCTACTTCGATCCGAGCCAGGTCGGCTGGGAGCTCGTGGCCTCCGTCAAAGATCTGCCCGAGTCCGTGCGACGCGGCGGCATGGCGGGCCTGACGGCGCGCATCTGCGAGGCGGCGGCGGCGGGGCTGCGGCGGCTGGGCGTCGCGGCGCAGTTCCGGCCGCGCAACGACATCGAGGTCGATGGCCGCAAGATCTCCGGCACCGGCGGGATCATCGACGGTGACGCGTTCCTCTACCAGGGCACGGTGCTCACCGACTTCGACGTCGAGGCGATGCTCCTGGCGCTGCGCATCCCCACCGAGAAGCTCACGGCGAAGGGCCTCGAGACGGCCCGCGACCGCGTGAGCTGCCTGCGAGATCTGCTGGACCCGATGCCGTCGCGAGCCGAGGTCTGCGCGACGCTGACGTCCGCCTTCGCCGACGCCTTCGAGGTCGACTTCGTCCCGGGCGAGCTCACCACCGACGAGATCGAGGGGATCCGCGAGGTGCTGCCGGAGGTGTCGGGGGACGCGTGGGTCCATGCGGTGGCGGAGCCGGCGGGCGCGAAGGGCTCCTTCCGATCGGTCTACAAGCGCCCCGGCGGCCTGCTGCGCACCCACGCGCTGGTGGACGTGAAGCGGTCGGCGCTGCGGCAGGTGCTCTACACGGGGGACTTCTTCGTAAGCCCCCGGCGCGCGATGCCGGATCTGGAGGCCTGGCTGAAGGACACGCCGTTCCCGCGGGTCCGCGAGCGCCTCTTCGCCTTCTTCGAGCAACACGAGGTCGACCTCGTCGGTCTCGGTCCCGACGACTTCTGGCAGGCGACTCGCCTCGCCCTCGAGAAGGTCAGCCACACCGAGCTCGGCCTCTCTGTCGAGCAGGCCAATCGGATCTACCCGGTCAACGTGCCCGACGGCCAGAGTGTCACGGACGTGCTCGCCGGGGCGTCTGTGATGCTGCTTCCGTACTGCGCCAAGCTCCCCGATTGCGAGTTCCGTTTCACCGACGGCTGCACAGAGTGTGGGCTCTGCACGATCGGCGATGCCTACCGCATGGCACGCGACAAGGGTCTCTGTGCGGTCACGATCGTGCGTTTCGAGCACTTGCAAGATACGCTGCGCCGGATGAAGGCCCAGGGTGTCACCTCGTATGTCGGCTGCTGCTGCGAGCCGTTCTTCGTCAAGCGCCACCAGGCCTTCGCCGACGCCGAGCTGCCGGGCGTGCTCCTCGATATCGAGGGCACCACCTGCTACGCCCTGGGCGAGGAGGGCAAGGCCTACGCGGGCACCTTCGAGGCGATGGCCGATCTCGACGTCGGGTTGCTCGACTCGGTGATGGATCTGGTGCCCGTCACCGAGCCCAGGTTCGTGTCGGGGCCCACGCCGGCGAGGGAGCGGGAGCCATGAGCGAGGACGAAGACGTCGTCGCGTCGGAGGGGGTCTACGCCGATCTCGGCGAGGCGTCGAAGCGCTACCAACTCCTGGTACAGCTCGCCACCGGCGGGATGGCGGACATCTACCTCGCCGTGCAGCGCGGCGCCCAGAGCTTCCAACGGCTGGTCGTCGTCAAGAAGATCCGGGCCGGATTCCTCGCCCACGACTCCGCGAAGGGGATGTTCCTCGACGAGGCGCAGACGGTGGCGAACCTCAACCACCCGGGCATCGTCAAGATCATCGAGTTCAACCACGTCGACGATGACCTGTGCATGGTCATGGAGTACGTCGACGGCGAGAGCTTCAAGTATCTGTTCAAGACCATGGCGGACCGTGGGGAGCGGGTGCCGCCGACGATCCTCTGCAAGATGCTGGCGGATGTCTGCGACGCGCTCCACGCGGCGCACGTCGCGACCACACCCGACGGCGGGCCGCTCAACCTGGTGCACCGCGACGTCAGCCCCCACAACCTGATGGTGGACCGCAACGGCTACGTGAAGCTGATCGACTTCGGCATCGCGAAGTCGGTGGTGCAGACGGAGGAGACGGCGCCGGGGACGCTGAAGGGGAAGTTCTCCTACCTCTCGCCCGACGCGCTCACGGGGAGGATGGACGCCCGCAGCGACCTCTACTGCGTGGGGCTGATCCTCTTCGAGGGGCTGACGGGTCGCAAGGCCCAGGACTGCGGCGATCTTCCGCTGGAGCGGGTGATGCACATCATCGCCAAGCATCCGGTCCCCCAGCCGTCCAAGGCCGCCGAAGACGTCAGCGAGCTCTTCGATCCGATCGTGGCGATGACCACCGCCAAGGATCCCGCGCACCGGTGCTCGAGCGCTGAGGAGGTGGGGGCGGCGCTGTGCGAGGTGGCGCGGAAGCTGGGGGGGCTGCCGACCACGGCCGATGTGCGCCGCTGGCTCCACGGCAACTTCACCGAGCGTATCGGCAAGCGACGCGCCCTGGAGCGTCGGGTGATGCGTGGCGCGTTGGATATCTTCAGCGAGCAGCAACGCGCCCCGGGCGTGCCCACGCCGACTCCGAACGCGCTGCCGTTGGTGGAGGTCTCGGACGTCACGATCAACGTGGCGCCGGAGGATCTGCCCGAGCCACCGGTGGCGCGGACGCCGCCGCCGCCCGAGCGGAGTCAGTGGAAGACCGCCGTCGGTGCGGTGCTGTTGCTCATTCTGGGGATCCTGGTGGCGCAGCTATTGAGACCCCCGCCGGTCACGCCGCGCGAACGGCTTGCCTCCGCTGTGCGGGCGAACCTGGTCGTGCTGTCGGTGCCCGAGGCGGCGACCATCCGCGTCGATGGGGTGGAGCATGGGCAGGCCGGGGCTCGCGGCGCCTCGCTCACGGTGGAGTCCGGGGTGCGCCATACGCTGGAGCTGACGCATCCGGGCTATGCGCCCTACGTGCTGGACTTCATCGGCGAGGAGCGGGGCCAGCGCCGGGTCGTCGCGCGGCTCGACCGATTGCCGACCGTCGTTGTGCCCGTGAAGGTGGCCGACGCGGCGCCCGTCGTGGACGCCGCGCCGCCGCCCGTCGCCAAGGCCGCCCCCCCGCCGCCGAGACCGCGCCCGCGAGCCCGGCCCCGGCG
>CAYOBQ010000149.1:0-23328 GCA_964402225.1 uncultured Nannocystaceae bacterium | reverse complement strand
GTGATGTGCGTGCCCGCCGGCCGAGTTCAAGGCGCGAAGCCTTGGCGATATCCGAGGATATCGGTAGGCTCCGCAACGCCGAAATCGGTTGGCGGGCGCGTGCAGCGCGCCGCGTCGCGACTCTGCCGCACCGTCCTAGGACGGTGCGGCAGACCAAGCGACCAAGGGATGTGCGTGCCCGCCGGCCGAGTTCAAGGCGCGAAGCCGCAGCGATATCAGAAGATATCGACAGGCTTCGCAACGCCGAGATCGGTTGGCGGGCGCGTGCAGCGCGCCGCGTCGCGACTCTGCCGCACCGTCCAAGGGTTCGCCCCCGATGTACTTCGATCACAACGCCAGCGCTCCGCTGCTCCCGGCCGCCGCCCGCGCGACGGCCGAGTGGCTCGGTCGGGTGGGCAACGCGAGTAGCGTCCACTCGGCGGGTCGGCGCGCGCGGGCGGCGGTGGAGCGTGCGCGACGGTCGGTCGCTGGCGCGTTGGGTGCCGCGCCCCGTGAGCTCGTCTTCACCAGCGGCGCGACGGAGGCGCTCCACCTCGCGGTCTGCGGGATGGTCCCGCGTGGCGGGCACGTGGTGGCCTCGGCGGTGGAGCATCCAGCGGTCTTCGGGGCCCTCGAGGTCGCTGGCGCCCAGGTCACGCGGGTGCCCGTCGATGCCCAGGCCCGGGTCCGGGTCGCGGACTTTGTCTCGGCGCTGCAGCCGGAGACGGCTCTGGTGTGTCTGATGGCGGCCCAGAACGAGACCGGGAACCTCTATCCCGTGTCCGAGGTCGCCCGCGCGGTGGCTCCGACGCCGCTGCTCTGCGACGCGGTGCAGGTGTTCGGCAAGGTCCCCGTCGACGTGTCGGCGCTGGGCGCGCGCCTGGTCTGCGTGTCGAGCCACAAGGCGGGCGGGCCGCAGGGGGCCGGCGCGCTGTGGGTTCGAGGGGGGACCACGCTGGCGCCGTTCCTCGCGGGCGGCCCCCAGGAGCGAGGCCGCCGCGCCGGGACCGAGAATGTGGCGGCGCTGGTTGGCTTCGGGGTCGCGGCGGACGGCGTCTCCGAGCGACTCCTGGCGGCGCCGGCCATCCGGCGACGGCGTGACGCGATCCTCGCCGCGTTCCCCGAGATGGTGGTGCACGGCGTCCCCGAGCTGCCCAACACCCTCGCCTTTCGGATCCCGGGCGCCGAGGGCGACATGCTGCTGGCGGCCCTGGATCTGGAGGACATCTGCCTCTCGAGCGGCTCGGCCTGCTCGGCGGGGACGGTCGAGACGTCGCCGGTCCTGCTGGCGATGGGGCTGGGCCCGGGGGCGGCTCGCGAGGGGCTCCGGATCTCGCTTGGGCCGGAGACGACGGACGCCGAGATCGACGCGCTGACAACGACGCTGCGGCGGGTGGTGGGCCGGCTCGTGGAGCGCTCGGCGTGCGGGTGATGGTGGCGATGAGCGGGGGGGTGGACTCCTCGGTCGCGGCGGCGATGATGGTCGAGGCGGGCCACGAGGTCGTGGGGCTGACGATGAAGCTGCGCGACACCACCGCGGCGGAGCGGGCGGGGGAGGGGGGCACCTGCTGCTCGCCGGACGATCTCACAGACGCCCGCCTGGTCTGCGACACGTTGGGCATCGCCCACTACACCATCGACTACCGCGACGTATTTCGGCGCACGGTGGTCGAGCCCTTCGCCGACGCCTACCTTCGCGGGCTGACGCCGAACCCGTGTGTGTTGTGCAATGACCACGTGAAGTTCGCGCCGCTCCTCGAGCGGGCCCGGGCCTTGGGCGCCGACCGGCTCGTCACGGGGCACTACGCGCGGGTGTGTGAGACGCCCGAAGGCTACGGGCTCTTCAAGGCGGTGGATCCGGCGAAGGACCAGAGCTACTTCCTCTTCGGGATCGAACCCACGGCGCTCTCGATGGTGCGCTTCCCCCTCGGGGGCCTGGAGAAGGGCGCGGTCCGCGAGCAGGCGCGCGCGGTGGGCCTCTCGAACTGGGACAAGGCCGACAGCGAGGACATCTGCTTCGTCCCCGATGGCCGATACGCGGCGGTCGTCGAGGGGATCACCGGCCGCGCTCCTGCCCCCGGTGCCATCGTGGATGAACGGGGGCAGGTCATCGGAGAGCATCGAGGGGTGCATCGCTTCACGGTGGGACAGCGCAAGGGCCTCGGCGTCGCCGGCCGCGAGCGGCTCTTCGTGCTGCGGGTCGACGCCGCGACGGACACCGTCACCGTCGGGCCCCGCGAGCGCCTGAGCGCCGAGGGCCTGGAGGCGGTCGGCTGTCGCTGGTTCGCCCCCCCCGAGGGCCGTCGCGTCACGGCGCGCATCCGCTATCGCCACGCCGGGGCCGACGCCGAGGTCGTCACCGACGGCGAGCGCGCCCTCGTCCGATTTGCGACCCCGCAGACGGCCGTCGCGCCGGGGCAGGCGTTGGTCGTATACGAGGGCGACCGAGTCTTGGGCGGCGGCTGGATCGAGCGCGCGCTGCACGTGGAGGATGGAATCGATGGATGACGGGCACCGACTGCCCCCGCTCGACGACCTGGCGCAGCGGTTGGGCTACGCCGCCGACGCCCTCGGGCACCTCCCGCTGGCGGTCACGCACAAGTCCTACGCCAATGAGATCAGCTCGGCGCTGGGCCACAACGAGCGGCTTGAGTTCCTCGGCGACGCCGTCGTCGGGCTCTTGGTCGCCCACGCGCTGATGGACGCCCACCCGGAGTCCAGCGAGGGTGACCTCTCGCGGCTGCGGGCGAGCCTCGTCAACGAGCGCAGCCTCGCCGAGGTCGCGCGGACCCTCGACCTGGGCGCCTGTCTACGCTTGGGGCGTGGCGAGGAGCTCTCCGGCGGGCGCGACAAGGACTCGCTGCTCTCGGATGTCTACGAGGCGGTCCTGGGCGCGGTCTATCTGGACCACGGTCTGGCCGCGTCGGAGGCGCTGGTCTCCGCCCACCTGGGCGCACGGATCGTCGAGGCAGAGGTGGGGCTGGCCGACCGGGACTACAAGACGGCGCTGCAGGAGTACGTCCAGGCCCGCTTCCGCACGGCGCCGAGCTACGTCGTCACCGACGAGTGGGGGCCGGACCACGCCAAGGAGTTCGAGATCACCCTCCATGTGGACGGCGAGGCGGTGGCGACGGGGGTGGGGCGCTCGAAGAAGGTCGCCGAGCGCGAGGCCGCGCGGCGCGCGTGGCGCCGCTACTCGACGGAGTAGTCAGTCCGTGAGGTTCTTCGCGTCGCGGAGGCGCGCGAGGGTCTGCTCGTACTGGATCTCCCAGTCGGCGGTGCCCTCTTGCAGGTTCTTGATGCGCTTGCGCACCTCTTGGTCGAGGGAGTCGCCGGCCTGCATGTGCTTGCGGAGCACCGGGGCGACGGCGCGCCGGAGGTCGTGGTCGGCGGCGTAGATCTCCTCGACCCACCGCGTGTGCAGGAGCGTCTCGATGAGCTGCTGGGCGATGTAGCCGACGGAGTCCTCGTAGAGACCGAAGTTCCGGCGCTCGGCGAGCTGTCGCTTGATCTTCTGGTGCGCGCTGTAGTCCTGGCCGCGGCCGTGGGCGATATCCTTGGCCTCCTCGGTGAGCTGCCGCTCGGCCCGCAGGTACTCCTTGAGCACCGACTCGACGTCGAGCTCGACCTCACTGGCGTTGGCCGGCGCGACCTCGATGAGCTCCTGGCTCACGAGGGTCTGGACGATGTCCTGCGTGATGAACGGGATGCGGCTACCGTACAAGCGCATGGGGACCTCCTGATTGAAGGGGCGCTTGATAGCACAGCGTCAGCCGAAGCGCACCACGTCCACGGGGTCATCGATCTCGATGTCGACGTGCTGCGCCTCGCCGACCCCGTCGCCGGAGATCTGGAGCGGCGCCGGGCCGTCGAACTCCAGACGACAGGCCGACAGCTCGAGGTCGGTCACGCCGGGGTGCACGAGCTCGCCCTTCCAGGCCCTGCGCAGGCGGGCGAGGGCGGCGAGGGGGTGCATGTCGATGAGGCGCAGGTGGAACATGCCCGCCGTGCGATCGGCGAAGGGCATCACCTTGAGCTTGAAGCCGTAGTAGGGCGTCGTGCCGAAGCAGGCCATTCGCATCTGCCCCTCGTGCACGACGGCCCCCGGCGCGTAGCGCTCGACGACCTCGCCCGTCGCGCTGTCGAGTCGGAAGCCGATCCCGCCGGTGTTGATGACCCGAACGTTCCAGCTCGGTCGCAGGAGCATCAGCTCCGGCACGGACTTGCCGATGGCCGCGACGAGGTACCCGGCGACGGTCGTGAACAAGGACCGCGTGATGGCGAAGCGCTCCGCCTGGGTCTTCATTCGAATGTAGTTGTTCAGGATGAAGGCGTCCCAGCCGAGCCCGCCAAACGTGGTGCGCCGGCCGCCGACGCGCAGCATGTGGAGGGACCGCGCGGTGGAGTCGTCCAGCCGCTGGAGATCGCCCGAGTAGTCGCCGGCCCCGAGGAAGTCGGCGATGCCGTTGCCGGTGCCGAGCTTCAGCACGGCGAAGCGCGGGCAATGGGCGTGGCCCCCGGCCTCCCGGTGCGCGACGATCTGGCCGATGGTGTTGGTCACCGTGCCATCGCCGCCCCCCGTCACGACCGTGTCGTAGCCGAGATCGAGCACGCGCCGCGTCACGAACTCGGCCTGAGACAGGCTCTCCGTGAAGAAGACGTCGGCCTCGGGGGCCACCTCCTCCACCCGGCGCCGCACCCGGCTCGTGACGCGCTTGGCGTTCCCGTTGAGGATCACCGCCGTCCGTCCGGCGCGATCCCCCTGGACATCTTCGAGCTTCCTGAGCTGAGCCGTGGCCATCCGCAGTCTCCTCGGGCGCAAGTCGGGTCGGGACGGTGCCCAGCAAGATGCGTGCCCCGCTGGGCGCGGCGATGGAGACGGCGACGCGCCGCGTCATTGCGCGTCATTCGAGCGTCGCTCGCCTCGCAGGTGCGTAGCGCGCTTCGCATCCGGGCGGGTGGGGTGCGTCGGCGCGGTGGCGGTGGTACACCGCGGCATGTCCGTTCTCTGCGTCGCTGGTGAGGCCTCGGGCGACGCGTGCCTGGCGCCGATCGTCGCGCGCCTCGATGCGCCGTTCGGCGTGGGCGGAGACGCGTCGGCCCAGGCGGGGCTCGAGGTCATCGGCTCCGCCCGCGACCTCGCGGCCCATGGCCTCACGGAGGCCCTCGCCACCCTCCCCGAGTGGCGGCGCACCTGGCTCCGTGTCTGCCGCCGCCTGCCCGACGCCCGGGCCGCGCTCCTGGTCGACTTCCCCGAGATGAACACCCGCCTCCTGCGCCGCGCCCGCGCCCACGGCGTGCCCGTGGCGTATCTCGCCCCCCCGCAGGCCTGGGCGTGGAGGCCCTGGCGCGCACAGGCGCTGCGCGACGCGTCGTGGGTGGGCTGTCTGCTGCCCTTCGCCGCGGATTGGTACGCCGCCCGCGGCGTGCCCGCCGAGTGGGTCGGCCACCCCTGCGCGGAGCGCGTCCCCCCGCCCCACGCGCCCCGGGCGGCCTTGGCGCTCCTGCCCGGCAGCCGAGATCCGAGCGTGCGCCGCCTCCTCCCGATCATGCTCGCGGCGGTCGCTCGCCTCCGCTGCCCGGCCCACCTCGCGGTGGCGCCGACCATCGATCGCGCCTTCCTCGAGCGCGCCACCACCGCATGTGGTCTCGACGTGCGCCTCCATGACGACGCCGCCGACGCCCTCGCGGCGTCGACGGTGGCGCTCGCGGGCGCGGGCACAGCGACCCTCGAGGCGACGCTCGCAGGGCGCCCCACCGTCACGCTCGTCCGCCTGAGCGGGACCACCGCCGGGCTCCTCCGGCGCGTCGTGCGGACCCCCCACGTAGCGCTCCCCAACCTGGTGCTCGGGCGGCGCGCTTTCCCGGAGCTGGTCCAGGAGGCGTGCACGGCCGAGACCGTCGCCGCCGCCGCCGGCGCGCTCCTGGGCGCGCCCCCCACCGAGGCCATCGACGAGCTCCGCGCGCGGATGGACCGCCCCGGCTACGCGGACAGGGTCACGGCACGGGTGGTGGCGTTGGCAGCAGGAAGATCCCCGTGAGGATGGCCGCGAGCGCCACGGCGCTCAGCAGGATCTGCAGCTTCGGGTCGAGGGAGAACATGGCACCTCCGGCGCGGGCGTACTCCTTTCGACGGTCGACGGGCGCGAAAGTTCCGGTGCACTTTCTTATCTCGATTCCGCTACCATCCGCGGCCCTTCAAGTCGGAGGCGTCACCGTGACCAAAGCCCGCCCGCTCGTCGTCGTCCCCACCTACAACGAGCTCGAGAACCTCCCGCGGATCCTCGACGCGGCCCGCGCTTCGTTGCCCTCCGGTCACGTGCTGGTCGTCGACGACGGTTCCCCCGATGGCACCGGCGACGCGGCCGACGGACGCGCGGCGGCCGACGACCACATCCATGTGCTGCACCGGACAGAGAAGGCGGGCTTGGGCCGAGCCTACATCGCGGGCTTCCAGTGGGCGCTCGAGCGGGACTACACCCACGTCTTCGAGATGGACGCGGACTTCAGCCACGACCCCGCGATGCTCCCCATCCTGCTCGACGCCGCCGCCGACGCCGACGTGGTCCTCGGCTCCCGGTGGGTCCGCGGCGGCGGCACCGTGGGATGGCCCCTCAAGCGCCGTCTCCTCAGCCGCGGCGGGAGCCTCTACGCCCGGTCCATCCTGGGCGTCGGCATCCGCGACCTCACGGGCGGCTTCAAGTGCTTCAACCGGCGGGTCCTCGAGGCCATCGACCTCGAGGCGATATCGGCTGTCGGCTACGGCTTCCAGATTGAGCTGACGTGGCGCGCGCTCCAGCGTGGCTTCTCGGTGCGGGAGGTGCCGATCACCTTCACCGACCGGGTCTACGGTGAATCCAAGATGTCCGGCGCGATCTTCCGCGAGGCGCTCACGGTGGTGTGGAAGCTCCGGCTCGGCCTCGCCTGACGCCACTGGGCGCCTTTGGCGCGGCGTGGGTGGCCCAGGCGGTGGTGGCGGCTTCGATTCCGCTGTTCGCCGACGAGGCGTACTACCTCTTCTGGTCCCAGGACCTCCGGCTCGGCTACCTCGACCATCCCCCGGGCGTCGCGGTCTGGATGTCGCTGGGGCACCCGCGGTTGGCGGGGCTGACGTTGCTCCCCGCGGCCTGGTGGCTGCTCGCAGACGCCGCGCGACGCCTCGGTGTCGCCCACTGGCGCTGGCTCCCGGCCTTGTTGATGTGGACGCCCCTCGGCGCCGGCGCGGCCCTCGTCGCGACCCCCGACGCGCCGCTCGTCGCGGCGTGGTGCCTGGTGTTGTGGGCGGTGGTGGCCGAGCGCCGGATCGTCGCCGGCCTCGCCTTCGGGCTGTGCCTTTGGTCGAAGTCGACGGCCCTGGTCGCGCTCCCGGGGCTGGTGTGGGTCCTGCGCGGTCGTTCGGTCTTGGTGTTGTCGGTGGCGAGCGCCGTTTATGCGCCTCACGTCGCGTGGTCGATCGCCAACGACGGCTTGCCGTGGACCTTCCAGGCGGGGCACCGCGCCCTCACGGGCTTCCACCTGCCCGAAGCGCTCGGCGGGCAGCTCGCGGTCGTGAGCCCCGCCATCTTCGCCCTCGTCGCCGCGGCCTGGTGGCGGCCGGCAGACGCCGTCGATCGCCGCCTGCGCGCCCTGAGCCTGCCGGTCTTGCTCGTCTGGCTCGCCGCCTCGTGTGGGACCCGCGTCGAGGCCAACTGGCCGGCCCTGGCCTGGCCCGCCGCCGCGATCCTCTTGCTGCGGCGCGATCCGCGACTCCTCCCCCACGCCGCGGGGCTCGGCGCGGTGATCACCATCGCCGCGATGGCCGTCCTCCTCCTCTGGCCCGATGGGGTCGGGCCACCGCGTGAGAGCCCGTGTCTGCGTGCGCAGACGGAGCTCGAGCTGGTGGCGGCGCGCTATCAGGAGAAGGCACTCCTCGATCTGTCGGGCCCCCCGGTGGCGTACCTTCGCGCCGCCGGACATCGCACCAGCGAGTATGACCGGCGAGGCCAGGGCTCGCTGGATGGTGGAGAGGCCCCCCCCCGGTGCGGCTTCCTCTACCTCGCCGACGTCGACGCTCTCGACGGCCGCTGCGACGGCGTCGAGCGCCCGCTCCGGGCGTGTGGTCGGGCTGCCGTCGAGTGCCGCTGCGTCGAATGACGGATGCAACTGGCGCCCCGATGTCGTATGGACGTCGCGTGAAGCGGAGGTTCGGCAAAGCGCCGTTGTTCTTCGGCGGCGTAATCGCGCTCGCCGCGAGCGCCGCGGTGCCGCGCCTCGCCCGCGAACCCGGCGTCGTCGGCGCCATCCTGGGGGCCGCGGTCCTCCTCGGCGTCTGGGGAGCGGTGCTCTTCGCCAAGCGCGGCGCCACCCTGCGGACGACGCGCTGGCTGCGCACCAATCACTACCTCCAAGCCATCGTCCAGCTTGGCCTCTTCGCCTACTGGGCCGTCTATTGGCCCCGCGTCATCGACCAGTTCTGGCTGATCGCCGTCCAGCTCCTCTTCGCCTACCTCCTCGACATGCTCATCAGTTGGACCCGATGGGGGGAGTGGCGTGCCGGCTTCGGCGTCGTGCCGCCGACCCTCAGCGTGAACCTCTTCCTCTGGTTCGACGACTCGCTCTTCGCCTTGCAGCTCGGCATGATCGCGGTGGCCTTTCTCACCAAGGGCTTCGTCCAGTGGGAGCGAGCGGGCAAGCGAATCCACGTCTTCAACCCGTCGGCGATCGCGCTCACGGTGGCCTCCCTCGGGCTGATCTTCACGGGCACCTGGGGTCACACGCACGGGGAGCTCATCGCGATGGCGCTCGGCGCGCCGCCATACATGTACGTCGCCCTCGCCGTCCTCTCGCTCCTCGTGCTGGCGACCCACCCGGTGGTGCTCATCACGCTCACCTCGGCGCTGACCATCTGGGGCCTCGGTGGGCTGTACTACGCCGTCACGGGCGCCTGGCTCTTCGTCGACACGGCGATCCCCATCGCCGTCTTCCTCGGCATGCTGCTCCTCGTCACCGATCCCTCCACCACCCCCAACAGCGACGCCGGGCGCATGCTCACGGGGGTGATCTACGGCGCGAGCGTCGTCGGCTTCTACATCTGGTTCCGCGCCATCGACGTCCCCGCCTTCTTCGACAAGCTGCTGATGGTGCCAGTCCTCAACCTGATGGTGCCCTGGATGGATCGGCTCGCCGAGCGCCTACGCCTCGATCGGCTGTGGTCCCACATCGCGATCCGGCGAAGAATGGCGGTCCACACCGGCATCTGGATGGTCGCGTTCTGCGTCATCGTCCCGCGCCTTGAGGCCCACCCCGGACACGACCCCGAGCTCTGGCGCACCGCCTGTCGGGGCGAGGCCCCCTTCGCGTGTGAGAACCTGGCGAGCCTCTACGAGGGGCTGTGTGTCCGCGGCTCCGCCGAGGCCTGCTTCAACCTCGGCTTGATGCTCGACACGGGGGACGAGATCCCCAGCCGCCCGGCCGCCGCGAAGCGGCCCCTGGAGCGGGCGTGCGGGCTCGGCTTCGGCCCAGGCTGCGGACGCCTGGGGCTGATGTACGCCCTCGGACGCGGTGGCGAGCCGGATCCCACCCAGGCCGCCTCGCTCTTCGGGCGCGCGTGCCAGGCGGGTGACGCCGACGGGTGCGCGAACCTCGCGGTCCTGCTCCGCGAGGGCCGCGGCGTCCCGGAGGACCGCGCCCGCGCGACGAAGCTGGAGCGCGTTGCGTGTAGCGACGGGGTCATCGAGGCGTGTAAGCGGGTCGCCGACGCCATCCTCCGGGAGGGCGGCCGCGACCGGAGCGTGGCGGCGAGGGCCCTCACGCGGCTCTGCGACGCCGATGATCTGGGCGCCTGCGCCAACCTCGGCCTGATGCTCCTGCGCGGTGACGGTGTCCCCACCGACCGGGCGCGGGCGATCGCGCTCCACGAGCGGGCGTGCAAGGGCGGCCTCACCGCTGCCTGTGGTCGCCTGGAGACGCTCAGGCGTGATTGACAACCCGCTGGAGTTCTGGCCCCAGGCGCCCTAACGTCGGGGCCATGTCGGACTCGGGCGATAGCTTCGTTCCCTTCACCGTCCGCGGCATCGGGCTCGACCCGGAGTCGCGCAGCCCGGTGCTGCTCCTCCAGGACCACGCGGCCCGCCTCCTGTTGCCGATCTGGATAGGCCCCTTCGAGGCGGGGGCCATCGCCAACGCCCTCGAGGGACGCGGGCCGCCGCGTCCGATGACCCACGACCTGCTGGCCCTCCTCCTGACCACCCTCGACGCGCGGGTGACGCGGGTGGACGTACGTAGCCTGGACGAGGGCACCTTCTACGCGAACCTGCACCTCGAGACCGCAGGCGGCGAGACGCGAGTCGTCGATTGCCGCCCGTCCGACGCGATCGCCCTCGCGGTTCGGGTGGAGGCCCCCATCCGCGTCGAGACGTCGGTCCTCCGAGTCGCTCACCCGCTCCCCGCCGAGGAGGGCGCGCAGGGGGAGGGGCCCGTCGCGGTCGCCGCCGACGACGACGACGCCAAGGCCCGGCTCGCCGAGCAGCTCGCCTCGATGTCCCCCGAGGACTTCGGGAAGTACAAGACGTGACGCGATGGGCCCAGATGAAACTCTGGGCGCCGGCGATCGCGTGGGCGGTGGTCCTGTTCTGGCTCTCTCACCGCCCCGGCTCGGACCTGCCGACCCTCTTCGAGGGGGCGGACAAGCTCGCCCACTTCGCGCTCTATGCCCCGCTCGGCTTCCTCCTGGCCCGAGCGACGGGGGCGCCGTGGGCGGCGCTGTCGCTGGCCGTGCTCTACGGGGTCAGCGACGAATGGCACCAGAGCTTCGTCGTCGGCCGCTCGCCGTCCCTGGCTGATCTCGCCGCGGACGCTGTGGGAGGCGGCGCCGGTGCCTGGCTGTGGCGGTTGCGTAGATCTCCCGTTGCGGGTGGCGAGGCCCGCTGATTACGATGCCTCGATTTATGTTGAGGCTCGTCCTCCGACGGGCGCGTTGGCGCCTCGCGGTCGGCCTTCTGGTCGCCGCCTCCTTGCTCTTCTGGCTCCCCGAGGCTGAGGGTGACCGCCTGCGCGCGCTCGCGGCGTGGGCGCTGCTGGCGCCGTGGATGGTGCTCGGTCGCGACGCTCGCCGGGTACGTGAGGGGTGGCGGAGCGCGGGCGTGGCCCGTCGTGGCGCGTGGCTGGTGTGGCTCGAGCTCCTCCCGGCGTTGGCGCTGGTGGCGCTGGTGGCGCTGGTGGGCGCAGGCGGCCGGCTCCAGCCAGCCCTCGCGTTGTTCGCCTGGGGCGCCTCATTGGTCGCCGTCGCCGACGCCGCAGACCGGCGTTGGGGCCGCGCCGGTCCCGCGTGGTTGGGCGTGTGTGCGGCGGCCACAGCCCTCTGGACGGCGCCCCTCTGGCTCGCCCCCTGGTTTGGCCGCACCGATCTCGCGCCGTGGCTCGCCAGCGGATCCGTTGGCCTGCACCCAGCGGGCGTCGCCCTCGCCGCGGCGGGGCGCCCGGCCCTTCAGGACCCGGTCTTCTACACCCTCACGCTCAGCGGCGTCGTAGAGGCTCGGCCTCTGTCCTGGGCCTGGGGCTCATCTCTGTTCATGTTGACGGCCATCGTCGGCGGCGCCTTGGGCGTCCGCGCGTCGCGGCGGCCTGGGAGGTGTCTGATATGAAGCGTTTCGCCTTTGCCCTGTTGAGCCTCTGCCTCGTGGGCGCCCCCGCCCAAGCCGGCGGCGACCTCGACGCCAAGCTCTACGCCACGGCCAAGAAGTCCGTCGACCAGGGCCTCCACTTCCTGCGCGGCAAGCAGGAGAAGAACGGCTCCTACGGCAACCACGTGGGCCTCACCTCGATGGCGCTGCTCGCCTTCATGGAGAGCCACCGAGACTACAAAGCGGACGAGGGCCCCTTCATCAAGGGCGCCCTGGACTGGTTGGTCTCCCAGGCCCGCGAGGACGGGGCCATCACCGGTGACGCGACGCCGACCTACAACACCGCGCTCGCGATCATGGCGCTGCACGCCGCTGACGCGAAGACCTACGCCAAGCAGATCAAGGGTGGCCAGGACTTTCTTGTGAAGTTCCAGTCGGATGAGGATCAAAAGTACAAGAAGTCTGACAAGTTTTACGGCGGCATCGGCTACGGCGGCGACGAGCGCCCCGACCTGTCGAATCTGCAGTACGCCCTCGAGGCGCTGAAGCGCACGGACTACGATCCGAAGGCGGACGTGTGGTCCAAGGCGCAGGTCTTCGTCTCCCGTTGCCAGAACCGCAGCGAGTCCAACGACCAGGCGTGGGCGGCCAACGACGGCGGCTTCGTCTATGCCCCGGGCCAGAGCCCCGCCGGCGGCACGAAGAGCTACGGCGCGATGGGCTTCGCCGGCCTCAAGAGCCTCATCTTCAGCCGAGTGAAGAAGGACGATCCGCGGGTCAAGGCGGCCTGGGAGTGGATCCGCAAGAACTACGACTTCAACCAGCACCCGGGGATGGGCACGACCAGCTACTTCTACTACCTGCAGACGGCGGCGAGCGCCCTCGACGCCTACGGCGAGGGGCAGGTCGCCGACGGGAAGGGCCGCAAGCGCGCCTGGAAGACCGATCTGGTCACCAAGCTGCTGAGCCTGCAGAAGAAGGACGGGAGCTGGATCAACGACAACCCCAAGTACTGGGAGGGCAACCCGTTGCTCGCCACGACCCGCGCTGTCATCTCGCTCAACCACGCGATGGGTCGGAAGTAGCAGCCTCTTGGAGGCCTGCGCGCTCCTCGCGGCGGTCGTGCTCGGCGCCGCCCCCTTCGGGGTGGCCCCGGCGGGTGACGGGGGCGGGGTCGCCGTCACCGTCGCCAATCGCAACGTGCACCCGGCCAGCGTCGAGCTCGGCGGCGCGGCGTCGTCCATCGCGGGCTTCGGGGAGAGCGTCTTCTACCTCCATTGCGCCGGGGAGGCGCCGCCGGTGCCCGCGCTGCGCATGGCGGGGGCGAGCCACCCGATGGAGGTGTCGCCCACGAGCTTCCCGGACGGCCCGCCGGCCCTGTGGATCAGCGCGGCCCGCCGGGGTCGCGCGGCGCTCGAGGCCATCGTCCGGCCCGCGAGCGGCGTCGGCGTCCGTCACCTGTCGCTCGCGGAGGTGCCCGCCACCTTCGCCGCGATGCGCTTCGCCCCGCTCCTCCTGGTCTCCGCCACCGATCTCGCCGCGCTCCCGGCGGCGTCCCGAGCGGCCATCCGGGGGGCGGTGGCCGTGGGCTCGACCTTGGTCGTCGGGGCCGGGGAGGGGACGGTGCCCCGGACCGCCCTGGAGGGCTTCGGCCCCGCTCGCTTGGGTGAGCGCGTCGCCCCGGGCCCGGCCTTGGGGGCGGCGTTGCCCGAGGTGACGGCCGCCGCCCGCCTGACCGGGGCAGATCCGCTGGTCGTGGCCGACGGATCGCCGGTGGTCGTCGAGTCCACGATCGGTCTCGGTCGGGTGCGGGTGCTCGCGGTCGATCTGTCGGTGGCCTCGGGTCGGGTGGCCGAAGCCGCCTTTCGAGCCGACGACCGGGAGGTCGTGCGGATGCTCTCCTGGATCGATCAGGCTCCGCCCCTCGCGTCGGGTGGCCGGACCGTGTTCGCGGCCCACGTCTGGGGATTGCTCGCGCTCCTTGCGTTGCTCGGGCTGCTCGCGCGTCGCTGGCCCCGCGTCGGTCTGGCGCTCTGCCTCCCGTGGCTCGCCGTTGGCGCCGCCGTCCCGCCGGTCGCCGACGTCACCGAGGTCGAGGCCGCGCGCGTCATCTACCGGTCCGCCGGCGACGTCGCGGTGGCCGCGGGGAGCGTCGACGTGCGCCTCGGAGTGGGCGGCGCGGTCCACCTCGCGGTCCCCACCGGCGTCGTCGCGGCGTTGGAAGACGCGCCCCGCGGTGGCGCCTGCCTGAGCCAGGGCCAGACGTCCGCATGGACGGTGACGGGGGCCCCGGGCGATCGCCGTCGAATCACCTTCTTCGCGCTGGTGCCCTCCCCCAAAGACGGCGACGCGCCGCTGCCGATCGCCGTGCGCCCACGACACACGGAGACGAGCGTGGCCGCCCCGGAGGCGCCGCGGCGGCCGGCGCCGATCCAACTCGACGCCCCGCCGCCGCCGACCCCCCCCTCCAACTGAGGATGTGTCTCATGGTGGGGCGTGACGCGTTCGCGAGCGTGTCTTGACACACCTACCGGCCCGAAACCGCTGGGCGAACGCGCGGCATGGAGGGTGCAACGGAGCCCGTCAGAGAGAACCAGGACATGTCGGGAGGTCAGGATGAGTCCGAGCGATCGTTGGGTCCCGTTGGTCGTGTGCCTCGCGGCGATCGGCTGCGGATCCACGGAGGGGGAGCCCTCGCGGGGCGACGCGTCGTGGTCCGACGCGCTGCCCGTCGACGCGCGTCCGACCGACGCGGACTCCGCCGAGCCCGCCGGAGACGAGCCGGAGCGCGACGCCCTCGCCTATCGAGGGGATCGCGTCCACCAGATCCGCCTGGGGTTCGCGATGGACATCCTCGGGGAGACGCAGACCCAAGCCGCGGCGGTCGCAGACGCCCTGCGCGTCCTCACGCTGGCCGGCCCGACGGCGCCCAATGGGCGACCCGATCTGTGCATCAACCAGGTCTTTCGAGACAACTTCCATCAGTGCCGCAACCCCGCGTGTCGGCAGGCCTGCGTGGGCGATGGCCGATGCGACCCGGCGGACCCGGACCCGGTCATCGATCCCGATCCGAGCTGCTGCGCGGGTCAAGGCCTCCTCCCGGTGCTGCGCGGGCTCCTGGAGGACTGGAACCTCTTGCTCACGCTGGCGAACGTCCCCTACGTCACCGAGTTCGCCGGGTACCTCGATGGGGCGGGGACGTGCCAACTCGTGAGCGGCTGCGACGCTCGCCAGGAGCAGGACGTGGCGGAGGACGTCACGCTGCCGCCGACCTACGCGGAGACGGTCTGTGAGCTGCTCGAGAAGGACGCCTGGACCAGCTTCCCGCCAGTCTTCGATGGGGCTGGGATCTGTCCGGCCTCCCGTTTCGCCGACGCCGACTGGCGCGACTACCTCGAAGCGCTCGACGCCTCGCTCGCCGACGCCCCCGGTGAGGTGGCCTACGAGACCGGCAACGAGCCCGATGCGCAGCGCTTCTTCTGGGGCCAGGCGGCAGCCTTCGCCGCCAAGTCGGCTTCGATCTACGACGCCATCAGGCGGCGCCCGAGCCGGCCGCCGCCACCGATCTTCTTCGGAGGCTATACGGGCCAGACCTTCGCCCCCCAGGACGCCCCCGACGCCGTCGCGGCGACGAATCAGGCAGCGTTCCTCGACCTCTACTCGCAGTACCGTGACGACGGACGCGAGCTGGCACACACCCCCTCGTTCCACGTCTTTCGGCAGGTCGGCTACGGCGAGAACGGGAACGCCGGGCTGCCCCAGGAGAAGGGCTGGGCGCGGCTGAGCGAGCGGGCCGACACGCTGGACCTCAGCGGCGGGGCGATGACGGCCTTCAACCTCTTCGGCAGCGCGGACTACTGCCTGGACGCGTGGCGCGGAGACCTCATCGGGTCCGACTACTTCACCTACGAGCTCGCCGAGCTGCTGCTCTTCGCCCACCGGCATCGGCTCGCGCGGATCTACTTCTTCAACCTGATCGACTTCGCGGAGAAGGGCTCGAAGCTGGGCTTCTTCGACGAAGATGGTCGCCCCAAGCCTGCCTTCGACCAGATCTCGCGTGTCTGGCAGATCATCAGCGGAGGCTATCAGGCTTACGAGCTCGCGGGTCCCCGGCGCATCCGGATCGTCGGCCAGCGAGGAGAGATCCTCGAGGCGGCGCTGGCCCCCCTCGACCTGCCGGCGGGCGCCTCCGTCCTCGATTGCCCCAGCACCCCGGTGCGCTGCCTGCCGCCCAACCCCCAACTGCGACAGAACCTGTGCACGCTCTACGAGGATTACCGCTGGGCCATCTACACGGACGATGGCCGCGGTCGGACCTGCGCCGGAGCCCCGGTGGGTCCAGGCGGCCCATGCGCCAACGCGCTGCCCTGCGTGCTACCGGACGCCTGCGAATAGGGCGCCGCCGCGGGGCGAGGCTCGCCGACGACGCCAGGCCAGCAGCGGCGGCCACCACAGCCCGCTCCCCCCGCACGGCGAGGTGGTGCACCCGCCCTCGCTGTCCTCCGACATCGCCACGGCGTCCCCGGACGGCCCGCCGTCCTCTGAAGCGCGGACCTCGGCGTCGACGGCGAGAGCGCCGCCGTCCTCCTCGGTCCCCGCGTCGCCGGACCCCTGGTCGAGACCCAGCAGCCCGAGGTGACGGTCGACACGGGTGTAGATGCTGCGAGAGGTGCGGCATCCACGCGGCCCGATGCTGGTCACGCCGACCAGCCCCCCCGTCGCGACATCGAAGGCGGGTCCGCCGCTGTCCCCGGTGCAGGTCCACGCGTCCCCCTCGGTCTCGAAGACGCCCTCGCCCACGACGTCCACCGTCGCCGCGCCGGCGTACTTCACGCCCAGCTCGTCGTCCTCCGTGAAGCCGAAGCCGACGATCTCCACCTCCAGGCCCACCTCCGGCGCCCCCACGGTGACCCTCACGGCCGGTGCCGCGACCTCCTCCGAGAGGGCGAGGACCGCAATATCGTCCCCCGCCAGCGCGTCGTCGCGGCGGTAGGGGCCGGCGGTCGTCATCACCTCTGCGACACCGACCGCCTGCGTCACGGTGCCCAGATTCTCGAGGGCGGCGTCGCCCACCGTCACCACGATGTCGGCGGCAGGTACAGCGGCCCACTCGTCGCCTGTGCCCTCGTCGAAGACGCAGTGCTTGGCGGTCACCACCCGCCGTGGCGCGATGACCGTCCCGGAGCACAGCCGCAACGTCTCCGTCCCCGGCCGGCGGAAGTAGACCGCCACCACGGAGGGCCGCTCCAACTCCCGCGTACCGTGGTAGATCGCGGCGCCGACGGAGTCGAGGGCCGTCGGCCCATCGTCCGGGGTGCATGCCAGGAGGGGGAGGGCGACGAGCATCGCGGGGCGCCAGTGCATGGCCTTCATTGACCCCAGGGCGCGCGCGGAGTCAAGAGCCCGAGCCGCGTGGTGCACAACGACCACCCCCTCGGCTCTATTGGTCGTCGATTCATAGAGTCGTAGCTTCGATTCATAGACTCAGGGCCTACGACACCCTGTCGTGTCGGGATCGCTACTCGGTATGAGTGTTGCACTCCTCCTGGGCAACCGCCCGGCACGCCGGGGCGCGTGATGGGGATCGACATGCTGCGAATCAATACAGTCTGCCTGCTCGTCGGGATGGTGGTCGTACCGACCCAGGTCGGGGCGAGCACGCTCCGCCTCGTGGCCAAGGACAGCGAGCCGAGGCGCCGCGGCGGGCTCAACGCCGAGTCGCTGGCGAAGCTCCAGGCCGCCGTCGACGCGGATCCCGCGGGGCGGCGGAAGCGTTTCGCCCTCGTTCGTGGGCTGATGGCGGCGGGGCGCATCTCCGATGCGCTGGTGGCCGCCAAGGCGTGGCGGACGGTCGACGCCTACAACCTCGTCGTGGTGCGGCTCATCGGGGATCTCCACACCGAGCTAGGCGACGCGGACCGCGCTCGCAGGGCCTACTCGGCCGTCGTCGAGCTGTTGCCCGAGGACGCCCAGGCACAGCGCGCGCTCGCCACCGTGCTCAAGCAGGCGGGGGATCTCGAGGGCGCCTACGACCGGCTACGGGTGGCCACCGACGCCCGCCCCGAGGACATCCGGCTGGCATTCGAACTCGCTGACGCGGCCCACCGACTGGGGCGCAGCGATGAGGCGCAGCGACGATTCGAGGCGCTCATCCAGCGGGACGCCGCGGCCTCCGAGGTGGTCTACCCCGCGAAGCAGCGGCTGGCGCAATTGCTCGCGACGCAGCGTCGCGGCCAGCTACGAGCCGGCGACGACGACGCGGCCCAGCACACCGCGGACCGCATCGCGGCCCTGAACGTCAAGGGCGGCGCGGTCAACGACCTCAAGGTCTATCTGAGCTGGGATACGGACGGCAGCGATGTCGACCTCTGGGTCGTCAACCCCGCGGGGCAGAAGATCTTCTACAGCAAGAAGCGTGGGCGATTCGGTGGCGAGCTCTATCACGACGTGACCGCCGGCTACGGCCCCGAGAGCTTCACCGCGACCCACGCGCACGACGGGCGCTACCGAATCCAGGTGAACTACTTCGGCACCAACCGCAGCACCTTCACCGAGGCGCGCGGCGAGGTGGTCGTCGTGCTCCACGAGGGTCGCCCCAACGAGACCCGACACGTGCTGCCCTACCGGCTCTTCGAGCCGAAGCAGACGGTGACCGTCGCCGAGGTTCATGTCGGGGGGGGGCCGTCATGATGGCCCACCTCACTCGATGGATGATGATGGCGGTGTTCGTCGGGTGCAGCACGCCGGTCATGCCCGATGAGCCGGCCCCTGCGCCGGCCGAGGCCGCGGAGTCGATCCCTGCGTTGGACCTGCCGCTGCGACTCGAGCGGGGGTCGGCGAGGGGACAGATCGCCGACACGTCCGGCTGGCGGGCGCTCCAACCGGGGGAGGCCACGACCGGCGTCCGGCGCGTGCGAGCCGAAGATGGAGCGGTCTTCGCGGTGGGTGGCGAGCCGCCGGCCGGGCGTCTGTGGCTTCGGGGCGACGCCGAGGTTGAGCTCGGGCAGGACGCCGACGGAGTCGTCGTGTCCGCTGTCGTCGGGGAGGCGCGGCTGAGTATGTTCGAGCACGGCATCCGCGTCGACGACGTCGCGCAGGACCACCGCGACGTCCTGCTGACGGGCGCCGACCGCGTGGTCGCGACGCCGACGGCGGTCCACCCCGGCTGGGCCGACTGGACCCTCGCGCTCGCGCACGAGCCGGATCCGGCGGGCGTGGGCACGCTCGAAGTCGGCTCCGCCGCCGACGTCACGCGCCTCGCGCTCCACCGGGTGCATGTACGCGCCCGGACCACCGGCGACATGGTCGAGCACGCCGTCGAGCAGGTCTTCTACAACGCCTCCGACGTGCGCCTCGAGGGCACGTTCCGCTTCCCACTCCCCGAGGGCGCATCGCTCAACGGCCTGGCGATGGAGATCGACGGGCGGTTGATGGAGGGCGAGCTGGTCGAGCGGGTCAAGGCGCGCGAGACGTATGAGGCCATCGTCGACTCGATGCAGGACCCCGCGCTCCTCGAGTGGGAGCAGGGGCGCACCTTCAAGCTGCGCGTCTTCCCCATCGAGGCCAGAAGCGAGAAGCGGATCATCGTGCGCTACCTCGCGCCGCTGCGCCGCGGGGCCTCCGGGTGGTCGTTCGTCTACGGCACGAACGTCGCGGAGTCGCAGGGGCGAATCCCGTCGTTCCGGATCGATCTCGACGGGCGGACGGTGGTGGACCAGCGGGACTTCCAACCGGGCCACGAGGTCGTGGTGCCCGTCGAGGCGCCCCCCTCCAAGGCGATGCAGGAGCGACGCGCCGACGGCACCTACCTCGCGGTCCGCGTCGAGCCCGACTGGTCGGCGCTCCCTCAGGGGCGCCAGCCGGGGCCGCGCCGGGTGGTCTTTGTGCTCGACAGCTCCCGCAGCGCCCTCGAGAGCTGGTCGCAGGCGATGCAAACGCTCGAGATCCTGCTCGGTGACCTCGCGCCCCAGGACCGAGCCCGCCTCGTCGCGTGCGACCTCGCGTGCCGCGACCAGACGCCCGACTTCTTCACGCCGACCGAGGCCAACGTGGGTGCGGCGCTCAGCTTCGCCCAGCGCATCGACCCCGACGGCGCGACGGACCTCGCGGCCACCTTCGCCCATGTCGGCGGGATCGCCGGGGGCGCGGAGGTGGTCTACATCGGCGACGGCACCGCGACCTGGGGCCGGACCGACGACGCGGCGCTGCGGGACATCGTCAAAGACGCCCTCGGCGAGTCGCGGCTCTCGGCGGCGGTGCTCGGTCGGGGCGCGAGCTCGAAGCTGATACGCGACCTCGCGGCACAGCAGGGCGGTCTCGTCGCTCAGCCGCGCTCGCCGATGCAGGTCCGTCGCTTCGGGTTGGCGGTCTCGGGGTCGGGTCAGCGGCGCACCCTCCGCGGCCTGCGGATCGAGGCGGAGGCCGAGGCGGTCTACCCACGGCGCGCGAGCGTCCTCCCAGAGGGGGAGACGCTCGTGGCCCTATTGCGGGTCCCGCCGGGGCATCCGCTCCCGAGCTCGGTTCGCCTCGCGGGCTTCGTCGGCGACACGCCGATCGAGCAGACCGTCGCCCTCGGGCTCGCCACGCCGACGCCCAACGTGGCCCACCGCTGGGCGGGCAAGCACATCGCGCGGATGCAGAGCGACGGTGCCCGCCGCGAGGAGATCGTGGCGGCCAGCATCGACTACGGTGTGATGAGCAAGCACACGGCGTTTCTGGTGCTCGAGAGCGAAGAGGCCTACCGGCGCCACGGGATCGAGCGGCGTCGCGGTCCCGGCGGGCCCGAGGTGACGGGTGGCGACCTCGAGTCCCTCGGCGCGTCCCGGGTCACCCTCAACCCGGATCGTATCCAGCCGGGTGATCCCGAGATTCGCGTCCCCGCGCCGGCGGACGCGCGCTCGGTGGTGGTCGTGTTCCCGTTCGGCGAGACCAAGGTCGCCGAGTACGAGCCGGACCTGCGGGCCTGGGTCGTGCGCTTCCTCATCGACAAGGACACCCCGGACGGCATCTACGAGGTGTTGGTACGGACGACCCACGCCGACGGGACCGTCGAGCTGCTGGCCGTCGACTACGTCGTCGACACCCACGCGCCGCTGGTGACCGTGAAGCTGCGCCAGGCCGGCCCGGGGTCCTGGGAGATCTCGGCGACCCAGGTCATCACGCGCCACGAGTTGAAGGTGGCGCCGGAGTCAGACGCCGAGGAGAGCGCCACCCGGCGCTACGCGCACATCGCCTCCGACGCACGGCGGGTCGAGGTGCAGCTCCCGGATGGCAGGGTGATGCGGCTCTTCCGCGGCGGGGGCCGCTTCACGCGCCGGTGGACGCCCGAGACGCCGCCCACCGGCCCGGTGAGCCTCCGGGTCGTCGCGAGCGATGGCGCGCAGAACCGCAGCGTCGCCACCGTCACCGTGGATCCGTTCGCGGGAGGTCGTCATGCGCGCTAGCGCGCTCCTGCTCGCGCTGCTGCTCCAATCCGCCCCGGCGCCGGCAGCGATCCAGGCGAGGCTGACCCTGCGCGACGTCCGCGCGTGCCTGCCGCTTCGTGACGGTGGCGTGCTCGCCGGCACCCCCGGGGGGCTGATGCGTCTCGACGCGGATCTCGAGGTACGTCGTGCCTGGGGCCCCGCCGATGGCCTCCCGAGCGCCACGATCCACACCATCGCAGCGGAGGGGGAGACGCGCTGGATCGGCACCGGCGGCGGGCTGGCCGAGGCGCGTGAGGTCGGCGAGGAGCTCGAGATCCTGCGCGTCTTCCCAAGCGCCCCCGTGCGCGCCGTGCTCCCGCACCCCGAGGGGCTGCTGGTGGCGACGTGGGGTGGCGGCGTGATGCAGCTCGACGGCCGCGGCCGGTTGGTCCACCTGCCCGCAGAGCGCGGCCCGCGTCCGAGCTCCGCCGCGGGGTGGACCCAGCGGGCGATCGGGCTCGCCGTCGTGAACGGCCGCTACTTCGCCGCGTTCACCGGCGACGGCGTGTACGAGATTCGCGGCGGCGCCCTGCATCGACTGCCGTTGCACCTGCCGGCCGTGATGGCCTTGGTCGGCCACGACGGGGCGCTGTATGTGGCCACCTTGGGGGGGCTGTTCCGCGTCGATGGTGAGGCGGCCATCCGCGTCCACGACCTCGACGCGCGGTGGCTGACGAGCAGCGAGGCGGGCTTGTTGGCGGCGACCTACGGTCAGGGGGCCGTGCGGGTCGGCGCTCGGCGCACGAAGGTGCTGCTGGACGGAGGTCGCTACGCGAACACGGTCACGCGGCGCCACGGCGTCACCTGCGTCGGGACCCGCGATGGCCTCTGGTTGCTCCGGGACGGTGCGTCTCGTCGCGCGGCCCTGGCCGGTCCCGCCTCGCCGGACATCAGCGCGATGCAGGTCGACGGCGACCGGGTCTGGGTGGGCACCTTCGACGCCGGCGTCGGCTACCTCGACGCGGCTGGGTGGCACGCGGTCGCCGACCCGCTCATCGACCGCCGCGTCAACGCGCTCGCGGTGGAGAAGACCTCGGACGGTTCGCGCGTCTGGATCGGGACCGCGCGCGGGCTCTCGGTGCTCGAAGCCGGCCGGGTGCGTCGGCTGACCCGCGCCGACGGGCTCCCGCACGACGAGATCCACGCCCTCGCGACCCTGCGCAGAGGCGGTGTGCTCGCCGGGACGGGCGTCGGCGCGGTCGTAGTCCGGGGGGATCGATTGCGGGTTCTCGGCCGCAAGCAAGGGCTCCCGAAGCGCGCCGTGTGGGCCGTCGCCGAGGGATCGGAGGGTGGCCTGCTGCTCGGGACCACCGTCGGCCTGTATCGCCTGCGCGGCTCGGCGCGACCGGAGCGTCTCTCGGTCGCCAGCGGGCACCTCGATGGCGACTGGATCACCGCCCTCGCGGTGCAAGGCGACACCCTCTGGGTGGGCACCTACAGCCACGGCGTGACGCGGCTGGAGGGCCCGACGCTCGCCGCGACCCACCTCGGTGGGGGCTACGTGAATCTGGGCGGCTTGCTCCTTCGCGGACACCGCGTCTATGCCGCGACGATGGGCGGCCTCAAGAGCACCTCGGCACGCGAGCCGGGGCCGTGGACGACGCACGCCGGCGCCGCTCCGGGTCGCGACGTGACCGCGGCCGTTGCCGGCGGCGGCGCCGTTTGGGTCGGGAGTCGCCAGGGGCTGGGTCGACTGTGATCGAGCTGCGAAGGGGGCGCCGATAGGGCATGCTCGCGCAGAGCGTGGGAGGCCGAGCATGGCGCGGAAGAAGCGGGAACGAACGGAGGCCGGCGCGGTGGGGTTCGGCGGCAGCCTCGGCGATCTGCTGCGCGAGAAGGGGTTCGCCCCGACAAGCGACGCCGCGGTCTCGTCGCCGCCCGCGTCGGCAGAAGCGCCACAGGCTCTGGCCGACTGCCGACGTCTCCACGTCTACGTCAGCCGCAAGGGCCGTCGAGGCAAGACCGTGACCTTCGTCGAGCGGGTGCCCCCTCATCTTCGGGAGGCCACCGCGAAGGCGCTGCGCCGGGCCCTCGGCTGTGGCGCGAGCGTCGACCAGGAGTCGCTGGTCGTCCAGGGCGACCAGCGCGAGCGGGTCGTCGCCTGGCTCACCGCCCAGGGCGCGCGCGACATCCGTGGAGGGTGAACACGCCGGGCCGCTCCGAGCCTTCGCGCCGCTGCGGCGTGTCGTGCATCGACCTCACTCGACCGGCCGCGGATCGCGACTCCCGAGACTAGGACGGTGCGGCAGAGTCGCGACGCGGCGCGCTGCACGCGCCCGCCAACC
>CAYOBQ010000148.1:0-23539 GCA_964402225.1 uncultured Nannocystaceae bacterium | reverse complement strand
GCTGAAAGCTGACAGCCTCTCCAAAGACGACCGCAGATCTGGGATTTGCACCCAGAAGAACCTCTTCCACTACTGGATTCTCTACGCTATTCCCTTTCGCGGCTCTGCCGATCGTGAGCGATGGAGCGTCGGGCCTCGACGAGGGGCGGCCCAATGATCCACTGCTTCGAGGAGACGTCCCATGAGTGGAGCGACGGGGAAGTGGGCGGCCCTACCTCCGCAGGCCATGGGCACCAAGAGCAGCACCGAGCGCGTCGCCGAGCCAGACCCGCGTCAGGCGACTGCCCAGACCGATTACATCCAGTCGCTCATGGGCGGCATCCTCGGGCTCGTGAACCGTGGGGCCGGGGCCCTCGCCACCCCCGATACAGACGGGATGGTGCACGTCGGTGGGCGCAGCATTGGGCCGTTTCCGGGTGAGTGGGAGGGGAAGCCGCGCGCCGCGACCATCGCCGAGCGGCTGACCGAGGCCGGCGATCTCAACGGCGCCGAGGCGCGCGCGGGCGAGGACGGGCGTTGGTCCGTCGCCTTCGGGAATGGCGCCGAGTTCAAGGTGAACGAGGCCGACGCCGCTGCGGCGGGGCACGCCAGCGCACGACTGGCAGCCTACGAATTCGCCTCGGTCCTGTCGGGCCACCCGGTGCCGAAGGAGGTTCGAGCCGGGAAGCAGACAGCGGGGCGGCTCAGCGTCACCGAGGGATCCGCCGCGATGGCGTACCGCGCAAACCAGGTTCAAGCGAGCGGAGCGACGATCCACGCCTACGGCGTCGAGTTAGGCCCGTTCTCCGATGCCGGTCGCGCCACCCATCTCGCCGAGCGCCTCGGCGAAGTGGACTCCACCGACTTCCGGGGCGCCCACGCGAACGGCGCCGAGGTGCAG
Source organism: uncultured Nannocystaceae bacterium (assembly GCA_964402225.1). Lineage (GTDB taxonomy): Bacteria > Myxococcota_A > Bradymonadia > UBA7976 > UBA1532 > CAYOBQ01. The sequence goes on along the minus strand of CAYOBQ010000148.1, from coordinate 22,659 downwards.
GTCGCCGAGATCACCATTGAGGTCACCGCCGCCGACGCCGAGGCGCAGGGGGTCGCGACCTCCGCGGAGGGGGCGACCCAGCTCGCCGGACAACTCGACGGGACGTGGGTCAAAGGCCGCCACGACAAGGCCGGTCGCCGGGTCATGCCGGCGCAGATGTCACAGGCCGTCCTCTACGAGCTGTTCCGCACCATCGCCGAGGGGCCGGGGCACACGTCGGTGAACACGGATCCCGGTCAGGTGACGGTGGTGGGGCTGCGCGGCGTGAACCGCGAGGGCATCTACAATCCAGAGCTGGGCGCGGCCGACGACATCGTGGTGCCCCTGGTCACCGACCGATCCGGGCGCCGCTTCGCCCTGCGTTTCGCGGGCACCGTCGATCCCGGCGGGTCCGCGGGCGGGGCGACGCAGGTGGGCGACGCCGCCCAGCAGTTCTCCTACTCCAACAGGAGCGGCAACCAGAACCTGAAGGGCACCACGCTGCTGCGGCCCGATGGAGAGGGGATCGAAGGGCGCGACCTGAACCGCGGGTTGCAGTCCTACGACGAGGTGACTACCCAAGCCAAGCCGCAAGGCGCCACGCTCATCCACCTCGGGACCCGGGCGAGCCAGTCCCGCGGGTGCACCGTCGTCCTCGACCAGGGCAGCTACTCGACGAACAAGGCGGTCCTCACGAGGCTCTACAACACGGGCCTCGAGAAACTGCCGCAAGCGACCCGCGAGGCAGACGCGCCCCAGATCAAGGCGCTCCTGGCCGCGGAGCGGGCCAAGGAGCAGCCCGACGCGACCACCCTCAACCGGATGGAGGCGCTGCTCGAGCTGAGGGTGCTCGAGGATGGGATGCAGGCCCGCGACGCCGGGAACGCGGAGGGACTCCAACGCTCTCGGGAGAGCCTGGGTGGGCCCGAGGCGACCGGCCCCATCGAGGACTACGCGACCGCCGCCAACTACAAGGCGTTCATGTCGATGGTGTTCCGGGATCCGGAGATGAAGGTGACCTACGTCATCGTCGATGGCTCGAAGGTGGCGTCCTTCGGCTCTGGCTGACGTTGGGTCCAGGTTGGCCTCGGCGCCCAGGCAGCCTGAACGACGAGGTCTGTGCGGGGCGGGGGGATGTCATCGGCGGCGCGGCGCTTCGGCAGGCTCCGGTTGCGGTCGCCCTCCGCTGGTCGGAGGCGCCCGCGAGGCGGCCGAGGTAAGCGATGAGGAGGGCACACACGGGGCGACGATCGTGCGGTTGGGGTGATACCGTCGCGCCGCCTCATGCTTCCTCGAATCCCCCTGTGGATGAGCCCGGCCCTGCTGTTGGCTTGCGCCGAGGCGCCGCCCGTCGCTGACGCGGAGGTTGAGCCCCCGCTCCCCACCTTCTCGGTGGCTCCGCCCACCCAGTTCAGCCGCGACGTGACCCGGTCCGAGGAGGTCGTGGGGGCCGTGAAGCGGGGCGTCCTCAAGGCGATGTGCGCGGCGGTGGTGGCGCGTGATGCGGCGGCCATCGAGGCGCTGCTCACCCAGGACTTCGAGGGTCGCTTCGTGCTCGGCGAGCCGACCGCGGAGCGCCGCGATCCGGCGGTGCGGGTGGGGCGCTTCGAGCCCGCGGCCGTGACCCTGGACGGCGCGGGCTTCGCGGCGGCGCTGGTGAAGCACTTGGAGCGGCTCGAGGCGGTGCAAGGCTGCGGGCTGTCGACGGACCGCTTCCGGCTCGGTGACCGGTCCGCGTGGGCGGCGATCGACTTCGAGGTGCGCGCCCAGGGGTCGCAGGGGCCCGAGACGCAGCGCGGCGTGTGGCGCGTGGCCTTGATGCTGGTGGACGGCGCGTGGCGCGTGCGGCGGATCGAGGTGAGCGCGCTGCGGCAGGTCATCGGTCTGGCGCCGGCGTTTGCGGACGTGTCGCGGCAGGTCGGCTTCACCTTCGCCCACGATCCGACGCGGCAGGCGTCGCTGTCGGCCCTCGCGGACGTAGGGCTCCTCGACAACCTCGGGGGCCTCGCCGTGTTGGACCACGACGGGGACGGCTTCGACGACCTGGCGGCCTGGAACTGGCGGCGGACGATGACGCTGTTCCGAAACGACGGCGCCGGAGGCTTCGAGCGTCGGGAGCTGTTGACCGACAAGCAGGTCGGGCAGTTCCAGCTCTTCTGGGACCTCGACGGCGACGGGATCCCGGAGCTCTTGTCGAGCGAGATCGTGCGCTGCGCGGGTGGGCGCGCGGAGCTCGGCATCTACCGCCGCGCCGGGCCGGGCTACGCGCTGGCGGCGACGCTGCCCTTCGAGATCGAGTGCGGCGAAGGGCGCGGCACGATCTTCCAGCACATCGCCCCGGGGGATCTCGACGGCGACGGCGACATCGACTTCTTCGTCTCGGCCTACGGCGTGGAGTCGCGTCCCGGACAGTTCAACCGCTTCGACTCCCACGCCGGGGCGCCCAACCGGCTCTTTCTCAACCAGGGCGGGCTGCGCTTCACCGAGGAGGCGACGGCCCGGGGCCTGGCGGGGACGCGCCACAGCTACGCCGGCCTCTGGTACGACCACGACCACGACGGCGACCAGGACCTGTACGTCGTCAACGACTTCGGGCCCAACACGCTCTACCTCAACGACGGCGGGGGTCGCTTCGAGCGGGGCACCGGGCCGCTCGTGAGAAACGCCGCCTCGATGGGCATCACTCGGGCGGACTTCGATGGGGACGGACGCCTCGATCTCTACGTGTCGAACATGGAGTCCCACGCGGGGCATCGCATCCTGGAGTTGGTCGACCAGGAGCTGAAGCCGGAGACTGTGGCGCAGCTCCGGGGCCTCGCGGCGGGGAACTGGCTGCTCCTCGATCGCGGCGGGGGCCGCTTCGAGGAAGCCGCGGCGAAGCTCGGCATCGAGGGCGCCCACTGGGCCTGGGGTCAGGCGTTCTTCGACGTGGACAACGACGGGGACCGCGACCTCTACGTCGTCAACGGGATGCAGAGCCACAGCCGCATCCGCGAGCACGACTTCTGAACACACCTCTGGCGGCAGTATGTCGCCGGAGCCAAGGCCAAGGAGTCCGGCGGGGACCACCAGGCCTTCGAGAAGCCCGAGGACGTACGGGCCCGCGCGAGCTTCCGCGGCAGCTACAGCGGCTACGAGCGCAACGTCTTCTTCGTCGACGCCGGCAAGCCCTACGTCGAGGCCGGCCACGCCTACGGGCTGAACTACGACCACGACGGTCGCGCCGTGGCGCCCATCGACGTGGACGGTGACGGGGACCTCGATCTGGCGGTCCTCTCCCTCCAAGGGCTGCGGCTCGCGCTCAACCGTCACCCGGCGCGCCACTTCGTGCGGCTGCGGCTGCGAGGGGCGGCGCGCGGCGCGCGCATCGAGGTCGAAGCCGGCGGTCGTACGCAGGTCGACTGGCTGGATCCCACGGCGGGCTTCCATACGCAGCAAAACGCCGAGCGCCACTTCGGCCTCGGCGCCGCCGAGCGGGTGACACGGGTCACCGTGCGCTGGGCCTCGGGCACGACGGACACCTACGAGGATCTCCAGGCCGACGCCCGCTACACGCTCACCGAGGGGGGCACCGCGCAGCGCAGCGAGTTGAAGCGATGGCCAGAGGCGTCGCGCCCGCGCCCACCGGTGGCCTTCGACACCCGGATCCGCTCCGCCCGGCTTCGCGGCGGCGAGGCACCGCTCGCGAAGAGGGGCCGCCCCGCGGTCGTGAACTTCTGGGCCCCCTGGTGCGACGCCTGCAAGCGCGAGCTGCCTGCGCTTCGTGCCTTCGCCCGTGCCCACCCCGGGGTCGACGTCGTGGGCGTCTCGGTGGAGACGGATCTCGCGAAGGCCAGGGCGTTCGCGAAGACCCAGCGGCTCGACTTCGACCTCCGGGTCGCCAACGACGATGTCATCGCCGCCTTCTTCGGCCCCAACGCCCGCATCGAGCTGCCCGCCACCTTCGTCTTCGACGCCAAGGGCCAGCTCCAGCGCAGCTTCTACCGAGAGATCGACGGCGGAGAGCTCACCCGCCTCGCCGCCGCCCTCGAGGGCCAGGTCTCCCTCGAGGACTTCCGCATGCTGGCCCTGAGCCACATCGGGAGGGGTGAGCACCGCCAGGCCGGCGCCGTCCTCGACGAGGCCCGCCGAGCGCTGGAAGGGAGCAACGCCCAGGCCCGCATCGGCACGCTCTATCTGCACATCGGGCGAAACGCGATGGGCCTGCACCTGCTGCGGGGCGCCACAAAGGAGCGTCCCGACGACGTCGACGCCTGGGCCGCCCTGGGCTGGGCGCTGCGCGAGACGGGCGATCTCGACGCCGCCGAGGGGGCCATCCGCCACGCCCTCGCCCGCGCTCCGACCCACGCCCACGCCCAAAACCACCTGGGCCGCGTCCTGGAGGCCCGCGGCGACCTGGCCGGCGCCGCGAGGTGGTACCGAGGGGCCGTCGCTGCCGATCCCGACTTCGCCGCTGCCAAGCGGAACCTGAAGCGCGTCGGGGGATGAAGAGCGGTCCATCGAGGCGCCGACGCTGAATCCCGAGACATGGCCGATCTGCGTGGGGTCTGCGGGGACGGAGGCCCCCGATGCGTCTCGAGCTCCTGTGTCTGCTGACCGTGGCCTCCTGCATTCCCGAGAAGGGCCCGATCCCCGTAGCCGGAGAGGCCCACGGGGACACCGGCCCCGGCGACTCTCCGCGCGACCCCTTCGAGCGCGATGTCGGATCTGGTCGCGCACCGTCGGACGCGGTGGCGGCGGACTCTGAGCCAGACGAGCCGTCGTCCGATGCGGAGCCCGCCCAGGAGGGCCGCGCGTGCGTGGAGGCGGCGCTTGTGGGCCTACGGGCGAGCGATGCGCCGATGCAGCCGACCCTGGCCGTCGCCCCCGACCGAGTCGCGGTCGCGTGGCGGGACGCGGACGCCGTCTGGCTGGGTGTGTACGACCTGGAGGGCGCGGCCCTCGTCGACCCGCGCCCAATCGCTTCGAGCTCCGTGGCGCCAGCGCTGGTCACCACGCCAGACGGCTTCGCCGCCGCGTGGGCGCAGGCGGACGCGGATGGCGCCCGCATCTCCGTCCAACGGCTGGACCGGCTCGGACGAGCGGACCAACCGACGGTGATGCTCGGCAACCCCGCCGTCCGCCTGGAAGGAGTCGCCCTCGGTGCGGATGGAGAGGACGTGTTGGTGGCGTGGACCTCATCTTCTGTCTGGTACGCGCGGATCGGCCTCGAAGGTGTGGTCGGCGCGCCGCGCGCACTCTCCGAGCCGGTCCCGATGTCCGACCGGGTGCCGTCGATGGCGGTCGACGCGGACGGCGCCGCGGTGGTCGCCTGGGGCCACGCCGAGCACGCCTGGCTCCGGCGGGTCGACCGAGACGGGGTCGCGGGGCCCCTCCTGGATCTCGGGCGCGCGGGCAACCATGTCCGCGTCGCCGTCTGGCCGGGCGGCTACGCGCTGGCGTGGACCAGCGCAGAGGAGCGCGGGGCCTTGGAGGTCACGCTGCACACCCGCGACGGTGCCCGCGTGGGCACCCCGATCGTCTTGGGCAACGCGGCCCGCGTTCCACAGGCGCCGGACCTCACCTGGGCGGACGGAGTGTTCGTGGTGGCGTGGGATATGCGCGCCTTCGCCGACCGGCGGGCGGTGTTCCTCCGCATCGATCCCTCGGCCCCGAATGAGAGCAACGCCGTCGCCTTCGGACGGGAGGGCGCGTCCTCCAACCGGGTTCGCGTGGGCTGGACCGGGACGGCTTTCGTCGGCGTCTGGGAAACGAACCTGGAGCGCGACATCTCATTGGAGATGCTGGTGCGACCGCTCGGGGACTGCGACCGTCACGTCGACGGCGGGCGTGGATGAAGCCGCCGCGAGCGTGGGTCGGGTTCGTTCGCGGCGCCTGTCTTCCATTCTCGAAGAGGGGGCTCAACCGCAGGCGTACCGGAGGTACGTCGAGGATTGGGCGACCGAGTCGCGGGCGAAGATGGCCTGCGCTCGTGGATGCGAGACGCCTCGCTATTCTCGGACGGACCCCTTGGCGAGCACCCGACGCTCGGCGTCGAGCTGCGTCTCCTGCGCCGCCAGCCGGGTGACGGGTTTGGCGCCCAGGCCGGCGTTGTGACGGTGGAGGTTTGCGGCGTCGTCACGGTGGTCTCTGACGGCGGTGGCGAAGCGGGCGAAGGCGTCGCTGGTGCGCCGGTCGTAGGTGCCCCACGTCTCTAGGCGAGACAGCCGGTGGGCGGGCTGCTCGTCGAGGTTGGCGACGAGCTCCATCACGTCCACGGGGGTGGCGACGGCGTCGCGGAGATCGACGGACCAGGCGTCGAGACCCAGGCCCAGCAGGGTGGCCCGGGCGCCGTCGTCGGCGCAGAGGTGCACGAAGGGGGCGCTCGTGGCGGCGCAGACGAGGGAGGCCTCGAGGCGGTAGCTGACGACGAGCTCGGCGCCACGGAGGAGGGCGAGCCACCGGTAGGGATCGGCGGTGTAGGCGTACTCGAGATCAGAGTAGGCGGCGGCGAAGGAGAGGTCGGCGGTGTCCTGGCAGAGGAGGCGGACGTCTTCGTGCCCAGCGCTGCGGAGGCGGTCGACGAGGGCTCGAATCTCGCCGTGGACGGCGCCGCGGCGCTCGGGCTCGACGGGGAGCCCGGCGGGGTTGCGGATGGCGACGAGGGCTCCACCGCTGGGCGTCTCGGGGACGCTGATGCGCTCGGAGAAGAGCGCGAGCGGCCCACCGAGGGCCGCGTCTGCGCCGGCGCCGCGGAGCTTGACGACGGCCCCGGGCTCGTTGCCGAGGGCCGCCACGCAGTGGGTCGTGAGCGGCTCGTATTGCGTGGGGTCGAGGCCCGCCAGCGTGCGGCCGCGAGCGACGAAGCCACACAGGAGCGTGGGCACCTCGACTTGTGCCGCGGCCTCGACGTCGAGGACCTCGCGGGGCTCGGGGGGGGCATCGGTGTCCCCGCAGACCACCAGCCCATGACCGAACATGTTCATCTCGTAGACGGTGCGCGAGGTGAGCCCCGAGCGGCCGAGGCCGTCGCAGAGGCCACGCAGCCAGACGAGGTTGACCCGCCCCCCCAAGGCCTCCTCGAGGCGTTGGCGCAGCGCGAGGTCAGTCGCGAGCTGTCCGACGTCGGAGGCGTTCGGCCGGAGGCAGTAGATCGTGAACGCTGGGCTCAGCAGCGCTCTCCGACAGAGCGGTTGCGTCGGCGTCGCCGCGGCGGGTGCCCGACGTAGGACTCCTTGATCCGCCGGACCCCAGCGAGGCGTCGCTCCGCGAGGTGTTTGGCCGCTTCGAGCGTGGTGATCGACTCGTCGCGGGCGATCTCGAAGATGCTCAGCGTCGTGTCGTAGATGCCCTGGGCCTGCTGGATGGCGCGCTCCGGGCTGTAGCCCTCGAGCTCGTTGGCGACGTTGATCAGCCCGCCGGCGTTCACCACGAAGTCCGGCGCGTACACGATGTCGCGGGCCGCGAGGGCCTCGGCGTGAACGTCGTGGGCCAGGACGTTGTTGGCGCTGCCGCACACGATGCTGACCTTGAGCCGCGGGATGGTGTCGTCGTTGATGATCGCCCCCAGGGCGCAGGGGGCGAAGATGTCGGCATCGACGTCGTAGATCGCGTTCGGATCGACGACCTCCACCCGCTCGAAGTCACGCGTGACGGCCGCGAGGTTGTCCTTGTCGATGTCGGCGACGATGGCGGTCGCCCCGTCCTGGGTCACGAGCTTCACGAGGTGGTAGCCGACGTGGCCCACCCCCTGGATGCTCACCTTCTTCCCCACGAGGGACTCGTTGCCGGTGCTCCACTTCAGCGAGGCCTTGATGCTCTCGAAGGTGCCCAGGGCCGTGACCGGGCTGGGGTCACCGGAGCCGCCCAGGGCGCGGCTGATGCCGACGACATAGTCGGTCTCCATGCGGACCCACTCCATGTCGCGGACGCTGGTGCCGACGTCCTCCGCCGTGATGTAGCGACCGGCGAGGCCCTGAATGAACCGACCGTAGCTGCGGAAGAGGATCTCGTTCTTGGCGACCTTGGGGTCGCCGATGATCACCGCCTTGCCCCCCCCGAGGTTGAGCCCCGCGGCGGCGGACTTGTAGGTCATCCCGCGGGAGAGCCGGAGCACATCGCGCAACGCGGCGTCCTCGTTCTCGTAGACCCACATCCGGGTCCCTCCGAGGGCCGGCCCCATCGTCGTGTCGTGGATGCCTATCAAGGCGCGCAGCCCGGTCTCCTCGTCGTGGCAGAAGACCACCTGCTCGTGGGACCGTCGCTCCAACTCGTCGAACACCTTCACGTCTCACCCCCTCGTCCGCACGCACACATGCGCGCGTGCGCGCGGATTGTCGGTGTTCGACGCCAGGGGGTCAACGGTCAGGCGTGCCTTCGCAGCGCGAGACCGACCAGGAGCAGGGCGCCGAAGAGCGCAGAGGTGCCCGTCCCGCGGGCCGCGTCGCAGCTACACGAAGCCCCGCCCGAGCCGTCCGCCGCGGGCTCGTCGGGATGCTCCGGATCGGCGGCATCGCCCGGCTCGTCCGGGACCTCCGGGGGTGGCATCTCCGAGACGAGCGTCGGCGGCCCCGCCTCGGGGAGCTGCTCGATGACCGCCGCGGCCATCAGCTCGAGGCCGCGCACGGTCTCGCCGTCCTCGCGGCGGACGGGCTCGTCGTCCCCGCCTTGCTCGGCGCCCGACGGAAGGCGGATCACGCTGTTGGCCCAATCCGCCACGCCGTCCACGCAGGGGACGACCTCGGTGGCGATGCGCACGTTCGGCACGTCCTCGAGATCCGGGTTGAAGGAGAAGACGGGGTCGGTGGTCATCTCCTCGGCGCTCATCGTCGTGTAGAGGCGGGTGAGATACGGCGTTCGCGCGAAGACCTCCGCGAGGTGTCGGCGCACGGGCTGCACCTCGACCCTGAGCTGCTCGGCCATCGCGGCCCCGTCGATGGGGGCGTCGAGCTCGAGGAAGCAGCTCGGGCACCGCGCGAACTCGTCGGCGTCTGCGCCATCCGGCCGGGGGACGTGGGCCAGCAAGACCCGGCTGAAGTCCGGATCTCGGAAGATCCGGGAGGACACCGCCTCGGCCAACCCGCCAAAGGTCCGCGCGCCATCGACCCCCTCGATGATCCAGTCCTCGTAGGGCGCCATCGTCGTGACGAAGCGGGGGGTCAGCGCCCCCGCGTAGTCCGTGGCGAAGGCCTGTCCGCCCGCCTCGTCCACCGCGGCGCTCACCACGTCAGCGTAGTTGCTCCCTCCGTTGCGCCAATCGATCGCGGCCTCGTTTACGCGCACATGCAGGTAGTTCAACGGGATCGCCCGGGTGTCGCCGAGCACGTGCACGATGATGCCCATGTCGGGCTCGGCGGCCACCGCCGTGGGCAGGATCGGGATCGCCGGGCGGTCCCCGCGGAAGCTGAGGTGCAGCGGCACGATGTCGCCAGCGTCGGCGCCGGCGAGCAACTTGATCGCGACGAAGACCGCGTCCAGCTCGATGTAGGGCACGAGCTTCTCGTCGACGTCCTCCGGGATCGCGAAGTCGTTGAGGTCCAGCCACGCGCGCAGGGCCGCGACGTCGGGAGCGTCGAGGATCACCCGGTCATAGGGGCCGATCGCCTCTCGGGAGAGCACCTGCACCCGCGGCGCCTGCGGGGCGGCGTCCGGCGAGGCGGCCGCGTCGGGCGAGGCGACGCCCGCGTCGGCCCAGAACTCCTCGTAGCAGTCTCCGTCGTACTCTGTCTGCAGCCGGAATTGGGGTCCGTAGGCGGCGTCCAAGGCAAGGAAGAGCGCGTCGCTCGACAGCTCCGCCTCAACCCCGCGCGGCGCCGGGATGATCCACCCGAACTCCGTCGGTGGCCCGGCGTAGCTGATACGGACGTGCATGTCGATCTGCCCGTCGTGGTGGCTGAAGAGGATCCGCTCCGCCGACTGGTTGACCGGCTGAGCGGCGTTGCAAAACAGGCCCCCGCAGGCCATCGCGGCGGGGGCGGTGAGGGTCATACAGACTGCGATCAGGGTGCGCATCGGGCCATCCTCCTCGGGGGCAGGTCACGCCACCAGACGTGGGACGGCCACGGCGCTTACCGGAAACCCGCCATCAGGGACGCAAAACGCGGGAAGTCCAGCGAGACAGAGCCGTCTTCTGCCTCGGGCTGCACCCCGAGCAAGATGCCGTGGGCCCCGACGGCGCGGGCGGCCCGAGCCAGCGCACAGACCAGCTCCGGCGTCTCGGCGGCGTGCATGGGGTCGACCACCACCGGGAGGTGCGTGCGCCCCCTGAGGATCGGCACCGCGCTGAGGTCGAGGGTCGCGCGGGCAGAGGCCTCCACCGTCCGAATCCCCCGCTCGCAGAGGATGACCTGCTGGTTGCCGCCGGCGAGGATGTGCTCCGCGGCCCTCAACAGCTCCTCGATCGACGCCACCTCGCCCCGCTCGAGCATCACCGGACGATGGACGCGCCCGACCGCGCCCAGCAAGGCGAAGTCGTGCATGTTGCGCGCCCCGATGCGCAACACATCGACGGTGGAGACGACGCGCGCGAGATCGTCGATCGACAGCACCTCCGTGAGGATCGGCATCCCGTAGCGACGCCCCGCCTCCGCCAACAGCTCGAGGCCCTCGAAGCCCAGCCCGTGGAAGCTGTCGGGCGACGTCGGCGGCTCGAAGCAGCCCCCCCGCAGGACGGCGGCCCCGCGCTCCTTCGCCTCCCGCGCGCAGGCGAGGATCTGCCCCTGCGACTCCACCCACGCCGGGCCCGCGAGGACCACGAAACCATCGCCGCCGATCCGCACGTCTCCGACGTCGATGACCGTCTCGTCGGGCTTGTGGGCGCGGCTCGTCAGGCGGTCGCTGGCCTCCACCGGCGGCGCGTCGACCGCGGTTGGAGCCTCGGCCACCGCCTCCGTCGGCAGCGAGGTGCGCGGGAGATCCTGCGACGGATAGGACCCCAGCACCTTGATGAACCGAGTCAACCGCATGAGCTCGTCGATGGCGGCCTTGGCGTGCGCCTCGGCGATGTTGCCGTCGAAGTCGACGTAGAACATCTCCTCCCAGGGGTTGCCTGGGATCGGCCGCGACTCGAGCTTGGTCAGGTTGAGCCCGTGGTCCCGAAACACCAACAGCGCCTCCACCAGGGAGCCCGCGCGCTGTCCGGTGGCCATCACCAGCGAGGTCTTGCACGGGATCCGCGGATCGACGGCCCGCGCGTTTCGCGCGGCGACGAGGAAGCGGGTGAAGTTCAGGTCGTGGTTGGCAAAGTCACGCGCGAGGATCTTCAGCCCGAACATCTCGGCGGCCCGCTCGCTGGAGATGCCCGCCTGGCTGGGATCCCGCGTCTCGGCGATGAGCGAGGCGGACATCGCGGTGTCGTCGAAGTAGGTGATCTCGACGTCCTTCAGGCCGGCCAGGAAGTGGCTGCACTGCGCCACCGGCTGGGGGTGCGACCAGATCTTTCGAATGCTCGAGAGGGGCACGTCCTCGCAGGCGACCAGACAGTGGCGGACGCGGAACTTCTTCTCCCCGACGATCGACAGCCGGGTGTGGAGCAGCAGGTCGTAGACGTCGTTCACGCTGCCCGAGGTCGTGTTCTCGACGGGGAGCATCGCGTAGTCGGCGCGCCCCTGCTCGACGGTCTGGATGACCTCGTCGAAGCGCCGCAGGCCGACGAAGGCCAGCCGCTCGCCGCCGCGACCGAAGAACTCCTCGGCCGCGAGTTGGCTGTAGGAGCCCTCCATCCCCTGGAACGCGATGCGCAGGACCGCCGGCTCCCCCTCCGCCGTCGTGGACTGGAGATGCTCGTGCTGGAGCCGGACAGAGTCGTCGATTATCTCGTGGAAGACCTGGGTGACGAAGTAGGCGTCGAGGCCGTTCTCCCGCCCCTTGCGGATCAGCCGGACGAGCAGCTCCTCCTCGCGCCGGGTGTCACGGATCGGCGCGTTGGTGGGCGTCTTGGCCCGCGCGACGTCGCGGCTCAGCTCACGGCGGCGCGCCAGCAACTCGAGGATCGCCGAGTCGACGCCGTCGATCTCCACGCGCAAGGTCGGCATCTCGGGTTCTCGCTTCAAGGGTTCACCTCCGAGACCCAGCCGAAGGGGTCCGCCCTGCGGCCGTGTTGAATGTCGAGCAGCGCGTCTCTGATCGCGCATTGGAGGTCGCGTTCCGGGAAGTGGAAGCGCTGGCCCCGGTGATCGATCTCGCCCACGTGGCGGACTGTCCACGCGGTGCCGGTGCAAAAGACCTCCACCGCGTCCTCCAGGATCTCGCTGAGGGGCAAGGGCCGCTCGACCACCGCTACGCCGCACATCTCGCGGGCGATCGTGAGCGCCGAGTCGCGGGTGATGCCGGGCAGGATCTGGTCGTCGAGGGCCGGCGTGACCAGCTCACCATTCTTCAGGCGCGCGAAGACGTTGGCGCCGCTGGTCTCGGTGACGTAGCGCACCTCGTGGGCGTCGAGGTAGAGCACGTCGTCGAAGCCCCGCTCCTTCCAGGGCCGCGCCACCCAGACGCCGCCGGCGTAGTTGCCGATGGCCTTGGCGGCGCCCGTGCCACCGGATGCGCAGCGGCCCTGCTCGAGCACCTTCAGGCGCAGCGCGTCGCCGCTGAAGTACCCGCCGACGGGCGTGCCGTACATCAGCACCCAGAACTCACCGCAGCCGCTGATCCCGAGGCGCGGCTCGACGGCGTGCTGGAGCGGTCGGATGTAGAAGGTCCCCTCCCCCGTCGCCGGCAGGAAGCGGAGGTTGCGCGCGGCGAGCCCCTCCACCGCGGCGGTGAACTGGGCCACCGGGAACGGCGGCATGGAGAGCCGCTCGGCGGAGCGCTGGAAGCGGCGAGCGTTGTCGCGGTGTCGGAACAGCAAGGCTCGGCCGTCGTCGGCGCGATAGAGCTTGAGCCCCTCGAAGACGCCGACGCCGTAGCTGAACACGGCCGCCGCCGGCGAGAGCCGGACGTCGCCGAAGGGCAGGTGCTCCCCCGCCCCCCAGACCGGCTCGCGGTCGGTCCGCCCGCCGGCGCGATACATCGTGTCGGTCTCGACGAAGCCGAACCCCAGAGCCACAGACCCCCTCCAACGCGACGTCGCGCAGACCGGACGATACGCGGACCCACGCCCCGCGCCAACAGCCCGCGCAATCCCTACATCTGGGTGGGATATCGCCAAATCCTACGAAGACGTAGGACGCAGACCGCGACGCGAGCTCACGGTGATGGCACGCCGGTTGCTCCACTGGCGTCCCAACCATGGAGACGGACGAGGGAGCGACATGGAGACCCGGTTGGTGATCGTCGGCACGCGGACCCTCGAGGACGTCACGCTGCGTGGCGCCGACTGGTACGCGGCGCAGGGCGTCGACTTCCGCCGCGGCGTGCGCGTCGCCGATGTCGACACCGAGGCGAAGATCGTCCACGCCGCGGACGGAACGACCCAGACCTACGACACGCCGCTGATCTGCACCGGATCGCGACCCCGGAGGCTGCCCCTGCCCGGCGCTGATCTGGAAGGCGTCCTCGGCTTCCGCGACCTCGCGGACGTCAGCCGGTTGCCGACGTCCGCCAGGGTCCACACCCACGCCATCGTGATCAGGGGTGGGCAGCTCGGGTTGGAGGCCGCCCACGGTATGGCGACGCGCACCGAGGCGGACCTCGGCGACGAGCGGGTCACCGGTGTGCGCTTCGCCAGCGGAGAGGAGATCCCCGCCGATCTGGTGGTGATAGCGGTCGGGATCGTGCCCAACCGAGGTCACGGTCCACGGCACGGGGCTCAAGATCGCCGGAATCGACCGCGAGGGGCTCACGACGCTGGCCGAGACGCGGAGTTGGACCAAGGCCGGCGGCTCGTGCGGAAGCCGATGTGCCCGTGCACCGACCGCGACCACGACACCGTGCGGCGCCGGATCGTGGCCCTCGAGCTGCGCTCGATCCCAGCGGTGATGGAGGCCCTCGGCTGGCGGGAGCCCGAAGGGTGCGCGAGGTGTCGGCCGGCGCTGAACTACGAGCGCCTGCACGCGAGCATTCAGAAGGACGGCACCTACTCCGTCGTAGCACCTACTCCGTCGTGGGCCGATCTCGGTGCCGCGGGCTTCGCCTCCGGGCACGCCTACGTCAAGGCCGCGCGGACGGTGAAGACGTGCGCGGGCTCGGAGTGGTGCCGCCTTGGCGTGCAGGACTCCACGGCCCTCGGCCAGCGGTTGGAGCGGATGACCTGGGGCGCCTGGGCGCGCCACAAGTTCAAGCTGGCGGTCTCCGGTTGCCCGAGGAGCTGTGCGGTCGCCACGATCAAGGGCCTGGGCGTGGTCAGCGTCGAGAGCGGATTCGGGGACTACGACCGTAGGGCCCTTCAGGCAGGCCTAGCGGCCTCTCGAGGGAGTTGGAACTGTCCACGACGCTGGCGAGCATCGGCGGCGAACTCGAGGGCACCCGTCATCGGGAGACGACGACGCCTGGAACATCGCGGCCATCCTCTCCTGGGCGCTTGAGCGGGCCCGGGGCTGAAACGCGGTGGCGCCCGTGGCATCGCCGTTGTCCAAGCGGAGTGCCACGGAGCATCGTTCCTTGGGGCGGACGACTGCGGTAGAATCGACGAGACACGGTGACTCTGGGCTTCCCATGTGGACGAGTGAGTTCGAGAAATCAGCGGTGCGCTGGACGTTGGCCCACCGCGCCGGGGCGGGCGTCTAGTGGCGGGCCACAGCCCCCCGATTCCAGCCCCCACCCTCGACTTCATCCTGACGGCGCAATTCGTGGTCGCCTGGGCCGGCGAGACCGGCGAGGAGCCTCGGCTCGGCTGGTGGCGCTCCGACCTGGTCTCCGAGTACGGCGGCGTCGACCTCTTCCGGCGGCTGCTGCCCGACACCTGGCAATGGGCGATCCTACAAGCCGTCCGTGAAGCCGCGCGTCGGCACGACGCTAAGCTCCGGCGGCGGGAGCACGACCCGGACCGCATCTACTCGCTCTACAACCTGGGCTTTGAGCTCGACGAGCTGCTCGACGAGCGGCTCGCGGACCTCAAGCGCGAGGCCAACCCGCCGCAGGAGGCGCTCCCCGGGCTCCGTGAGGTGATGCTCGAGCATTGGCAGCCCGGCGCCTTCACCGACTGGGTCGCTGGACACGGAGACGCCGACCACGCGGCCTCCCCCGTGGGCCGCCGCCTCAAGGGCGAGCCGCCGAGTTCACCGGAGCGGGCTGTCCGCGCGCTCGTCGCGGCCCTGCGCCCGCTGGGGGACGACTACCCTCTGCCACACTTCAGGAGGCCCGGTTGAGCGAGCCGGGCTTCGAAGTATGACTCGCGGCCGGGAGACCACGCAGGTCCACACGCGCCTGCTCAAATGTGCGCTCGAGGTGGAGGACTCCCGGGCGTACTGGGGTCACTCGCAGAGCGGGGTCCAGGCCGACGCTCAGACCGCCTTCGACGACTACTGGTTCGGCGCCCGCAGCCTGCCCCGCATCAAGGTCCTGCTCTCCAACTTCCGCTATCGCTTCGACGCCACCCCCGAGGCCCTCGCCGTCCTCAGTCGCTGGCCCCACATGGATCCCGGCACCCGCCAACTCATCTGCCATTGGCACCTCCAGTTCGCGGATCCGACGTACCGCCGCTTCACCGGCGACTACCTCGTCTCCCGCCGCGGGCGCGGATCCACCACCCGCGACCGCGTCGTCTCCTGGGTGGAGGACACCGGCGAGGGCCGCTGGACCATGGCCACCCGGATCCAATTCGCCAGCAAGCTGCTCTCCAGCGCATACGCCGCGGGCCTGGTCGGCTCCAACCGCGACCCGCGCCCGATCGTCCTCCCGCGGATCCGGGACGACGCGCTGGCCTACCTGATGTACTTCCTGCGCGGCGTCGAGTTCGAAGGCTCGCTGCTCGACAACCCCTACGCCCGCTCCGTGGGGCTCGACGGCCGCTTCCTCGAAGACCGCCTCGCCGACCTGCCGGGCCTGCGCGTGCAGCGTCAGGGCGACCTGGTCGACTTCACCTGGGCCTACCCCGACCTTGCCGCCTGGGGAGACGCCCGCTCATGACCTTGCCGTTGTTCGAGAAGAGCCCTCTCGACGAGGCCTTCGCCGCGCTCCGCCGCGACCTGATCGAGGCCGACGGCCCGCGCATCAGCACGATGCGCAACTACCGCTTCGCCATCGTGCAGTACGACCCGAAAGCCGAGTTCAAGCTGCGCGCCCACACCCAGCGCCTCAGCGGCGAGCTCGTCGCCAACGGCTGGGTGGTCCTCACCATCGACCTGCAACAACTGCTGCTCAAGCGGGTCCGCGCCCAGGGCGACAACTGGGCCGAGCGCGTCGTCGAGATGGAGCGCCGCATGGCGGGCGTCGGAGCGAGCCGCGGCCTCGGCTACCTCAAATCCAAGCTCGCGCCCCTGATCGAGGGCAAAGACGGCATCGCCGCCGACTGCTCGAAGCGGATCACCGAATACGTCGACCAGCACCCCGACCAGAGCGAGCGGACCCTCGCGCTCATCGGTCGCGCCGGCGCGCTCTACCCCTTCTTCCGCTCCTCCGCCCTGCTCAAGCACCTCGACGGCCGCACCCGGAACGTGCCCGTGGTCCTGCTCTACCCGGGCGAGCGCCGCGGCCCGACGGGCCTCTCCTTCATGGGGATGCTGCCCCCCGACAACGACTACCGGCCGCGGATCTACCCGTGAGAGCTGCGCAACAGAGAAGCGGAACGCCATGCTGATTCGGGATCTCTTCGTCTCCGACGTCACCCGTGACATCCCGCCGGTCGTGTACTTCCACGAGCAGGACCCCGCGAAGCTCCAGAGCGAGGTCTCCGAGTACATCATCACCGGCGGCTGGCCCAGCGAGCACCCCAACCACCGGCGGGTCCCCGACGGCATCCACGAGCAGTACCTGCGCCTGCTCACCGCCATCGCCTCCGCGCTCGACAAACCCGGCGGCCCCGATCTGCCCAACGCCTGGATCTCCGGCTTCTACGGATCCGGCAAGTCGAGCTTCGCCAAGCTCTTGGGCCTCGCGCTCGACGGCGTCGCGCTCCCCGACGGCACCTCAATGGCCGAAGCGCTGCTCTCCCGAGACACCTCGCCCCGCTCCGACGAGCTGCGCGCTGCCTGGAAGCGCCTGCGCCAGAAGGTCGATCCGCTCGCGGTGGTCTTCGACGTCGGTGGCATGGCCCGCGACAACGAGCACATCCACTCCGCCACCGTTCGGCAGGTCCAGCACCGTCTCGGCTATTGCTCGACGGAGCCGCTGGTCGCCGACTTCGAGCTCAGCCTGGAGCGCGACGGCCAGTGGGCGCGCTTCGAGACCACCGCCGCCGAGGTCCTGGGGCATCCGTGGAGCGAGATCTGCAACAAGGCGCTGGCCGAGGAGGAGTTCTCGCTGGTGATGTCGGTGCTCTTCCCCGAGCGCTACACCGATCCGATGAGCTGGTTCACCAGCCGAGCCGGCACTCACTCACGCTCGGAGTCCCCCGAGGAGGCCGTGCGTGCCATCGGCGACATGCTGGCCCATCGGCGGCCGGGGGCGACGCTCTTCCTGGTCGTCGACGAGGTCTCCCAATACGTGCTCTCGAACAAGGACCGCGTCGACCGGCTGCGGGCCTTCGCCACCGCTCTCGGCGCGGGCCTCAAGGGCAAGGCGTGGCTGCTCGCCCTCGGTCAGCAGAAGCTCGACGAGGACGCCGACGACTCGTTCCTCGTCTGGGCCAAGGACCGCTTCCCGCCCAAGCTCCGGGTTCACCTCGCGGCGACGAACATCCGCGACGTCGTCCACAAGCGCCTCCTTCAGAAGAAGCCCGAGATGGCGGGCACCTTGGGCGACCTCTTCCAGACACACCGCGCGGATCTGAAGCTCTTCGCGTTCGGCTGCGAGGACGTCACGCCCGACTCGTTCATCGAGATCTATCCGATGGTGCCGGGCCAGATTGACCTGCTCCTGCAGATCACCAGCGCCCTGCGCACCCGCTCGGCCCGGGCTCAGGGCGACGACCAGGCGATCCGCGGCTTGCTGCAACTGTTGGGGGAGCTCTTCCGAGGACAGAAGCTCGCCGAACTCCCCGTCGGCTCACTCGTCACGCTGGACCAGATCTACGAGGTCCAACACACCGCCCTCGACTCGGACATCCAGGCGAGCATGGCGCGGGTCCTCAGCAAGTGCACAGCCGACGAAGACGGGCTGATGGTCCGGGCCGCGAAGGCCGTGGCGATGCTGGAGCTGATCCAGGAGACGCTGCCCACGGACGCGAAGCTGGTCGCGCAATGCCTCTTCGACCGCGTCGACCGCGGGAACCAGGTCTCCGAGGTCACCGAGGCTCTCGAGGAGCTGCGCCGCCGCAACCTGCTCGGCTACTCGGAGAAGACCGGCTACAAGCTGCAATCCTCCTCCGCCGAGGAGTGGGAGCGCGAGCGCCGGGAGCTCGGCGTCCCCCGAGAGGTCATCAGCGAGCTGGTCCAAGACGGCCTCGAGAGCCTGCTCGCCGTCCCCGACCGCGCCCGCCTGCGAGGGCGGCCCTTCCCCTGGGCGGGTGTCTTCTCCGATGGCCGGCGCGCAGACGACGTGAGCCTCGTCGACCCCCGTGACGAGGCGGTCGTGCGGGTCGACTTCCGCATGCTGTCGACCAAGGAGCGCGTCGAGTCCAACTGGGTGACCCGCAGCGCCGAGTCGACGCTCAGCGATCGCCTCGTCTGGCTCGCCGGCGACGGGGAGGACCTCGAACGACTGTGCCGCGACCTGAAGCGGTCCCGGCGCATGGTCGAGCGGTACAAGCCACGCAGGGAGTCGCTGAACCCGCCGCGGAAGCTGCTGCTCACCCAAGAGGAGAACCGCGCAGAGGACCTCACAGACACCGTGAGCAAGGCCATCGCGGCGACCTGGATGTCCGGGAAGCTCTTCTTCCGGGGGCGCGCCATCGTCCCCACGGAGCAGGGATCGACCTTCGCCACCGCGCTCAACGCCGCGGGGACCACCGTCCTCAAGGAGCTCTTCCCGCACTTCCTTGCGACGCAGATCCAGCCCAGCGAGCTGCTCCAGACCATCGGAGATCTGCGCGGCGCCTCGCCCAAATTCCTCACCGGCGAGCTCGGCATCCTGGAGCTCGACGCCGGCCGCTACGTGCCGGTGTGCAGCGGGGTCGTCCCGCGCCGAATCCAGGAGCACACCGAGGCGGAGAGCGGACTCAGCGGCACCGGGATGCTCGCGCACTTCGGCGGGCCGCCGTACGGGTACACAGCGAACGTGGTCAAAGCCTGCGCGATCGGCCTGCTGCGCGCGGGGAAGCTCGTCGTGCAGCCGGAGGCGGGGGCGGAGATCACCGCGATCCGCGACGCCGGCGTGCGCGAGCTGGTCGAGAAGGACCGCACCTTCCGCCGGGCCACCTTCCTGCCCGCGGGCGACGACGACATCGGGTTCTCGTCCCGCGCGCGGATCTGCAAGTTCTTCGAGCAGCAGCTTGGCCAATCGATGGACCGCGAGAACGACCCCATCGCGAACGCCGTCGCCGAGCACTTCCCGAAGCTCGCCCAGCAACTCCGGGACGTGCTCACCCAGATGGGGCGCCTTCCGTCCTCTCCTTCGGCGCCGGAGGCCCTCACCGCGCTGGGCGACATCCTCGAGCGCTGCGTGGCCAGCGCCCGCCACACCGTGCCGACCGTCAAGCTGGTGAAGCGCAACCTGGACGCGCTGCGCGACGGCGTCACCAAGTTGAAGGTCTACACCGCCGAGCTCACCGACGAGGCGGTAGGCGCGGTCACTGTCGCGGACCGGGTGTGGCGCCACCACATCCGGCAGCTTGCCGCGATCGAGGTCAACGCCACCAACGTGGAGCAGGCTGGATTGCGGATCGCCGCCCAGCTTCAGTTGGAGATGCCCTGGCGGGAGATCGGCAACTTCGACGGCGACCTGAACGACGCCGTCGCCGCGTACGAGGTCGAGCGCAAGCGGCTGCTGCAATGGCAGGAGGGGCAGACGGAGGCGGCGCGCGCCCGGATCAAGGGCCGCGACGGGTTCAGCACGCTCACCGGCGACCAGAGCCACCAGGTGTTGCGCCCGATCACCGAGGCGCTGACCGAGACCACGCCAGAGGCCGTCGCCCCGGCGCTGGTGGATCTGAAGGACCCCTTCCTGCTGACACTCAGCCGCGCGGAGGACACCGCCAACACGCGACTCGACGACATCCTGAGCAAGGGCGACGCGCCGCTCATCGTGCGGCTCAATCTCTCCAGCACCCTGCGCAATCGGGAGATCACGACCGCCACCGAGGTCGAGGCGCTCGTCGTGGAGATCCGCGACCGGCTGATGCAACACGTCGCCGAAGAGAAGCGCGTACGGCTGGTGTAGGCGCTCGGCTCGGCCCGCAACTACGCTATCATCAGCACCAAGGGAGGAAGGTCCGTGGCGCGCGCAGACTTGTTGGTCAAACTCGCCGAGGTCGCCTCGCGCGGCGACAAGGCGGCGGTGCGCAGCACGGTCGAGACGATCGCCGCGGAGGAGCGAGAGAAGCAGCACCACATCCTGGCCGACCGGCTCATGCGAACCACGCGGGCCAACGGCTTCCAGCGGCCAACCCTGACCTCTTCCAGGGTCCCGGAGAGTGGCCTGCTCATCGAACGCGCTCCTGAGCGGGCACTCCACGAGCTGTTCCTCGACGACGCCGTGCGGCAGACGGTCGGGGAGTTCGTCGAGGAGCAGCAACGCGCCGACCTCCTGCGCAGCCACGGCCTGGAGCCACGCCACAAGATCCTCCTCGTCGGGCCGCCAGGCAACGGCAAGACCAGCCTCGCCGAAGCGGTCGCTTCCGAGCTCGGGCGCCCCCTGCTGACGCCGGCCTACCACCGGGTGGTCGGGAGTCTGCTCGGCGAGACCACCGGGCGGCTCGCGAAGATCTTCGACGAGGTCCGGTCGCGCGCGTGCGTCTTGTTCTTCGACGAGATCGACGTTGTCGCCAAGGAGCGTGGCGACCTGCATGAGGCGGGGGAGATCAAGCGGGTCGTGTCCAGCCTGCTGCTGAGCATTGACGCCCTGCCGCCCCACGTGGTGGTCATCGGGGCCACGAACCACGCCGCGCTGCTCGACCGAGCGGTTTGGCGGCGCTTCGAGCTGCGCGTCGAGATGCCGGCCCCTGACAAGAGGTCGCGTACCAAGTATCTGGCGGTCGCGATGGGGGCCTCCCGAACCCCTTGGGGCGTGTCCGCTTCAAAGCTGGCCGAGAGCCTCGGTGACCTCAGCTATGGGGAGCTGGAGCAATTCGTGGGCGACATCCGGCGACGGATGGTGTTGGAACGGCCCAGCTCCGGGCGCAACCTGCTCCGGCGGGCCGTGACGAGGTGGGCGAGCAGGGCCGGACCGCTGGATAGCTGAGCGCAACGAGGACGAAGGGCAAGGCAAATGCGACGGCCGCTGTTGGTATGGCCTCAGGCGAGGCGGGCGCTCGATCGCTCGAAGGCGTCGGGCGGTGGCGGTCGCCCGCAGGGGCCAGGCGCGACGCGGCAAGGCGTCCGCCTCGCACCGAAGTTCCAGGCGCTGCAGCACGATCTCGCGCGGCAGGTGGCTCGACTCGAGACGAGCCCCGAGGGCGCCGACCCGGAGCTGGTGGTGGTCTTCGACGTCGTGGGCCCCATCGCCTCGTTTCAGAGCGCCGTTCGACGCATCTCCGACCTGGAGTGGTTGGCTGAGGGATTGTGCGACGACGAGGACGCCTACGAGGACTTCAGCGATGTTCAGGGGCCGCGCCGGCTCTACTTCATCGCGGCGAGTCGAGCCGGGATGGACCAAATCCTCTCGCTCTGGGCTCGGTTCCGGGCCGAACGGGACTTCGATCACGGGCTCGGCGCGTGGAAGACGCTCTTCGACCTCTTGCACGATGTCCGCCGCTGGGGGCGCCGCGACCGACTCAGCGAAGCGACGCTCGGCGAGTGGGTCGCGGCGGTCGAGTCGGGGAAGCCCTTCGTGGACGCGGAGATCGACCTCTGGCTCAGGAGCGACCGGGCGGAGCGGTCGGCGGCAAAGCGACGCCTACACTCCGTTCTCTCCGCGCACGACATCGAGGTCCTCGACGGACCGGTCGTCGTGGAGGAAGCCGGGGTGCATCTCCTGCTCGCCCGGCTCCCGGCTGCGCTCATCTCGGTGCTCGCGGAGCAGGGCGACCTCGACCTGGTCGAGTTGACCGACGTGCGGGCCTTTCGGGTCGCCGCTCAGGCCGTCGCTGTCGCCGACTCACCGACCACGACGGGGGAAATGCCGCCCTGCGACCTGCCATCGGGGTCTCCAGTCGTCGCGGTGCTTGACGGACTCCCGATGCAGAACCACGAGCGACTCGCGGGACGGATCCGGGTGGAGGATCCAGAAGGCTGGGAGGCGCTGATCCCGGTCGCCCACCGAAACCACGGAACCGCCGTGTGCTCGGTGGCGTTGTGGGGTGATCTCAGCGCTGCGCGAACTCCTGCGTCGCGGCCGATCTACGTGCGACCGATCCTGATGCCCGACCCCCAGCGGCCCACCGAGGAGTGCGGTCCACCGGACAGGCTCTTCCTCGACGTGCTCCATGGAGCCGTGGCGCGGATGTTCGAGGGGGAGACGCCCGCGGCGCCCGACGTGGCCGTCGTCAACCTCTCCATCGGCGAGGTGAACCGGGTCTTCGATGGATTCGAGATGAGCGCGCTCGCCCGCCTCGTCGACTACCTCGCGTGGCACTACGAGCTGCTCTTCGTCGTCTCGACCGGGAATTGGAAATGGCGCGTGGAACGTTTTGGG
>CAYOBQ010000147.1:0-23934 GCA_964402225.1 uncultured Nannocystaceae bacterium | reverse complement strand
TCGGCCGGCGGGCACGCACATCACTTGGTCGCTTGGTCTGCCGCACCGTCCTAGACGGTGCGGCAGAGTCGCGACGCGGCCCTCTGCCGGTCAGGCGCGGTGCGGGCGGCCGCGGCGCGGGACGTAGCGGTCGTTCCCCCGCGGGCGGTAGCGGTCACCCTTCGGGCGATAGGTGTCCCGACCGCGCGGCCGGTAGCGATCCCCCCGCGGACGGTAGCGGTCGCGGTGCCGCCGACGGGCCTGGGGCCGGTCGCCGGCGCGATGCGTTACGGGGTGTGCGTGGCCGCGGTGGTGCTCCGCCCGCGCCACGCGCTCTGCGTGGGCGCGTCGCTGGCTCGCGTGGTCGGCCCGGGTCCGGGCGTCGCGCGCCCTCGCGTCGGCCAGGCGCGCCTCCCGATTCGCGGCGCGCGCCCTCCGGCGGGCGTCCCTCGACCATGGGCGGCAATCGGCCACCTCCCTCGCGGCGGCGGCGCGACGGTGGGCCCCGGCGGCGGCACGCTGAGCGGCCCGCGCCTCGGCTTCGGCGCGGTCAGCCTGGCGCGTGGCGCGGCGCGCCGCGTCGTCGTAGTGGTCGTGGTGCGGGCCGGCGTAGGCCGTCCCGGCGGTGAGGAGCACGGCGAAGCCGGCGAGGATGAGGGGGGTCGAGCGGGTCATCGGCTGCTTCCTTTCGAGCCATCGTTCACCCCGCAGACGCGACACCCCCGGCGGACATTCACCAACATCGCCGGTGCCCACGCCAACCGCGCGTGACTCGCTCGTGCGACATTGCACCCGTGCACGCGCGTGCCTATGCTCCTATCGTGCGCATTGCCCTGCTCGCCCTCACGTTCCTCGCGGCCCCGGTCGGCGCCCACGCGGCGCCGAATGACGACGCTCGAAAGGCCGAGCGCGCCGGTGATCGCCTGGCGGCCCTCGACGCCTGGAAGCGAGCGATCGAGGCCGATCCCACCGACGCCGCCGCCCATGTCGCCCTCGGTCGGCTCCAACTGCGGATGAAGGACCCCAACGGCGCGGTCTCCACCTTCGAGCGGCTCGTCGAGAAGGTGCCGTCCTATGAGCGCGGTCAATACCGTCTCGCCTTCGCCTTGCGCAAAGCGCGCCGCTACCCGGAGGCCGCCGCGGCCTACCGCGCCTACATCACCTCGTCGCCAGCCGATCCCGACGCGCGATTTGGGCTCGCCGAGTCGCTGCGGCAGCTCGGCGACCGCGAGGGGGCGCTCGAGGCCTACCGGACCTACGTGAAGCTCGAGCTGAGGCCCTCCGAGGCGAAGTGGGTGCGTCGCGCGAACGACGAGATCGCTCGACTGGAGGCGAGCGTGGGCGTCAAGCCCGGGGAGGAGCGGCCCCTCGAGCCGGAGGCGAAGCCGGACGCGCCGGAGCGTCCCGCCACCGCACCACCGGGGGGCGATCCCGACACCCTCTTCGCGGAGAAGCAGTACAAGCGGGCGGCGGCTGGCTACCGGCACCTCGTTCGGCAACGGCCAGACGCCGCCGTCGCGCGGTACCGGCTCGGCCTGGCGGCCGCCGCGAGCGGCGATCTGGTGACCGCGGAGCGGTCGAGCGCCCACGCCGAGCGGCTCGACCCCGGCAACCCGACGGCCGCCGATCTGGCCTCGATCGCGCGGGCTCGGCGCGCTCGAGATCGTGATGAGGCGCCGTCCGTCCGGGCGGTGCGCCGCGCCCTGAAGGAGGGGCGCGCCCGCACCGCCGAGCGGCTCGCCGCCAAGGCCCTCGCAGCCGACGATCCCAAGGATCGGCGCGCGTTGCTGCGGGCGCGGTCCGCGGCGCTCCTGTCGCTGGGGCGCGTCGACGAGGCCCTGCGCGCGTTCAAGGGGGCCACCGCCCTCGGTGAAGCGGGGGCCGACGCCTACCTGGAGTTGGGGGAGATCTCCCTGGCCGCCGGGGACAAGCGTGGGGCCCGGTACTACCTCGAGTTGGCCGCGAGCGCGGGTCAGGTCGATGACCCCTCCGTTGTGCGCGCCCGCGAGCGTTTGGCGGAGTTGCCCCGAAGATG
This sequence comes from uncultured Nannocystaceae bacterium, assembly GCA_964402225.1. GTDB lineage: Bacteria > Myxococcota_A > Bradymonadia > UBA7976 > UBA1532 > CAYOBQ01. The sequence goes on along the minus strand of CAYOBQ010000147.1, from coordinate 21,920 downwards.
ACTGACGAGACGCCACCAGAGGCCCCCGAAGAGGTCGAGACCGAGGCCCCCTTCGAGGACGAAGACGACGACGCGGGTGAAGGCCGCCTCCGCAGCCGCCTGGGCGGCCTGGTACCAGACCTGCTTCGGCGCGCTCTGCGGGAGGGCGTCGACGCGATCAACGAGGAGCGCGTGCGCGAGACGTTGATCGCCGAGGTGCTGCGCAAGGCCGCCTCGAAGGGGGGCGAGGTCTACGAGTCCACCGAGGACTCCGTGCGCAAGCTGGTGGGCGAACTCCCGCTGCCGAAGGACGTCGCCGAGCGGGTCCTGGAGCGTGTCGACGACTACCGCGGCGACCTGTTTCGGGTGGTCCGTGAGGAGCTGCACGACTGGCTGCAGAAGGTAGATGTCGGGCACGAGCTGCAGAAGATCCTCACGAGCCTGTCATTCGAGATCACCACCGAGGTTCGCTTCATCCCCAACGAGAAGGGGGTCCCCGCGCGCCCCGACGTGAAGACGGGCGTTCGCGTGAAGCGAGCCCGCAAGCGCGACGAGGAGTGAACCCCTTCTGGGCTCTCCCGTGCGTCTTCGCCCTCGCCTGCGCGCAGTCCCCGGAGGCGGTGGACGACGCCGCCCTGGCCGACGCCGCGGTACCCGACGGCGCGGTCGCCGGCGCGCCGTGTGATGACCACCTCGATTGCGCCGGCGCTTGCCTCGAGGATCCGCTCGGCGCCGGGCTGCGCTGCTTTCCGCCATGCGACGGCACGGACGCCTGCCCGTCGGGCTCGACCTGCGTGCGCGAAGGGGGCGCCGCCGGTTGCGTCGCCGATCCCGCCCCCGCCCTCGGCGCTGGCGAGGACTGCGCGGGTGGCGGGCGGTGCGAGCGGGGGCTGGTCTGCAGCCCCGACCACCCCGACGGCCCGCGCTGCGCTTCGAGTTGCGAAGGGGAGGGCTGTCCCGCGGGGACACGGTGTGCCCCGGAGTCGGTCGCGCCCCGCGCCTGCCTGCCGCCCGCCGCGGCGGTCTTCCAATGCCCGTTCACGGAGTGCGGTCGGGCCGATCTGCTCTGCGTCGAAGCGCGCTGCGTCGCACCCTGCGGTGACGCCGGCGTCGATTGCCCCGGCGGTGGGATCTGCTCGGCGAGGCAGGGGGACGGCGCCCTGTACTGCTCGCCCCGCGGCGACGTGGGCGTCGGCGGGGGGTGCGCCAGCGGCGGCCAGGCGGCGTGCGCCGAGGGGCTCGTCTGCTTGGGTCGTGGCCCCGGCGACCCAGACGCCGTGTGCTCCGTCGCCTGCCGCGACCACGAGGAGTGCGCGGAGGCCTGCGCCGGCTGCGCGGAGGACGAGGTGGCGTGTCGCCGACCGCGCGGGCAGTCGAGTACGGCCTGCCTGCCCGCGCCCTTCGGTCGGGGCGACGAGTCGGGCGCCGCGGGTGACCCCTGTCGAGCCCACGGGGACACCGACTGCCAGGCGGCCCTCGACTGCGTAGCGGGCGTCGCCGGCTCAGTGGTCTGCGCCGCGCGCTGCGCCGGGGCGTGCGACTCCGGTTTCGTTTGCGCGGAGCGGCTCGACGACCTGCCGCATTGCCTCCCCGGCGACGACGCGGGTGCCCCGGGGACGCCGTGCCCCTCCGGCGGCGGTTGCCCGGAGATCTGCCTCGGCGAACGGCCCGACGAGCGCTACTGCACGGTCTCGTGTCCCGACGATCTCTGCCCCCGTGGGTTCGGCTGCTCCGCGGGCGTATGCCGCCTCGGAGTCGAGCGTCGAGCCGCCCTCGGCGAGCCGTGCCCGGGGGCCGGCCCGACCGCCTGCGTCTCCGGGCTGTGCGCCGTCGCACCGCGCACGGGTGAGAGCGTGTGCAGCGTGCGCTGCGACGACGGCGGTTGCCCCGACGGCTTCGAGTGCGAAGCGCTCGACGCAGATGCGCTCTGCTTCGCGCCCACCGATTGACCCTGCGCGTCGCGTGCGCTAGTAGGTCGGCAACTCGCAGTTCCCTTGGCGGCATGCGCGTCTACACCTTCGGCAACGGAGCCGCGGAGGGTTCCGCGGACATGGTCGACAGCCTCGGCGGGAAGGGCGCGGGGCTGGCCGGGATGAGTCGGCTCGGCGTGGCCGTCCCGCCCGGCTTCACGCTGCCCGCCGACGCCTGTCGTGCCTTCTACGAGGCCGACGAGGAACTCCCGGAGGCGATCTGGCCGGAGGTCCAGCGCGGCCTGGACCACATCGCGGCGCTCCGGGGGCGTCGGCTGGGCGATCCGGCGGCTCCGCTGCTGGTGTCGGTGCGCTCCGGGGCGAAGGTGTCCATGCCCGGGATGATGGACACGGTCCTCAACGTCGGGCTCAACGACGAGACGCTGGAAGGGCTCGCCGCCCTCGGCGACGGCCGGCGCTTCGCGGTCGACTCGTTTCGCCGCTTCATCGAGATGTACGCGGAGGTCGCGATGCGGGTCGATCCCGCCGCGCTCTTTGCCGTTCGTGACGAGGTGGTCGAGCTCGCGGGGCTGAGCTCGGTGCGAGAGCTGCCCGACGCCATGCTCGAGGGGCTGATCGTCGCCTATCTTCGGCGGGTGGAGGAGCTCGCTGGCCGCCCGGTGCCGACGGATCCGCAGGTGCAACTGCGCGAGGCGCTGGCGGGGGTCTTCCGCTCCTGGCACACCCGACGCGCCAGGCAGTACCGCGCCGCGAACGGGATCGCCGACGGGATGGGGACCGCCGCGACGGTGCAGGCGATGGTCTTCGGGAACCTCGGCGACCGATCCTCGACCGGCGTCGCCTTCACTCGTTGCCCGAACACCGGCGAAGACCGCCTCTTCGGTGAGTATCTACCGCGCGCCCAGGGGGAGGACGTCGTCAGCGGCGCCTTCACGCCGCGGGCCCTCGCCGATCTGGACTCGGACGGGACCGCCCCGACCTTGCAGTCGACGGATCCCGACGTCTACGGCGAGCTAGAGGCCGTCGCGTGCCGGCTCGAGCAGACGTTGGGCGACGTGCAGGACCTCGAGTTCACGATCGAGGAGGGGCGTGTCTGGATGTTGCAGACCCGGGTGGCGCGCAGGTCGGCTCGCGCCGCCGTGCGGTTCGCGGTGGACATGGCCTACGAGGGGTTGATCGACGAGGACGAGGCCCTGCGCCGTGTCGAGCCCGAGCGCCTCACCCGCCTGCTGCACCCGAGCGTCGACGTCCACGCGAACCGCAAGGTCATCGCGAAGGGCCTGCCAGCCAGCCCCGGGGCGGTCTCCGGGGTCGCGGTCTTCGACCCCGACGAGGTGGTGCGTCGCGCCGCCGCAGGCGAGCGGGTGGTGCTGGTGCGGGTCGAGACGTCGACCAACGACATGGAGGCGATCCGCGCCGCGTCCGGCGTGCTGACGGCCCGCGGTGGAATGACCAGCCACGCGGCCCTCGTCGCGCGAGGGCTCGGGCGGTGTTGCGTGACAGGCTGCGCCGAGTTGGTGGTCAACGAACGCGCGGCGCGATTCACCGTGCGTCGCAGCGGGATCGTCGTCGAGACCGGGACCTGGATCACGATCGATGGATCCACTGGCGAGGTCATGCTCGGTGAGGTCGCGACGCTGCCCGCCGATCCGCCGGCGGCCTACCACGTGCTGATGGGCTGGGCCGACGCCCGGCGCCGGGTCGAGGTGCGCGCCAACGCCGACAACGCCGCCGAGGCCACCGCCGCCATCGAGCAGGGGTGCGATGGGATCGGCTTGTGCCGGACCGAGCACATGTTCCAGGACGCCGAGCGCCTGCTGTTGGTGCGGGAGATGGTCTTCGCCGAACGCAGGCCGGCCCGGCGCGCCGTGGTCGAGCGGATCCTCCCCCTCCAGCGCGAGGACTTCCGCGGCTTGTTCGCGGCGACCGGGGATCGGCCCCTGGCCATCCGACTGCTGGATCTCCCGCTCCATGACCTCATGCCGGAGACCGGTGAAGAGCTGGAGCCGCTGGTGGAGGTGCTCTCCCTGCCGCGGGAGGTCCTCGCCGCTCGCGCCCGCGCCCTGCGCGCCGCCAACCCGCTGTTGGGGCACCGCGGTTGCCGGCTCGGTCTGACGTTCCCCGAGGTCTACGAGATCCAGGTGCGCGCCATCTTCGAGGCGTTGCTCGATCAGGACACCCACCCGCCGTTGCAGATCGTGCTGCCGCTGGTCACGCTCGTCGAGGAGGTGCGGCGTCTGCGGCGGCGAATCGACCACATCGCGCGCCAGGTCTGCACCGAGCGCGGCGCACCCACTCCGCGCTATACGGTGGGTCCGATGATCGAGTCGCCCCGGGCCTGCCTGGTCGCCGGCGAGCTCGCGTCTGCCTCGGACTTCTTCATCTTCGGCACCAACGACCTGACGAGCGCGGTCTACTGCGTCCACCGGGAGGACGCGGGCCGGTTTCTGCCGTTCTACCTCGAGAACGACGTGCTCCCGGCGGACCCCTTCGTGAAGCTCGACCGTGCCTCCGTCGGGACCCTCATCGAGCTCGCCATCCATCGCGCACGCGCCAGCAAGCCCGGCTTGCTCTGCGGGCTCGCTGGAGTCCAAGCGAGCCACCCGGATACCGTCGACCTGTGCCACGACCTGGGCATCGACTACGTCTCCTGCGCACCGCACCGTGTCCCCGTGGCACGGCTCTCCGCGGCGCGTGCCACCCTCGACAAGGGCGCGCTCGGATGAAACGACTCCATCTTCTCGGCTCGGTGCTGCTGGTCCTGACTGGCTGCGCCGTGCCGGAGACCGGGATCACCCCCCCGACGGCCGAGCTCTACTTTCCGAGTGGGATCGCGGCGCACCCTGGGGGCCGCTACCTCTATGTGGGCAACGCCGTCTTCGATCGCCGCTACAACCAAGGGACGGTCGTCGTCTTCGACGCCTACACGCGCACCCTGGTCGGCGAGCGGACCCGCGAGATCGGGCTCTTCTCCGGCGACCTCGTCTTCCGGCGTGACCACGAAGGCGCGGTCCTTGACCTGGTGACCGTCTCCAGGGACGACGGGCGCCTCTACCGCTTCGACATCGACGAGTCGGGGGCGTTGGACGCCGCTGGCGACGTGAGTGAGGGCGTGGCGGGGGATCCGTTCGGCGTCGCGCCCACCCCCTACAGGCTCCTGCAGGAGGGAGAGTCACCGACGGTGATGACGACCCACATCTCCCGCGGGATCGTCTCCAACTGGATCGTGGACGAGGGGGCGTGGCGCCGCGCCTGCACCCTCACCCTCGGCCGAGGGGCCACCAGCATCGCGCGCCACCCGGCGCTGGACTGGGCGTACGTCACGGACCGCGGCGGCAACCGCATATCGATGGTGCGCGCCGTCGCGTCCAACGAGTTCGTCCGTGGTGAGGCCACCACCGGTGGTGACAAGCCGCTCTGCGAGCTGCTGCTGGCGGGGACGCTGGTGGTCGATCCGTCCGACGTGCGGGGGCGGACCCGCGGCCTTGCCTTCAGCGCGGACGGTTCGCTGCTCTTCGTCGCCAGCAGCAGCGACGACTCGCTGCGTGTCTACGACACCTCCGTCCGCTCCCGCGGGCGTCCACGCAACGCGCTGTTGCGGGCGATCCCGATCGGCGACGCGCCGAACATCGTCCGCGTGGCCGGGGCGCCGGCGGAGGGCTACGCGCCAGATGAAGCCGAGACGTGTAGCGTCGAGCGCATGGGGCAGGGCCTGGTGTACGTGACCGCCTTCGACGACGATCGGCTGCTGGTGATCGATCCCCGTGCGCTGTCCGTCGTCGCTCGCATCGACATCGCGCGCAGCCCGCACGACATCGCGTTTGCGTGCGACGCGGGCAATCGCCTCCGGGCCTACGTGACGGCCTTCGGCGACCACTCCATCTCGATCGTCGACATCGACCCACGCTCTCCCGAGCGCTTCAGCCTGCTGGCTACGGTGAAACCATGAATCGCTGTGTGGGCCTCGCCCTGGTCGCGCTGGCCGCGTGTGACGCGCCGCAGGTTCCAGCGCTCGCGGAGATCCGCGGCGCGCAGTTCCTGACCTTCCGGTGTGTGCAGGATCGCGCAGGGGGTCTCTCCGGCCTGCCTCTCGACGGCTGCGGCTGCCTGGAGCGCGACGCGACGGGGTTTCGTCGCATGGGCCGCGTCGAGTGCTCCTGCACGCAGCTCGATGACGAGGGGAAGCTCGTCGACGTCGATTGGGTGCGCGTAGGGGCCGATCGGGAGCCGCTGCGCGGTGAGGACGGGGACTGGATCCCACTACTCACGGGGGACGACCCCGAGGCCGAGGACTGCGAGCCCCAGCGCAACGGCAACGTCCGCGGCTACGTGGGGGCCACCGACCGCGGTGAGGTGGCGGTGCTCGACGTCGACGACGACCACGGCGTCATCGACGTCGACGACCGAATCCCGGGGATCACCTCTGTCTTCGTCGACGACCTCGTCACCGACATCGGCGCCCACCCGGACGGCGACTTCGTCTTCACCGTCGACAGCACCCAGGGCCGGCTCACGGTGATCCGCGAGGAGCGCGTCCAGCCAGAGGAGCCGGTCGATCTCGGGGTGGGGCCGCTGGGGCGTCTCGTGGTGTGGCCGCCGGTCTCTCGACCCCGGCCAACTCCGAGCGAGGCGCCGCGGGCCTACATCACGGCGCCGACCGGGAGCACGGTCGTCGCCGTCGACCTCGAAGCCCTCGGGGCGGGCGCCGAGGAGGTCGTCGCCGAGATGTACACCCTGCCGGGGCGGGCTCGGCCGGGGCCGATCGCGATCGATCCAGATGGCACGCGGCTCTACGTCGCGCACGCTGACAGCTCCCGGGTGAGCGTCTTCCAGGTCGGCGACTCCGCTCCGCGCGCGCTGATCGATCTGGTGCGCCGGCAACCGTGCACCAACGGCTACCTCGTTCGGGTCCTCGATCCCGAAGACGACGACTCGTGCGCCGACGGGATCGACAACAACCTCGACGGCGCCATCGATGGGGACGACGTCGAGTGCGCGCGCACAGGCTCCGAGTCGGCGCCAGCTCCAGCGGGGCTCGAGACGGGCGCCTGTCCCAAGGTGCCGGAGTGCTTCGATGGCGTGAACAACGACGCGGAGACCGAGCCGGCCGACGCGCCGGCCGTCGACGGTGACGACCCGGATTGCGCCGACAACCTCGATTGGGAGGGCGACGTCCCCCAATGTGCCAACGGCGTCGACGACGACGGGGATGGCGCGATCGACGCCGCCGACGACGGTTGCACCAACGAGGCGGACCGCGTCGAGGGTACGGCCCTCGAAGGTGACGGCGACTGCGAGGACGGTGAAGACAACGACGGCGACGGGCTGGTCGATGTCGAGGATCCGGGGTGCACGGACCTGGCCGCCGGAGACCGGTACCGCTTCGAGCGCCTGGCGGAGTGCAACAACGGCCTCGACGACGATGGGGACGGTCTCACCGACTTCGGTGGCGATCCGGATTGCTACGCGGCGAGCGACCGAAGCGAAGCCGGCTCGGGGGTGGAGGTGGGCCCCGCGGAGTTGGTGGTCGCGCGCGTCGATCTGCCCACCGGCGAGCGCGCCTTCCTGTACACCGTCGACGCGACCGGCGCGCTGCTGAAGGTGGATCTCGACGAGGTCGACGCGTGCATCGCGGCCCCCGACACGGTGGGCTGCCAGCCATTCCGTCGCGCCAGCCGGATGCCGGTTGACACGACGGTGCTGAAGATGGCGCTGCGCCAGCCGTCCCCGGACGTGGCGTCGCTGCTCGTGGTCGGTGGGGACGCGGTGCTGCGCTCGATCGAGATCACCGCGCCGGTGCCCCTGGTGACCGACACGGGGCGGGAGGTCTTCGTGCAGGTCACCGACATCGACGGCGAAGGTGGTCGCTTGTTGGGTGAGCTCTACTTCGTCGAAGAGGGGGTCGCCTACGGCTTGGGCGGCGCCGACCGCGCCGTGGGGGATCCCGAGCCGGTCTATGGCGTCGAGGTCAACCTGGAGAACCCAGTCTCTTCGGAGAGCGCCGCGGCCCTCGACGTGCAGCGAATCGACGACCTGGAAGGGGACTATCCCCGGGGGGGAGCGGGGGACCTCCGCGCGTACCGGCCGGGGGGCGCGCGCGAACTCTCGAACGCCGAGGCGAACGTGTTGAAGCTCGCTCGCTCGCGCACCTCCCAGGTGCCCGGCGCCCCTCGTTTCCAGGTTCGCGCCAGTGGTGCCCGCTACGACGTGACCCGCAACCCGGTCTTTTGCCAGCGTGGCCAGTTCGCGCCGGGCGCGGCGTCGGCGGCACCCGCGCCGGCGAGCTGCGTCGCCGTGGGCTTCGTCGAGACCGGCGAGGTTGAGGACCCGACGGTCGCGGCGGAGCGAAAGGCGACCCGGGTCGACGTCTACGAGGGGATCACCGTCGTCGGGGGAGAGCCACCGGCGGTGCCCACAGAGACCTACACGCTCGCCTTCGAGGGCGAGCTCCCTCGCTCGGCCAGTCGTACGGGGATCTACGGTGGCCGAGACGGCGCCGAGCGCTGGACGCTTCTGGACTACGATGTCGACTTCTGCCGGGTCGGTGTCGAGGCGCGTGACGTGGTGCTCGTCGACTTCTTCGTGCCCGCCGCAGCCAGCGACGCCGACGGTGGCTTGAGCGCCGAGGAGCTCTCCGCGCGGTGTGCCCCCTACGAGCTGGCCGCGAACGCCGATCCGAACGTGAACCGGGAGCCCCTCCGCTGGGTCGTCGAGTCGCGCACGGCCCACAAGCTCATCTTGGTGCGAGACGACCGTTTCGACTACGCGCAGCAGCTCCCCCCCGACGAGCGAACCGTGCTCCCGCGGTTGGCGCCTCCGCCCGCCGCGCCGCCACCCGAGTGCGCCGCCGAGCTCATCAGCTACCGGGTGCGCGTCGGCGACGAGGGGTGGCTGCTATCGGGTCGCCTCAGCGGGTATCGCCACCCCTGGGTCAACCGGGAGGGGCAGTGCGTCGAGCACGCGCCGTACGTCGCCGACCGGCGCCTTGGGAGAGCGCGCCTCGGTGAGCCCTTCGAGAACGAGACCTTTCGCTTCACGCTCGGCGCGATGCCGGCGCGCGAGGGGTTCCCGGGCGTACCCGAGGGGCGCCTCCCCTACATGGTCGACGTCTCCTTCGAGTGGGATCTCATCGTCGGGATCGCCCGTCGGCGGCGCGGAGGCGTGGCGAGCTTGCCGGGGGACATGGTCTGGCTGCCCAGCGACGACCACCTCTACATCGTCGACACGGCGCTGCGAACGGTCACCGAGATCGGCGGCGTCGACGTCTTCGCCGACGGCCAGATGCCGATCATCCGACAACTCCGCTGAAGCAGACTCCCCTAGCACACTCCCCTAGCACACTCCGGCAGAGTCGCGACGCGGCGCGCTGCACGCGCCCGCCAACCGATTTCGGTGTTGCGAAGCCTACCGATATCTTCGGATATCGCTACGGTTTCGCGCCTTGAACTCGGCCGGCGGGCACCCACATCACTTGGTCGCTTGGTCTGCCGCAGCGTCGTCGGGGGTGCTACGAGCCGTACCGATGGGCGACCAGCCAGTCGCGGAGCCTCGGCAGGTCGGCCCCCGGGGGGGCGATACCACCGGCCTTGCGCCAACCATCGACGATCGCGGTGAGCTCCAGCCGGCCGGCGCTGGCCAGGCTCGCGGCGAGGTGCTGCGCACGTGACGCGTCCTCGTCGTCCTCCGGGGCGACGTGGTCGAGGTATCGGGCGATCGACATCGCCGCTGCGAGGTCGGGGGTCTTCCCCGCCATCAGCGCGTCGAAGACCCCGTCGGGGTCGCCCGCCAGGTATGCCAGCAGCATCGCCGTGCGCCCCGGATCCAGGTTGGCGAGCCGCGGCGCAAGGTAGAGACACAGCGCCTCGTCCACGGCCTCGACGATGTGCTCGCCGGACTCGATGGCGTAGGCCAGCGAGGCGAGGCCGACGTCGCCCGAGACGGCGGTGGCCACCCGCGCAAAGCGAACGATCGCGGCGATGACCTCGGCGCCCTTTCGCCGAGCGAGCGTCTCCCCGGCGTCCTCCGCGGGGCCCAGGCGTAGCTCGGCGGCGGCGAGCCACCGGGCCTCCTCCGTCGCTGCATCGTCGGCGTAGTCGAGATCCACGACGGGGACCCAGCCCGGGAGCCCGGAGGGCGCGTGACCACAGAGCAGCACGCGGAAGTCGGAGGGTAGGGGGAGCCGGTAGTCGATCCCGTCGTTTCGCCCTTCGAGGACGCCCGCGCCGACCGCGGCGAGCATCCCATGGAGCTCCCCCGGCGGCAGCCGGTGCGCGCCGAGCACCACCAGCCAGCCACCGAGGTGCGTGACGTAGCCCGAGCCGGGCAATCGGGAGACCAGCGGCATGCGAGTGCTCGGCGGAGCGCTGCCGTTCGTAGCGACCTCGTCGGTCAGCCAGTTGGCGGCCACCGCTCGGTACAGCCAGCCATCCCGCCCGCGCAGGGCGTCACCAGTCTCGCCGTGCACGATCCGGGGGTGGTAGCCGAAGACGTCCTCTGCGAGGGAGCGCGCCAGGCGCCCTTTGCCGACCCCCGGGGGACCATCAATCCAGACCGCGCGACCGGCCAGGGTCGCCCGGATCGCGCGCTTCACGCCGTCGCGACCCGTCGCCGTCCGCCGGCTACAGCGCTCGACGGCTTCGGAGAGGTCGCCTGGGGCGCGGAGCGGCAGGTCGGGACGCCCGATCGCGCCCACGAGCCGATCGGCGAGACGGTTCGTGCGCTCGTCGGGCGGAAGCTCCGCCTCTGCGTCGGCGATGCTCAACCCACCCGCGAGGGTGTGCATCACGGTCGTGCGCGCTTGAAGATCGACGTCGGGCCCTTCCTCGGGTCGGGCCTGCTGGACGGCCTGCTGGACCAACCGAATCGTCTCGTGGATGAACGATGACGTGCTGATCGGAGCGCCCGGTGGCCCGCAGAGGTCCGGGTAGGGGGCGGGATCCGCTGGCTGGGGCTCGCCGGGGGCCGGCGGTCGCGGATCGACGGTCTCGACGCTGAGCCCCGTGGGGGGGAACGCCTGGAGCGCCGGGGCCGGCTCACGGCCTCCCGGAGCCGACCAGAGCACCGGCGCGGCCCAGGCGAAGGCCCCGGCCCGACCGCCCCGCAGCGCGCGACGAACACGGCGCACGGCGGTGGCCAGGGTCGCGCCACCGGCCAGCGCGCGATACAGCTCGCGGTCGATCGCCGCCGACTCGTTCGGGCGCAGCGCGATCTGGCGTCCCAAGACGATGGGCACATCGCGGTCGCGCAGGCGGGGGCCGATGTCGTGGGTTGCGTCGGTTCCGCCGACCACCACCAGCCAGGTGTCGCTGCCGAAGCCGAGGCGCTCGAGACCGGCTGCGCCGTCGTCGAGGGTGACGCGGCCCTCGTGCAGCCGCGCCTCGACGTGCACCAGCGCCGCACCCCGCGCGAGGGCGCGCCGCAGCCCCGGGGCGGTCGCCGGATCGGCGGGGAAGATGTCGAGCCCCGCCTTGCGCGCGAGGTGACGTGTCGCGGCCTGTAGCGCATGGACCCAGGCCTGCCCGTGCACATCCGGGACCACCAGGATGCCCTGCGTCGAGGGCGTCGGTGGTGACGGCGCGCGACCAGCGACACGGATCATCGCGGCGCCCTCGGCGACCGGCGCGCGGTCGAGCGGCCCGTCGTGGGCGAGCTCCCAGGGCCAGCCGGCGAGCTCGGGATCGGTCGCCAGGAAGACTACGGTCTCGGGGTCCTCGCGCAGGACCTCCCGCGCGAGCTCGCCCGCCTCGCCGGCGTAGAGCAGCGCCCCGAGGGTCTCCGCGAGGGCTCGGAAGGCCGCCGCGGGCGGGCGACCGCCGCGCACCTGTTGCAAGAGGTCGTCGAGTCGGTCGGCCGGGGGGAGGGGTATCTCTGCCTCGGCGGATCGGTGCTCGTGCTCGCAACGGATGCGCAGCCGGTCGTCGGCTGCTCGGACGAGGGTCAGGCTGAACTCAGACACGCGGTCTCCATACGCTCCCAGACGCGCGGAATGTAGCGTGGTTGTGCGACCGCGTCACTCCGGTGGTGCGTTGCGCTCCGCGCGCCTCATCGCCTCCGCCAGCACGCGTCGGGTGAAGGGCTCCACTTCCGCCGCCGCCGCCACCCGGAGGGCCAGCAGCGCCTCGGGCGAAGGGGCGTCGGCCAGCGCACCGGCGGCGGCGATCCGCATCTGTCGATCGGTGTAGCCGAGGAGCTCGATCAGCGTCTTGTGGACGCGCTCGTCGTCGAGGGTCGCCAAGAGGTGAACGACATCGACGCGGGCCGGTGTGGGGACCCGCTGGTCGCGCACGATGCGGAGCTGCGCGCCAAGACGACTCTCGTAGGTCACCATTCGACGGGCGGCCTCGTCTGTGCGTCCAGACTGAACCAGCAACGCGCCCAGCAGTGGGTAGGCCGGGAGGAAGTCGGGCTGTAGCTCGATCGCCCGCGTGAACCCGTGGATGGCGCGCGCCCGTTCGCGCTGCCCCGCGAAGAACCGCGCCGCCGTGAAGTGGACCTCGGGCAGCCGCGGCGCTTGCGTCGACAGCGCCTCGTACAACGCTCGAGCCGCCGACATCTCTCCCCGTGACTCATGCAGGTCCGCGGCCGCCAGCCCCGCGGAGACGGACGCCCCGGATACCTGGCCTTCGTGCGCCGAGAGGAACGCGGCCAGCGCCCCTGGGACGTCCCCCGCTGCCAGCCGATCGTTCCCGGCTCGCAACGCCTCCTGCTGGGCCTCGGTCCCGGGCCCGAGCCCAAGATCCGGGACCGCCGCGTCCCGGGCGGCGACCTCCGGCGTCACCCGCGCGGCAGGCGTGGTGGGCGCTGGGGCGGGTGCCTCCGGGGCCTGCCGCGGATCTCGACAGCCGAGAAACACCAGAAAGAGCGCAACAGCCGCCACGATTGTCCGATAACGCTTATGGGGGGGCCCCGGGCTCACAACGTGGTCAGACATCTCGGCTGACTATTGGTTCTCGGGCGGCGGCAGCGCGATGCGGAACGTCGTGCCCACGCCCGTCTCGGTGTCGAATCCGATGGTCCCGTGGTGGTCCTCGACGATGCGCCGCACGATGGCGAGCCCCAAGCCCGTGCCGTCCGCCTTCCCGGAGGTCGTGAACGCCTCGAAGAGTCGGTCGCGGATGCTCTCCGGGATCCCCGGACCCGTGTCGGCCAACTCGAACTCGACGCCCCGCCCTTCGCCCTCGCGGATCGTCCAGACGAACTCGCCCCCCTCGTCCATCGCCTGGCGGGCGTTGCGGGCGATGTTGGTGACGACGCGCATCATCTTGGCCTCGTCGAACCAGGCCAGCCCCGTGTCGACCTCCTGGCGGAGTTCGAAGTGGATGCCGCGCTCGCCGAACTCGGACTTCATCGCCTCCGCCGCTGCCTTGGCGAACTTGTCGAGGTACACCTTGCGCACGAAGACGCGCCGCTCGCCGCGGACGAAGGCCAGCAGCTCTCGGGTCATGTCGTTGAAGTGCGAGACCTGCCGGCGAATGGAGTCCGACATCTGCTCGCGCTCGTCGGGGTCGTCGGCCTCCGCCATCAATTGGCTGTAGCCGCTGATGATCGACATCGGGCCCCGGAGGTCGTGCATCACCCCGCTGAGCATCTGCCCGATGGTCATCAGCCGGTCGCGTTGTTGGGCCGAGTGATGCTCCGCCAGCCGCACCACGCCGCGAGCGAGCTGACCGGCCACCAGTACGGCCAGACGCTGGTCCTCCTCGTCGTCTCGTCGATCGAGGTCGCGGCGCCCCACCAGCGCGAACGCGCCGATGGTGCGACCGCCGTGGAGCAGGGGGACCGAGATCGCGTCGTCGACGCACAGCGAGTCCTCGCCGCCGAGCTGTCGGGGGACCGCCGCATCCGTGAACGCCTCGCCGGTGAGCATCAGCGCCTCGCCGCGGCTCGCAGTCTTGCCGAGGATGCCTTCGCCGATCTCCAGCCGGCTCGAGACACGCAGCGCGTCGTCGGCGTCGGGGCCCCGCACGTAGGCCGGCCCGTAGCCCGAGTCCTCGGGCAGAAACAGCGCCGTGGCCTCGCAACGCGCGACCTGCGCCGACAGCATCAACAAGCGGTCAGCGAGCTGCTCGGTCGTGTCGGACTCCGAGACCGCTCGTTCGTTCCCAAAAAGGAGCTCGAGCTCGTGCACCTTCTGCTGAAGCTGGCGTGAGAGGTCGGTCAGCTCGGCGTTCGAGATGTTCAACCGGAGCTGAAGCTGGAGCGCTTCGAGCGTAATCCCCGCCTGCCCCGCGAGGGCCGTGAGGAGGTGCTCGTCGTCGACTGTGAAGTAGCCCTCCTGCTTGTTGAGGACTTGCACGACGCCGATGATGTCGCGCTTGGGGCTGCGCATCGGCACGCACAGCATCGAGCGGGTCCGGTAGCCCGTCAGCTTGTCGAATTTGGGGTCGAAGGAGGGGTGTCGGTAGGCGTCTTTGAGGTTGATCGACTTCCCCCGGGACGCCACCTGGCCGGCGATACCGGTCCCCACCGGCACTCCGACCAGCACGCTGGCCTCACCCTGGACCGCGAGACCGTGCAGCATCTCCCCGCGGATCTCGTAGATCGTGGTGCGATCGGCGTGAAGCAGCTCGGAGATCTCCGCGACCATCGCGCGCATCGCCTTGCGCGGGTCCCGGCTCCGCCCGAGGTTGCCGGCGATGCGCACCAGCCCTGCGAGGCGAGCCTCTTGCTCCCCCAACGCCGCCTCAAGGGCCCGGACCCGCTCCGTCGGATCGGTGTGTTCGGGCTCGAGCTCGGGCGCGTCGCTCAACCGTGGATCTCCGCCCAGTTCTCACCGACGCCGATCTCGACCTCGAGCGGGACCCGTAGGTCCGCGGCGCCGACCATCTCCTCGCGTACGGCGTCGGTCGTCTGCGCTACCTGGTCCGCCGGAACCTCGAGGACCAGCTCGTCGTGCACCGTCAAGAGCATGCGGGCGCGCAGACCCTCCCTCAGCAGACGCCGATCGAGGGCGACCATGGCCCGCTTCAGGATATCTGCCGCGGTCCCCTGGATGGGCGTGTTGATGGCCAACCGCTCCTGCGCCGCCCGCGCCTGGTGTCTCGACTTCGAGGTGCCGATCTGCGGGAGCGGCCGGATGCGGCCAAAGAGGGTCTTCGCTTGCTTCTCTGCGCGTGCGCTCGTGAGCGCCTCTGCGTAGTAGGCCTTCACCCCGTCGTAGCGCTCGAAGTAGCGCGCGATGATGGTCTCGGCTTCCTTGCGCTCGATGCCGAGCGCCCGCGCGAGGCCGAAGGCGCCCTGCCCGTACATGAGGCCGAAGTTCACCGCCTTCGCCCGCGTTCGCATCGCGCCGGTGACCTCGAGCTCCGTGACCCCGAAGACCTCGGCGGCTGTACGCGTGTGCACGTCGACCCGATCGGCGAAGGCTCCGAGCAGTCCCGGATCGGCTGAGTAGTGGGCCAGGATGCGCAGCTCGATTTGGCTGTAGTCCGCGCTCAGCAGCTTCCAGCCCGGGTCGGCGATGAAGGCGCGGCGCACCTCTCGCCCCTCCGGCGTTCGAATCGGGATGTTCTGCAGGTTGGGATCCGCGCTCGCGATGCGCCCCGTCGCGGCGCCGATCTGCCGAAACGAGGTGTGCAGCCGCTGGGTGCTCGGATCGATCATCCGGGGGAGCTTCTCGAGGTAGGTCCCGCGCAGCTTCGAGAGGTGTCGATAGGCGAGGACCTTCGCGGGCAGGGGATGCTTGGGCGACAGCGTCTCCAGCACCGAGTGGTTCGTGCTCGGCCCGGTCTTGGTTCGCTCGACCACCGGGAGCCCGAGCTCGTCGAAGAGGACCGTCGCGAGCTGCTTGGGGCTGCTGATGTTGAACGGGTGCCCCACGAGCTCGTGAATCTCGACCTCCATCGAAGCCATCTGCGTCGCCGCCCCGGCGGACTGCGACGCCAGCGCCGCGCAGTCCAGGCGCACGCCGTGGGACTCCATCCGCGCCAGCACACCCGATAACGGCAGCTCGACCTCGCGATACAGCGGGCCGAGCCCCAGCGCCTCCAAGCGAGGCAGGAGCAGGTCACAGACCCGGAGCGTGACGTCGGCCCGCTCGGTGGCGTAGTGGGCCATGTCGCCGGTGTCGAGCGTGGAGAGCTGACCCCCCTTGGCGCTCGCCGGCTGGCCCGACGAGCGCATCGTGTGATCGAGCAAATCCTGGGACAACGCCTCGAGGGGTTGGTCGTGCCGGTTGGGGTCGATGAGCTGAGCGGCGAGCAGCACGTCGTCGGCGAGGCCGGCGGGCCGGAACCCGGCCCGCGTGAGGGTGGCGAGGTCGCGCTTCACGTCGCGCCCGAGCTTGGGCAGGTCCGGGTCTTCGATGATGGATCGCAGCGCCCGGTGAGCCTCCCCATGGGGCGCGTCTGGCCGTGTCGCGTCGTGGAGGGGCACGTAGGCTGCGGCCCCCGGGCTCCACGCCAGTCCGGCTCCGACGAGGCAGGGCGCGTCGCCCCCCGCATCGACGCACAACGCCATCGCGACTCGCCCCGACTCACGGATCGACGCCACCGTAGACGTGAGCGCGGCCTCGGTCGTGACCGTGTGGTAACCGTCCTGGGGGAGGGTCGAGACCGCGTGCCCGGCCAGTCCGAAGGTGTCGAGGACGTCCTTGAAGTCGAGCCTCCGCAGGAACTTCGCCAACGTGTCGCGGTCCGGCTCGCGCCGAGTCAACGCGGCGTCGTCGGCGTCGATGGGCGCGTCGCACACGATCGTCGCCAGCCGACGAGAGAGCCGCGCCTGATCGGCGAAGGTCACCAGGTTCTGCCCGCGCTTCCCCTTGATCTCCGGGGCGGCGGCGAGCAGCGATTCGAGGTCTCCGTAGGTCTTCAGGAGCTGGGTCGCGGTCTTGACGCCGATCCCCGGCACGCCCGGGATGTTGTCCGAGCTGTCGCCTGCCAGGCCGAGCACGTCGACCACGCGCTGCGGCCCAACTCCGAACTTGTCCACCACGCCGTCGGTGTCGGTTCGCCTGGTCTTTGAGTCCCACAACGTCACGTGGGGACCGACGAGCTGCGCGAAGTCCTTGTCGGCCGTGACGATGACCACCTCCCGACCAGCCGCGGACCACCGGGTCGCCACGGTGCCGATGATGTCGTCGGCTTCGTAGCCCTCGAGCGCCAGCGCCGGGATGCCCATCGCATGCACCGCCTCGCGGCACAGCGAGAATTGAGGCTTCAGGTCGTCGGGCGGCTCGCGCCGGTTGGCCTTGTACTCGGGGTAGAGTTCGTTGCGGAACGTGCGTCGGGCGGTATCGAAGACCACCGCGGCGTAGCGCGGATCGACGTCCCTCAAGACGCTCTGGACCATCCGCATGAAGCCGTAGACGGCGTTGGTCGGGGTGCCGTCCTTCGCTTGCAGCGGCGCACGGATGCCGAAGTATGCCCGGTAGATGAAGCCGGACCCGTCGATCAGGTGCAGCGTCTCCGTGTCGGACATCCCCGGCAGCATCGCTTGCAACTTCTACGCCCCCACATTTCGACCGAGCGTACCACGCACCCAGCGCGGGAAGTAGAGCACCGTCAGCGAGGCGGGGGGCCGTGGTCACCGAGGCCGAGGACCGTGGCCGGCGCGTGCGGGCCGTGGTCTCGCAGGAGCTCGAACGCGCCGTCGCGGTAGCGCAGGAAGGTCCTCTGCTCGACCCAGTCGCCGAGCCCGAACAACGCCACCGATCGCCCGTCCACGTGACCCTCGTGGTGGAAGGCGCGGTGGAAGTGCCCGACGACGACGACATCGGCGCCCGCGCGTGCTCGATCCGGCAACCACACGTCGACGCAGTCCCGGGGCATCAACTCCCCGTACTGCTCGCGCGCGCGCCGCGCATACGCGAGCGCAAGCCGCCACGCCAGGTCGGGATGGACGGCCCTCGCGAGGGCGAGCGCCTTGCGGTGGTGGGCCAAGCGGCACACGAGGCGCGAGACGCGGCTGCGAGGGTCGATGACGTCGCCGTGCTCCACCCACACCCGCCGCCCACCCAACGTGACCTCGAGTGAACGGCGAACGACCTCGACGCCGATCTCACCGAAGAAGTCGCCGGGGTCAGGGTCATGATTGCCGGCGAAGACCACCACGCGGGTCCCTTCGTCGGCGAGGTCGGCGAGGGCTCGGAGCACTGGGAAGTACGCGCGCGGAACCACGGTGCGCCACGGTAGCCAGAAGTCGAAGACGTCGCCGACGAGGAAGATGGCACTGGCCTCACCGCGCCTCGCGGCGAGGAAGTCCAGGATACGGCGTGTCCGCGCGTCGTCCGCGGCGCGGATATGCAGATCGCTCAGGAAGTAGCTCGCCCTACCGGCCGGCTCGTGGCTGTCGGTCATGGTCTCTCGTGCCGAAGCGCGGGCCGGTTCGTGTCGAGTCCTCGAGTCGCAGGTGTCGCGCGGCACGCCCGGGAGATTGCCGGGCTTGTCCTTGAATATCAAGCCGATGCGCGCCTCGAGAGTGTGTCCCAGACGGGACCCCGCGGGGTTTATCCACAGAGCGGGGCGCGGTTGTCCACAGACGCCCTCGGGATTGTTCACAGCCCGAGAAAACGTCTTTGAAAACCAGTAGTTATAAAAAAAGATCACCCCCCCCGAAGAAAAGCGTTGATCGCCTGGATGCGTCCCCGTAGAAACAGATCCGTAGGGTTGAGGGTAACCCGCGGTTCGGCACCGAAAGTACCCCTTCGGTCCCAACAGATGTGGCGTTCGCGTCGTATCTCGCTGGGTCGACGTCGAGAGGGTCGCTCCTTCTCGTTGGATGGGTGCACAAGGTGAAGAACCCCAAGGGGGTCGGGAGGCCGCGCTTCGGCAAAGCCTCCCCAGGCCCGACCGGATCGATACCCTGTAGTGCCCGGGCCGGTTTCTCGCCGGAACGAAGCGCAAGAGGGGAGGGCCTCAGGCCCAACGGTCGTGCTGGCGAACCTCGAAGGGGGACAAAGGCCAAGAGAGCAGCGGCTCGGTGCTGGGTGAACAACCCGGTGGCGGGTGTCGGACGCTCGGCTGGAGCAAAGCTCTGAAGCCGAGGCCGGTTTCGTGCGGGTGACGTGTGTCTTCGGGCATGCGGTAGCTCTGCTACGGGATGTGTCTGGGCGACGGTCCAGGCGAGGCCAACGGCAAGAGAGCAACGGGCACCGAGAGGTGCTGCGGCTGGTCGAGCGGGAGAAGCTCTGAAGGTCGAGGAAGCCTATGGATGGATGTGGGGCGAAACAAACCCACGAGCCACGGGCGGGATCAAACCGTTGAGAGGGGGAGGAACCCTGAGAACGGATGGTGCTGGTGAGGAAAACCAGCGCAACGATCGCGTGTGGTGCCTTCGTCGGAAGGCAACCGAACCCCAGGGAAGGTGCCTCATTGATCCTATGGCTGCGGGCAGTCTCGCCCGGTGGTCGCGTTCGCGCGGTCTCCGAGCGTAGATGTCGCCACAGCGCCGGTCCTACCGGCTCGGTCGCGAGTCTCGGTCGCCCTCGGGTGACCGCGGCGGCCGTCCACGGGACTCGGCCCGCGAGCTGGCGTTGCGGCGCCTCTCGCATGGCTCGATAGTCGACCTCGGTCGGCGTCGACGCCACCCGGTGCGAAGGCCTTCGGGCCGAGCGCCGCCGTGGCTCCACACGCGCCTCTTCGGAGGTGGCGGAGGAGTCGCGTAGACGGGTCTGAGCGCAGCTCTTCGGAGGTGCGCTGGGTCCACGCATGCGGTCGCCTTCGGGTCGCCGCAGCGATTGCCGCCCACGGGGCGCCTTTTTTGGAGGCGGCCCAGGCCGGCCGTGCATGGGCACGGCTGCGGAGATCGCGGGTTCTCGGACTCGCGCGAACCGTGGCACGGCCTACGAAACGCAATTGCTATCCGTGCCCTTGGGCACAGGTAGTGGGCTCGAGACGTTCTCGGACGGCTTGAGTCGCCGATGGTGCCTTTGGGCGCCACCGGCACGCCGCGGGACTTCGGTCCCCAAGCGTAGGCGCTGAACCTGGCCTCGGTCGGGCGCGGCGGTCGCGTGAGGGGGTCTGGACGCTTCCGTGGTTGGCCAACCGAACCCTCGGGTTCGAGGGGCCAGCGCCCTGCGGGTCTTCGGACCCGTGCCGCGCGCCGCTGTGGCCTCGGCCACGCGGACACGCCGATCAGGCTCCGGCCTGGGAGGCACGTCGGATCGGCCTTCGGGTCGTGATGCACGCGGTGCGGAGAAGTGGAGCCAATGGGCTCGCTTGGCGGATCCTCTGGATTCGCGTCGCACGCCGTCGTGGCTTCGGTCGCGGAGGTGAGCCGAGCAGGCTTCGGTCTGGTTGGCGTCGAAACGGCCCTCGGGTCGAGTCGCGCGGCGCGCTGACGGTGGACCGGCAGGCAGCTCGATGGGTCTTTTTGACCCACATCGCACGTCGACCGCGGCTTCGGCCGAGGCGACACGCCGGATGAGTCTCAGGACTCGGACGGCAAACGCCACGCGTGTCTTCGGGCACGGGCGGTGAAGGCCGGAAGGACCCTCGGGTCTGGATGGCACCGGACGAGCTCGCTCTCGGCTGGTGGGGATGACGGACCCTCGGGTCCCGACGACTCGCCGGGCGATCTAGCCGGACGGTGGCGATGCGTGTCTGCGGTAGGGAATCCAGCCGGGTCTGCCTTCGGGCCGATGACGTTGGGGACCGTGCGGCGAGGCATGACGAGCACCTGCGTTTCGGTGCGGACGGTGCTCAGACGAGCTTCGGCTCGGATGGCGAGTGACGCGAGCCCTCGGGCTCGTGACGCGAAGGCTCGCGCCTTTGGGGGCGAGCCGGGAGGCGATCGATCGCGCGCGCCGAGCTCTCGGGTTCGGTGGAGCGTTCGTGAGGTTCGTAGCGGACTCGACACCTCGGTGTCTTGGCCGCGACGATGCGGAGTGTGGGCTCTTCGGAGTCTGCCCGGTCGAGTTGCCTTCGGGTGGCACGGTCGGACCGCGGAGGCGAGCCAACGATTCAGCGCCGATTGGACCGCTTCGGTGGGCCATTCGGGGTGGTCGCAGCGCGCACCCCTCGGGGTGCAAGCGAGAGAGCGCCTCGGTGCTCGAACGTGGCTGTGGGCGACGAGCTGCTTCGAAGCGAGCGCAGGTCACCGGCGAGTCCTCTGGACTGGTCGGGGCGCGAGCGGGGTGGTGTGAGGTGGATGGTGCGAGCGAGTGAGGAACGGTGTGAGTCGTTGCCGCGTCACCTCGGTGAGGCGCAGCGTACTCGACGGTCGCAGACCGACCGCCAATTCGACTTCGGTCGATGAAGCGGTGGGTGGGTTGCCAGCGTCGCGGAGGCCATGGAATCCGGCCGACGCAGGGTAGCCATGAGCCACTTCGGTGGTTCGCGTGACCGGGTGACCCGTCCTTTTGGACGGTGTTCGGCGTCGCCAGACGGCGACGTACGGGGTCGGCGGGACCTTCGGGTCGCGCCCTGATGTTGGTCGACGGACCAACGCGGCCTACGGCGTCGAGCGAGGTGACGAGACGGCGTGTGTGTGGATCTGGACGCCCTCGGGCGGACGCATCCGGCCAGACGCACCTTCGGGTGCCGATGGGAGCACGCTCGACGGTCTGGACGCAGGTTCGAGTACGACGAGATCCGTGCATGGATCGCGTCGACACGGCGTGCGGACGGGATTGAAAAGTCGAGGCTGACCGCTGCGGGGGAACTCCGTAGTGGCGCCGAAGGACATGGGAGGCGGAAGCGCCCGCGTGCTCGCACGCAGACGGTTCAGCGCCCGGTTGGAAGACCCGATGGTCGACCCTGGAATTGCTCTGGGGCAACGGCGAACGGGGAGGGTCGAACCGATACGACCCTACGATCGATGCGCGTCTTCGAAGTCCAGGTGAACCACATGGGAGGCGATCGCTCCGGCGAACGTCGCAGCAGGTGAACCCCTCGGAGGGGACCACCGAGCCGCAGCCCTCGACCCGCCAACTCGCGAAACCGCGGCTCCGTTCGGAGTCGCGGTTTTGCTTTTTCGAACCGGTCAATGAGCGTACGTGTCTGGTTGGCGAGAAGAGCGGGGTGCAAATCCCAGATCTGCGGTCGTCTTTGGAGAGGCTGTCAGCTTTCAGCA
>CAYOBQ010000146.1:0-24049 GCA_964402225.1 uncultured Nannocystaceae bacterium | reverse complement strand
CACGGGATCCCCCGCCGGATACCGGATTGGGGTCTCGAGTCGGACCGCGCGCCAGTTAGGGGCGACCGCGTCGAGGACCCCGCGAAAGCGCACCGCGAAGCCCCGCCCCGTCCCCTCATAGCCGTGGACCGTGGTGGCGAAGGCGATGCGCGGGTGACCGCGGAGCAGGCGCTCGAGCAACGGCACCGGCAGCGTCGCCGCCTCGTCTACCCAGACCACGTCGGCGTCGTCGAGGGAGAGCAGGAGCTCGCCGGGGGGCACGTAGCGCAGCGTGCTCGGCTCGGCTCCGAGAACACAGGCGGCGTGGCGGAAGACGGGCCCGACGGCTCGCTTGGAGGGGCCCGTCACCACGATACGCCGCGGACGCTCGGCCAGCAGCCGCCCCGCCGCGATGCCCAACGCCGCTGACTTCCCCCGGCCTCGGTCCGAGGTGAGCACGACCGGCCGCCGCCTGCGCCCGCGCCCGACCTTGACCAACGCGCGCACGGCCTCCTCTTGATCCGGGGTGCGCGCGCGCCCGCGATCGACCACCTCCGGAAGGCCCACCCACCCTTGGGGGATATCGGACAATCGCGGCGATTGTTGCGCAGAAAATGAACTCTCTGATCTGACCTCGACGCCCGGGGCCGCCTCGATCGTCCTCACGAGGCGCTCGATGAAGCGCCCGCCGACCGCCTCGGGACCGTAGGGCCACGCCGCGATGCGGGCTCTCTCCGGGTCCTCGTAGCGGGGCCACTCCTCGAGGGGCGGCGCCAGCAACCACAGCGTCCCGCCGGCGCGGATCGTCCCCACCGCGGCACCGAAGGCGTCGGGATCGAAGCCCTCGAAGGCGTCGAAGACGAGGGCGTCGAACTCCTGCCCCAACAGCCGCGCGGCGTCGCCCGACACGCGCGGCGCATCCGGCGCCTCCGCCAGACACCACTCGCGCCGCCCCGCCAGGACCACCGCGCGCCGGGGCTTCACCGGGGCGCCGCCGCGCCGCCGGAGATCATGTAGGCCATCAGGTCGCGGCTGATGTCGGTGAACTGCCGCTCCCGGTCCTGCCAGTCCGCCTCGACCACCCACACCCGCCCGGCGCCGTGGTCGCGGTAGCCGAGCTGCACGTTGTTGGCGTCCCACCCACCCAGCGGGGTGATGCCGGGGAAGTGCTGGACCGCGTGGCCGCAGCCCGTGGCGCCGTTGACGGACACGAACTGGTTGTCGCGCCAGAACCGGTCATTGGGTGAGAACTGCACCTGCGGCTGCACGTTGTCCTGGCAACCACCGTTGCGTCCGCCCTGCTGCACGGCGATCCCGAAGATCGAGCCGTAGATCGTGTGGCTGATGTTGTACTCCGTCAGCAGTTGCCCGCCGTTCTCCACCCACGCGCGAATCGCCGCTGCCTGACCGTTGAATTGTCCCACGCCGCCGCGCGGCAAGAGGATCGCCTGCGTATCGTCGTCGGGGACACACCCCGCGCGCACCTGGACCATCGCCTCCACGAGCTCGCCGCGGATGAACTCCTGGACCGGACGGCTGCTGTTCCCACACACCAACACGATGGGTCGGATCGCGCCGCACCGGCCCTCGATGCACTCGACCCCCTCGTTGCACGCCCGCCCGCACCGCCCGCAGTGGATCGCGTTGGCTTGCAGGTCCTGGCACACATCGTCGCAGAAGCCAAAGCCCGCCTGTTCGCACTCGTCCCCGTGGGCCGCGCACCCGTCGTCGTCGGGCCAGTCGACCGCGCCGTCTTCATCGTTGTCCTCGCCGTCGGCGCAGATGGGCGCGACCTCCTCGTCCGCCTCGTCGTCGTCCCGGGCGTTCATGCAGCCCACGTCGGCCAGATCGACCACCCCGTCATCGTCGTTGTCGACGCCATCGGCGCACCGCGCGGGCACCGGGCCGTCCGTTCGCTCGGTGGCGTCCCCGGCGAAGCGGCACCCCGGGTCGTCCGGCCAGTCGATCCGGCCGTTGTTGTCGTCGTCCTGCCCATTGGCGCATTGCGGGGCGAAGCCGGGATCGACCTCGTCGTCGTCCGCCGCGAACGCGCACCCCGGATCCCGCGGGAAGTCGGTGATCTCGTCCTCGTCGTCGTCCACCCCGTTGCTGCACGCCGCCGCCGGATCTGGATCCGCCTCGTTCACATGACCCGCCGCCGGGCACCCCGGATCGAACGGGAAGTCGACCAGCCCATCGCGGTCGTTGTCCTCCCCGTCGGCGCACGCCGGCGCCTGGTCGTCGTCCCGCTCGCTCGGATCCCCCGCCGCCGCGCACCCCGGATCGATCGGATAGTCCGCCAGCCCGTCCTGGTCGTCGTCGATGCTGTTCCCGCACTCCGGGACCCGCGCCGGATCCTCCTCGTCGTCGTCTCCCCGCGCGCTGCACCCGCGGTCGTTGGGGAAGTCCACGAGCCCGTCCTCGTCGTCGTCCGCCTCGTTGTGGCACGCGGGCGGCTCCAGCGGATCGGCCTCGTCGACGTCGCCCTTGGTGGCGCACCCCGGATCGAACGGGTAGTCGACCACCCCGTCGTCGTCGTTGTCGGCCCCGTCCCAGCACGCGGGCTCCGCCGGCGGATCCTCCTCGTCCTCGTCAGCGGCGCTCGCGCAGCCGATGTCATCGCCGTCGATGAACCCGTCCCCGTCCCCGTCGAACCCGTCGCTGCACCCCGGCGGCAGCCGCTCCACCTCGACCGAGAGCTTGAACGGCCCCCCGGGCCCGAACGGCGCGTCCACGAACAGGAAGTACTCTCCAGCGCCGACGCGCTCGAGCGTCACGGCGCCCTTCCGGTTCCGGTCGTTGCCCTGGGGCGCGCACGCGATCTCCGTCCCCGCCCCGAGACACTCGCGCCGCGCGTACAAGAACAGGTCCTGCGCGGTCTCCTCGTGGTCCAAGGAGAACCGCAGATTCGCGTTGAAGAGGTTGCGGTAGACGATGATTTGCTCGCTCGCGTTGGCCCCCCCACACGACCCCTGGAACTGGTTCGATCCGCCCTCCGCGGTGTCCCCGAGCATGAACTCGGCCCCCTCTGGGAACTCGATGAACGCCACCCCCTGCCCACACGGATCGACCTCATCATCGTCCGCCGCCGCCTGGCACCCCGCGTCGAGGGGGAAGTCGATCAGCCCGTCACCGTCGTTGTCCTCGTCGTCTGCACACTGGGGCAGGACCTCGGGGTCGAGCTCGTCGGTGTCCTCAGGCTCCACGCAACCCGGATCCGTCGGGTAGTCGATCCGGCCGTCGCGGTCGTCGTCCACCCCGTTGAGGCACTGCGCCAGCGGCACCTCCTCGACCACCAACGCGTAGCGCCCTCCTCGTCCCGCCGCGCCATCCAGGAAGATGTAGTAGTCGCCGGGCCCCGGCGCCTCCACCGTCACGCGGTTGCCGAAGACCCCGTCGACCTCCTCGCGCGCGCACGCCACCTCGGAATCGCTCTGCAGGCAGGTGCGCCGCACGTAGATCGAGGACTCGTGCTCGTTGCCTTCGAGATCGGTGCGGACCACCAGCGCCTCGATCGCCCGCTCCACGCGGTACACGAAGACCACCTCCGCCGCCCCGCGTCCACCGCACGACCCCTCCGACTCGAAGGGGCCCGCCCCGATCGCCCCGCGGAACTCCTGCCCCGCCTCGATCTCCACCGGGTCGTAGATCCGCCCGCAGCTCCCTGCCTCCGACGCGTCCGCCGCCGACGAGCAGCCCCGGTCGTCGGGGTAGTCGACGCGCTCGTCGCGGTCGTTGTCCCGCCCGTCGCTGCACGCGGGCATCACCGGCGGATCGCCCTCATCGGGATCCCCGACCCCCGCGCAGCCCGGATCGTGCGGGTAGTCCGTCTCTCCATCCCCGTCGTCGTCGAGGCCGTTGCCGCACGCCGGCGGGTTGGCCGGTGAGCTCTCGTCGTCGTCCCCCGCCGCCGAGCACCCGGCGTCGAGGGGGAAGTCCGTCACCCCGTCTCCGTCATCGTCCACCTGGTTGCTGCAAGCCGCCGCCATCTCCGGGTCCTGCTCCCGCGGATCGGCGGGGCTCACGCACCCCGGATCGCCGAGATCGATGGTCCCGTCCCGGTCGTCGTCGAGCCCGTTGCTGCACTGCGGCATCGCCGGGCCGCCCTCGTTGAACTCGTCGTCGTCCTGCTCTGATCCACACCCCGGATCCGCCGGGAAGTCGGTGAACCCATCGGCGTCGTCGTCCTCGCCGTTGCTGCACTCCGGGGCGGCGGGCACGT
Organism: uncultured Nannocystaceae bacterium; assembly: GCA_964402225.1. Lineage (GTDB taxonomy): Bacteria > Myxococcota_A > Bradymonadia > UBA7976 > UBA1532 > CAYOBQ01. Next base: position 19,848 of record CAYOBQ010000146.1, on the reverse strand, counting down.
CGGGCTGCATGTCCGGCGGTGGCGGCCCATCATCCGCAGCGGCGTCCCCGCCCCCGCCCGCCAGATCCGTCTCGAGGACGGCACCATCCACGAGTCGACCCTGGTCCGGCTCGACGATGACGAGCGCGTCCTCGTCGTTCCCACCCCCGCTGGTCTGCGGGACGCAACCGAGCAGCACGAGCGGCACCACGAACTTCATCTTCATCGCGACTTCCCCATCTGCGAACACGCGCGTCGCTCCCCGAGCGCGCAGCCGCGAGTATACGACGCCTTCGCCGCCTCGGCGTTCACGCCCACGCCTGGCGCCCCCCGGCGGTGCCCCTCACCGACCATGAAGCACGCCGGACCGTGGCCGAGCACGCACGCGCGGCCCATCTTGTGCAGCGACGCGAGCACCTCGCCGGCCTTGGCCAACGCGACGCCACGGACGTAGCACGCCTCGGCCTCGCCCAACTCGCAGCCGCCCTCGAGCGCCCGCGCGGCCCGCTCATTGGCCCCCGCCTTGGCGTAGAACTGGCCCAACGAGCTGCACCCGAGGGCCTCGCCGCCGTCACAAGCCGCCTTCAGCAGCCGCTCCGCGCCGGCCAGATCCTTCTTCGTCCCGTGCCCCACCGCGAGCCGTGCGCCCAGGCTCCGACACGCGCGCAGCGAGCCGCTCTCGCAGGCCCCCCGGAGCGTGCGCAGCACCTCCTCGACGTCCGTGCGCAGCCCGGCGAGCGTCGTGCAGCCGTCCGGATCCCCCGTCTCGCATGCCCGACCCGCGAACAGCGCCGCCCGCTTCGCGTCGCTGCGCAACAACAACTCCGCGAGGCCGGTGCACGAGGCAGGGTCGTGGGCGCAGCCGGACTCGAACGCGGCCCGCGCTTTGAGGTCCGTCGCCGCGGCGCCGGCTCGATCGATCGGGCCGCCCGTTCCTGTGCGCTGTGCCCACGCCAGGCCGCGGCAGCCGCCCCCCCAGCCGGCCTCGCAGGACCGCCGCAACAGCGCCCGGCCACCCTCGCGGTCCACCGCCACACCCACCCCGCGGATCTGGAGCCGCCCCAGCCGCGCGCACGCCTTGGCATCGCCCCCGTCGCACGCGACCGTGAAGCGGCGCCCCGCCTCCGTCATGTCGCGGGGGACGCCGCGCCCCCGCGCGTAGCGATCACCGACCTGTCGGCAGGCCGAGGCGCGCCCGTGGGCACAGGCCCGCAGGCAGTCGGGGAGGTTCGGGCAACGGTCCGACGGAGTCACCGCCGACGCGAGGACGATCGCGAGCAGCGGCGTCACGCCGTGATCCGGGCGGCGAAGTCACGGAAGGCGGGGGCGATGCACTCCGGCGTGTTCTCCGCCCAGGCGTCCCCCGTGAGCGGCTCACCCATGGGCCGCGCGTCCGCGCCCAGCGGGAAGAACACCGGGAAGACGCGCCAGTCGAACCACGCCGCGGCGTCGTCCTGGGTGTTGCTGAACTCGATGTCGCCTCGGATCAGATAGATCCCGGCCATCGCCGCCTGGAGCAGTCCGGTCTCGAGCGCCTGCCCGAACTTCAGCGACGGCGGCCCCCAACTCGCGGTGATCTCGAAGACCGGGGCCAACGACAGCGCCCGTGCCCGGTCGACGTGCTCCCGGAGCTGCTCCGAGAGCGGCGCGTCGAGCCGCAGCGTGGCCACCCGCCACGGCTCCCCTTCGCCGGCGACCGCGGTGGGTGCCTCCGGGGGCCAGGCGCCCCGCGTCTCGATGAGCCGCTTGACCTCGCCCAACGCCGTGTTGACCTCCGACACCGTGGCCGCCGCCGTGAGCATGTCGAGGACCCGGTCGCGCGCGTCGACCAGCAGCCTCCGGCCAGCGTCGCCGATCCCGAGGGCGTCGGCGTGGGCCAGGATCTCGTCGATCGCCGCGGTGTGGTCGCGCCATCGGTCGCCGTCGTAGCGCACCTGGAAGGTCGCCTCCAGCTCGCTCCAGAAGCGGCTCGGCTCGAAGGGCGCGTCGCTCTTCTTGCGTCCGCTGATCGCGAACACCCCGGCGATGGCTATGAGGAGCACAGCGATGATCCCGTACAGCATCGGCAGATGATGCACCAAGCCTTGTGCCCGGGTCATCTGCGTCCCCACCGGCTCCAAGACCCGACGCCCGCCGCCGTAGCCCGCTCGATAACTCGACACCCCGAGGAACCGAGGAGCCGCCATGGTCGGACCCATCGCCAGCGCACGTCTCGCTGCACCCGCGCACGTCGTCGACCGTCGGGTCGCGACGCTGCCCCAGCCCGAAGCGCGCCGCCCCGTGGCGGACGTCGTACGCATCGACACCGCGGCTGGCGAGCGCGTCGGCTCCGGCTCGATCGCGCGCGCCGCCGCTACCTTCGACGGCGGCCTCCAGGGCGACAGCCTGCGGGCCGCACAGGTCGCTCAACGCAAAGATGGCGCTGGAGCTCTGGAGGATCTTCAACGCGCCCGAGCGATGGTCCAGAACTTCAGGGGCGGGACCGGCAACGTCGCCCGCAGGGCGGCGGGGATCTCGACGACCGTCGGGATGGGCTTCGACGCCGCCCGGGCGTTCGCGGCCTACGCCGCCGTGTCTCGCGGAGGCGCGCCGGATCCGAGCGTCAACGGGCGTCCCTGACGAGCAGGTCGTCCAGCGACGCGATCAACGCCTCGGCCTCGAAGGGCTTTCGGAGCCACGGGAGGCCGAGCCCGATCTCGGCGGCGGCGAGGAGCAGGACCGGTTGACCACCCGCGTGGAGGTCGGCCGCCAGCACCTTCGCCGCACCTCCGCCGAGGGCCCCATCTATCAGCACGACCGCCGGCGGATGCTCCGCCGCGGCGCGCTCCGCGTCTGCCATCGTGGTGACCCGGTCCGCGCCGTAGCCGTGGGTATCCAGCCGCGCCACCACCATCCGCGCCAGCGCGTCGTCACCCACACAGACCAGAACCCTGCGCCCGGGGGCGACCAGGCCGCGGGGGATCTGGAACTCGAAGGTCGCGCCTCGACCCGGCTCGCTGTGTACCCGGATCAGCCCCCGATGGTCCTCCACGATGCGCTTGCATATCGCGAGTCCGAGCCCGGTCCCGCCCTTGACGCGGCGATCCGAGGCGTCCACCTGGCTGAAGCGAGCGAAGACCCGATCGTGGTGCTCCGGGGCGATGCCAGCGCCCTCATCGGTCACCCGGAAACGGACCGGATCGGTCCCATCGACGGTGACCGTGACGCGGCCGCCCGCCGGCGAGAACTTGATCGCGTTGTCGACCAGATTCGTCATCACCTGCATCAACCGGTCGCGGTCGGCTCGGAGGACGAGTTCACGGGCGACCTCGCTGGTGACCTCCACGCTGGCCCGCGCGGCGATGTGCGCCAGCCCTTCCAGGCACTCGCCGACGAGGTCGGCGGGGCGCAAGGACGTCAGGTCCAGTGACATCCGCCCCGCCTCGAGGCGCTCGAGATCGAGGATGTCGTTGATCAGGCGCAGCAGCCTCTCGGCGTTGGTCCCCGCGACGCGCACGAGCTCTGTGGCGCGGTCCGGCAGCGGCCCCGCCGCCCCCGCTCCGAGGAGCCCCAAGGCCCCCTTGATGGAGGTCAGCGGGGTACGGAGCTCGTGGGAAACCATCGACACGAACTCTCCCTTGAGGCGCTCGACCTCCTTGCCCTCCGTGACGTCACGCGCCACCGCGTAGGCGCAGCCGTCCCCCGCGTCGGGGACCGCGTGCCACGACAGCCAGCGCGCTTCACCATCGCGGGTGAGCCAACGGCAATCGAAGCGGGCCGGCGCAGCAGCGCGCTGAAGCCCGCGGAAGACGGCGCGCATCCCGGCCTGGTCATCGGGGTGGAGGAAGGCCCACAGCGGGCGGGAGCGAAGCTCGGAGGCGGGGTGGCCGAGGGTGCGCTCGAAGGCGGGGTTGACGCGGTCGAGGTAGCCGTCGAAGTCAACGGTGCACAGCATGTCGACGCTCCACTCGAACAGCCGCGTGAGCCAGACGTCCCGTCGATCCGCCGAGGCGCTGCCGAGCATCAACCCGACGACCGGGAGGATCGCGACGATCGCCGCCTCGGCGTCGGCGACCCGCGGCGCGTGTAACGCCAGGACGCCGGTGACGCGTCCGCGCACGCGAGCGGGCACCGCCAGCGCGGAGCCGCGACCTCGGCCCCCTTCCACGTCGGGCTCGATCGTCTCCTCGAAGGCCGCGGCTCGCCAGGCCGCGGCTTCGAGGGCGTCGCGCACCACCGGGTCGGGGGCCGCCTCGACGATCGAGGCGAGGCTGCCCTCGGCGTCCACCGAGATGAGCACGCCGCTGTCAGCCCCGGTGTACTCGATGACCCGGTCGAGGAGCGGCTCCAAGGCGGTGGAAGCCCGCGCCCCCGCCGCGTAGCGCGCTTGCGCGGTCCACGCCTCGACTCGGAGGGGGTCGTAGCTGTCGGGGACGCGCCGCGAGCTCACCGCGCCGTGAGCCGATGGACGAGCACCGTGAGCGTCTCCGTCGTGAGGGGCTTGTCCAGGCAGGCGTCGGCTCCCGCGAGGGTGGCGGCCGTCCGCGCCTCGGCGTCGAGACGCGAGGCCACCAGGATGATCGGCAGCAGACTCCAGCGCGGGGTGGCCCGCACCATGCGACACACATCGAGACCGGTGACGCCAGGGAGCGCCAGATCGACGACCAACACCGCGACGGCGGCTTGATCGAGCTCGGGGAAGAGGCGCCACGGCTCGGAGAATCCCACGGTCCGGTGACCGGCGATCTCGTCCCCGACCGCCTTCTGCACGCGGTGGTCGTCGCTCACGACGAGTACCCGCCCGGTGGGCGTCCGGCGCGGAAGGAGCAGTCGGCCTACCGCCGCGAAGTCGTCTGCGCCCAGCGGCCGGGTCAGGAAGAGGTTGGCCCGCGCGTGGGCTGCCGCGAGGCGTTGAGTCAGGTAGGGCCGGGCGATGGCCACCACCGGCGCACCGTGGGCGTGGCCCGAAAGGGAGAGCGCGCCGAGCTCGGTCTCCAGATCGACGAGGATGCCCGCGAACCTCTCGGTCGCCAGCTTCGCCTCGGCGTCGGCGACGGTCTTCACCGAGACGATGTCGAGGCGCCCGATGTGGTCCCGTAGGACCTGCATGAGGTCGTCGTCGAGGGTGACGGCGAGCACGCGCGCGGGCTGCCCGGCGACGCCCGGTGGGGTGCGTTCGTCCAGGGCATGACCGGCACGCCCGAGGGCGTCGTGGAGGTCGCCCCAGAGGGCCGCGTCCGTCGGGCGCCCGTCCTCCACCACGGCGCGTAGCAGGTCCTCGGCGCGCCCCGCCTCGCGTCCCAGGGCGGCGAGCCCGAGGGTGCCGGCGGTGCCGCGGATGTTGTGCGTAGCGACCAGCGCGCGGCGCTACGTCTCGAGCTCACCCGCCCCGCCCCGGGCGCCGTGGAGCCGCTCGATGATCCGGCCCAGGAGGTGGCTCACCCGGGCGGCGTAGCGATCGCGCATCGCGTGGAGTCGCTCGGCGAGGGGGGTCGCGGAGGGAGCCGGCGTGTAGCGTCGACCGCGGGCGCGTCGAAGGAGCTCGCGGATCTGCATGCGCAGCTCGGCGGGATCGACCGGCTTGTGCATGACGAGCGCCACACCCAGCTCATCCTCGAGGAGGGCGTGGCTCGCGGGGTCGCGGTAGTGAGCGGAGAAGAAGACCAACGTCTGCTGGGCGTCGTGGGCGCGAATCTCACGGATGAGTGAGATCCCATCTCCGTCGGGGAGCTGGCCGTCCACGACCACGAGATCGAACTCGACGCCCTGGAGCGCCGCGCGGGCTTGGGCGACGGTGCCGACGGGCTGGAGCAGGTAGCCGGGCTCCTCGAAGAGCCCCTGGAAGAGCTCGTGAACTGCCGGGTCGTCATCAACCACGAGCAATGAGCCGAGCGGCGATTGAGCGGAAGCCACCGACCCCTCGTCGCTCATGGCCTCTTCTTCCGGCACCGCTCCCAGGCCGCGCGTACCTCGTCCGGCAAGGTGATGGGATCGAAGGGCTTGGCGATGACCGCGTCCCCGCCAGCGTCCAGCAACGCCTGCACATCCGCCGGTCGGGTCTTCGCCGTGAGGAAGACGACCGGCGTGTCGGGCACCTTCGAGGCGCGCAGCAGCGCCAAGGTAGAGGGTCCGTCCAGGACGGGCATCATCACGTCGAGCAGCATCAGATCGGGGCGGAGGCGCTCGGCCTCGCGCACGGCGTCGGCCCCGTCGCTAGCGGTGAAGACACGCAGACCTCCCAGATCCCCGAGGCTCATCTCGGCGATCATCCGAATGTCTGGATCGTCGTCCACGACCAGGACCGTTTGGAGCATCTGAGCCCTCCGCGGTTAGAATCGCATCCCAAACTCCGCCGCGACACCCTGAATCTCGGTGTCGGCGTCCGCCGCCCCCTGGTCGCGTAGGACCAACGTCTGGTAGCGATAGCCTGTGCCCGCGAAGACGTTGTCGCCCAGCCACACCCGCAGGAGACTGGCGCCGTCGATCCAGCGGCTCTCCCCGAAGACCACGCCGCGCACCTCCGCGCGCAGCGACACCCAGTCGATGGGCTGTGTCGACAGGGCGAAGTAGCCCATCGGCACCACCGGGACCGCGATGACGAGCTCACTGGACGTCGCGACGACGCGGCCTCGGACGAAGACGATCCCGTCGAGGTTTCGCAGCACGACGCCGAGGCGGAGCTGGACCAGGCGCTCGACGCGCAATGGGCGCCAGAAGAGGGTGAGATCCCAGAGCGTCATCTCCAGCCCGGTGTCGACCAGGAGCCCTTCGCGGAACCTCACGCCCTCGAAAGTCAGGGGCTCGTCGAGACGCTCGGACCCGCGAACGAGGAGGGGCGTGAAGGCGAGCTCGAGGTCCGGGAGCCACTTCGTGGGGTGGGCCAGCAGCGCGCGGAAGCCGGTGCCCACGCCGGTGTCGAGGGCGAGGTCCTCCTGCAAGTCGCTGGTGTCGGTGTCGCTGGTCACCTCACCGGAAGGGTTCTCGCCCCATAGCGTGAACGCCAGCTCCAGCTCGTAGGCCTCGCCGGACGCCTTCGGGGCCGGGCGCTCCGGGTACCAGATGGGCCCGTCGTCGTAGATCGACTTGCGCTTGGGCGGTGGTTCCAATGGGGCGGCGAGGGCGGGCATCGCCAACGCGAACACGAGCAATCGGATCACTTGGGCCGCTTTCTGCATCGGGGATGGAGGGGACGGCGTCTTCGCTTCGCGGGCTTCTTCCCGGCGGCCTTGCGCTTCGCAACCTCGGCCTTCGAGAACCAGCCCTCGCGCCCGCACTCGTCCGCCGTGGGCTCCGGCTGGTTGCGGCAATCGGGGCTACCCGGCGGGCATCGCAGGCGGACGTGGAAGTGCCGGTCGTGGCCCCACCAGGGCCGCACCTTGCGCAACCACTCGCGGTCCCCCGTCGCCGTTCGGCACAGCTCTCGTTTGATCACCCAATGCACGAAGATGCGCGCCACCGAGGCGTCCTCCGCCGCCAGCCGGATCAGGCGCGGGTGGTCATCGCTCCAGACCTCCGCGTCGATCGTCTCGGAGTCGCGGTCGACCAGGCGCCCGAAGTGGCGGTCGGCGCCACGCGTTGTGGGGCGCGTGAACCAGAAGTCGGCGTCGAGCCCCGTCTGGTGGCTGCGATGGCCCGAGGGCATGCGCCCGCCCCCTGCCTGCGCGGTGTCTCCCACGAGCACGGCGGGCAGCGCGTTCTCGGTCAGCCGGCGCCCGAAGCCCTCGATGAAGGCACGCAAGCTCGGGTGGGCGAAGTAGCGTCGGCGGTGTCGCCGGATGGTCTCGAAGCCCACCCCGGCGCTCGCCACCTCGACGCCGCCCACCAGGCAACCGTTGCCGTAGCCCCCGACGGCCTCGGTGGGCGTCGGAGGCGCCCCGAGCAGCAAAACCAGCAAAGGTATGGACAGCAGATGCACGCTCTTCCTCTCGGTGGCCTATCGGAGCTAGGTTGCGCCCCATGAATACCACCATCGACCTGTTTCGACCTGACGAGGCGATGGACGGCGCCGGCACCGTCCTGTTCATCGGCCGCCGCGAGCGCTTGCTCCAGGACGACGTATGCGCGCGCGTGCCCGAGGGCGCCAGAGCGCTGTGGGAGGCGTTGATCGAGCGCGCCAAGCCGGGTGACCGCGGCGCGAGCACCGAGACCTGGCTCGCGGGCCCGTGCCGGGTGGTGGTGGGCGTGCTGCCCGAACCGTGCTCTCGCCACAACAGCCCCGCGCGGCCCCACGCCGTCACCCACGTCGCGCGCGCCGCTGGGCTGCGTGAGGGCCGCGGCGCGGTCTATCTGTGCGTCGACGAGCCCGCCCACGCCTTCGCCGCGGTCTGTGCGGTGGCGCGCGCCTTCCCCGGCTACAGCCGCAAAACCGGCGAAGCCGCCGAAGCGCAGCTCCAGGTGCGGGTCGCCGTGCTGACGGACGGCGCGACGGACACCGAGCGGATCGAGGCGGGCGTGGAGGGCATCCGCCTCGCCGCGAAGCTGGTCGACATGCCCGCCGCGGAGCTCGATGTCCCCGCCTTCATCGAGGTGGCCCGTGACGTCGCGGCCCGGGTGGACGCCGAGCTCAACGTGCTCGAGGGGGCCGCCGCCGCCCACGCGGGGCTCGGGGGGCTCTGGGGCGTGGGCAAAGCGGCGAGCAACGGCCCGGCCTTGGTAGTGCTCGAGCACCGCCCGACCGACCCCTCCGGCAAGACCATCGCCTGGGTCGGCAAGGGCATCGTCTACGACACCGGCGGGTTGAGCATCAAAGGCAAGACGAACATGCCCGGGATGAAGGGTGATATGGGCGGCGCCGCTGCGGTGCTGGGCGCCTTCGAGGCCGCCGCGCGGCTGGGCGTGCCCCACCGGGTGGTCGCCCTTCTCTGCCTCGCCGAGAACGCGGTGGGCCCGGCGGCGACGCGGCCCGACGACATCCTCACGCTCTACTCGGGGCGTACCGTCGAGGTGAACAACACCGACGCCGAAGGCCGCTTGGTGGTGGCCGACGGCGTCGCCTACGCCGCGGCGCACCACGCGCCGGACGCGATCATCGATCTGGCGACGCTCACCGGGGCGCAGCTCGTCTCGACGGGGCGGCGCCACGCCGCGGCGGTGTGCAACGACGACGATCTCGAGGCGCTCGCCGTGCGCGCGGGCCGACGCAGCGGGGATCTGGTCCACCCGTTGCCCTACTGCCCCGAGTTCTTCCGCGGCGAGTTCAAGAGCGAGGTCGCCGATCTCAAGAACTCGGTAAAGGACCGGATGAACGCCCAGCCCTCGTGCGCGGCCCAGTTCATCAGCGAGCATCTCGGCGACTACGAGGGACCGTGGCTGCACCTGGATATCGCGGGCCCGTCGGGCGACGGTGAGCGTGGCACCGGCTTCGGAGTGGCGCTGTTGCTCGAGATGCTCGAGGAAGCGTGAGGGCGTGACGCTGTCGCGACCGCTGCTGTTGTGGGGGGCGCTGGCGCTGCCGGCCTTCGCGGGGACCTGCGCCGACGGCGACGGTGACGCGTGTCTGGCGTTGGGCGAGAAGCACGCGCGGGGCGACGGCGTGCCACGCGACCATCCCTTGGCGGCGAAGTTCTTCCGCAAAGCCTGCAAGGCCAAGACGATGGCCGGCTGCACCCGGCTCGGGTTCATGTTTCAACGCGGCTTCGGCGTCTCCAAGGACCCCGCCGCCGCCGTGCGGCTCTACAACCAGGCCTGCGACGGCGATGATCCCGACGCCTGCGCGCTCTTGGCGACGATGTACATGCGCGGTGAGGGTGTCGAGGCCAGCCCGGAGAAGGCCGCGGAGCTGATGGAGCGCGCGACCGCCAAGGCGCGGCCCGAGCCGAAGGCGCACCCCGAGGCGGGGCCGACGGAGCCGGAGTTGGAGGAGCGCTGCCAGGCAGGGCAGGGCGTCGCCTGTCTCGAGCTGGGCCGGCGCTTCGCCTTCACGGACGACGAGGAGAAGGCGGATCCGCCCCGCGGCCTGCGCTACTTCCTGGGCGGGTGCGACCGCAAGGAGCCACGGGCCTGCACCGCGGCGGGGCTGATGCACTTCCACGGGCGCGGCACGGCCCGCGACACGAAACGCGCCGGTGAGCTCTACACGCGGGCCTGCGACGCCGACGACCCGTGGGGATGCCACTACCTCGCCATCGCCCTGGAGAAGGGCGAAGGGGTGGCACGCAACCTCAAACGCGCGCTCGCGCTCCACGACAAGGCCTGCGGGGGGAAGGTCCGCCGCTCCTGCTTGCGGGCCGGCGTGATGCAGGCGCTGGGAGAGGCAGCCAAGCCCGCGGCGGGGGCCGCGGCGGCCTTCTTCGACGCCGGCTGTCGACTCGAGGACATGTATGCCTGCGCGCTGCTCGGTGTGTTCTTCGAGAACGGCGCAGGCACCGGACGGGACCCGAAGCTCGCCAAGCGGTGGTTCGACACGTCCTGGACCCACGCCCTGAAGGTCCTCGCCTCGGATCCGAAGGACCGCAACCTCATCTGCGACCACGCCGAGCTGGCCATCAACCTGCGTCGACCCCACGCCGAGGCACGGCGGCTCGTCGCGCGGTGCGTGGAGACGAGCACCGAGCCCTACCAGAAGCTGGTGGCCCACGTGCTCGACCTGAGCGCCACCGTGCTTGCTGGCGATGACCCGTCTCCGGCGGCAAAGGCCGTCGTCGCGGCGTTGCCCGCGGCGCGCAAGCAGTCCCTGGGCTGGTCCTTCAAGACGCTGCGCATCGCGCTTCTCGGTCGGCCACAGCGTGACCTCCTTCTACCGCTGCTGACGGCCCTCGACGAGGCCACCCCCGCGGCGCGCGAGGCGAAGGTGAAGCCGCTGCTCGACAAGCTGCTACAGACGCTCGAGGCTCCTCGATAGGCGCGAACCGGCTGGGCATCACCCACCCGGTTCAAAGAATCACTGAGTCGTCCCGAAGATCGCATGGTAGCGTCGGTTCGTCGCGTTCCTCTCTGGGAGAGAGAGGCACCCGGCGGTCCGGGGGCAAACAACGGCGAGGGGCCTGCACGTGCGGACGACAACTCTCCTCTTCTCTCTCCTGCCGGCGTTCGCGCTGGCTGACGCGCAGCTTGACGCTGCCCTCTCACAGATGCAGCCCGTCGGCACCGAGCGCGAGCTCGCCGAGGGTCTCCGGGCGCGTCGGATAGCGGGCGTCGATGCCGCCGCTTGGGAGGTGGCGTTGCTCCACGCGGGCGACGGACCCCGAGCCCGAAGCTGGCGCTTCGAGGCCATCGGCGGCCTGGCGGCTCCCTTCGCGGGCCCGTCCGTCGAGGCCCCGGCGGGCTGCGTCCACCACGCCGAGCGGGTCCTCGCCTTCGCCGCCCGTGGGCGCCGCGCCGAGTCATCGGTGGCCTTCCTGGTGCTGCACCAGCTTCCCCAGGGCGGCTGGGGCGCCAATCATCGCGACGCCGACCTGCCCACCACCGCCTTGATCCTCCGCGCCCTCGGGGCGGTCCGCGCTCGCCCGCCGGTCCCCGTGGCCGACAGCATCGCGCGAGGCGTCGCGTGGCTCACGGCCCAGGACCTCCAGCCGACCCCCCAGCTCTACACCGCCCTGGTCGGGGACGCCCTCGCCGCGGTCGACGCCCTCACCCCGGAGGGTCTCGCTGCCGTCCGCGCGGCGGCCCCTTGGCACGACGCCATCGGCGTCGCCGCGGCCATCCGCGTCCTGGTCGCCGCCCGTCCAGAGCTCCGCGTCGATCTCGCCGCCGCCGACGTCGCTCCGGCGGCCGGAGCCCCCGTAAGCCTCACCGCTCGCGTCCACAACCGCGGCCTCGAGGCCGCGCCGCCCACCACCGTCACCTTCACCGCCGCCGCCGCCGAGTCGGAGCAGCCCGTCGACGCCCTCGCCCCGGGGGCGTCCGTCGACATCGAGTGGCGCCACACCCCAACGGAGCCCGGCGGCCTCACCGTCCGCGCCACCGTCGAAGACGACCAGGCCTCCATCCGCCTGCGCGTCCGCGCGGCCACGCCCCCCGATCTCGAGGTGCGCCCCGACCTCGTGCGCGTCGACCCGCTCCAGCCCGAGGCCGACGGCCCCTTCCGCGTCGTCGCCGTGGTCCGCAACCTCGGCGACGCCCCCACCGTCCCCACCGCCGTCGCCTTCTACCTCGGCAACCCCGACATCGACGGCGAGCTGCTCGGCGTCACCCCCATCGACGCCCTCGATCCCGGCGCCGAGCACCCCGCCGTCCTTGAGGTCCCCGGGCGCCCCGCCGCCCGCCACCGCCTCTTCGTCGACGTCGATCCCGAGCAGCGCGTCGCCGACCACCCCGGCAACGACCGCGCCGTCCGCACGCTGCGCATCGTCCAGGGCGCCGACCTCGCGCTGCCCCCGGGCCTGCTCACGCTCGACCCCGGCCCCGTCGTCAGCCGCGGCGCCCCACTTCACCTCCGAGTCCGCGTCCGCAACCACGGCGACGAGCCCTCGCCCCCCTCCGCCGTCGCCGTCGGCGAGGCCGGGCACCCCGAGCTCGCCCGCGCCCCGCTGCCGGCCCTCGCCCCCGGCGCCGTCGCCGAGCGCACGCTCACCCTCCACCTCGACGAGCGACGCCGCTACGACCTCCTCGTCCGCGCCGACCCGGACGACACCCTCATCGAGCGCTCCGAGGCCGACAACCTCGCCGCCGCCAGCGTCGAGGTCCAGGAGGTCGACCTCCACGCCACCGCCTCGACCATCGACGAGTTGCATGGCAGGGACTGGGCTCGATTCGGCTTCCACCGGGGCACGCGCCTCTCCGTCGACACCACCCCCACCAACACCGGGAACATCGCCGCCTCGAACTTCCGCGTAGAGGTCCGCGCCGACGCCCCCGACGGGCCGGCCCTCGGCTTCCTCCCCTCCGTCACCATCAAGAAGGCCGACTACAACGGCGCCGAAGCGCAGCGGATGACCGTTTGGATCACCACCGACCCCCTCGAGCCCGGCGAGCACACCCTCTACACCGTCCTCGACACCACCGATGTCCTCGCCGAGACCAACGAAGCCGACAACATCAGCGCCACCCAGGTCCTCATCTACGACCGCCTCGACCACACCGGCACGCTCAGCTTCGATCCCGCCGAGCCTCACCCCGGCGAGCGCGTCGACATCACCTGGAACCTCCCCGTCCCCGAGCCCTGGCCCAACCACTCGATGCAGGTCCGCGTCACCCAGGGCGAGCGCGTCCTCTACCTCCACTCGAGCGCCAACGCCCCCGCCGGCGCCGGTGGCGTCATCGAATGGACCGCCCCCGAGCTCCGCGGCGATGTCCCCTTCCGCATCCAGGTCGACGAGCTCGACCGCTACGCCGACGTCGATCCCGCGAACAACACCCGCGACTACACGCTCCACATCGGCGGCCCCCCAGTCCTCACACGCCTCCGCGTCGACGCCGTCCCCGTCGCTGGCGTCCCCAACACCATCGTCTGCGAGGTCGACGGCGACACCGACGTCACCTTCCGCGGCGAGACGCTGCTCGCAACCCCCGGCGCCCCGGCGCGCTTCCCCTGGACCCCCGCCGCCCCCGGCTTCATCGAGCTCAGCGCCACCACCGAGGGGGGGGAGCGCACCGCCGACATCGAGGTCCGCCGCCCGGCGCTACGCCCCGACGCGCCCATCGCCACCCCCGTCCCCGAGGGCGTCGATCTGAGCTGGGCCCCCGTCGGCGCCAGCCACCACATCCTCCGCGACGACCGCCCCATCGGCCCCACCGCCGAGCTCGACTCCGCCTTCGCCGTCCCCGGCGAGGGTGTCTTCGAGCTCGAGCTGCCCGCCGGCGCCTGGATCGCCGGCGCCAACGCCGACTTCGGCCTCAACGCTGACCGCGACTCCGTCCTCTGGCGCCTCGAAGCCCGCGTCGGCGACCAGTGGGTCGAGCTTCACCAAGAGGTCAGCCAGGGCCCGACCCCCGGCGGCGTCGCCCAGACGAGCTTCCCCCCCGTCCGAGCCAGGCGCCTCCGCCTCCACGTCATCGCCCGCAACCGCGCCCTCCCGCGCGCCCTCCGACTCCTCGAGCTCGCGCCCATCCTCGACGTCGCCTGGCGCGACGAAGAGGCCCCCGCCAGCGCCCGCTACGCCATCGTCGCCATCGAAGACGGCGTCCCCGGCGAAGACGGCCCCGCGATCGCCGTCGAGCACCCGCTGGCGCCCACGCAGCTCGAGGCCACCCTCGAAGGCTCGGAGGTCACGCTCCGCTGGACCCCCACCCCGGGCCGCCGCGCCGCCGGCTTCTTGCTCACCGGCGACGCCGACATCGCCCTCGCGCCCGCCCGCTACCCGGGCGTCCTCACCCGCCCCGACGCGCCGTGGGTCTTCCCCCGCGGCACGCCGCTGCTCGAAGGCGACCTCCGCTTCGCCACCCCACGCCCCGTCAGCGAGGTCCGCACGGCCCCCGACGAGCGCCCGTGGCGCGTCGTCGCCGACGGCGCCCCCTTCGAGCCCGGCCTCGCCCAACACCTCAACCTCACGCGCGCGCACGAGCCTGGCGAGAGCGGGATCACCGTCGATCCCGTCCCCTGGGGCCCGCCTCTCCTCGACGCCGCCGGCGGCGAGACCCTCCGCCTGCTCCCCGCCGGCGCCAACCGCCTCGAGATCCGCCCCATCGACCGCAGCGGCGCCACGGGCCCCCCCGCCGTGCTCGAGCTCGACGTCGCCGCCCCCCCGCCCATCACCGATCTCGAAGCGGAGCTCATCGTGATCTGGGTCGGCCGCACCGACGTCCACCTGAGCTGGCTGCACCCCACGGCCACCCGCTTCCGGATCAGCCTCTTCGGCGAGGTCATCGCCGAGACCGACAGCCCGGAGTTCACCCACGGGAGCGCCAACGGCGTCTTCCTCTACGCCGTGCGAGCCGTCGACGACGCCGGCAACCTCTCGCCCGCCGTCCAGATCGAGGTCCGCACCGGCGATCTCGAGCGCCCCGACAACGTCCGGATCGACGTCGACGCCTTCGCCGTCGCGGTGAGCTGGGACCCCATCGCCCCGCGCGCCGTCGATCATTGGCGCGTCTACCTCGACGGCGAGCACGTCGGCTCCACCTTCGAGCCCGGCTTCGAGTTCCTGTGGCCCACCCCCGGCCCTCACCAGATCACGGTGCGCGAGGTCGACTCCAACGGCGTGTACATCCTCGGGCCGCTCTGCGCCCCCGTCGCCTTCACCATCGAGGACGACGGCCCCCCCGGCGCCGCCCCCCTCACGCCACCCGAGACCTGGCGCATCAGCAACGACGGCTTCACCGTCGAGTGGGCCGCCCCGCCCGACGTCGACGTCGTCGGCTACCACGTCTGGCTCGACGACGACGCCGAGCCCTACCCCCACGGAAACCAGACCTCCATCTCCCGCGTCCTCCCCTGGCGTCGCGACGTCCGCCAACACACGGTCCGCGTCGCCGCCTACGATGGCGCCGGCCACGTCGGCCCCATCAGCGAGGCGAGCCTCGAGGTCCCCCACTTCCCCGCGCTCCAGCTCGGCTGGTCGGCCTGGTGGAGCCGCCCCATCGAGGGCGAAGTCTCGCTGACCGCCAGCGGCCCCAGCGCCGAGGGCCACTGGCTCTACCGCAACGGCGAGCGGGTATGCGTCTACGAGAGCGTGGGGCGCCCGTCGGTCTCGTCAGGCGAGTACGGCGACGTCTTCTGGCGCGACCCCAACGGCGACTTCTGGGAGCCCGAGGCCGGCGACCCCGAGCCCTGGATCGGCGTCCTCACGCCCAGCGACGGGGTCGCCGGCCACGGCAAGAGCTACGACCGCGTCCGCGTCGCCTTCTCCTCCGTCGAGCAGCGCGCCGTCAACTACACGCTCCAGACCCGCGACCACCAGGGGCGATGGCACGACGCCCTCCGCGTCACCGACAATGACCAGCTCCTCGTCACCCACGAACTCCCCGAGAGCCCCCGCTGGGGCGGCACCGGCCTGCGCCTCGTCCCCGACCGGCCCAACATCGCGGTCTCCTGGTTCTACGTAGAGATCTGCAACAGCTACCCGCCCACCGTGCACTCGCTCCCCGGCGGCGGCGACCACGTCTACACCGCGCGGCCGTGGAGCGGCGCCGGCGATCCGGGCCCGGTCTCCGAGCCCTTCGTCTTCGACACGCCCTACGCCGACGCCGCCGTCCGGCAGCACGAGATCGCCCTCTCCGACGACGAGCCCCTCGTCGGCGACACCCTCTCGGTGGTGGTCCCCATCCACGAGCTCGGCGGCGTCGCCATCGACGCCCTCGAGGTCCAGCTCCGCCTCGTCCCCGAAGAGGGCGAGGCGCCGCCCCCGCAGCGCCAGAGCATCGCCCTTTCCCCCAACGGCGTCACCCCGGCCGTCTTCGCCTGGACCATCGAGCACCGCGCAGGCGACCTCGAGATCACCATCGATCCCGACAACGTCCTGCCCGAGCTCCGCGAGGAGAACAACCAGGCCGTACGGGCGCTCTTCGCCGATCTGCCCTACCGCACGCAGGGCTTCACGTACCAGCGGGTGCTCGTGATGGGCACCGAGCCGAACACCCGCTACGAGATTCGCAGCTCAAACGGGACGCGCCTCGCCCGCGGCGAGCTCGGCCGTGACGAGACGGTCGACGTGGTGGTGCCCGACGCCGAGGGCGAGCCGGGACAGATCGTCACCATCGCCGCCGACCGCCCCTTCCTCGCCGTCTCCGGCATTCCGTACGCCGCCAGCGGGATGCACGTCCGCGGCCTCTCCGACAACGGCCTCGCCACCCGTCACCTCACCCCCATCTCCCGCTCGACCCTCACGCCCAAGGGCGACGTCGAGGAGCTCGACAGCCTCGTCCTCTACGCCCCCGAAGCCGCCGAGGTCGTCGTCAGCGACCTCGAAGACGGCGCCGTCCTCCACGAGCTCCAGCTCGCGCCCCACACGATGCGAGCCGTCGAGCCCCAGCGGCACCCCGAGCGCCTCGTCCGGCGCGCCCTCATCGAGTCCGACACGCCGGTCCTCGCCTGGAGCTTCTCCGACACCGGCTACCTCTTCGTCGGCACCGACGGGCGCCTGTCGGGGACCGAGCTCGTCGGCTTCGTCAGCCGCGGCCACATCCAAGGCGCCTCCACCGAGGTCCTCCTGTGGAGCTTCGAGCCCGACAACCGCGTGATGATCGAGCGCACCGACACCGGCGAGGTCCTCTGGGAGGGCCTGCTGCCGCGCCACGCCGTCCGCAGCGTCGTCGTCGATCCACCGAGCCTCGGCGAGATCGTCCCGCTGAGGGTCCACGCCTCCGCGACCATGGCCGCGTCCAGCGCGGTCCTCGACCGCTCGCCCGGCTACGGCTACGAGCACGGCTTCTTCTCACCCGCCGTGAGCGGGCGTCTCATCGGCCACCGCTTCGTGGTCCCGCTCACCGACCACGGCGGTGACGCCGTCGACGGCGTGCTCTTCACCTACTACGACGCCACGCCCATCCGGGTCATCCAGCCCGACACCGGCGAGGTCCTCATCGCCCGTGTCCTCGGCCGCGGCGAGCACCTCGACATCTCCGACGAGGTCAAGTCGGGCCACGGCGAGCGGCGCCGCCTCGTCGTCGAGGCCGACCGCCCCGTCAGCGTCTACACCGGCCTCGGCGCCGCCTCCGCCTGCTTCATGCCGCTGCTCTTCTCCCAGCCCCCGGACCTCACCTTCGGCGACCTCCGAACCGAGCCCCCGGACCCGCAGCCCGGCGAGGTCGTCACCGTCGTCGCCGAGCTCCACAACCGCGGCGCCGTCCGCGCCCGCCGCGTCCGCGCCGAGATCTACGACGGGCCCCCCGAGCAGGGCCGTCTCGTCCACGCCGCCAACTGGGACCGCCTCGACGCCGGCCAACCCGCCGAGATTCGGTTCGAGCTCGGCGTCGCCGAGGGCGAGCGCGTCCTCACCTTCTTCGCCGATCCCGAAGACATCGTCCGCGAGGCCGACGAGGCCAACAACCGCGCCACAATGGCCATCGCCAACCCACCGGACCTCACGCCCACCGCCATCCTGGTCGACGCCACCGCCGATCGCGCCAACGCCGTCGAGATCACCGTCAGCAACCTCGGCGGACGGCCCGTCGAGGGGGCTACCCTCCGCCTGCGCGCCGAGGAGGCCCTCGTCGGCGCCACCCAGCTTGACGTCGAGGCCCTCGGCACCGCCACCGCCACGATCCCCTGGCGCCCCGAGCACCCCGGCCCCCACACCCTCACGGCCACCATCGAGCCCATCGAGGGCGAGGCCCGCGCCGACAACAACCAGCACACGGCAGACACCGACGTCGCCCCGGCCCCGCTCGACCTCACGGCGCACATCGAGGTCCGACCCGCCGATCCGGGCCCCTGCGACGAGCTGCGCCTCCACACCAGGGTCAGCCCGCCGTTCGAGGTCGAGCTCGAGCTCGAGCACGAGGGCGCCACCGTCGCCAGGGGGCGCACCGGACCCGACGGCGTGGCCACCCTGCGCTGGCTCGGTGACCACCCGATCGGTGATCTCGAGACACGCCTGCATCTCGACACGCGAGGCGAGGTCACCGAGACCGACGAGGACAACAACGTCGTCGACCTCCCCATCACCATCCGCGCCTACGCCACCCAGCTCGTCGTCGAGGGTCCGGAGTCCGTCGAACGGGGCCAGCCGATCACCCTCCGAATCACGCCTTCGAGCCCGCTCCCCCCCGAGGCCAGCCTCCAGGCCGAGGGCTTCACCCAGAGCGGCCCCTTCTCTCTCCGAGCCACCGCGGACCACGCGCCGGGGCTGCACCGCTTCACCGTCAAGGCCCGTCGCGGGCCGCGGGTGATCGCCACCGGCCAAACGCAGGTCGAGGTCGTAGAGCCCGGCGTCCGTCTGACGCTCCGCGCCGTCCCACCGGTCGCCGGTCCGGGTGAGCCCGTCACCCTCGAGGCGCGCTCCCCCCAGGACGCCCCGATCGTCCTCAGCGTCGATGGCCAGATCCTCCTCAGCGCCCGCCACCGGGCCCGAGCCATTGACGGCACAGCCGCCCCCGGCGAGCACACCGCCACAGCCGAGCTCCGCGTCGGCGACGAGGTCCTGGCCCGCGCGGAGGCGGTCTTCCACCGAGAGGCCGCCGGCGTCCAGGCCCAGCTCGCCCTCCAGCTCGCCGATCAACGGGCTCTCCAGGGCGACGAGGTCACCGTCCCCATCACCCTCGAGAGCGCCACCGGCATGCCAACCGGCGTCGCCCGCCTGCACCTCGCCGTCGCCACGAATCCGCCCCGGGGCAACCTCCCGATGCTCCTGCTCGCGGAGGTCACGAGGGACGAGCCCCGCGTCGTCCTCGAGCCCGTCGAGATCTCGCTGGCGCTACCCACCGACGGGCTACCGCTCGGCGCCTCTCGGCTCATCGCCCGGGCCGAGGCCGGCGACGGACGCCTCCTCGGCTACGCCACCGCCGCCATCGAGATCGAGCCGCGCCCCGACGACCCGTCACCAGACGCCGGGCGCCTGGACGCCAGCATCCCCGACGCAGCCGTCCCAGACGCCAGCATCCCCGATGCCGTTGCCCCGGACGCCTCCAGCCCCGACGGCGCGCTCCCCGACGGACACGCCCTCGACGCATCTGTCTTCGATCTCGAGCCACCGGACGCGCCAACGGATGGGCCACGACCCGACGACGCCCCGGACCTCTCCGAAGACGACCCCGTCGACGCCGCCATCGATGTCCCCACCGATCTCGAATTCGACGCACCGCCCGGGGCCGAACCGCGGCGCGACGGGGGCGGGGAGGGGACCAACCCAGGCGCGGAGCCCCCGGCCCCCGGCACCCCCTCGGCAGACTGCGGTTGCGGGGTCGGCGAGACCCCCACCGTTCCGGCTTGGCTCGCGCTCATCGGTGCCCTCGGCCTCCTCCGGCGTCGGCGGCGCTCCTCGTCGTCCTCGGCGTCGTGAGCAGCCAGGGACGGGTTCAAATGCGCTCCAGGCTCATCGCTCTCTGCCTGCTGGCGGCCATGGCCACAGCGCTCTG
>CAYOBQ010000145.1:0-24621 GCA_964402225.1 uncultured Nannocystaceae bacterium | reverse complement strand
CGCGGCCACCACGGAAGTCAAGCGCATGCTGGCGTCGTTGCTTGCGCGGCTGAGTGCTGACCGCTGAGTGCTAAAAGCCCTCCACACTCCCTCCGTCAGAATCGGGATATGCACCCGTGTCGATTCCCGCACTCCCCACCGGGGCCCCGGTTCCCTAGGCTGAGTCCATGAACGTCAACGCGCTCATCGACGCGCTGGTTCGGCAGACGACGATCCTCATCGCGACCCTCGCGACCTCGGCGGGGGTGCGGGCGCCGCTGGCGCACGTGGTCAACGAGGTCTTCCGCGAGTTGGCGTTGGAGCTGCGGGCCCAGGGGGTGGGGGGCAAGGTCATCGCGGACATGTTCGGCATGGCGCTGCGGACCTACCAGGCGAAGATGCGGCGGCTGTCGGAGAGCGCGACGGATCGCGGTCGCACGCTGTGGGAGGCGGTGCTCGCGCACATCCAGGAGAAGGAGCTCGTGAGCCGGGGGGCGGTGCTGCATCGGTTCCGGCGGGACGACGACGCGACCGTGCGGGGGGTGCTCAACGACCTCGTCGAGAGCGGGATGGTGTTTCGATCGGGGCGGGGAGACCGCGCGATGTACCGGGCGGCGGATCTCGAGCCGGAGAGCCTGGGGCCCGACCAGCGGGCGGAGGGAGACGCGGCGCTGGTGCTGGTCGCGGTGAACCGGTACCAGCCGGCGACCCGCGCCGATGTGATGTCGGCGGTGAAGCTCGAGGAGCCGGATCTCGACGCGGCGCTCGCGCGGCTGGCGGCGGACGGGCGGGTGGTGCAGGTGGAGCGCGACGGTGAGGCGGCGTGGCGCTGCGACGAGTGCGTGGTGCGTTACGAGGCGCCGGTGGGGTGGGAGGCGGCGGTCTTCGACCACTACCAGGCGTTGGTGACGGCGCTGTGCACCAAGCTGCGCGCCGGGGAGACCCGGGCGCGGCGGTCCGACGCGGTGGGTGGGAGCACCTACGGCTTCGACGTGTGGCCCGGGCATCCGATGGAGGAGGAGGTCTTCGGACAGCTCCGGCGGATGCGAGAGGAGGCGACGGAGCTGCGCGCCAGGCTCGAGGCGTACAACGCCGATGTGGGGCTGCCCAACGACCCGACGCGCGTGGTCTTCTATCTTGGGCAGACGGTGTTGGAGGACGAGGACTTGGAGCTGTGATGCGCGCGCTCATCTGCCTGGCGCTCGTGGGCTGTGTGAGGCGGCCGGTGGAGCCGATCGATCCGTCGGTGGGGAGCGAGACCCACTGGCTGCACGCATGTGAGGCGGACGGGCCGGACTGTGCCTGCGTGTGCGGGGTCTGCACCGTGGCGTGCCGTGACGACGCGGGGTGCGAACGCGACGGGGTGCCAGCGCGCTGCGCCGAGGGGGGATCCCTCGACGCGCTGTGCGGGGTGGCGCCGCCGGTCCCGGGCCTGTGCGTCGCGGCGTGTGAAGGTGACGGAGACTGCGGCGGGGGTCTTCTGTGTCGCGACGGCGACTGCGTCATGTCGGAGCCGACGGAGGTGGGTGACACCTTCGAGGTGCCCGGCCGGCCGCGCGTCGACTACCTCTTCGTCGTCGATGACTCCGGTTCGATGTGCGAGGAGCAGGCCGCGCTCTCTGAGGCCTTCCGGCCCATCGCCGAGATGTTGTGGGCGGACAACGACTTCCGGCTGGCGGTGGTCTCGACGGATGGCAGCGACCTTGAGCCCGGGGTCTTCTTGCGGCGGCCCGCCGAACCGGTGCCCTCGCTGAGCTGCCGTGACGAGCAGGGAGGGTCTGTGGCGCCGGACACCGCTGACTGTGGGGCGCTCATCGCCTCCGACGGGCTGCCCTTCGTCTTGAGCCCCGAGGCCGCGACGGACGTGGAGATGCTCGCGGCACAGTTCCGTTGTCTGGTGACGATCGGGACCGACGGTGACGGTTTCGAGGAGGGGCTCGAGTCGATGCGGCGCGCGCTGTCGTGCGCCGGGCCCAACGCGGACCGCTTCGGCCGGTGCTGTGTGGGGGATGAGTATGTGCCGGCCGCCTGTGACGAGCCGGAGTTCCTGCGCCCGGAGGCTGATCTCGTGGTGGTCTTTCTCAGCGACGAGGACGACTGCTCGGACGATCCGCGGGACCCCATCAGCCGGTCGGAGAACAGCAACTGCGAGTGGGACCGGGAGAGGCTGGTGGCCGTCGATGACTACGTGGCCTTCCTCGACGGGCTCAAGCCTGCGCCACGGCGCCAGATCGGCGTCTCCGGCATCGTGGGCGGCGCGCGGCTCGACGGGCGTGGCCGAGCGGTCCATTTCACGCCGGGCGTCACGGCTGAAGCCTGCGAGGGGGCCGACTTCGACGTGGAGGCGTGCTGCACAGACGGGCTCTGCCCGGGCCCCACGCAGCCGGCGTGCGAGGGCGCCGGAGGCTCAGCCTTCTCCGGGCACCGCTACGTGGAGCTGGCCTCGTTCTATCCGGGCTGCGATCCGAGCTCGGGCTGCGACGTGTGCGCCGACGACCTGCGCGATCCGCTGGTGGCCGCGATGCAGGACTACGTCTTCGTGCGGCCGACCTACTGCCTGGAGGATCGCCCCGTCTGTGCCGTCGCCAGCGGTGACGCGGTCCGGATCTGCGAGGGCGCCGAGGCCGAGGAGCCGGCCAACCTGCTGTTGCGCGTCGAGGTGTGGTGCGAGGGGCTGCGTTGCGAGGCCCCCTTCGAGCGGCGCGAGCTTCTACCGGGGGCGTGGCGGCTGGTGGACGACGAGGGCTGCGGGGGCGGGATCCGGGTCCAGCTCGTCGACGCCTATCCCCGGGGCACGGCGGTTCGGGTGCGCTACCGGACCTCGGTGGACTGAGAGAGGTCCGCCGCCTCGAAGAGATGGACGCCCTCGGCGTTGGGGCGCCACTTGCATTCGACGGCGTGACGTGCGTCCAGGGGACGGGTCGCCTCTACTGGCTCGTTCGGTGAGGACGAGGCGCTCAGTAGTGCGGGGGGGGCTCGTTTGGGGGGGCCTCACCGTCGCTGGCCTGGGTGGCTCGGAGGTCGTCGATCGCGTGGCTCAAGCGGTCGATGAGATCGCGCTGCTCCCGCACGACCTCGTTGAGTTGCTCGAGCAAATGCTCCTGGTGGCTGTAGCGGATCTCCAACTCGACGATCCGCGCTTCGAGGTCGTTGCTCATCGTCTCCATCGCTCCAATGTGGGGTCGAGTACGTGGAGGAAGAACGCGTAGACGAGGGCGGTCTTCTTGTACTTCTCGAACCGACCGGAGGCACCACCATGGCCGGTCTCCAGGTCGGTCTCGAGGAGGAGGAGGTTGTCGTCGGTCTTGTGGGCCCGCAGCTTGGCCACCCACTTGGCCGGCTCGAAGTACTGGACCTGCGAGTCGTGGAGTCCGGTCGTGATGATCAGGTTGGGGTAGCTCTGCGCGGTGACGTTGTCATAGGGCGAGTACGAGAGGATGTAGTCGTAGGCGGGCTTCTCGTGGGGGTTGCCCCACTCGTCGTACTCCCCGGTGGTGAGCGGGATGGAGTCGTCGAGCATGGTCGTGAGCACGTCGACGAACGGCACCGCCGCGTAGATGACCCGGTAGAGGTCCGGGCGCATATTGGCGATGGCGCCCATCAGCAGGCCACCGGCGCTGCCGCCGCCGGCGATGAGGCCCGCGGGCGAGGTGTAGCCGCCCGCGATCAGGGCCTCGGAGCAGTCGATGAAGTCGTTGAAGGTGTTGGCCTTCGCGGTCGTGCGCCCCTGGTCGTACCACGCACGGCCCATCTCCTGGCCGCCGCGGACGTGGCACTCGGCGACCGCGAAGCCGCGGTCCAGCAGGCTCAGACGGGTAGCGCTGAAGCTGGGATCGATCGAGTAGCCGTAGGCGCCGTAGGCGTATTGGTACAGCGGCCCGCTTCCGTCTCTGGCGAAGCCGGCGGGCGTCACGACCGTCACCGGGACGCGCGCTCCGTCGCGGGCGTCGACGAAGAACCGCTCCGTGCGGTAATTCGCGGGATCGAAGCCGCCGAGCACCTTGTCCTGCTTGAGCAGCGTGCGCTCGCCGGTCGCCAGATTGTACTCGAAGACGGAGTCGGGCGTGACGGGGGAGCTGAAGGCGAAGCGCAGCTTGTGGGTGTCGAACTGGGGGTTGGTGCCCAGCCAGGCCACGTAGGCCGCCTCCTCGAAGGCGATGTGGTGCTCGCCCCCGGCGGGGCGCCGGTCGATGACCCGGATGCGCCGGAGCCCGTCGATGCGCTCCGAGAGGACCAGGAAGTCATCGAAGAGCTCGACACCGGCGAGGAAGACATCGTCGCGAGCGGGGATGACCTCGTGCCAGGTCGACCGGTCGCCGGAGGTCGCGACGGGGGCGGACATCAGGCGGAAGTTCTCTGCCTCCCAGTTGGTGCGGACGAAGAAGCGGTCGCCTTGGTGGGTGGTGTCGTATTCGTGCTCCGGCGCCCGCGGCACGACCGGCCGGAATCGCGCCGTCGGCTCGTTCGCATCGATCACCAGCTCCTCTGTGACCAGCGTGCTGGAGGCCCCGATGACCACGAAGCGCCGCGACTTGGTGCGCGCGACCGAGACGTAGAACGCCTCGTCCGACTCGTCGTGGACGCGCACGTCGTCGGCGGGGTCGGTGCCCAGGACGTGCCGGTACACGGCGTGGGGCCGCAGCGTCGTCGGATCGCGGCGCACGTAGAAGAGGGTGCGGTCATCGGCGGCCCAGGCGATGGCGCCGGACGTGTTCGGGATCGCGTCGGGGAGCAGCTCACCGGTGCGCAGATCCTTCACTCGGACGGTGTAGAGCCGCCGGCTCTTGGTGTCCTCGGCGAAGGCCAGGAGCTGCTCGTTCTCGCTCACCGTCCGGCCCGCCACCGCGTAGTACTCGTGGTCCGACGCCAACGAGTTCAGGTCGAGCATCACCTGCTCGGGCCCCTCCATGGTGCGCTCGCGGCGACAGTGGAGGGGGTACTCACCCTCCCCCGAGAAGCGCGTGTAGTACCAGTAGCCGCGGCGCCGTACGGGGACCGAGCGGTCGTCCTTTTCGAGGCGGCTCTTCAGCTCGTCGAAGAGCTCGGCCTGGAGCGACTCCGTCGGGGCGAGCACCGCCTTGGTGTAGGCGTTCTCGGCGCGGAGCAAGGCCAGCACCTCGGGGTCCTGTCGTTCGTCGTCGCGCAGCCAGTAGTACGGATCGACGCGCGTGTGGCCGTGGTGCGTCAGCGCTGTGGGCGCCTGCCTGGCGATGGGCGGCGCGGGGTGGTTGTGGGACCTCATCGCCGGGTTTGTATCAGTCGAAGGTGAGCTTGTGCACGAGCACCGGCTCCCGGACGCCCTTTACTTGAATGGGGCCGATGCGCTCGTAGGGGAAGTCGGAGGCCTCGACGCGCAGCGCCTCGGTGACGACGACCTCGCCGGACTCGGCGTGGCTGCACAGCCGGCTGGCGAGGTTCACCGCCTCGCCGATCGCGGTGTACTCGAGCCGCTGCGAGGAGCCGATGTTGCCGACGACGACCTCGCCGCAGGCGACCCCGATGCCGGTGCCCACGGCGCCCAGGCCGTTCGCGGCGCGCTCGTCGTTCCACCCCTGGAGACGCTCCATGATCGCGACGCACGCCTCGACCGCGCGCTGCGCGTGGTCCGGCTGCGGGACCGGGGCCCCGAACCAGCACAGCATCGCGTCGCCCATGAACTTGTCGATGACGCCGTCGCGCTTGACGACCTCGTCCACCAGGATCGCGAAGTACTCGTTGAGCAGCGCGACGACGTCCTTTGCGCCCAAGGACTCCGTGAGCGCGGTGTAGCCGCGGATGTCGCTGATGATGACCGTGACCTCGCGGAGCTCGCCTTGCAGCGTGACCTCACCGGAGCTGAGCAGCTCACTGACGACCTGCCCGGCCATGTAGCGGCCGAACATGGTGCGGAGCTGTTCGCGCTCGTGCAGGCCTCGGGCCATGCGGTTGACGGCCCGCGCCAGCTCGCCCACCTCGTCGACGCGGTCCTCCGGCACCTGTACGTCGAAGTCGCCGGTGCCGATGCGTGCGGCGGCGTCGGCGACACGCCGGATGGGGCGGGCGATGCCGCGCGCGAGCCAGAACGCGAGCAAGAAGGCGACACCGATCCCCGCCAGGGCGAAGAGCAAGGTGCGCAGCGCGTGGTTGGTCAGGGCGGTGAGCAGCGTGCCGATCTCGTAGTCGGCCTGGAGCACGCCGGCCACGGCGCCTGCGTCCGTGCGGATCGTCGCGAAGGCGGAGATCCAGGTCCCCGTCGCGTTGGAGTAGGGCCCCTCCGTGCCGCCCACGCCGGTCTCGAAGGTGCGCTTCAACGCCGGACGCAGCTCGTTGGTGTCGCCCACGAAGGGCGTCTCGTTGGTCATCACCACGAAGCGCGCCACGCCCCCGTCGCGGCGGAAGGTGTAGACGGGGGTCGTGAGCCCCGCGGCCTCCTTGATCTCGCGCAACACCCTGCGAAGCGCGATGAAGTCCGCGCTCTGGCCGTCGCCGCTGGCCGTCACCCGCGCGTGGGCCGCGGCGTCGATGCGAGGCGCCCCGACGCGCACGGCCGTCAGGAGCTGTTGGCCGAGGCGCGTGACGAGGTCGCGGCGCGCCTCGCGGTAGTCGAGCACCGCCACCACGCCGACGGCCAACACCACCGACGCGGTGCCTGCGAGGCCGATGCGCATGGCGAGGGACCCCGCAAAGACGCGGTGCAGGACGCCGGTCGCCCCGCCCTTGCGCAGCACCTCGGGGAGCCACGCGCCGAGCAGCCCGAAGACGAGCAGCGCGAGGCCGGCGAGCAGGAGGCCCCGCTGTTGTCTCAGGACGAGCGCCTCGGACGGGCGGTCGACGGAGACCAGCCCGACGACCCGCGCGCCGCTGAGGATCGGCGCGAAGCCGGAGACGTAGGCGCCGGTGTCGCTGTGGTACAGCCCGGTGCGGGCCCGTTCGCCGCCGTCGAGCACGGCGCGCATCTCTGGACGCAGCGTGTAGGCGTCCCCCACGTAGGGCGAGGGGTTGGTCATCACCACGAAGGCGGTGTGATCGCCTTGTCGGCGCAGGGTGTAGATCGGTGAGCGCAGGGCGTGGCGGTCCAAGACCTGCCGCAGGTGCCCGCGGATCCCGAGGAACGCGTCCCCCGACGCGTCGGCCGGGGCGTGGATCCGCTCGTGGGCGGCGCCGTCCACGCCCGCCGCGGCCTCGGCGGCGATGGCCTCCATGCGACCGCCGAGCGTCTCGATCTCGCTGTTGATCTGGTAGCGACACCAGCCGAACGTGACCAGGGCGGCGAACCCGCCGATGGCCATCCCGCGCCGAAGGATGGATGACATGGCCGCACGATATCAGGTCTCGACGCCCACCACGCGGCGTTGCAGAATACGCCCACCCTGACCGGTAGGAGGTCCCTCCGTGCGCGTCGCCCTGTTGCTCTTGCTCGCGTCCCTGCCCGCCAGCGCGGAGGAGGCGTCCGCCTGGAAGGAGAAGGTCCACGCGCGGATCGACCGCCTATGGGCCGGCTCGTTCCTACGGGATTGCCAGAGCCTGCTCCAGGTCGACCACCCGCTCAACGACCTGACGCTGGTGACCACCATCAAGCTGCGGATCGCCGGTGACGGGCGTCTCGCGGGGGTCGAGGTGTCGAAGGCGTCGGGGGCCATCGACCTCGACACCTCGGCGATCGAGGTCGCGCGCGCGTCGGCGCCGTTCGCGCCGCCACCCGAAGAGGCGCTCTCCGACGACGGCCACGGCCACCTCGTGTGGCTCTTCCCCCGCGACGCGAAGAACGGGGGCCCCGCGAAGGCGACGGTGGAGGTGGTCGAGTGGCCCGCACCGAAGGCGGTCCCGGCCCTCTTGTCGCAGGGCCGCTGGCGAACGGCGCTGAAGCGACTCGCGGCCCATGGGCAAGCTGACGGCGCGGTCGATCTCGGCCGGCTCGTTGCGGCGGCGGTGCTGCGCGAGGGGCTCGGTGAGAAGGCCGCCCGCAACGCCACCATCCGCGCCGTTGGTTTCGGGCGCGCGACCGCCCTGGCCCCGGATCTGCGCCTCCTCGTCGAAGGGGATCCGCGCCTGCGGGAGGCGGCGATCGTCGCGGCGGGGCGGCTCCGGGACCGCGCCTCGGCGCCGGCGCTCCTGCGACTCCTGCCGAAGCTCAACCGGCTCAGCGGCCTGGCCGCGACGGCGCTGGCGGCCATCGGCGACCAGGCGGGCGCGTGGGCGGTCGTCGAGTCCAAGCTCCGCGGTCGAAAGACCCTCGCCGCGCTGCGCACGGCGGCGGAGATCGGCGAGCCCTCGAGCGCGGCGAAGCTCGCGGAGATCCTCGGCGGCAAGGGGAAGCCCAAGGTGCGTGCCGCCGCCGCCATCGCCCTCGGCGCCGCCGCGCGCGGTGAGCAGGGCACGGCCACCGGGGCGCTGAAGAAGGGCCTCACCGACGACCACCCCGCGGTCCGGGAGGCCTCCGCCGCCGCCCTCGCCCGCGCGGGTCGCGAAGGCGCCGTCTCCAAGGGCCTCTTCTATCGGGTCATCCCGGTCCTCACGGAGGACGCCGTCCGCGCGGTCCGCGCCGCCGCTCTGGTCGCCGCCGCCGCCACCGGTCGCGGCCGCGCTTCGGTGGACGTCGTGCTCCTGTCGAAGAAGGCGAAGACCCCCGTGATGCGGGTCGCGGCGGCCCAGGCCCTCGGCCTCATCCCGACCGACGAGGCTCGCGAGCGCCTGATGGCGATGGCCAAGAGCGGGGATCCGGTGGTGCGCCGGGCCGTCTTGTTGGCCCTCGCGGGGCGCCACGACGCGGGCTCCGCGGAGTTCGTCGCCAAGGCCCAGCTCGACGGCCTCGACCTCGACGACGACCAGGCGATGGCGCTGGCGGCGACGCGCTTCGCGACCAGCGAGACGCCCGTCTCAGACTTCGCCAAGGCGGTCCTGACCGCCCCAGACGCCAGCGCCCGCGCGCGCATCATCGGCGCGTGGCTCTCGGCCGAAGCCGGTAGGTAGCCGGCCACCAGGGTCATCCCCCGGCCCGCGCTTCGTCGGCCCGGAGGCGCTCACGGATGCGCGCGCGGTGTGCGCCGCGGGTGTTCTCGTTGTGGACCGGCACGAGTCGGATCTCCCAGCCCGCGGGGAGGGTGGCCGTCTCTGGACCCACGCCCTGTGCGTAGTAGCCGAACGTCTCGTGGAAGGGCGAGAGCTCGCCCAGCGAGCCCTCGACGAGGTCGGCGCGCTCAGGGCGGTCGCGCGGGTAGAGGTCCGCCTCCATCGAGACGCAGAGCTCGGCCGGCGCGTTCGGGAACTGGCCCAGGATGGCCTGGCTGCCCACGATGACCAGGTCGTCGACGTCGGAGACCACGGCGGCGGCGCGGATCAGGTGCTCGAGCTGGGTGCGCGTCACCCGCCCGCCTCGGCACGTACAGCGCGGAAGAGGGCCCAGCGCTCACGGGGACTCAAGGCCCCCGCGAAGGGGCTGGCTTGGCGGAGCGCCCGCATCTCCTCGTCGTCGGCGCAGAGGCGAGCCTTGACGACTTCGAGCGGTTGATCGAGGAGCTGCGTCCAAGCGGCGACGTAGTGGGGGTGGGCGTGACCCGAGCGGACTCGCTCCCGGGCGCGTTCGAGGAGCTCGGGCTGGAGATCGAGGTGCTCCGCGATGCGCCGGTGGTAGGCGACGCTGCGGAGCTCCGAGAGGCGATGCGGATCCATCCGGCCCAGTCTACGGGGCCCACGGAAGCGCGGGAAGAGGAGCTCGATGCCGACCGGAGCGGGAACGCGCGTTCGGACAAGCGGAACGCGGGGCGTGCCAAGGCGCACGGCAGATGCTGAAGCTGCTGCGACGTGGATGGAACGATGGACGGGCTTCGCGACGCGCGCCTCCGTGGCGAAGCGCCGCCAGAATCCTGAGGCCAGTCCTCGAATGCTCGGGGCGCAGCGTGTACAACGCGCCGTGCAATGGGGAGCGGCGGCTGGCCCCCTGCTTGCACATGCCACGTGGCGAACGACTCTGGAGGCGCGAAATGCGAACTCATTTGATGCTCCTACTCGGCTGCACGCTCGTCCTGGCGAACCTGAGCGCGTGCGACGACGACGACTCGACCACCGCCGATGCCGGCGTGGACGGCGGCGGCGAGGGCGAAGGGGAGGGTGAAGGCGAAGGGGAAGGGGAAGGCGAGGGCGAAGGGGAAGGGGAAGGTGAAGGTGAAGGCGAGGTCCACTGCGGCGCTCGCCTCGGCAACACGTGCACCCCGGCGCAGTTCTGCGACTTCGCTGGCGACGGCTGCGACTACGCTGATGCGACGGGCATCTGCGAGCCGCGACCCGAAGGCTGTGACTTGAACTACGACCCCGTCTGCGGCTGTGACGGCGTGACCTACGGCAACCTCTGCGCCGCCCACATGGCGGGTGTCGATGCCGCGACGTCGGGCGAGTGCGAGGGCCCGGACCTCTGCGATCTCCCGCCCGATCCCGGCCCGTGCGAGGCGGCGCTCCGCCGCTGGTACTTCGATGGCGAGGCCGGCGAGTGCCGCGAGTTCGTCTACGGCGGGTGCGAAGGCAACGCGAACAACTTCGAGACCCTCGAGGCGTGCACGGCCACCTGCGGAGGCGGCGGCGGTGACCCCCAAGCTGGCGCGGCCTGCGCTACCAGCGGCGCCGATGACTTTCAGGCGAGCTGTGCGGGCGACGACCTGCTCTTCTGCGTGTGCGATGTCTTCGACGGGGACCAGTGCCCCGACCGCCAGGGGACGTGGGTACGACAGGACATCCTGTGCACCTGCGCGCAGTGGATGGCCGGCGAGTGCCCGGTGGAGTAGCGCCCGCCACGCGTCGTCGCGCTACGCAGGGTGCGAGGTGACGTCGTTCACTCGGCGTCAACCTACCCTGGGGCCGGGAGTCGATGGCGGCGGCGGATCTCGACGGTGGCCGAGCGGCACAGCGCCGTGAGACGCCCGTCGGGCACCAGCGGCTCCTCTATCTGCTCCTGCAAGGAGGGCAGCGCCTCGGGGGTGCCGAGCTGGCCGAGGGCGGCGGCGGCGCCGCGGCGGACGACGACGTCGTCGTGGTTGAGGAGCCCGAGCATCACCGGCTCGGCGTTCGCGTCGGCCATTTCGCCGACGACCTCGACCAGCAGGCTCAGGAGGTCTGAGGGGGTCTGCGGATCGGTGGCGAGCTCGAGCATGATGCGCACCGCCGGGGCGTGGTTGAGGTGGCGCACCATGTGGATCGCCGTGCGCACGACGGCGGGCTCGACGGACCGTAGGACCTTTCGGATCTGGGGGTTGCCGAGCTCCAACGGCCAGGCGGTCATGAGGTCTTCGAGGGCCGCGGTGCGGACCTCCTGCGTCACGTCGGGGTCGCGCGCCAGCACGCCCAGCGTCGAGACGCCCTGCTTGCCGAGGGCCCGGGCCGCCGTCAGGCGGACGTAGGCGTCGGGGTGCTTGACGGCCTCCTTCGCCGCGCTGTTGGCCTCCGGGGAGCCGACGTAGCGGTCGAGCAGCACGAGCATCATCTGGCGCCGCTGCGGCTCGGGGACCTTCTCGTCGCGGGTGCAGAGCAGGAGCCGGCCGGGGATGTCCTTCTCGTCGAGGCAGAGGTGCTCGGCGGTGCGCACGACATCCCGGAGCGTCTGGACGAACTCGGCGGCATCCCAGACGAGCCCCTCGGTGGCCCAGCGCACGCGCCCCCCGTGCAGCGTGGCGCCCAGCTCCCGGACCAGATCCGTCACCCGTCGCTTGCCGTGTTGGGCGAGCAGGACCTCGATGGGGTCTTCGGGCTTGTGCCCCGGGGCATCGAGCGTGAGCTGCTCGGGGATGCGTCCGTCGGAGTCGATGACGATGCGGGTAAACGCCGTGCGCTGCCCATGCTGGGCGCGACCAAAGGTGTCGACGAGCACCCGCATCCGCCCCATCCGGCCCTGCATCGTGGGACCGCTGGTGGGACCGCCGCCGTCGTACTCCAGGCCGAGCGCGTGGGCCACTCGCCCCCACAGCTCATCGACCTCCGAGTCGGCGAGTCGTTGGGGCGTGGCGACCCACGCGATGACCAACAACAGGAAGACGAGGAGGATGAGGAGGGCCGCGCTCACCCTCGAGTTGTAGGGCACTCGGGGTCCCCACGCAAAGACGCGTCGGCGCCGCGAGAGCCTTATCTGGCGGGGCTCGCCGCCTTCGCGAGGGTGGGGTGGGCGACGGTGACGACCCCGGTCGGACCGCCGCCTAGCTCGGAGCGCTGGCCGTCGGGCCACACCACCTCGACTCGCTCGGCCTTGCGCTCGTCCATCCCCACGAAATGCACCGGCGGCGCCTGGCTGAGGTACCCCGCACCGGCCGTCACGCGCCCGACGTCCGTCGCGCCGCCCACGAAGTGCGTCGTGATGCGGGCGCCGACGCCGGTTGGGTTGCCCCGCGGACCCCTCAAGCGGATCGACATGCCCGGCGCGGCCCCTGAGACTCGGGTCTGGACCAGCGGCTCGGCGTCGTTGAAGGCGACGAGCAGATCGGGCAAGGGATCGAGGTCGAAGGCCGCCGCCGTCACCGCCGTGGCGTCGCCGGCCCACACCACACCGCTCTGCTCGACGCTGAGCGCCTCGAAGCCACCCTCGCCGTCGCCGCGCAGCATCACGCCGACCCCGCCGTCCATGCGCCCCGTCTCGCGCTGGGGTCCGAAGAAGTTCTGACCGAGGGCGAGGTCCGGCGGACCATCCCCGTCGAAGTCGGCCACCGCGATCCCGAAGACCGGCGCGAGCTGCGCCGGCGCGGGGAAGGGGCGGAAGCTGAACCGACCCCGGCCATCGTTGATGAAGACCCCCGAGTCGAGCCGGTTCGCCGTCAGCCGGGTCATCTCGGGGAGCGCCTCGCCGTACACCTCGTCGACGCTGGCCTTCGCGAACTCGGCGTAGGTGCCGAAGCGCTCGGCGAGCTCGGGCATGGCCGCCGACGAGCAGCTCCGCCCGCGCACCGGGTAGAGCGTCTCGCCCTCGCGTTGCGCCTCGATGAGTCGGCGCTCACCGTTGGGCCCCAAGGCACCGACGTAGAGCTGCGCGGGGGCGTCCGGGCTCGCCGCGTACTTGGTGTTCCGGCCCAGGTTCCCCGCCGCCAGATCGAGGTCGCCGTCCCCGTCGAGATCGACCGCGACCACCGAGTTCCACCAGCCCGTCTCCCGCGAGAGGCCCGCCTCCGCGGTCGTGTCCGTGAGGCGCCCATCGGCGTTGTGCCACACGCGGATCGGCCCCCACTCGTGGGCCACCACCAGGTCGTCGCGCCCGTCCCCATCCACGTCCGCCCAGGTAGCGGCGGTGACCATCCCGGCGCCCGCGAGCCCGGGGGCGACCTCGGTCGCGACGTCGCTGAAGCGCCCACCGTCGTTGCGAAGCAGCCGCGAGTTGGGGGCGTCCGGGTAGCGCCCGGGGACGACGCGCCCACCGACGAAGAGGTCCAGATCGCCGTCCCCATCGAAGTCCGATGCCGCGACGGGCCCCCCGCTGTCGCGCAGGTCGGGCAGGCGATCGCTGGCGGCGCTGAACCCGCCCTTCCCGTCGTTGAGGTAGAGCCGGTCTCGCAGCGCCTCGTCACCGACCGGCGCCTCCACCCCGCCGCTCACGACGTAGAGGTCGAGGTCGCCGTCCGAGTCCACGTCGGTGAAGATCGCCCCCATATCCTCCGAGGCGGCGTCGGCGGCGAAGGGCGTGGGCCCCAGCTTGTAGCGACCCAACCGACCCCGCCCGTGGTGCTGGAGGAGACGCCCCGGCTGGCCCGCCGCGCCACCCAGGAAGAGCTCATCGTCGCCGTCGCCATCGACATCGCCCCAGGCCAGCCCCGGCCCGAGCTGGCTCAGCTTCGCCGGGAGCAGGGGCTGCCGCGCGAAGTCGTCGAAGGGTCGCTCCCGGTGCCGGACCCGCAGCGGATGAGGCGGCACGGTCATCAGCGTGTTGGGGCGAGGCGGGACAGGCATCATCGGCAGGCCGGGCGAGTGCTTCACCGTGAACAGCGCGTCGGCCTCGAGATTCTCGAAGCGCTGCAGTCGGCCGTCCGGCCAGCGCACCTGCAGCGAGTCGATGCGCCCCGCCTCGCCGGTGCCGAAGTGCAGCACCGGCTCGTCGGCGGACATGAAGCCCGTCGTCGTCGCGAGGTCGCGCACCTGCGTCAGCTCGCCGGTCGTGACCTCGACCCGGGCGCCGACGCCGAAGCGGTTCCCCGGGGGCCCCACGAGTCTGATCCGCAGGCGGTGCCCCTTGGACTGCCGGTTGCGGTAGATGCGCGGCGGCGCCTCGAAGTCATTGACCACCAGATCGAGGTCGCCGTCGCCGTCGAGATCCCCGAGGGCCGCGCCGAAGCTGATGCTCTCGGCGGCCAGCCCCCAGCGCACGCCCACCGGCTCGAAGGCCAGCTCGCCCTGGTTGCGAAACGCCATGTTGGTCTCGATCCGCGGCGGCGCCTTCTTCCAGAACTCGAGATCCCCCTCTTGCCACTTCCCGGAGTCCTTCAGCCGCTGGCGCAGGTCGCTGTCGCTGAAGTCGCGCGTCATCCCGTTGGTGACGAAGAGGTCCACCCGGCCGTCCTCGTCGAGATCCGCGAGGCGCGGCGACCACGTCCAGTCGGTGTTCGCCACGCCCGCGAGCTGCGCCGCCTCGGTGAAGCGCCCGCTCCCGGTGTTGAGCAGCATCGCGTTGCGCATGTACTGGGGCGGCGTCGCGTGCTCGAGGAACCAGCCGTCCTCGGACATGTCGCCCATCGAGAGCTTCTGCTTGAAGTGGTTGCTGCCGGACATGTCCGTCGTGAAGAGGTCGAGCCAGCCGTTCCCGTCGATGTCCGCGACGTCGACGCCCATCGAGAACCAGGGCGTGTGGGGCAGCGCCATCTTGGCGACCTCCTGGAAGCGCATCCCTTCGAGGTTGCGGTAGAGCCGGTCGTCGCCGAAGAAGTCGTTGGCGACGTAGAGGTCGGGCCAGCCGTCGTCGTCGAAGTCCCACCACCGCGCCGACAGGCCGATGTCATGGCCCCCGATGCCCATCGCGACGCTGGCGTCGGAGAAGGTGCCGTCGCCGTTGTTTCGATACAGGCGGTCCTGCTGCCCGGCGTTCGCGAAGACCGGGCCGCCGGGCTTCTCCAGCACCTGGATGAAGTCGCGGTGCGCCTCGGGGATCACCCACCGACCGCCCACACGCCGTGGCTTCCCACGGATGTCGCCCTCCGGCGGCACGCGGTTGGTGACCACGAAGAGATCGAGATCGCCGTCGCGGTCGTAGTCCGCGAACGCCCCCGAGACCGAGGCGCCCGCGAAGTCCAGACCCGCCGCCTTCGCCCCCTCCGTGAACCGCCCGCCGTCGTTGACGTAGAGGCGGTTTTGCCCCTTGTAGGCGGCCACGAAGAGGTCCAGATCGCCGTCCCCATCGAAGTCGGCGAAGGCGGCGCCGGTGGTCCAACCGTCGGTGGCGAGCCCCACCTTCTCGGTGACGTCCTCGAAGCGCCACTCGCCGAGGTTGCGGTAGAGGCGACCGCCGCCGACGGGACGCGTGAGGTACAGGTCGGGTCGACCGTCTCCGTCGTAGTCACCCAGCGCTACGCCGCCGCCAGCGAAGGCGTTGGCGAACTCCCAGCGGTGCTTCGTCTTCTTGGGCCATCGGTGCTCGAAGTCCACCCCGGCGACCTTGGGATCGACGGCCTCGAAGAGCGGGCCATCCGTCGCGACCCGGACCGGAAACGGCGCCCGTTCGAGCCCGGGCTGCGCTGGCTTCGGCGGCGGCGTCGCTCGTGGTGCGGGCGCGGGATCGGCGCAGGCGAGCAGCAACGCAGCCGGCACAATCCACCTCATCTCAACCCATCGATTTGCCGGCATCCGGCCTCCAAGCCGAGGTCGCAGGCGCGACCGTAGAGTTCGAGGGCGCGCGGGCGGTTGGGCGGGATGCCCTGGCCGCGCTCGAGCATGAAGCCGAGGACCGCGCATGGCGAGGCGAGCCCGCGGGTGCAGGCGCCCTCGAGGAGCGCTGCGGCGCGCGCTGGATCTCGCGCGACACCCTGCCCGTCCACCAGGCGACGGGCCGCGGTGGTGCAGGCCTCGGCGTCCCCCAGCTCGCACGCGCGTTCGCGCAACGCCGCGGCGCGGGCGGGATCGCTCGTCGCGCCAGCCTTGCCCGTCTCCGTCGCCACCGCCGCCATCGCGCAGCCGCGACCCCCGCCCGTCTCGCAGGCCAGGGTGTACCACCGCAGCGCCGCCGCGTCGGACCGCGCCAAGCCGCGCCCCTCGCGGTGCATGTCCGCCAGCAACAGGCAGGACTCGGGGGACGCGCCACCGTGGCAGCCGGTGCTGAGCAGGGTCGTGAGGTTCTGGCAGGCCCGCGTGTCCCCCGCCTCGCAGCGCGGCACCCAGTGGCCGGGCTGCTGGCCGGGGTGGTCCACCAGCGCGGGGCGCATCAACAGGAAGACGCCGCACCAGATCCCGACGTGGAGGCGGTTGACGGCCACCGGAGACCAGTCGGCCCAGGGCCCGGGCATGCGGAACCTGCCCGTGAGCCGTTCGATCCACGGTACGGCGAGGTTGAGCAACGGCACCTGGAGCAGCTTGTCGTAGAAGCTCGGCGTGCCGATGGCCGCCAGGCCGACGAAGAGAGGGAAGACGGCGAGCCCGTAGAGGAGGCCAAAGACCGCCTTGCCCACGCTGTCTCGGGGGGAGGTCACGGGATCGGTGATCAGCAGGTGCATCCCGAGGAAGACGGCCACCGGGATGGTCGAGTTCTCGAAGAAGTAGTCGCCGGTCGCGGCGGTGTAGACGAGGCCGATCAGGACCACCGACGTCGCCGCCGACATGGTGACCAGGCAAACGCCGAAGAGGAGCTGGATCACGACCCCCACGGCGAAGAGGCACTCGAAGATGTAGGGGGCGCGCACCAGCGTGGTGGCGATCTCGGGGCCCCACGTCATGTCCGTCTGGCCCATGGCGATGACCATGATCGACACCGCCGTGAGACCGAAGCCGCTGGGGTTGAAGATGTGCCCGCTGTTGCCATCGGCGTCGGTGCGGCGGAAGAACTCGCGGGAGAGGAAGGCCAGGGCGACGAGCGTGAGCTGCCAGCCGAACCAGGGGTCCTTGAACCACAGGAAGAGGTTGACGCTGCCGATGATCGGGATCGGGCCGAAGCCGATGACCCAGCGACGCCCGCGGCTCCAGCTCATCAGCAGGTCGAGGACATAGGCGAACACGACCTGGGCGCAGATCAGCGGCACCTCGTGGTAGACGAGGGGGACGTAGTGCCCCCAGTAGGCGTAGATCGAGCTGTGGGCGATCGCCTGCACCCAGTGGGGACGCCGGACGACCACCACCGCGCTGACGGCGGCGCCGCGGCGCCACATCAGCCAGCCCAGCCACCCCGCCGCGATGGCGCCGGACGTGAGCAACGAGAGGAAGACGCCGTCGTCGGCGCGCATGCGCGGGATGAAGGCACAACCGGCGAGGGACGCGACGGCGACCCAGGCGAGGGCGAGGGCGCGGCGGTGGCCGATCGGAGAGGCTTGGGGCGTCGTCACGGCGGCGGACTATACTGCGGCGTCATGCGGTACACACTCCTTGTCGTGCTTCTCGGGTTGGGCGCCTGCTCGAAGCGTGCGCCCGCGCCGGTGGTGGTCGACGCGGCGCCGGTGGTGAAGACGCGCCTCGACGCGGGGCCGATCGCCCGGTCCTCCTTGCCCGACGACGCCTGCGAGGGGTGCCACCCCGAGGAGGTCGACGCCTTCCGCGAGACGGGGATGGGGCGGTCGCTGGCGCCGATCGCCGCCGCCGATCGCATCGAGGACTACGCCGACGTCGAGATCCGCCACGAGGCGACGGGCCTGGTGTACCGGACGTGGCGGGACGAGGCGGGGCGCGTGTGGCAGGAGGAGCGCTTCCCCGAGACGGGCTTCGTGAGGAGGGTCGAGGCGACCCACGTCATCGGCTCGGGCAACCACACCCGCTCCTACCTCGGTGAGATCGACGGCGGCGTCGTCCAGCTCCCGCTGACGTGGTACGGCCAGCGCAAGGTCTGGGATCTGAGCCCCGGCTATGACGCCGTCGACCAGCCTCGGATGTCGCGGGCCGTCGAGCCGCCGTGCTTGTTCTGCCACAACGACCTCACGCCGGCGCGGGACGACCGCATCAACGCGTACGCGCGCCCCCTCGCCCACGGCATCTCCTGCGTTCGTTGCCACGGCGACGCTCGGGCCCACGTCGAGGCGGAGGAGGCGGGGCGCGAAGGTGGGGCGATCTACAACCCCGCGCGGGACACCTCCGAGCGTCAACTCCAGCTCTGCCAGGGCTGCCACCTCCAGGGCGACATCGCCATCCTCCACGCCGGCAGACGTTGGGACCGCCACGATATCGGTACGCCGCTCAACGAGTACGTCTCGGTCTTCGTCGCCGCGGGGGCCGACGCCGACGCCTTCTCCATCGCCAGCCACGGGCAGCGCCTCGCCCGGAGCCGCTGCGCGAAGGAGAGCGCGGCGCGGATGCGTTGTACGACGTGCCACAACCCGCACCGAACGGCGACCCGCGCCGGCTACCGGGAGGCCTGTGTCGGTTGTCACCCGGGGGAGGCCTGCGGCGACGCCCGGGGCCACGACCCCAAGGGGGACTGCGCCGGCTGCCACATGCGACGGGGCACGACGAGCGACGTGCCCCACGCGACCTTCACCGACCACTACATCCGCGCGCGCCCCAGAGCGGGGCAGCCCCGCCCGGTCTCCACCGCGCTGCGCGACGCGATCGCCGGGGCGCGGACCGAGGGCCCCGCGGCCCAGGTCCGGCTCGGGCTGGCCCACGCGGAGGTCTGGGCGCGCGAGGGCCGGGCGGCTCACCTGCCGCTGGCCGCCGAGACGCTGAGCGCGGCGCTGAAGCGCGATCCGCGACGCGGCGACGCATGGTCGGCCCTCGCCCGCGTGCGGCGCGCCCTCGGCGATGTTCGGGGGGCGGCGCAGGCCATGGAGGAGGCCGTTCGGCGCGGCGACGCCGATCCGCGCTTCCCCGAGGACCGCGCGGCGGTGCTCGCCGCCGCCAGGCGCCACGGGGAGGCGTTGGCGGTGCTCGAAGCCGCCACGCCGACCGCCGCGCGGCTGACAGCGGCGGCGCGCGCGGCGGCGGCGGCGGGTGACGCAGGGCGCGCCGGGGCGCTGCTGCGTCGAGCGGCGAGGCTGGCGCCGAGCGACGCCGGAATCCTGGAGGAGCAGGCGCGGCTCGCCCTCGCTCGGCGAGACGTCTCGAGGGCCCGCGACGCGCTTCGCGGGGCCCTCCGCCTCGATCCTCTGCTGAAGACGGCGGCGATGCGCCTGGCCTCCCTCGATCTCGGCGCCGGTGACGTGGTTTCGGCGGAGGCCCTGGCATCCCGCGTGCTTCGGCTCGACCCGCGGGCCGGCGCGGCTCTGCTCATCCGGGGACAGGCGCGGGTCGCTCGGCGCGCGGGTGCAGAGGCCCTCGCTGACCTCGACGCGGCGCTGCAGATTCTACCCGCGCACCCGGTCGTCACGGTCGCGAGGGCCGCGGCGCTGGGGCTGGTCGGGCGCGTCGAGGAGGGGCGCCGAGCGCTGGCGAGGGCGTCGAATGGGCTCCCGGCGGGCCACCCGGCCATGACCGAGGCCCTCCGGATCCTCAAATCGGCCTCCGTTACGCCTCGGTGACGCTTTTTTTCCGGTCGACTCACACGGCCCGTGTCACCCGTGGTGAGCGCCGCTCGCACACCCGAAGCCCGCACGCTTCCTGCCTTTGTCGTCCTTCACTCTCTCGACGGTGATTCGACCACACAGGGGGTTTTGATCGTTATCGCGGGTTTCTTGGAAATTTTTCGGTTGAACGGATTGTGTGCCTCGGTATCTTCCACCAGATGTAGGTCAAACTACCTACGTCGAAGTACCGCCGCGCGCAGCCGAACCGAGATGCGCGGCTAAACGTCGGTGCCCTTGTGGGGGGGCGCCGACCCGGAGAGGGGAAATTCGCATGTTGTTGGTCCGGCGCCTCGCGGCGTATACGGCACTCGTCTGTCTGCTCTACGCCCCAGCGGCGTTTGCGCAGAACAGCTTCTCGGTCACTCGGACGCCCGCGGGCATCGAGTGCACT
This sequence comes from uncultured Nannocystaceae bacterium, assembly GCA_964402225.1. GTDB lineage: Bacteria > Myxococcota_A > Bradymonadia > UBA7976 > UBA1532 > CAYOBQ01. The sequence continues at coordinate 4,626 of CAYOBQ010000145.1, read as the reverse complement.
GGCTCGATCATCGTAGGCGGTGTCGAGTACACGGCCGCGATGATCTGCGCCACGGCGGAGGCGGCGAAGGCCGACTCCACGGCGCTGCCCGGCGATCTGCCGGCCGCGGTCGCCCAGGCCGTGCACCAGGCCATGGCCATGGCCCCGACGGGGCTCAATTGATGCGGCGCCTCAACCTCGTCGCCGCAGGCCTCACGCTCTTGCCGGCGCTCGCCGCCGCCCAGCAGCCCACCGATCCGGTCACGGCCACGGTCCCCTGGGTCACCGCGAGCCCGCTGGTTCCGCACGACATCATCTCCGGGACGCCGACGACGCTGAAGGGGGCCGAGATTGGACGCGCGCCGGTTGTCGCGGCCCAGCCCTTCGGCCCCATCGACTCGATCACCTTCGAGTCGTTGACGACGTGCGGCACCGACGTACAGACCTTCTCGCTCAACGGCACCGCCGTGGGCACGCTCAACGTCAACAACGCCGGCTGCACCTGCAACCCGGGCCAGCAAGTCGCGACGGTCAACGACGCGGCGTCCCTCGCGCTCTGGGACGCCTCGGAGCTGACGAACAACACCGCGACCTTCAGCAAGCCGACGACCACCAGTAACTACCTCTGGGCCAAGGTGACGGTGACCGCGGGCGCCCAATCGAAGACGGTGTGCATCGTCGACAACTCCGGCGGCGACTGCACCACCACCAACCTCTGCCAGGGCAACACCACCGCCGCCGTCAACAAGACGGCGACCTTCGGGGCCGCCGCGTCGCTGGTCTTTGTCGGCACCACCTACCGGTGGCAGTTCGGTGACGGCGGGGACACCGGCTTCTTGCCGATTACCAACCCCCGGGTCCTCGAAGCCACGCACACCTACGCCGGCGCCGTCGGCTCGCCGTTCACCGCGACCCTCACGGTCTGCAACGACGGGACGGCCGAGTGCAGCTCCGCCAACTACCCGATGCAGATTCGAGACGGCTCATCCGGCGCGGTGCAGGCCAACGTCGCCATCGACGAGGGGCTGTGGCACCTCCACGAGTCGGCGCAGGCGTCCGGTCAGATCATCACCGCGGGTGCCAGCAATAACCGGGCCTCGGCCACCGCTGTCGCGGTCAACGCTTTCGAGGTCCACGGGCACCTCGCCATCCAGGACCGCCTGACGAACCCCTACGTCGACACCGTCAGCGGTGGCTTGAGCTGGCTCTTCGAGAACATGGTCGACGGCGGCGACCCGGTGCCGCAGGAGGCCGGCGACCCCGACGCCAACGACAACCAGCGCTACCTCAAGATGGGCAACTCCGGCGTCCTCGATGTCTACGAGAACGGCATGATCATCGACGCCATCGTCGCCTCCGGTACGCCGGCGGGCACGGTCCCCGCGGGGCCCGCCGCGGGCGAGACCTACCTGGCGGTGGTCCAGGACCTGATCGACGGCTACGCCTATGGTCAGATGGAGATCAGCCAGGGCGTGCCGAAGCGCGGGAGCTGGCACTACCAGTACGAGACCGGCAACAGCAGCGGCCACGCCGACAACAGCTCCTCGAGCTGGGCGGCCATCGGCCTCATCCCCGCCGAGCAGCAGTGGGGCGCGATCGTCCCGCAGTTCGTCAAGGACGAGAACATGCACGCCCTCAACGGCACCTTCGGCCGCGTGGCGGACAACGGCGCCACGATCGGCTGTGGCACCTTCGGCTACGGTAACAGCGGCGCCAACTGCCTCTGGGGCTGCGCCGGGACGACCCCGGCGGGGGCGATCCAGCTCGTAATGGACGGCGTGGCCCTCGGCGACGCGCCGGGCGCGCCCTTCCAGGCCGGCGAGCAGCCGCTCGACATGTCGATCGGCTGGATGGCCGACCACTGGGGCGCAGGCGCCGGTGAAGGCGACCAGAACAACGTCACGGGCTATCTCTACGGCGTCTTCAACGCGACGAAGGTGCTGCGCATCCTCGGCGTCGACGACATCACGGGCCGCAGCGACACCGACTGTGACGGGGTCGTCGACAACGCGAACCCCGAGACCTTCGCCTGGTTCACCGATCCCAACAAGGGCATCCAGGCGACGCTGGTCGGCCGGCAGAACGCCAACGGTGGCTGGCCGGGCTGGGGCGGCGGCAGCCCCGAGGGCCTCGCCACCGGCTGGTCCCTGATGATGCTCGCCTCCGAGCTCTTTCAGCAGGGGCCGAAGGCGGTGCCCGCGGCCAACCCGACGACGATCGCCCCCGGGCAGACCGTCACCTTCGACCACAGCGGGTCGTTCCACCTCGACCAGGCCCGGACGCTGGTCACCTTCGAGTGGGACTTCGACGGTGACGGCACCTTCGACTTCTCCACCAACGACATCAACGCGACGCCGCAGCACGTCTTCAACCCGGCGATGCAGATCGGCGACCCGGACATCATCTTCGTGGCCACGCTGCGGGTGACGGACGACAACAACCCGGCGTTGACCGACGAGGCCGATGTCAGCATCACGGTCTCCATCGAGAACGTGCCGCCCGTCGCCATCATCACGCCGGCCAACCCCAGCGGCTTGATCAACACCAACATCGCGCTGTCCGGCGTCGACTCCTTCGACCCGAACGAGAACATCGGCGACTCGATCGTCGAGCACGCCTGGGACCTCGACCCCAGCGATGGGCTCAACACCTTCGCGACCATCGGCGTCAACGTGAACGCCAACTTCGCGACCCCGGGGACTCACACCGTGGCGCTGCGCGTCACCGACACCCAGGGCGCGACGCACGTGGCCTTCGTCGACATCGCGGTGTCGGAGAACTCGCCGCCCGTCGCCGACGCGCTCCCCGACAACGGCGTCTTCGAGTGCACCAGCCCCGCCGGGGCGGACGTGGCGCTCAACGGCTCCAACTCGATGGACCCCGATGCGGGCGACACCATCACCTTCTCCTGGGATCCGGCCGATGGTCTGGACGACCCGACCAGCGCCATCCCGAGCGGCACCTTCGCCCTCGGCAACCACACGATCACGCTGACGGTCACCGACGACGACGGCGCCAACGACAGCGACGACGCGACCTTCGTGGTGCAGGACACGGTCGGTCCGGCCGTCACCTGCGACGCCGCCGCCAACGGCGAGTGCGCCGGCCCCGGCGGCACCGCGGTGGCCATCAACGGCAGCGCGGACGACGTCTGCGACGACGCCCCGGCGCTGGTCAACGACGCCCCGGCCCTCTACGGCATGGGTGATACGCAGGTCATGTGGACCGGCACCGACGCCCAAGGCAATGCCAACATCTGCATGACGACGGTCACCGTGGGCGACTCCCAGGGTCCGACGCTCGACTGCACCGACGGTCAGGCTGAGTGCGCTGGTGCGACCACGGCGGTGGCGACACAGGCGACCGCCGCGGACGTCTGTGAGGGGGCGCTGGCCGCCTCCGGCGACAACGCGGGGCCCTACGCGCTGGGCGCGACGAATGTGACCTACTCGGCGACGGATGGCAGCGGAAACGCCGGCCAGTGCGTCGCGGTGGCGACGGTGGTCGACACGACCATCCCGGGCATCGACTGCACGAATGGGCAGGCGGAGTGCACCGGCGCGCTGACGGCGGTGGGCACCTCGGCTGCGGCGGACGACGTCTGCGAGGGTGACACGGGGACGGCGGCGGATGACGCCGGGCCCTACGCCTTGGGCGCGACGAACGTGAACTACACGACGGCGGACTCGAGCGGGAACGCGAACGCGTGTGTGGCGGTGGCGACGGTGGTCGACACGACCATCCCGGGCATCGACTGCACGAGCGGTCAGGCGGAGTGCACCGGCGCGTTGACGGCGGTGGGCACCTCGGCTGCGGCGGACGACGTCTGCGAGGGTGACACGGGGACGGCGGCGGACAACGCCGGGCCGTACGTCTTGGGTGCGACGAACGTGAACTACACGACGGCGGACTCGAGCGGGAACACCAACGCATGTGTGGCGGTGGCGACGGTGGTGGACACGGCCGTTCCGGCGATCGATTGCACGGACGGCCAGGCGGAGTGCGCCGGCGCGCTGACGGCGGTGGCGACCTCGGCTGCGGCCGACGATGTCTGCGAAGGCGACACGGGTACGGCGGCGGATGACGCCGGGCCGTACGCCTTGGGTGCGACGAACGTGAACTACACGACGGCGGACTCGAGCGGGAACGCGAACGCGTGTGTGGCGGTGGCGACGGTGGTGGACACGACCATCCCGGCCATCGACTGCACGAATGGGCAGGCGGAGTGCACCGGCGCGCTGACGGCGGTGGCGACCTCGGCGGCGGCGGACGACGTCTGCGAAGGCGACACGGGGACGGCTGCGGACAACGCCGGGCCCTACGCGCTGGGTGCGACGAACGTGAACTACACGACGGCGGACTCGAGCGGGAACGCGAACGCGTGTGTGGCGGTGGCGACGGTGGTGGACACGACCCTCCCCGGCATCACCTGCACCAACGCTCAGGCTGAGTGCGCCGGCGCGGGCACCGCGGTGGCGGTCTCGGCGGTGGCCGACGACGTCTGCGAAGGTGACACGGGTGCTGCACCCGACGACGCGGGCCCCTACGGCCTCGGGTCGACGAACGTGACCTTCGACACCTCCGACTCGAGCGGCAACAGCAACTCGTGTGTGGCGGTGGCGACGGTGGTGGACACGACCATCCCGG
>CAYOBQ010000144.1:0-24645 GCA_964402225.1 uncultured Nannocystaceae bacterium | reverse complement strand
ACTTGAACCGGTGACCCCGTCCTTACCAAGGACGTGCTCTACCGACTGAGCTACGCCGGCGCTCGATTTCAACTCGACCGCGGCGCCTCGCGCCGGGCCCTCGACAAATTGGAGCGGGAGACGGGGGTCGAACCCGCGACATTCAGCTTGGAAGGCTGACGCTCTACCAGCTGAGCTACTCCCGCAAAGGCCACGAACCTGGTGGAGGGGGAAGGATTCGAACCTTCGAAGCCGGAGGCGGCAGATTTACAGTCTGCTCCCTTTGACCACTCGGGAACCCCTCCATGAACCGGTTCCTAGCCGAAACCTCCTTCCAAACACGCCGTAGCGCTCGGAGCTGGCGAAGGGACTTGAACCCGCAACCGGCTGATTACAAATCAGCTGCTCTACCAATTGAGCTACGCCAGCGAAAACGGTCGCGGACGCTAGCAGAAGCCGTGGCATGCAGCAAGCCGGTCTTCGGGGACCACCTACGTCGGCGCCGAAGTGCCGCGGTTTATATGGCACGGCGTTTGGATACGCAACTACAAAACGAGGTTTCGGACGCCTCGCTGGCGGGTCACCTCGTAGAGCAGGATCGCCGCCGCGGTCGCGGCGTTGAGGCTGGCGGTCGCGCCCGTCATCGGGATCGCCGCGACGACGTCACAGGTGTCGCGCGTGAGCCGGCGCAATCCCCTCCCCTCGGCCCCGACCACCACGACCGTGGGGCCCGTGAAGTCCAGCTCGGCGGGGGGCACTCCGTCCAAGTCTGCGCCCACCACGAGCATGCCCGCCGCCTTGGCGGCGCGCAGCGAACGGGCGAGGTTGGTCTCGAGCGCCACTGGGATCAGCTCGCTGGCACCGGCGGAGGTTCGGGTCACGGTGGGGCCCAGCCGGGCGCAGCGGTTCTTGGTGAGCAACGCGCCGGTCGCGCCCAGCGCCTCGGCGGCGCGCAGCATCGCCCCGAGGTTGCGCGGATCGGTGACCTGGTCGAGCGCCAGGAGCAGCGCGTCGGGGCCAGTGAGCAGGTCTGACCAGTCGATGTACTCAGCCGGCTCGGCGACCCCGAGGACGCCCTGGTGACGGACCCCGTCGGCGAGCTCGTCGATGCGCGCGACGCGAACCTCCGTGACCCTGATCCCGGCGACCCTCGCCGCCTCGACGGCGCGACCGCGGGCGCCGTTGAGGCCCCCGGCGTAGTGGACCTCGCGCAGCCGATGCGGGGCGTGACGCACGAGGGCCTCCACGGCGTGAACCCCCGGGACGACGACGCCCTTCACGCGACCTCCGCGCGGATTCGGTCGAGCACCGCCACGGGGTCCGCCGCGGCGGTGACCGCGCGGCCGAGCACGAGCATCGACGCGCCCGCGGCAACCGCCCGCGCCGGTGTGGCGACCCGCTTCTGGTCACCGACGTCGGCGCCTGCGCGGATGCCCGGCGTGACCAGGACCAGGGCCGACCCCAGCGCGTCCCGCAAGCCCGCGGCTTCATGGGGGCTGCAGACGAGGCCGCGGATGCCTGACTGCGTCGCGAGGCGACCGCGCGCGAGGACCGCCGCTTCCGGACTCGTCGCCACGCAGACCTCGTCCAGCCCGGTCGCGTCGAGGCTGGTGAGGACCGTGACGCCCAGCAGACAGGGGCCCCCGCCGGCCGCTTCGGCGGCGGCCTCGAGCATCGCACGTCCGCCGCTCGTGTGGACCGTGAGGTAGTCGACGCCGAGCCGGTCGAGGCTTCGCACGGCGCCAGCGACGGTGTTCGGGATGTCGTGCAGCTTGAGGTCCAGAAAGATCGCCCGCGCGCCGGCCTCACGAACCGCGTCCACCACCCGCGGGCCCTCCGCGCAGAAGAGCTGCAACCCGATCTTGAACACGTCCACCCGAGACGCGGTCTGACGGACCCGAGCAGCGGCGGTCGCGGCGTCGGGGACGTCGAGGGCGAGCGCCAGGGACACCACTAGCCGACCTTCTCGAGTAGATGGGCCGTCACCCGCTCGACCGGCACCTTCTCCATCTCGCCGCTGCGGGCCTTCACCTCCAACACGCCCTCGGCGAGGCCACGGCCTCCAATGGCGACACGGTAGGGGATGCCCATGAGCTCGGCGTCGGCGAACTTCGAGCCGGCGCGCTCCTTGCGATCATCGAGCAGGACTGCGACCCCGGCCTCGAGCAGCTCGGTGTAGAGCCGCTCCGCGGCTTCGACGACCTCCGGCTTGTTCATCTGCAGGGGCAGGATCGTCACCGCATAGGGCGCCAACGCGAGCGGCCAGACGATGCCGTGCTCGTCGTGGTGCTGCTCGATGGCGGCGGCCATGATGCGGGTCACGCCGATGCCGTAACAGCCCATCACCATGGGTCGCTCGGTGGAGTGCTCGTCGAGATAGTTGCAGCGCATCTTCTCGCTGTAGACCGTGCCTAGGAAGAAGACGTGCCCGACCTCGATTCCGCGGAAGGCCCGGAGCGCGCCGCCGCAACGGGGGCAGGGGTCGCCAGCCTGCGCGAGGCGCAGATCGGTGTAGAGCGCGGCGGTGAAGTCGCGGCCCTCGTCCACGTCGACGAGGTGCCGATCCGCTTCGTTGGCTCCGGTCACGGCCCCGCGCATCCCGCGAATACTCGAGTCGGCGACGACGCGGATCGAGGCGTCCAAGCCCACGGGTCCGGCAAAGCCGACGGGGGCGCCGGTCGCGGCCTGGATCGCCGCCTCGTCGGCCAACTCGACGGTCGTCGCGCCGAGAGCCTTCGCCAGCTTGATCTCGTTGAGCTCGTGGTCCCCGCGCACGAGGGCGACCACGAGCGCTCCGTCGGCGCGGAAGAGCAGGGTCTTGATGAACGCCTCCGCCGGCCGCCCGAGGAACGCGCTCACCTCCTCGATGGTCCGCCTCGCCGGCGTATCGACCGCCACAGCCGCCGGGCTCGTGGGCCCGGGCTCCCCCGGCGAGACGACCAGCTCGGCTTGCTCGACATTGGCCGCGTACTCGCACTCGGCGCAGGACACGATCGCGTCCTCACCGCTGTCGGCGAGGACCTGGAACTCGTGGGAGCGGGAGCCGCCGATGGCACCGGTGTCGGCCTCCACCGCGCGGAAGTCGAGGCCGCATCGGGTGAAGATGCGCTCGTAGGCCGCGTACATCGCGTCGTAGCTGCGGTTGGCCGCCTCGTCATCGATATCGAAGGAGTAGGCATCCTTCATGATGAACTCTCGGCCGCGCATCAAGCCCGCCCGGGGCCTCATCTCGTCCCGGAACTTGGCCTGGACCTGGTACAGATTCAGCGGCAGCGCCCGCCAGGAGCGCACATCGCGGCGCACGAGATCGACGATGACCTCCTCGTGGGTCGGGCCGAGGCAGAAGTCCCCGCCCTTACGGTCCTTGAGCCGCGCGAGCTCGGGGCCATACTTCTGCCACCGATCCGACTCGATCCACAGCTCAGCCGGCTGCACGAAGGGCAACAGCACTTCCTGGGCGCCCGCGGCGTCCATCTCCTCGCGCACGATCGTCTCAATCTTGCGCAGGACACGCCGAGCCAACGGCAGGAAGTTGTAGATACCGGCGGCGACCTTCCTCAGGTAGCCCCCCCGCACGAGCATCTGGTGGCTGACGACCTCGGCGTCTTTGGGCACGTCCTTGAGTGTCGGGGCGTGGAGTCGCGTAAGGCGCACGGGCCCTCCTTTGGCTGCGTCGTGCGTGGCGTTCTTAGACGGAAACGGCGCTCAGAGCAACCGCACGAGGTGCTCGCGGATCGCGGTGCGCATCGACGCCTCGGGACAGGAGGCGAGCGCCTGCTGCCACATCTCGACGGCCTTGTTCACGAACCCGTTGGACTGATAGAGGATCGCCAGATCCTTGATCGCCGGGAAGAAGGAGGCGTCGAGCGAGACCGCTTGCTCGTACTCGTACATCGCCTCGAAGCCGTTGTCCTTTCGTTCGTGGATCTTGCCCAGGTAGAAGTGGGGGCGGGCCGCGAACGGGTCGGCTTCTATGCTCAGTCGGAGGGCGTCGGCGGCGGCCTCGAGCTCGCCCTGCTGCATCTTCAGCAACCCGGTATTGAGGTGCTTGAGAGCCGCGGCGAACAGCGGTCGCGTGCGAGCGTCACGGCCGCGAGAGCGCTCCAAGAGTCGCTCCACGACCTCCATGACGTAGGACACGTCGAAGGGCTTCTCGATGAAGTCGTCGGCGCCATATTGCCGCGTGAGGTCGACCTTCATCTGCCAACCGCGGTAGGCGGCGCTCAGCAGGATGACCGAGGTCCCGCCGAGCACATCGTGATGCTTGATGCGACGGCAGATCTCGAAGCCGTGCATCCCGGGGAGGAGGGCGTCGAGCAGGACCAGGTGCGGTCGATGCCGACGGACGGCGTCGATGGCCGCGTCGCCCCGCTCGCAGGTGACGAGCCGGTACTTCTCGGGATCGAACATGCCCTCGTAGAGTTTCAGAATGGACCGCTCGTCGTCGACCGCGAGGATCAACGGACGGGGGTCATCGGGATCGGCGGGGATCTCCGGGGCCGGCTGGCTGGCGACCTGTTCGATCGACGAGATGCTGAGCGAGTCCCCCGCCGACGAGCCCGGCGTCAGCTCCGCCAAGAGCGCCGGATCGACGGGGACTGGGCTGGGCTCGTCGCTCACCGGGAGGACGTGCTCCGGCGGCAGCGGCGCCACGGGCACCGCGGCGAACTCGGGAACCGGGATCTCGACCGGGATGACCGCGACCTCGCGGGTGAGCGCGTCGTCGAAGTCGGAGGCCTGCCGATAGTGCTTGGCGACCGCGATCCGGAGGGGGGACTCCAACGCGACCAGCGGCCGAATGACCTTGCCGGAGAAGAACTGCAGGTCGTTGAGCGCGTCGTGGTCGTTGGGGTCGCGCATCAACAGCGTGAGGGTCCGTTGAAAGACCCTCGCCGGCAGCACGACACGGCGCTCCGCGGCATCGCGCGGCACCAGGTCGAGGCCGTCTGAGTCCGGCGTGACGTCGCTGACGACCATGCCGGGGATCCCGAGCTGCCGGCTGAGCGAACGCACAAGGCTGCGTTCGTCAGCGAAGCCCAGCCGCAGCGCCACCGAGCAGAAGCGGCCCCCGTCTCTACGTTGGGCGACGACGACCTCGCGGACCTGGGCCTCGTTGAGGACGCCCGCCTCGACGAGCAAGCGGCCGACTTGTATACGAGGCCGCATCAGTCTACCGAGGCGCTGACGCGCCACACCGTTCGTCCGAGCATCACCGCGTCGCCCGCGTCGAGGCGCTGCCGACCATCGACTCGCACCCAGGAGCCGTTCCTGCTGGAGAGGTCGCGCACCTGGACACCGTCGCCGGTCGGGCGCAGGAGAGCGTGGGTGCCGCTCATGAAGTTGTCCTCGGTGAACACGAGGTCGGCGATGTGGCGGCCGACGCGGCATCCATCGGCCGCCAGGTGGTAGACGTCCACCGGTTGGCCGTCATCCCCCATCTGCACCAGGCGAAACCGAAGGTCCCCGGCTGGAGCGCCAATGCGCCGGGTACCGTCGTCGGGCGCCTCACCGTTCGGCCGCGGCGCCATCGCGTCGACGCGCAAGACCTGCCGGCCGAAGAGGACGGTGTCGCCGACGTGCACCACGACCTCGTCACGCACCCGCAGCCAGACTCCGTTGAGGCTGTCGAGGTCATCGACGTACAGCCCCTCCTCGTCGACCACGAAACGAGCGTGGCACGGCGAGAGGCAATCGTCGCTGTCGAAGACAACGTCCGCGCCGTCTCGGCCGATGGTGACCGCGTCGTCACCAATGGGGACCAGCTTCGAGCGCGCGACGTTCTCGGAGAGCGGGCGCAGCACGAAGCGAGCGGTGACCTCGGGGATGGGCGGAGGGACGGGGCGCGGCTCCTCTACCGCGAGCTCGCCGAGCTCTCCGGTGTCGAGGAGCGAGCCGCCCGAATCCTCGCCAGCGAGGCTGTGCAGCTCGTCTTGGTCGATCTCGTGCAAGTCCTCTTGCAAGTCCGGCTCGTCGTCGAAGACGCCGGGGCTGTGCTCCGCGCTGTCGACGCCGTCGCTCCCCGTCGACAGCGCCTCGATGGCGTCGGCGAGGGCGTCGGGCTCATCGTCGTCGCGGAGGTCCTCGAAGCCATCACCGGACTCGTCGATGGGGTCTACGTCGATGGTCTCCGGCCGCTCGGGCTGAGGCGTGGGCGGCGTGAGCAAGACACGCGCTTCGTCGTCCGCCTCCCCCGCCCCCGCCTCGCCTTCGTCTCGCGCTTCGACCTCGCCGGGCGGCGTCGACATGCCCGCCTCCGCTCGAAGGGCGCGGGCGACGGCGCCGAGATCGACCGGCGCCGCAGACGATGTCTGAGCGACGGGCACCTCGGGATCGGTCTTCGGATGCTCGTCGGTCACCGGCTCGACGGCCTCTGCGCCGAGGAGCACCTCGGCCATCTCGGTCATCGTCGCCGGGACCCGGAAGTCGAGCATGGTCGGCGCGGACTCACGTCGAGGTTCGGGCGGCGCCGACAGCTTGGGGAGCGCGAGCCCCTCTTCCGTGTCACCGGCCGCGGGTGGCGCGGGCTCGGGGGAAGAAGACGCCCCCTCGCGGGGGTTGTCCTCGGCGTCTGCTGCTCGACCGCGCGCCAACCCGGCACCGCAATTCGTGCAGAAGGCGGCGGTGACTGAGTTCTCCCAGCCGCAGATTCGGCAGACGAGCATCGACCCTCGTTGGGGACTTCGACGTGATCGATCTAGCGCGCGCAGCACGGCGGGTCAAGAGAGCGGAACCGTTGCGTGCCTGCGCCCATCGTGCGACACCCCGCAGCCGATGAGACCGCTGATCCCCGTGGGCTTCGCGCTCGGTGTGCTGGCCGGCCTCGGATGCGGCCCGCGGCCACGAACGACGCCCCCGATCGCCGTCGAGACTCCCCTCGAGACGGGGCCCTCGGAGCCCGCCGTCGACGCGTCCGTGCCCGACACGCAGATCCCAGACGCGGCGGTGACCCCGGCGGTCGTGGGCATCGTTTTGCCGCAGGAGGGCCCATCTGCCCGGCTCGGCGCACAGCTCGCCGAGGTGGCGGTGCTCATCGGCGCGGCGGGGGAAGACGCCCCGGGCGTCGCCCCCCGGCTCGAGCTGCGCTCGGCGGCAGACCCCGAATCGGCCGTCGCCGCCATCGAGTCGTTGGAGGCGGCTGGCGCGTTCGGCGTGGTAGGCCTCTTCGACCAGACCACGGCGCCGGCTGCCGCCGAGGCGGCGGCGGACCGCGGACTGCCGACCCTCATGCTTACGGTCAGCGACGCCGCGGTGACCAGCGACGGCCCCGTCTGGCGCGTGCTCCACACCCCGCTCCTGGTCGCCCGCACCGCCGCGGGCGCAGCCCTCGCGCGCGGAGCAAAGCGGGCCGTGGTCGTGCGCCCGGACACGACCTACGCGGGGACGCTCGGGGGGTGGTTTGAGCGCGTGTGGTCAGCGGGCGGCGGCGCCATGGCCGGCCGCGTCGTCTGGTCGAAGCGCCCCGACTGGGGAGATATCGCGGCGCGGGTCGCGGCTCTCCCCGCAGATGCGCTCTTCATCCCATGCGGGCCAACGGAAGCCGCGCAGATCGCCAGCCACCTCGCGGCGGCGGGGGTCTGGGCCCGACGGGGATCGAAGCCGCGCTTTCGGAACAAGACGGTCCGCGAGGTGTGGATGCTGGGCCCGCCGGAGTGGTACACGCCGGCCCTGCCCCGACAGGCGGGCCGCTACCTCGAGGGGGCGCTGGTGCCCGTTCCCTACGCTGCCGAGACGGCACGCGGCGCCCCGTTCTCGACGCGCGTGCGCGAGGCCACCGGCCGGCGGGCGACGGCCTTCGACGCGCTCTTCGCAGACGCCGTGGACGCCGTCGTGCTGGCCCACCGGCGCCACCCCAAGGGCGGCGGAGAGGCCGCCGACTCGATGCGCCAGGTGACGCTCGCCACGCCCCGTACGGCGGGGCTCGGCTTCGCCACGCGAGACGCGCTGGTGGGGCTGGTCGTGCTCGGTCTAACGAAGGACGGGTTCAGGCCGGCGCCGTGACTGGGGCCACCTCGTCGCTGGCGGCCCCGTGCGGCACGCCCTCCGGCGCTGGCCCGGTGTAGCCTACCAGGGCCAACTCGAAGAGCTGGTCGACGTGCTCCATGAGATGGAAGGTGGTGACCTCCCGAACCTCTTCGGGCACCTCTGCGAGGTCCTTCTCGTTGTCCCGGGGCAAGGCGACGGTCCGAATCCCCGCGCGGTACGCCGCGAGCAGCTTGTCCTTGATCCCGCCGACGGGCAGCACCTTGCCGCGGAGCGTGACCTCGCCGGTCATCGCGACGTCCGCGCGGACGGGCAACTGAGACAGCAGGCTGGCGAGGGCGAGCGTGACAGTGACCCCAGCGGAGGGGCCGTCTTTGGGGACCGCCCCAGCGGGGAAGTGGATGTGGAGATCCAGCTCCTCCAGGTCGTCGGTCTGCAGGCCGAGTTGATCGCCGCGCGAGCGCGTGAAGGAGTATGCCGCCTGGACCGACTCCTTCATCACCTCACCGAGCTTGCCGGTGATGACCAGCTTGCCCTTGCCCTTCATCTTGAGGGCCTCGATCACCAGGATCTCGCCGCCCGACGCGGTCCACGCCAGGCCGTTGGCGACCCCGATCTCATCACGCTCGACGGCCTCGTCGTGCAGGAAGCGACGGGGCCCGAGGTAGGGTTCGAGGTTCGATGACCCGAGCTGGGGCGACTCGTACTCGGCCCCGGACTCGACCTGCTCGCGGGCGAGCTTGCGGCAGACCTTCTCCAGGGAGCGCTGGAGGTTGCGGACGCCGGCCTCGCGGGTCCAATAGCGGATCACGTGACGAACGGCGTCGTCGGCGAAGCTCGGCGGATGCTCGACGAGCCCGTGCTCGCCGACCACCTTGGGCAACAGGTGCTTGCGCGCGATCTGGAGCTTCTCGTTCTCGGTGTAGCCCTCGATGGAGATGACCTCGAGGCGGTCGAGCAGCGGGCGCGGGATGTCGTGCAGGTAGTTGGCGGTGACCACGAACAACACCTTCGAGAGATCGAAGGGGACGTTGAAGTAGTGGTCGGTGAAGCTATTGTTCTGCTCCGGATCGAGGACCTCGAGCAGGGCCGCGGCCGGATCGCCCCGGTGGTCACTCCCGATCTTGTCGATCTCATCGAGCATCAGCAGCGGGTTCATGCAGCCGGCCCGCGTGAGGCCGTTGAGGATCTTGCCGGGGAGCGCGCCGACGTAGGTGCGACGATGTCCGCGGATCTCGGCTTCGTCGCGCACACCGCCGACAGAGATGCGGAAGAACCGACGCCCGATCGCCTCCGCGATCGCCTTGCCAAGCGACGTCTTGCCGACGCCCGGAGGCCCTGCGAAGCACAGGATCGGTCCCTTGTGCTCCGGGTTGAGCTTGCGCACGGCGAGGAACTCGAGGATTCGCTCCTTCACCTTGCGCAGGCCGTAGTGTCCGTCGTCGAGGGTCTCCCGGACCGCGCCCAGCTCGATGACCTCGTCGGTCTCGACCCGCCACGGCAACGCGAAGAAGCGATCGAGATAGGTCTTGATGACCTGGTACTCCGACGACGAAGGCTGGATGTGGCGCAGCCGCTCGATCTCGCGCTCGGCCTCGCGACCGATCTCCTCGGGCAGCTCGAGGGCGTCGAGCTTCTGCTGGTACTCGTCGGCGTCCTTCTGACTGAGCTCGTCGTCCCCCAGCTCCTTCTGGATCGTCTTCATCTGCTGGCGCAGGTAGTACTCGCGTCGCGACTCCTCGATGTCACCCTTGGCGCGCTTCTCGACCTCCTGCGCGACCTTCACCCGGTCGAGCTCGCCGCGCAGGAGCTCGATCACCTTCTGGAGACGGGGCTCGATGCCGACGGCTTGGAGGACGCGCTGCTTGTCGGCGTACTCGAAGTTGATCGAGGTGCACAGCAGATCGGCGAAGCGCCCCGGGCGGTCGACGTTCATCTTCAGGATGTGGATCAGCTCCTTGGGGTAGTTGGAGCTCGATCCGACGAGGCGCTCGAACAGGTTGATCGCCTTCTGGACGTAGACGTTGACCTTGAAGGGGTCGCGGACCGTCGACACCACGTCTCCGATGTGCGCCCGGAAGTACGGACGCTCTTGGACGATGTCGAGCAGCTCGACCCGGCGCAGGCCCTGGAAGGTGACCTGGTAGGCGTTGCCGGGCAGCTTGAGACGATCGAGGACTCGGCTCATCACCGCGATCCGAGAGAGCGTCTCCTTGCGGATCTCGTTGCTGTTCCCCGCGTCGCAGAACGCCAGCGCGATCTGGGCGTCGAGCTCGGAGTTGCTCTTGAGCAGGGCGATGTTCTCGTCGATCCCGATCTGGACCGTCGCGACGCCGTGGGGGTAGATGACCGTCGACTGCAAGGGCAGGACCGGGACGACCCGGTCGTCGATGCTCTCGTCGGCGTGCGAATAGTGCTCTGACACGGGCCTGCGCTCCTCGTTCGCACCGACTATACCATCAAGCCCCTGGTACAACGCACAACGCGTCGGGCCCTGTTCCGCCCGCCGGCCGCCGCGTCAGTTGTGCATCCGCGGTGGATCGGTCGGGGCGCTGGCGATCACCGCGGCCTCGTGGTGGCCCAACTCGGTGAGGCGTGCGTGCACGGCCTGTGTGGGGAAGAACGCGCGCGCCAGATCGACATAGAGCGCGTGGTGCCGGGCTTCGCTCGCGACCAGCCCCCGATAGAGCGACGCCACGGCGGGCTCGGCGTCGAGGGCAGCGGCGAGGTGGGTCATGCGCTCGCAGCTCCGCGCTTCGATCAGGGCGCAGACGAGCAAGGTGTCGAGCAGCCGATCAGGTTCGCCCTTGCGGACGGCCTCCATCAAGCGCCCAGCGTACGGGCTCGGGGGCAGGCGCGCGAACGCCAGCCCCCTCGACTCGAGGTGACTCAGGACGAGTTCGAAGTGCTCGAGCTCCTCCCGGGCGAGGGCCGACAGCGGGCGTAGCATCGGCGAGCGCTCGGGATAGCGGTACAGCAGCGTGAGCGCCATCTGCGCCGCCTTCTTCTCGAGATGCGCGTGGTCGAGCAGGATCGTGTCGAGGTGGGTGGCGGCGCGCTGCGCCCACTCGGGTGGGGTGGCGGATTGAAGGTGGAGCATGGGCGCGGACTCTACCAGCTCGAGAGGGTTGTTCAATCGTGCGCGGATTGTTCCAGCGGGCGGGCGTCTGCTAAACCGTGCGCGGACGCACCGTCTTTTTGGGGAGCAGTCGATGAAGTGGTGGATCCTGGTAGTTGCGCTCGGCGCGTGGGGCTGCACGCCCGGGGGAGGCGACGGCTCGGGCGAGGACCCAGAGCCCGACGCGGGGAGTCGCACGGACGGAGGCGAAGGCGAGGGTGAGGGCGAGGGTGAAGGCGAGGGTGAGGGTGAAGGCGAGGGAGAGGGTGAGGGCGAAGGTGAGGGCGAGGCGACGCCCGTCGAGGAGCGGTGCCCCGACGCGCAGAGCGGGACCTTCCTCTTGGTCCTCTATCCCGACCGCGTGGACGCCTATCGGCAACGCGGGTTCGGGGCCAGCTTCTTCTGTGTATTCCTCGAGCTGGGGGCCCACGGTATCACCGACGCCAAGGGCCTCGTGCGCGGCGCGGATGACAACTTCTACGTGGTGCAGACAAAGGGCGACTCGGGCGAGGTCCACCGCTTCGACCCCAACGGGATGTACCTCGAGCGCACCGAGTCGAACGTGAACCTCGTCGGCGCGGGGGGCATCTGGAACACCTTCGGAGACGAGTTCCTCGTCTGGAGCGCCGCCAACCAGAACTTCTACTCAATCAACGAGGACGGGAAGTTCCGCGGCACCTGGAGCCCCCCACAGTGGCAGGGCTCTCGCGTCGAGGCGGTGACGGACGTGAGCTTCCTCGAGCGCGAGGCGGTGCTGATGACCTTCAGCGACCGGCCGCCGCAGCTCTTCAAGTTCCCCGACGCCCCGAGCTTCGACGCCGAGGAGATCGGGCCGGGCAACGCGATCATCGGGCTGTCCAGCGACGCCGGTCAGCGCGCCCTGGTGACCGCCCAACTCGGTGACGGCGGCGGTTTCGGCGTGGCGCTGTTCAAGCCCCCCCAGATGTCGATGGAGTTCTCCGGCCGCGCGGAGTTCCCGCCCGAGCTCGAGCAGGTACTGGTGAGCCCGCAGAGCGGGGAGATCCTGGACGGCATAGATCTCATGGTGCTCGACGCAGGCTTCTTCGTGCTCGACAGCAGCATCGGTGGGGCGCCACGGATGACCTCCTTCAACACGAGCGGCGAGCTGCAGGACCAGATCATCATCCAGCAGGAGGGGAATCCGATTCAGTTCTTCAAGAGCCGGATCTTCCCCGACTTCTAATCCATCTCGCCGCGCGCCGACCGCGACATGAGCGCGGTCAGCGCGGTGGCGACGTCGACCTTTCCACCAAACAATGCGCACACGGCGTCGACCAGCGGCGCGCGTAGCCCCTGGGCGCGGGCGCGGGCGGAGAGCGTGCGCGCACATTCCACCAACTCGGCGTAGCCCTGGGCGGCCTCCAGGTCCCCGGCGGCGAGGGCTCCCCCCGCCTCGAAGGCGTCTCCACGGGCCTCGAAGACCAGAGTGGTCAGGACGCCGAGGCCCGCGAGGCCGTAGGCCGTGTTCGCGCGACCGCCCAAGCCGCGGACGAGGCGGTCCATCTCGGCGGTGGCGCGCGTGAGCGCCGTGGCCTCGGTGGCGGGGCCCAGGCCCACGCTGCGCGCGGCGCCCATCGCGACGGCCAGCAGCGACGCGAGGGCGTTGGCCAACTCCACGCCAATGGGATCGCCATTGGTGTAGATCCGCGTGGTCTTCGATGTAAGCGCGCTTTGGAGCTCGGCGGCCCAGCTCGGGATCGCGCTGCCCAGGACCAGCGCGACCGGCTGTTCTTGGCGCAGGGCCTCGGGATCAGCGGCGCCTGCGAGCACCGCGAGTTGCTTGACGGCGGTGAAGCGGAGGGCGGCCTCGCTCGCCCTCAGATGCAGGTTCGGAGTGAGCCCGCGGGCGACGGTCAACATGCGGTGATCGCCGCGGAGGTGAGGCGCCATCTCGCAGAGGACGTCGCGCACGTCGCCGACGGCTGAGCCGAGCACCACCCGCTCGGCGCCCTCGAGCGCTCGACCCAGCTCGCTCCAATCGCGGACACTCAAGGTCTTGGGCCGCCGCCCACGAGGTCGCACGCGGACGACGAGATCGACGTCGTGCCTCGTCGCGAGTCGGCGGGCGAGGGCTGCCCCCCACGGCGTCGCGTCCACGACGACCCACCGGGACCGGCGTCCCTGCTCGACCGCCGCCGGGCTCATCTGAGCACCTCTCTGAGGGCCCCGCCCCACGGCTCGAGACGGTTGCCGTAGAAGTAGAGGAGCTTCGGATCGCGGACGATGACCGACTCGGGGCCTCGCTCGCAGGCGGCCCGCGCGTGGTACATGCCGTAGGTCGACAGCGCATCGGCGAGGACCTCGTCGACGGGGTCGCTGCGCAGGCTCGGGTAGAGACGTAGACGCCCCGCCTCCTCCATCGCGCGCAGAACCAGGAGCATACGCTCGAGATCACCGCAGAGCTCTGCGAAGTCGTGGCGATCACCGCTCGTGGTACGCAACAACGCAAAGAGGTCCAGGTGCGGCGCCATCCGCCGCTCCCGCTCGAAGAGCAGCCAGCCTACGAGCTGGGTGGGCAAGACGACCGTCTCGCGCAGGAAGCCTTGGGCGACCGCTCGCCCGCACTGACGGGTGTACTCCGCGTCGCGCGCAGCATCGGCGACGGGCACCCCGTCCCGAAGGAAGTAGCGACGGGGGTCGAGCACGCCCCCGTCGGGGCCGCGCGAGGTGCCGTCGGACCCCACCGCGTTGCCGAAGACGTCCATCGGCTGCCCGTAGCGGATCACCATCGTCGTCTGCAGCGCCATCACGCGCACCGCGAAGTGCACCACCCGCCCCATCCGGCTGAACTCGTCGTCATCGATGATGTAGCGCGCCTGGCCGGACTCCCTGAGGTAGTCGCCGACGAGCGTCTCGGCCTCCAGAACCAGCGGGTAGTTGATTGTCACGGGCACCACGTAGATCGGCCGGTCGTCGCCGCGCTGCGTACGCTCCGAGACGGCAGCGAGGGCGCTACCGAGCAGGCCGAGCTTGAGCTTTTGCTCCACGCGCCCGGACCGGGACCGGGTGCCGCCCGGGAAGAAAAGGCTGTGGTAGCCACGCTCGAGGAGAACCTGGCTGTAGGTCTTGAGCACGTCCTTGTAGAGGACGTGGCGCAGCCGGCGGTCGACGCGGTAGGCGCCGAGGTTGCGCATGAAGTAGCCGATCAGACGATTGGTGAAGAGGTTCTTCCCCGCGCCGTAGGTGACCGGCGGCAGCTCCGCGTGCACCAACGACCAGCCCAATACGATGCTGTCGAGGTTGCTGGAGTGGGTCGGGACCAACACCAAGGTGCCGTGATTCGCCAGCGAACGGCACAGTTCGAGCTCGCCCTCCACCCGAATCCGCTCGTACAGGTTCCGCAGCGAGGCGACGCCCTGAGAGAGGTCCGTCGTGTTGAACAACGCGCCGAGGCCCACCGGCATCACCGAGGTGGCGAAGCGGAAAACCCGGGGATCGAAGTGGCCGACGACGTCGCGCACGTAGTACCAGGCGAGGCGCTCGACGTCGTCGCGCAGCTCGTCGCCCTCCATGCGACCGATGCGACGCGCGAGCTTCTCCCAACCGGCGAGCCGGTCCGCCTCGCGCCCGCGAGCCCGCTCGAGCCGGTGGATCTCGTGGTACGCCGCGTCGTTGAGGACGAGCTGAAAGCTGCGGTCCGAGTCGGCGCCAGCGTGGGTCGAGAGGTTGTCGACGACGCGAGCGACGACCTCGCGCTCGATGTCCTCGCGGTGCCGGTTGAACTGGAAGAGCGGCGGGTGCACGCCGCGACTCTACTTCACGCGCGGCGTCGGCGGAACAGACCCACGACGAGAAGCCACGCCAGCCACCCGTTGCCGGTCCCCCCGGCGTCGCACTCGCAGCTCGCCTCGTTGGCCGATTCATCGACACCGTTGATGCCGAACTCACCGACCACCCCGCCGTCGCGCCCCCCAGCGTTGCCGCCGCCGGCGCCGCCGCCGCCGTTGTCACCCCCGCCCTCGTCGTCGGGGTCGAAGATAGGCTGCTGTGGAGCGTCGTTGGCGCCGACGCACTGCGCCAGATCCCCGACCAGGCGACAGCGCTGCCCGGGAGGGCACTGGACGTTGCGGCACGGATCCCCGACGCACACCCCCTGCGCGCAGCGCTCACCCGGCGGGCAGCGCACGCCGCTGCACGCGTCGGGCACACAGCTCCCCTCGACGCACGCTTCACCGTCCGGGCACTGGAAGCCACCGCACGGGTCCTGCGCACAGACGCCGTCGATGCAGGACTCACCCACCGCACAGGACACCGCCGCGCACGTGTCTACGCACTGCCCACCGCGGCAGAATTGCCCCCCGGGGCAGGCCACGCCGGCACACGGGTCATCGACGCACACGCTGTTGACGCACCCCTGACCCAGGGGACAACCGTGGACGTCGCAGTCGCCAACTCGACAGTCGCCGTGCACGCACAGCGAGCCAGGCCCGCAGTCGATGCCGGCGCAGACGTCCTCGCACATGCCGCTGATGTCGTTGCACTCGGCTGCGCCCGGGCAGATGACCTCGTGGCACGGCGTCACGCACGCGTTGATCTCGGGGTCGCAGAAGGTGCCGCCTTCGACGCACTCGTTGTTGTCGCAGGGTCGCAGACACTCGCCCTCCACGCAGCTCTCCCCTTCCGCGCAGGGCGGGATCGGTACGTCTTCGTCGGTCTCGCCGTCGCAGTCGTTGTCCACCCCGTCGCAGACCTCGCCTAGCGCGTCGCAGAAGCCGCACGCGTTGAGGGTGCCCTCGTCGATCGTCCCGTCGCAGTCGTCGTCCTCTCCGTTGCACACCTCCTCACGGGGCATGTTCTCGGGGACGCACTGGATGTAGCCGTCGACGCAGACCTCGTCACCCAAGGCACAAACGCCGGGCATCCCGGTGGGGCAGCGCGGGCGCTGCATCGGTTCACCACCGGGATCGGGCTCATCCACGCACGGCTCCTCGCAGACGTCCCCTACCCCATCGCCGTCCTCGTCCTCCTGGCCGGGGTTGTTCACGTCGGGGCAGTTGTCGCAGGCATCGCCCAGCCCATCGCCGTCCTGGTCCACCTGGTCGGGGTTGGGCACGTCGGGGCAGTTGTCGTCGCTGCCGCACAGGTCATCGAGGTCTTCGTCGATGCACGCCCCGCCGAGGCTGCGCTCTAGCACCAGGATGGCGAAGGCCGTGGCGGACCCGGGGGTCCAGTTGTTCGGCCGCTGCCAATGGCCGTCCCCCTCCTGGAGCTGGAGGAGCTGCCAGGCGAAGTCGTAGTACCAGTTCTGAGGCTCCTCCGGGAAGCCGTCGGCCGCCGGATCGCGCTGCCCACCGATGCCGGCGCTCGTGAGGCCGTTGGGGGCCTCTTCGGTGACCTCGAAGCCCTTCGCAGCCGCCCAGAGGTAGTAGTAGTAGCTCTGCTCGAAGCGGTTGTTCACGTGGCTGTCGTAGCGATAGTTCTGCTGGAGCCAACGCAGCTTCTCCTGAACCCGCGGATCCTCCGTGACCACGCCAGCGAGGCGCAGACCCCACAGCCCCGAAGCGGTCATCGAGCTGCTGCTCTGGTAGCGGCCCTGCTGACCACCGCGGTAGATCGCGCCGCCGTCCGCCTGGGTGGCGTTTCGAACGAACTCCGCCGCGCGGGGCAGAGACGCCGCCGAGCCCGCCGCGACCTGCTCCGCCGCGGAGAGGCCCGCCATCGCGAACTGCGTGGTCGAGAGGTCACCGTCGTTCTCCGGGCCCTCGTAGTTCCAGCCGCCGATGTTGGCGCCACGGTTTCCCTGCGTACGCTGTAGCGCGCTGACGCCGTTGGCCAGCGCCTGCCGCACAGGCGTGCCGGCCCCGACGTCGTCCGGGCCGCCGGTCGCGAGGTACACCGAGACCGCCATCAGGCTCGAGCCGGTGATGTAGGACTGCGGGCCCCCGCCTCGCAGACCCCCGTCGCTCCCGATCAGGTAGGCGATCGCCCGCCGTACGTGGTCCTGGTCGGCGGCGTCCATGCCCTGATAGCCAACGGGATCGGCATTCCAGTCGGCGCTGGCGCGCTTCTCGAGGAAGCACAGGGTGGCCAACCCCGTCGCCTCGCGGGTCGGACCGAAGCTCCCGTTGCCCCCCTGCTGCCCCCGGAAGTACTGTAACCCGCGCTCGATCGCGGCGTTGACCTGTTCGCCGAATGGCGTGGTGAACGCGATCGCCGGCTGGGCGAAGACGGACAGCGACAATAGGAGCACGTAGCGCATGGCATCCATGGAATCTCCTGGTGCACGACGCATACCAACCCGCCGCGTGCCCTCCACCATAGACGCGGTCCGCGGAGGCGTGCCAGCGACGTCCTACCGAACGACGAAAAAGCGAGACAAGTATGGCTCACTATTGATGTAGACCGAGGCGTGCCAGTCGCCAGGGGCCTCCACCGGGAAGGTGCGCGACCAGACCCACCAACCGCCCGCGCCGAGCGACGCCTGGAAGCGGTGGCGCCGGCCCCCCGGCTCGGTCCAGAACCACGCCGTACGCGCCAGCGGCCCGTCGCGCAGGAAGACCGCCACGGCGCTCGTATCCCCCACCCCGTAGCCTGAGACTCGCGCGGCACGGTGGCACTCGAGCAGCGCCTCGAGGTCCGACTCGTCGCAGTCGGCGTGGCCGTCGCCCACCAGCATCGCGTCCAACAGCCAGGCCGGCCGCTCCCGCTCCGCCGGCGGCCAGTCACCCTCGCCGCCGTGGGCGGCGGCCACGAGATCCGCGAAGAGCCCCGCCGTATCGAGACCCGCGCGCGCGTGCGCGTGAGTGAGTATCGTCGCGACCGTGGTCCGCTCCGCTCCTCGCACGAAGCCCACCCAATGCCGTCCCCGGTACAGCGCGCCGCCGATCGCCCCGACCCACGCCGCCGCGGGGACGCGATCCCCGCCTCCATCCCCGACGCTCGCGTCGAGCAGGTCACGGACGTGGGCCGATGCTCGCCGGGCGTGCCAGGCACCAGCATCGATGCGCGCGAGGAGTCGGCCCCAGGCCCGCGCCGTCCCCGTCGCCGCCCCGTCCTCCACGACGGACGCCCACGCCGCCCCCCGTGCCTCCCGGGTGATCGGCCCCACCTCGAAGCCGGCGTCTGCGTCCTCGCGCGTCGCCACCCAGCGGGACAGCGACGTGCAGTCGAGCTCCGCGAAGCGCGCGTCGAGGTCCGTCGCGAAGGCGCGGTCCACCTCGCAGGGCGCCAGGTAGCGGCCCAGCCCCTCGACCTCACCGATAGCCGCGGATCCGCCCAGGGCCGCCACGAGCGCCGCCTCCGCGGTCCGGTTTGCGTCGACGAGAACGCGGCGCGCGAGGGCCTCGAGGGTGAAGCTCCGCCCGACGGTCACGTCGCCCATCCCCCCCGCTCTGAGGTGGCGTGCCTCGATCGAGACCTCCAGATCCGCCGTCGCGGGATCGAGCTCGACCAGCCGCGCGTAGGTCAGGACCGGGAGCAGCCGCAGCAGCGTACCGGAGAAGACCGGGCGGTCCGCGTCGTGGGCCGACGCCTCCCCCGACGACTGGTCGCGGGTCCAGACGGAGACCGTGCCCTCGAAGGGCTCGAGGGCGGCGAGCACGGCGGCCTCCGGCGCCGACGCGGCGCCGAAGTCGATCTCCACCGGAGGCAGCGCCGCGGCGTCTGCCGGCGTCGCGTCCGGGCCGGCATCTGTGAGCGGGGCTGCGCCCAGGGCAGGGGCGACGTCGTCGCCGCAGCCGGCGAGGGCCACGCACAGCAGCGCGGCCCGTTTCACCGGGTCGTGACCAGCAGCTCTTCGACGGGGCCGCGTTTGCCGCCATCGCGGTTGATGCTGCGACGGGCCGTAACGGTCTGAATGTCGAGCCCACGCGCCTCGTAGAGCGCGCGCGTCTCCGGGACTGACGAGTTCGAGAGAACCCCCCGGGCACCACGACTCGGGAGCGCCGCAAAGGCGCCAGCGAGGCGAGCCTGGTCATCTTCTCGGAAGGCGAAGCCGTCGTATGCGGTGAAGTGCGCTGTCCTGCTCACCGGCCAATACGGCGGGTCGCAGTAGATCACCCAACCCGACTCGGCGTTTGCGAGGATCGGCTCGAAGTCCGCGACCCTGAGCTCCACGCCCTGAAGCAGTTCGCTGACCTTGCGCAGATTGTCCGGGTTCGAGATGCGCGGGTTCTTGTAGCGACCCCAAGGGACATTGAACTTCCCGCTCCGATTGCGTCGGTACAACCCGTTGAAGCAGTTCTTGTTGAGCCAAAGCGTACGCGCGGCGCACTCAAGGTCGTCGGCGGGTTCGAGGGCGCGGACCGCGTAGAACACCTCCTCCACGCCGCTCTGCCACTGATGGCTCGCCTCCAGCAGCGCCTCGACGTGGTCTCGCACGTGCACCCACACGTTGATGAGCTCCGCGTTGCGGTCACACAAGACGGCGCGCTCGAAGCGGCGCTGCTTTGCCAGCTCGATGAAGACAGCGCCGCCCCCCACGAAGGGCTCGGCGTAGACCTCGAAGCGCTCCGGCATCTGCGCCGCAATGGCGGGGATCTGCTTGTACTTGCCGCCCGCCCACTTGAGGAACGGGTGCGGTGGGGGTCGTCGCGACACGCGCGGAACCTAGTCGCCGGACGTCTCCGTTGCAAGCGCGGCGGCCACCTCGTCGACGACCGCCGCCAGATCGCGGTCCGAGGTGTCCACGACGTGATCCGCTCCGCCGTAGAGCGGCGCGCGCTCGGCGAGGAGGCGCCGCAGCTCGGCCATGGCGTCGGGGTGGTCGCGCATCGGGCGGCGATCCCCCTGGAGGATCACCCGCTCCCAGTGGTCTTCGGCGGCGGCCGACAGCCACACGGTGGTCGCGGCGAGACGCAGGCGCCGGAAGTTCTCCTCGTGGGTGACGATCGATCCTCCGGTGGCGATGACCGTCGCGACGCCCTCCGCGATGACCGCCTCGAGGGCGCGGCTCTCCAGGCGGCGGTAGTAGTCCTCGCCATGGACCGCAAAGACCTCCGCGAGGCTCAGGTCCGCCGCCGCTTCGATGCGGTCGTCCAACTCAACGAACGCGCGACCGAGACGCTCCGCGAGTTGGCGACCGACCGTCGACTTCCCCGCGCCGCGCACGCCGAGGAGCGCCACCAGCCGGGGGGCCTCCCCTTCGGCGACGAGGTCCTCGACGCGAAGACCGAGCGCGTGGGCCAAGGCACGGGCCTTCATCAGCGACAGGTTGGCCTCCCCCGCCTCCGCCAGCGCGATGTAGCGCGTGCTCAAGCCGCTCGCGTCGGCGAGGGCGCGGATCGTCACCCCGGCCACAATCCTGGCGCGCCGCGCGCGCCAGCCGACTCGATGCAGGTACTCCACGCAATATATTGCACTACGTCATGGACGGCGAATGCAATATGGTTCGCACAAGGGACATTGTGGAGACATTCAAATGAAGGTCGCGACGTTCGAGACGCACCCGGATCGGTACGACCATTGGAAGCTGGCCATCGACGGCGACGTGGCCACCCTCGCGATGGACGTGCAGGACATCGAGGGCAGCGGGAAGCCCTACGAGCTCAAGCTAAACAGCTACGACCTCTTCGTGGACATAGAGCTCGCCGACGCGATCAACCGGCTGCGCTTCGAGCACCCGGAGGTCAAGGTGGTGGTCGTCACCAGCGCGAAGGACCGCATCTTCTGTGCGGGGGCGAACATCCCGATGCTCGGGTCGAGCACCCACGCCTTCAAGGTCAACTTCTGCAAGTTCACCAACGAGACGCGGCTGTCCATCGAAGACGCGAGCGCCTGCTCGGGGCAGCGCTATCTTGCGGCGGTGAACGGCACGGCGAGTGGCGGCGGCTACGAGCTCGCGCTGGCCTGCGACGAGATCCTGCTCGTCGACGACCGCAGCTCCACCGTGAGCCTGCCCGAGGTGCCGCTGCTCGGCGTGCTCCCCGGGACGGGTGGTCTCACGCGGGTGACGGACAAGCGACGGGTGCGCCGCGACCTCGCCGACCACTTCTCCACGCTCGCCGAGGGCGTTCGGGGGAAGCGGTCGGTGGCCTGGCGGCTGGTCGACGCGACCTACAAGCTCTCGAAGTTCGAGGGCGCGGTGGCCACCCACGCCCGGGCGCTCGCCGACGGGGTCCCGGAGAAGTCCGGCGGAGCCGGCGTCGCTTGGACGCCCCTCGAGGTCGAGGACGGCGCCGGGGGGCGCAAGTACCCACACGTGGAGTTGACCCTCGACGGGCGAGTCGCCTCGCTCACGGTGAGCGCGCCCGAGGCGGTGGGGCCGACCACGGCCGGCGGCGTGCACGAGGCGGGCATGGACTGGTGGCCGCTGGCGGCCTTCCGCGCGCTGGACGACGCGCTGCTTCACCTGCGCTTCAACCACCCCGAGGTCGGCACGGTCTTGCTCCGCGCCAGGGGTGACGGCGACGTGGTGCTCGGCGTCGACGGCGTGCTCGATGCGCTGAGGGACGACTGGTTCGTCGGCGAGGTCGCCCACTACATCAAGCGGGTCCTCAAGCGCCTCGACGTGACGGCGAAGACGCTTTTCGCGTTGGCGGACGAGGGCACCTGCTTCACCGGCACGCTGCTCGAGATCGGGCTCGCGGCCGACCGGTTCTTCATGCTCGACGACCCCGAAGGGGCGGTCTGGTTGGCCAGCAGCCGGCAAAACGCGGGGGCCTACCCGATGGGCAACGGCATCACCCGCTTGCAGACACGGTTTCTCGGTGAGCCGGAGACGGTCGGGCGGGTGCTCGAGCGGGCGGGTGAGCACCTCGTCACGCCGGAGGCCGACGACCTCGGCCTGGTGACGTTCGCGCCCGACGACATCGATTGGGAGGACGAGGTCCGGGTCGCCATCGAGGAGCGTCGAAGCATGTCGCCCGACGCGCTCACGGGGATGGAGGCGAACCTGCGCTTCGCGGGTCCCGAGACCATGGAGACGAAGATCTTCGGACGACTCTCCGCGTGGCAGAACTGGATCTTCCAGCGGCCCAACGCGGTGGGGGAGCACGGCGCACTCAAGGCGTTCGGACAGCCGACGTCGGCACGATTCAACTGGGAGAGGACCTGAGCGTGGGAAACATCGACTACAGCGAGCGCATCCCGAACAACGTCGACCTGAGCAACGATCGGCGCCTGCAGCGCGCGCTCGAGGCGTGGCAACCCGAATTCGTGAACTGGTGGAAGGAGATGGGCCCC
This sequence comes from uncultured Nannocystaceae bacterium, assembly GCA_964402225.1. GTDB lineage: Bacteria > Myxococcota_A > Bradymonadia > UBA7976 > UBA1532 > CAYOBQ01. The sequence goes on along the minus strand of CAYOBQ010000144.1, from coordinate 2,426 downwards.
GAGGGCTTCCAGCAGGACGACGTCTATCTGCGCACGGCGGTCAGCGTCGAGAAGGATGGGTGGGCGCAGTTCGGCTACGTCAAGATGCCCGAGTACCGGTGGGGGATCTTTCTGACCCCGTTCGAGGGTGAGCGGCGCGTCAACTTCGGCGACCACGAGGGTGAGGAGGCCTGGCAGTCGGTCCCCGGGGAGTACCGGAACACGCTGCGGCGCATCATCGTGACGCAGGGGGACACCGAGCCCGCCAGCGTCGAGCAGCAGCGGCGGCTCGGGCATAGCTGCCCATCGCTCTACGACCTGCGCAACCTCTTCCAGGTCAACGTGGAGGAGGGCCGGCACCTGTGGGCGATGGTCTACTTGCTCCAGCGCTACTTCGGACGGGACGGGCGCGAGGAGGCCGAGGCGCTGCTCGAGCGACGCAGCGGTGACGCCGACAGCCCGCGAATCCTCGGCGCGTTCAACGAGCCTTGCACCGACTGGCTCAGCTTCTTCTGCTTCACCACCTTCACTGACCGCGACGGGAAGTACCAGCTCCGCGCGCTGGCCGAGAGCGGCTTCGATCCCCTCGCGCGGACGTGCAACTTCATGCTCACCGAGGAAGCGCACCACATGTTCGTCGGCCAGACGGGCATTGGGCGAATCATCACCCGCGCCGCCGAGCGCATGAAGCAGGGAGACCCCCGGGATTTCGGGGCGATCCCGCTCGACATGGTCCAGCGGTTCATCAACTTCTGGTACACGGTCTCGGTCGATCTCTTCGGCGGCGAGGACTCCAGCAACGCGGCGAACTTCTTCGGCGCCGGCCTCAAGGGGCGCGACCGCGAGACGGAGCTCGACGAGCACTCCGGGCTCGACCAGTTCTACACGTTGCCCAAGTACGCCCCCAACGGCACCGTCGAGAAAGTCGAGGTGCCGCTGCGCCGCGCGATGAACGAGGTGCTGCGCGACGCCTATGTCGCCGACTGCGAGAAGGTCGTCCGCGCCTGGAACCGGATCTTGGAGAAGCAGGGGTGCGACGTCAGGTTGGGCTTGCCCGACCGCAAGTTCCACCGCGCGCAGGGGGTGTACGCCGGCCTGCACTTCGACCCCAGCGGTCGGTTCCTGAGCGCTGATGAGTACGAGGCGCGGCGCGGCGAGTGGCTCCCCACCGCCGACGACTTCACCTACCTCGCCAGCATCATGGACAAGGCCCACTACGAGCCGGGGCAGTACGCCGACTGGATCGCGCCACCGGCCCGTGGGATCGACGGTAAGCCCCTCGACTTCGACTACGTCCGCTTCGAGCGCTGATCCCGTTTCCGGCGCTGATTGCATTCCGGCGCGCGCCCGTTCAAGGTGCGCGCCATGAAAGCCGGAATCGTAGGGCTCCCCAACGTCGGGAAGTCGACCATCTTCAACGCGCTCACGGCCGCCGGGGCGGAGAGCGCGAACTACCCCTTCTGCACCATCGAGCCCAACGTGGGCGTGGTCCCCGTCCCCGACGGGCGGCTGGCCCGTATCGAGGCCTGTATCGCGACCCAGAAGATCATCCCGGCGATGGTCGAGATCGTCGACATCGCGGGGCTCGTCCGCGGTGCCGCCGGCGGAGAAGGGCTGGGCAATCAGTTCCTCGGCCACATCCGCAGTGTGGACGCGGTACTCCACGTCGTACGGTGCTTTACCGACGACGATGTCTCGCACGTCGACGGCTCCATCGATCCGATCCGCGACATCGACACCATCGACACCGAGCTCGTCCTAGCCGATCTCGAGTCGATGGAGCGTCAGCTCGACAAGCTCAGAAAGCGGGCCAAGAGCGGCGAGAAGGAGGCCAAGGAGAAGGTCGCCATCTTCGAGCCCGCCCTCGCGATGCTCGAGGAGGGCACCCCGTTGCGCCGCGCCCAGCGCAGCCCGGACGCCGAGCAGATGCTACGGACCGCGGGCATGATCACCTCCAAGCCCGTGCTCTACGTCTGCAACGTGGACGAGGCCAGCGCCGCTATCGGCAACGCCCACTCGGAAGTGGTCACGGCCTACGCCAAGGATGAGGGGGCCGGTCACGTCGTCATCAGCGGCCAGATCGAGGCCGAGCTCAGCGAGCTCGACCCCGAGGAGCGCGACGCCTTCCTGGCCGATCTGGATCTGACAGAGCCGGGGCTGCACAAGCTCGCCCGCGCCGCCTACGATCTGCTCGGTCTACGGACCTACTTCACGGCCGGCGAGAAGGAGGTCCGCGCCTGGACCATCCATCACGGCACAAAGGCCCCCCAAGCAGCGGGCGTCATCCACACCGATTTCGAGCGGGGCTTCATCCGCGCCAACGTCTACACGCTCGCCGACCTCGAGACCCACCGCACGGAGGCCGCCCTGAAGGCCGCCGGCAAGCTCCGCGCCGAGGGCAAGGAGTACGTGGTCGCCGACGGAGACATCGTCCACTTCCTGTTCAA
>CAYOBQ010000143.1:0-24784 GCA_964402225.1 uncultured Nannocystaceae bacterium | reverse complement strand
TCCTGTCGGCATTCGGAGTATCCGGTACCCACGAAGATGTGAGGAGGGCCCGAAGTCTCCCTTCGACCTTCAGGCCGTGTCCGGAGAAGCGCATCGGGGCAGAGCCGCGACCAGCGGGACCCGCCGTCCAATGGAGACGCCCGTGGCGCAGACGAGCGGGGCCCGCCGGGCCGACGTCGGGCAACCGTACATCGGGTAGAGCCCCATCGGGGCGTGCGTCGGGGATCGACAGGTCCGGCGCGGCGTCGGCGACCGGGAGGTCCGGTCGCGCGTCGAATAGCGAGGCGTCGGGCAACACCGTCGCGTCCTCGCCAGCGGCGTCGACCTCACCGTCGGAGTGCTCGCCACCGCTGCCGCCACCACCGTCGACGTCGGTGGTGTTCTCGTCGTCGCAGGCGACGACCGAGAAGACCACCACGGCGATGACGAACAGGTACCGCATTCGCACATTCCCCACGGCCGAGGAAGATAGCGCAAACACGCAGGCGTCGACCACCGCCCGTTGGCTATTCCGACGGCCGCGCGGCGTGGAGTTGCGCGCACCTTGTCGTTGTGTATCCTACACGCACACACATCAGCCGTGAGATCGACCGTGGAGATCAGCGAGCGAAGGACCCGACGCAGCGAGCACCCGGCGCAGGCCGTCCATTTCTACCTGCGCAGCGTCGCCGAGCGCGACGCGCATCTGGCGGTGGCCCTCGCCGATAGCTGTGGCCACCGAATCGCGGGCCTGGGAGATGAGATCCTCACGCGCGAGATGGCCCACGCAGCGCCGCACGCGCTCTCGAATGGCGAGCTGCTCCCGCCGGATCTGCGCTGCGACGACGACCTGCGCGTGTGGAGCGTCGTGTTGGGCGAGTCGGCCTACTACGTCGCGGCCATGGGCGGACGGATGGAGCGACCCGACGCGTTGGAGGCGACCCTCGACCGGCTCCTCACTTTCGAGCCCGCCGTAGTGCCTTCAGCGTAAAGGCCCGGCAGTAGCTGCCTGCGTCCTCCACGGCCCACACGGCGCCGGTGGAGGCGCGCACATCAGGACCGGTGAAGGTGTAGCGAGCCCGGCGAACGCGGACCATCCGCGGGGGCTGTTCGGGAAACGGGTCAAGGGCGAGCAGGCCGCTGACGGCCTCCGAGCCTTCGAGAAGGCGCTCCAGGAAGTCCAGGAACCACGCCCGCCTCCCGCATCGCGGCTGTAGGGCGGCGAACCACATCTGCCAATCGAGCCGCGGCATGTGGACGCCCACCACGGGGGGAGCGGAAGCCGGGTCGTCGGGTTTGTAGGTGAAGCCGTAGCGCTTCCACTCTCGGCCGTCGGCTGTGCCTTCCACGATGAGCTCGTAGCGCGAGGTCGTCATCCGCGCGAACAGCCCGTAGCCATTGACGCTCGCGAATGGACGGGCCTTCGACAGCAGCGGCTCGCGCACCTCATCGAGCCACCGGGTCGCCGCGTGCTCGGCCCGCACCCCGCCGTCGACGAGATCGAGCATCCGCAGACCGCTCAACGGCACGAGCACCAGGGCCGCCGCGTAGACGACGGCCCGCGCCGGCAGTGGGGCCGGCGCGTTCCGCCCGTCAATCTCGTCTCGCCACCGCCGGGGCACGACGCGGCGGAGCGCGCCGTCGTCCAACAGCGTCAGGCCCAGGACCAGCGTCAGCAGGTTGAAGAAGCCGTAGTTGCCGGTGCCGGCGATGGCGACCATCAGCAGCGCAGTGAGCCAGAAGACCGCCATGCGCGAGGCGACCCCCCGCGTCCCCTCGGGCACAGCCCCAGGGATCACGCGCCCCAGCACGCGATCGTCGAGCACCACGGCGAGCCCGACGAGGGCCGACGTGCTCAGCAGGCCCAGCCGGCCATCGATCACGTACAGCACGAAGGCCGAGACGAAGGCGAAGACCAGGAGCCGCCCTCGCCGGGGGTTGACGAAGACCAGGAACGGGACGACGAGCTCGGCGTACATCGTGAAGCTCACGCCCACCGCTCGCCATCCCTCCGACAACGTGTGGGCGAACCACGCGGCCCCGTGCGGCAGGGGCTGGGTCCAGAAGTGGAAGTCGAGGGCCGTCAGGGCGTCCCAGGTGGGGTTGCCGTGCTTCACGACCCCCGCCGAGAACATCAACTTGAAGAAGAGCAGGCGCAGCATCCAGATGGCGATCCACGACGGGGCCGCCTCGGTCGCGGGTCTCGGCCACAAGCCGTCGGGGGCGTAGAAGACGGCCAGCAAGGTGACCTCGAGCAGAAGAATGTCCCACTGGTAGCCAAGGAAGATGCCGGAGATGGAGAAGACGCTGAGGTAGAGGGCCCACAGCGCCACGAGCGTCAGGCGGGGTAGCAGCCCCACGACCAGCAAGAGCGCGAAGAGCACACCCGCGCCGCACATGAGATCGATCGCCCCCGCGTCTGTCCCGAGCCACCAAGCGAGGGTCGGCACCCGGAGCCAGAGCGAATCGCCGCGCGCTCCGAGCACCCTCGCCGCCTGCTCGAGGTAGGGCCCGGCGGGAGAGATACCCTCCGCTCCGAACAGCCCGTCGGCCTGGACCCACACCGACGTAAAGGCGACGAGATGCACGACACCGAGGAGGCGCAGAAAGAGCCACCTCGGCAGCACGCCACGATCAGGGGTGGACGACACGCACGCATCACACGCGTTTTCGGCCAACGAAGGAAGCCCCCCCTCAATCCAAGCGGGCGGTGCGCCGATTTGGTACGCAACGTCAATGGACACCGCCGCCTCCGCGACCGCTCACCCTCGACTCGTCCCGGGCGTCGGCCATCGTGGGCTCGCGCTCGGGCGCGTCCAGCTCTCGGCGGGCTCCCATTTCATGGACGTCGCCGCCCACGAGGCGATGGTCCTCGACCTGCTCGATGGCCGCGACCTCGGCGCGGTCGTGCGCGCCGCCGTCGATCTGGGCGTCCGGCCAATGCAGGTGCTGGCGCTGCTGCGCCGCCTCGATGACGCCTCGCTCCTCGAAGGCGTGGGGCCGGAGGCGAGCCACCTCTTCGGGCGTCGGCGCCCATCCCTGACGGGCCGCCTCTTTCGGCGCCTCGGCGATCTCCACCTCCTGCTCCCCTTCCTCGCCGCCCCCCTCGCGGCGGGTCGCCTGATCCCCGCCGCGGTGTGGAAGCGCTTCCACCTCGTGGGCTTCCTGCTGCTCGCGGCGGTCTGGTGCGTCGCCGCGGTCTACGGCGGGTTGCCACAGCTCACCAACCCCCTGCCCACGACCGACGCCCCCCTCACGCTCCTGGCCCTCCTCTACGCCAGCGCGGCCCTGGTGCTCTCGATCCGCGGCCTGGCCCGCGGCCTCGCCATGCGCAGCCTCGGCGTCGCCGTCCCCGGTGCCGGTCTCCGCCTCACGTGGGGGGTGCTCCACATCGAGGCCGATCAGCGCCACCGGGGGAGCGCCTCACGCGACCGCCGGATCCACCTGGCGTTGGTCGGCTTGTCCTCCCTCGCGTGGGTCGCGGCCCTCTGCGCGGCGGCGTACGTGACCACCCAGAGCGGCGTCGCGCGCCTCGTCTCGGTGGTCGCCACGCTGGCGCTGGTCGCCAACCTCTCCCCCTACGGCCGAACCGACGCGTGGCACCTCGCCGGAATGCTCACGCGCATCCCGAGCCTGCGCCGACGCGCCTTGCACTTCCTGGTGCGCCAGGTCGGTCGAAACCTACGCAAGCGCGCGCCGACCACCCCCGACGAGCGCCGCTATCTGCTGCTCGTGACGCTCTGGCTGCTCCACGCCCTGCTGGTCCTCGCGCTGGTCGGCGAGCGACTGCTCCCGGGGGCCACGGGCCTACTCGGCGCCACGATCAGCGGCACCGGCGTCGCGCATTTCGAGGCCTCGCTCGTGGTCACCGGCCTGCTGGTCGGCGTCGTCGCGGTGGCGGGGGCGCTCTACGCCGCCGCGCTGGCCGGCCTGGTGGGCGCCTTCCTCGTGCAGCTCCTCCGCACCCGGCCGCCCGTCGTGCGCCGCGGCGACGCGGGAGAGGCGGAGACCCGCGCCTTCCTCGCCGGAGCCGACGGGGTGCCCTTCCTCGCCGGGCTCGACGCCACCGCCCGAGGGATGGTGGCCTTCGCCCTCCGACGGGAGGCGCACCCGCCCGAGTCCGCGGTCATCACCCAGGGCACCGTCGGCGACCGCTTCTGCTTCTTGTTGTCAGGGCATTGCCGCGTCGAGGTCTGCGAGGCCTCCGGGATCGTCCACGACGTCGCCCACCTCGGCCCCGGCGCGTTCTTCGGCGAGGTCGCGTTGCTCGAGGGCCGGCCGCGCACCGCTACCGTTCGCGCGATGGACGAGGTGGTGGTGCTCACCCTCGAGCGCGAGGCCTTCGACCACATCCTCGACGAGAGCGACCTGCCTCGGGACCGTTGCGTGGAGGACCTCCGCGTCGCGGCGCTGTTGAGGGAGATCCCGCCCTTGCGCGAGCTGTCCCCCCCCGAGCTCGACCAGCTCCAGCGCGGGCTCGTCTCAGAGGCCCGGGGGGCGGGGGAGGTCATCCTGCGCGAAGGCGATCCCGGCGACGCGATGTACCTGCTTCGCGAGGGGCGCTGCCGAGTCATCCGCGACGGCGATCTGCTCGCGGAGCTCGGGCCCGGCGACTACTTCGGAGAGCTCGCCCTCATCGCCACCGGGTCGCGGACCGCCTCGGTGGTGGCCGCCAACGACGTCTCGCTCCTGCGCCTCCCCGCCGAGCTCTTCCACTCCGTGCTGCTGGCCAACTTCGAGGCCGCGCTGCGCCTCGACGAGGGCTGCGCCGATCGCCTCGACGCGCTCCAGGGTCGCTGAGGTGGGCGCCTTCCTCCGCCGTACGTTCCCGATCGTCCTCGCGGTGGCGGGCATCATCTTCAGCGTCCGCACCGGCGGGCGGGCGGTCGAGGTGGCGAAGGACCTGGTCAAAGCGGTGATGACGCGCACGGAGATCGAGACCATCGCGCGCACCCTCTCGACGACGAGCAGCGAGCGCGCCGCCTCCCGGATGCTCCGTGATGACGATCGGTGGGCCCGCTTCCTACGCGACGAGGCCCTCACCTCGCGCGGGGGGCGCGACACCGCCCTCGACCTTTGGGACACCCCCTTCGAGCTGGTCCGGGAGGGCCGGGACACCTGGCGCGTGCGCAGCCTCGGCGCCAACCTCGCCCAGGACTTCGCCTGCGAGGGCGCCGAGGGCAGCGGACTCGGCGATCCCGACACCCTGCTCGCGCGCCTCGGCTGGAAGACCGACGCCATCGCCGAGACCACCGACGGCGACACCATCATCGGCGACGACGACCTCTGCGCCGACGTCGCCTTCACCGGGAAGGCCTCTACCCGCGGGGACCGGCTGGACCGCCTCTTCCAATAGCGCGGCCGTAGATCGTCTCCTGGGCTCGCCCGTTCACTCCAGGCACGAGACCCACAACATGCCAGGAAGCCACGATGAGAAACGCCCTCCTCCTGTTGGCGTCGAGCCTCGCCGCGTGTGGCGGCGGGCTCGCCAGCCACGTCGACTCCAGCGACAGCGCCCTCGGCCGCGTCGTCGTCTACCGCAACGGGATCGCCTACTACGAGCGTCGCGCCCGGACGGTGGATGACAAGCTCGTCCTCACGGTCCCCCAGGACAAGATCGACGACTTCCTCAAGTCGCTCACCGTCGCCGAGGCGGGCTCCGGGGATCCCGTGCCGGTTTCGTACCCGACGGCGGGCGCGACCCGCGGCGACGACGTCGAGATGACGATTCAGCTCCCACCCGGGACCGAGCGTGAGCTCGTGATGACCTACATCACCGACGCCCCCGCGTGGAAGCCGAGCTACCGGGTGGTCGTCGGCGACGACGGGCAGGTCTCGATCCAGGGCTGGGCGATCGTCGACAACACGTCCGGGGAGGATTGGGAGCAGGTCACGGTGGGCGTCGGCTCGAGCTCGGCGTTGTCCTTTCGCTACGACCTGCGCTCCGTCGTCCACGTACAGCGCGAGCACCTCGGCGGCGGGCGGGCCTTCGTGCAGGCGCCTCCGACGGGGGGAGCGACGCACACCGACGGTGTGTCGGGGGGGACCGTTGTGGCCCTCGGCGATGATCAGATCGCGCGCCCGGCGGGGCACCCGGACGCGCTTGCGGAGGCCTACGCCGAGGCCGAGGTAGGCGGCGTGCCCAGCGCGCCTCGGCCCGTGCGCCGCGCGCAGCCCGCCCCGAACGGGCGGCTGGACGCGTTGGCGAGCCAGCTCCGCGGCAGCAAGGCCCGGGTCACCGTCTCGGGCTTCGCGAAGGCGGGTGAGGCGCCGGCCCGCGGTCTCGACCGCGCAAACGTCGTGCGCAACCGCCTCGTCGAGCTCGGCGTGGCCCCCGACCGAGTGGTGGTCGACGGCCGCGGGCACCAGCCGGGGAAGAACGCCGGCGTCGAGCTGAAGCTCGCCCGGGAGCCCGCCGCCGCGGATCCGACGGACGACGGCCAGCCCGTCGGCGAGAGCCACTTCGAGTCGCGGACGCCGATGACCATCGCGCGGGGCACCAGCGCCATGGTCGCCGTCACCGACGAGGAGACCCCCGGGGAGGTGGTCTACCTCTACGATCCCGACAGCCAGCGCGGCGACGCCCGCTACGCGTTCCGCTCGGTGCGCTTCCGCAACCCCACCGGCTCGACCCTCGAGGCCGGCCCGGTCACGGTCTACGGGAACGCGCGCTTCATCGGCGAGGGGCTCACGGACTCGATCCCGCCCGAGGCGACGACCGTGATCCCCTTCGCCCTCGACCGGCAGGTCATCGTGACGCGCGAGCGGGAGACGCAAGACGCCGTGGCGCGCCTGCTCACCGTGCGTCGCGGCGTCTTCACCGCCGAGGTGCGACACACGCGCAGCACGAAGTTCCGCGTGGTCAACCGCCAACACGAGGCGACCACCGTCTTCCTGCGTCACAACCTCCCCGCGGGCTGGAAGCTCGGGGACGCCCCGGAGGCCTTCGAGCGCCGGGGGGAGAGCTACCTCTTCGCGGTGGAGCTGGGCCCGGAGCAGACCCAGGAGGTCACCGTCTCGGCCTGGACGCCGCTGACGAAGACGGTCGACCTTCGCTCGGCCATCGGCGTCGAGCTCATGCGCCGCTACCTGGAGACTCGGCCGGGCGACGCGGCCTTCGCCGACGCCCTCGGGGCGGTCCTCGGCATCCACGACTCGATGGCCGAGCACCACGCGCAGATCGAGAGCCTGCGAGCACGGATGGGGGAGTACCGCGACCGCGCGGCAGAGCTGACGGAGCAGATCGAGCGCCTGGATCTGACGCGCTCGGGCAAGACGCTGCGGCGCCACCTCGAGCGGAAGCTCACAGACATCTCCGAGCGGGTGCAGCAGGCCACGATCGCGGTGGTCTCGAACCAGGAGGAGTTGATGCTGGCGCGCATCCGCTTCCAGGACGCCGCCGCGGAGCTCACCCTCGGTCCGAAGGCCGTCGCCGACCGCGGCTGAGGCTCTACTTCCGCCCCTGCGCGCCCTGAGCGAGCCACGTCTTCACCAGCGCGATCTGCTCGACCGACAGCGGCGGCAGCCCGAGCGGCATCCCCGGGCGCGCCGCGCTGGTGGGCTCCCCCGCCTGGGGCAAGTCCGCGAAGGGCGGCCGGAAGTCGCGCTCAGCCTCGTCCCAGCGGCGCAGCAAGACCTCCAGCAGAAGCGGCGTCGACCCCTGCGTCACCGACACGCGCTCGCCGTCGCGAACCAGCCCCGCCATCACCCCCGCGTGGGTCTCCAGGTTCAGGGACAGCCCCGGGTAGCCCAGACCCCCGCTATTGCCCGCTCCGCCGTCGCCGTTGTTGCTCGCGGGATCCATGTGGCAATGCACGCAGATCCGCCCGAGCACCTCGTCGTGGACCTCGTCGTAGGTCACCTCCCGTTTCAGCAGCTTCACCTCCGGGCGCTTCGGGGCGCTGCCTTTGACCTGGATGGGGGTCGCGAGCAAGAAGTCGGCGATGCGCTCGGCGTCCTCGACGCTGACGGCCTGTCGCGGCATGGCGCTGCTCGGATCGACGGCGCTGGGATCGACGATGAAGCGGACCAGGACGTCGCGGGGGATCCGCTCGCGGACGTAGCGCAGGTTCGGCGCCAGGCGAGCCCTGGGCCGCATCGCCTCGTAGAAGGCCACGCCGAGCCCGGGCATCAGCGCGTCGTTGCCCAGCAGGTGGCAGGTGGGGCAGCCGCGGCTGACGAAGCGCTCACGGCCCGCCGCGATCCGGGCCGGCTCGATGGGCGCCCGCTTCGCGTCGCCGCGCTTCACGGCCCGCGGGCCGTTGATCTCGGTGAGGAACGCCACCACGGCGTCCTTCTCCGCGGCGTCGAGCCGCAGCGGGATCATCGACTCCTCGAGGTGGGGTCGGAGATCGAAGGGCCCGTCGAGGAAGCGCCGGACGAAGGCGGGGTCGACGCGGCGCGTCAAGGTGCCCAGATCCGGGAGCTCGACGAAGTGGACGATGTTCTCGAGGTAGCGATCCCAGTCGGGGAAGGTCTCGCGCTGCTTGGCGATGACATCGGGCTTGCCGCGGGTGCCGAGGATCCAGGTGTGGCAGTCGACGCAGTGGAAGTCGCGGGCCGCGGGGGGGACGCCCTGGGCACCGCTGATGGGGTGGCAACGAGTGCATTGGGCCGCCTCGACGACGGCGCGGCCCCGGGTCGCCTGCGGGCTCAGGGCCGCGGCGGGGAGGGCGAAGAGGAGGAGGGCGGCGAGGTTCAGGTGCCCAGCAGCGCCGTGGCGGCGCCGAGGAGGATGGCTCGCTCCGCGGCCACGACCGCGTCGACCTCGGCCCCGTTGGCCTGGGCCTTCTTCAGGTGTGCGCGGGCCTCGGAGAGATCGCCGTCCTCCGCCAGGAGTCGGGCCAGCACGGCGTGGGCCATCGCATGGCGGCTGTCGAACTTCACGGCGGTGTTCAGCCGGCTCCGGGCCTTCGCCGTTCGCCCCTCCGCGAGGTGCAGCGTCGCCGCCTTGTACGCCGCGCGCGCCTTCAGCTTCACGTCGCCCTTGGCGTTCATCGCCCGCTCGTAGCGTCGGATGGCGCTGCGGGTGTTGCCCCTCGTCTCGGCGCGGGCCGCGTCCTTCAACGTCTGCACCATCAAGACGGGCTTCGCCTTGATGCGCACTCGCTTCATCGCGCAGGCGTGGGCGGTGGTCGAGCCGAAGGCGAACAGCAGGGTGAGGGCGGCGAGAAACGGCTTCATGGCGAGGCTCCCGAGTTGCTTGATGGGGATTGGAACGCACGCCGCTTTCGAAAGTTCTCTCGATGAGGAAAAAAAGGGCTACTGGTCGTCTCGCTCGCCCAGATAGCGCTCGAGCGCCCGTTGGACGGCGGTCACGCCGTAGCCACGCTCGACCATCGCCCAGGGGATGTTCGCGTCCTTGAGCGCGGGGACCAACAGGTCCGTCGTCTTGTGGCTGATGAACCGAGCCAGCAGGAGAACGACGTCGATACCGCCACCGCGCACGCGCTCCGCGAGGCGCTGCACCCCGCGGATGTCGTAGCTCGACTCCCAGGTGAGGCGCCGGAACTCGAAGGCGGACTCGATGCGCAGCCGCGCTGCGTCGCGGGGCTCGCCACCGACCATGACGCCGACCTTGCCGCGGACGAGGGGCCACAGCGCCCAATCCTCGGGGAGCGGCGCCTCGGGGGGATCGGTGTCGGCGGCCGGGGTGGCCGCCGACGCTGAGCGGACCGCCTTGCGCAGACGCTTCAGCCCCTTGTCGCCGGCCAGCGCCTCGAGGTGAGGCACCAGGATGCGGGTCAGCCGGGGATCGTCCGGCCCAAGGCCGGCGTTGAGCGCACGGATGGCCCCCCGGCGGATGTTCGCCGACTCGGCGCCCTCGCGGAGGAGCGCCTCGAGCTCGCTGAGGGCGATCTCGGGGTTGAGCGCCGCCCGCTCGGCCTCCATCGCCTTGGCGCCGAGCTCACGTCGTAGGGCCTGCCACGCCTCGTCGGCGTCGGCCGTCCAGCTCCCATGTTCCGGTGAGTTGTTCCGACCCAGCCCGGCGACCCACCCCGGCTGTTGCTCTCCGCTGAACTGGCCGAGGCGGGCGAAGTCCTTCTTGAGCTGGAGCTGCACCACGACCTTGACCTGGGCCGGCGCGTCGTCCTGAAGGCGCCGAAGGCGCGCGGCGAACTGAGCGGTGAGCGCGTGCTGCACCGTGCGCGGGAAGTCGGCCCAGGACTGGACGCCGAGCAGCTCCTGGTGAATCGCGTTGGACTCATCGAACCAGGCCTGACCCTCCGGCGCCGGAGCGGGCGGAGGCAATCGCCGCAGCACCGCCTGTGCGCGCTCGTTTTGTTCCACGAGGTCGAGCTCGACGGGGGCTGACTGAGTCCACGCCGGCCCGAGCACCACGCTGTCGAGGATGGAGCCGCCCGGGTCGCTCTCGTAGACGCCGTGGAGCGTCTCGTCTTCGTCGTCCTCGTCGTCGGTTCCCAGGAGGACCTCGCCGCCCTCGAGCTGCCAACGCAGCGCCATCTGGGCCCAGCTCATCAAGCGTTGGTCGCGCTCGGCCCGCAACGCGTCGAGCTCCACCTCGGCGGCGTCGTCGAAGCCAGCGGCCAGCGCGCCATGCAGCGCTGTGATTCGGCGCTGTAGGTCGACGAGCTCGGCCCCCAACGACGCGAACGCCGCCGGTAGCCCCTGCCCGTCGGGGAGATCCTCAGCCAACCGCGTCACCTTCCCGAGTACTCCGGCTCCTGCTGCGAGACGAACGCCGTCACGGCGACCCCCAAGTCCTGCGTCACCAGGTGCGCTGCGTTCCAAGTCGCCACGTACTCGAGGCCGCGATCGACGTCGGCGCGCACGCCGTGGTTCATCACGGCCTTGGTGCCTTGGACCGCGAGGGGCGGGTTGGCGGCGATCTGGCCCGCGAGCTCAAAGGCCGCGGCGTGCAGCGCTTCTCGGTCCGGCAGCACCCGGCTGACGAGCCCGATTCCCTCGGCATAAGCGGCGTCGAAGTCGCGACCCGTAAAGGCCAGCTCGCGCGCGACGCCCTGACCCACGATGGCCGGCAATCGCTGGAGCGTCCCTACGTCGGCCACCATCGCGAGCCGCACCTCGCGCACGCTGAAGTTCGCGTCCGCGGAGCAGATGCGGATGTCGCAGGCGGTGGCGAGGTCGACGCCGCCGCCGATGCAGTGGCCGTGGATCGCCGCGATCACGGGGACCCGGCTGCGCTCCACGGACGTGATCGCGCCCTGCATGTCGCGAATGAGCTGGTGCAAGCGAGCCTGCCGGAGCCCATCGGGCTTGCCGTCGGTGCCGATGGGCAGGCGCGGCATCATCTCCATGAGGTCGAGGCCAGCGGTGAACGCCCGGCCTGCCCCAGTGATCACCAGCGCGCGAACCTCGCGGTCGGCATCGATCTCCGCCATCCGGGCGGCCATGCCGTCCCAGAACTCGGGTCCCATCGCGTTGAGCTTCGGCTCGTTCGTCAGCCGGAGGTGGCCGACGTGCGCTTCGAGGCTGTAGTCCAGATACGACATCTCACCTTCCCTATACCGAAAGGTCAGCCCGTTGTAACCGGCAGGTGACGAGGCGGCGGCGGCGCCTCCGACAGCGCCCGCGCGATCGAGGCGCTCGTGACCACGCCCACCAAGGCGTTTGCGTCGTCGGTGACGACCACCGGCGACGCGGTGCGGCGGATCTCGTCGAAGGCGTCTTGAAGGTCATCTCCGAGCTGAACCGTGGCGGGCGGTCCGACCAGCAAGCCACCGACGTGGCCGGCGCCGCCGGCGAGCTCACGAAGCGTGACCACACCGTGCAGCCCATCGAGGTCGCGAACCAGCGCCGCCTCGGCGCGCTGCGTTTCGAGGTGCGCCCGGGCGGCGGGCACATCGAGGCTGGGCGGCAACGTCGCCACCCGCGACTCAAGGGCGCTCGAGACGGGCATCCCACGCAGGCGCTCGCGGATGTCGTAGCCGGCCTCCTCGACGCCGGCGCCCAGGAAGACGAAGACGCAGACCACGAAGAGGACCAGGTCGAGGTTCAGCAGCGCGATGATGCCGACCGAGACCGCGATGATGCGCCCGACGCGCGCGGCGATGCGCGTGGCACGCTCCGCGGGCATGCGCGCTTGCAGCAGCGCCCGCACGATGCGACCGCCGTCGAGGGGGAAGGCGGGCACCATGTTCAGCGCCGCCACGAAGAGGTTGAAGGTGCCGAAGTAGAGCACCAACAACATCGCGTCGAGGGGCAGCCCGGGGACGCGAAAGACGGCGAGGGCCAGGGCGCCAAGGCCCGCGTTCACCATCGGGCCGGCGACCGCGACCCAGAACTGCTGGGTGGGCGTCGCCTCCCGCTGGGCGATCTCGGTGATTCCGCCGAGCACCATCAACGTGATGCCGCGAACCTGTGCTCCCTGGGCGGTGGCCACCAGGGCGTGGCCCAGCTCATGGGCGATGATCGTGAGGAAGATGCCCGCCGTGAGCAGCACCCCGAAGAGGAAGGGGTGCAGCACCAGCGCGCTTGCGTCAAAGCCGAGCTGCGTCGCCCCCGCCGCGGCGCCGCGAGTGCCCAACCAGAGCGCCAGCGCCGGCACGACGAGGAGCAGCGAGACGTGGACGCGCACGGGGACCCCGAACAGGCGCCCAATGGTCCAGCCAGCTCCCAGCATTCAACCTCCTGCGCCCATTCTAGCGAATCGCGCCTACTTGTTTAGAGGCACGGAGGCTGCGCGGAGTCGCAAGAGACCTGGATCAACCGCGGAGGAGCGCTTCGATCTCGGTCACGGCGGCGTCGATGGAGATGCGGCGTTGGGCCATGGTGTCGCGGTCGCGCAGGGTGATGGTGTCGTCCTCCATCGTCTGGCCGTCGATGGTGAGGCACCAGGGCGTGCCGATCTCGTCGTGGCGGCGGTAGCGCTTCCCGATGGCGTGCTGCTCGTCGTACTTGGCGTTGATGCCGCGGGCTAGGAGGGCCTCGACGACCGCGCGTCCCTTTTCGGGCATGCCGTTCTTCTTCACCAGCGGGAGGACGCCCACCTTGACCGGCGCCAGCTCGGGGTGGAGCTTGAGGACGACGCGGGTGTCGGTGCCCTTGGCCGTCGTGATCTCCTCCTCGTGGTAGGCGTCGAGGAGGTAGACGAGGACGCCGCGGGTGGCGCCCGCCGCGGGCTCGATGACGTAGGGCACGAACCTCTTCTTCTGCTGAGGGTCGAAGTACTCGAGCTTCGCGCCGCTGTGCTTGGCGTGCTTCTTCAGGTCGTAGTCCGTGCGGTTGGCGATGCCCTCGAGCTCGCCCCAACCCCAGGGGTAGAGGTACTCGATGTCGAAGCAGGCCTTGGCGTAGTGGGCCAACTCCTCGGGTTCGTGGGGGCGCAAGCGGAACTTCCCGGGATCGTTGGCGAACTTCTGCCACCAACTCATCCGGGCGCCGGTCCAGTAGTCCATCCAGCCATCGTCGGTGCCGGGCTCGCAGAAGAACTCCATCTCCATCTGCTCGAACTCGCAGGAGCGGAAGATGAAGTGCTCGACGGTGATCTCGTTGCGGAAGGACTTGCCCATCTGGGCGATGCCGAAGGGCACCTTGATCGCCATCGACTGCTGGACGTTGGCGAACTGAACGAACATCGCCTGGGCGGTCTCGGGGCGCAGGTAGACGGCGCTCTCCTTCGTGATGGCGTCGATCTTGGTGCGCAGTTCGGCGCCCGTGAGACCCTCGAAGTCGCCGCGCTCGATGGCGTTGGCCATCGCGCCCATCGGATCGACGGCGCCCAGGCTGGTGCGGAACATCAGGTTGAACTGGCGCTCCTCGCTCAGGAAGGGGGATCCGCAGACGGAGCAGACGTAGCCGCGGTCGCCAGCGGTCGCCCCCACCAGCGTCTTGCCGCGGCGCTCGAGCTCGACGCCGAAGTGCTCGGCGACGATCGCCAGGGCGGTCTTGGCGCGCCCCTTGTCGGCGAAGCTGAGCGTGACCGCCTCCCCCGCTGCGACCTGCGGCGCCTGATCGGCGCGGAATCGCTCCTTGCAGACCTTGCAGTCGACCAGCGGATCGCTGAAGCCCGAGAGGTGACCCGAGGCCTCCCACACGCGCGGGTGCATGATGATCGAGGCGTCGAGGCCCACCACGTCCTCGCGGCTGTGGACCATGTCGCGCCACCACGCGTTCATCAGGTTGCGCTTGAGCTCGACGCCGAGCGGCCCGTAGTCGTAGGCGCTTCGCAGTCCGCCGTAGATTTCGGACGACTGGAAGACGAAGCCGCGCCGCTTGCACAGCGAGATGGCCTTTTGCATCAGGTCGTCGGACACGAGCGCCTCCACCTCAAAGGGCGCGCATGGTACCCACGCTCACCTCAACGCAGCAACACCGGCTCCCCCCAATGCTCGCAGGCCTCGCCATCGCGCTCCTCGCGGCGCCGCCCCAGCCGCCGCCGACGGTCCACCTGGCCATCGTGGGACCCGGGGACGCGGTGTGGAGCCTCTATGGGCACGCGGCGATGGTGGTGGGCAAACCCAAGCAGCGGTTGAGGAAGGCCCGCGTCTACAACTTCGGGATCACCGACTGGAACCGGCCCAACTACGTGCAGGACTTCCTCACGGGGCGGGTCGAGTTCTGGGGCGCCACGGCGCCGTTCGCGAAGAACCTGGCGCGCTGGAAGCGGGAGGACCGGACCATCGAGCTCTTCCCGGTGCAGCTCGACGCGGGCGCCCGCCGCCGGCTGGTGGAGCGGATGGACCGCGACACGACAGACGCCCACAAGCACTACGTCTACGACACCTTCCGCGACAACTGCGCCACCCGCCTGCGCGACTACCTCGACACCTACAGCGGCGGGGCGGTCTACGCGTCGGCGGGCACGGAGCCCACCACCAGCAGCTACCGCGACGACGTGCGGCGCGCCTACTCGGGATGGCTGGGCCTTCAGTTGTTGACGGAGTTGGTGCCCGGCGTCTCTTTGGACGCGCCGCGCACGCCGTGGGAGCTGGCCTATCGCCCCGTGGCGTTGGGGGAGGCCCTGCAAAACGTCGTGCTGTCCTCCGGTGGCACCTTGCTCGGTGACCCGGTCCGGTTGCATACCCGGAAGGGGCCCGACCCGGTCGGCGCCTGGCCCCACGGTGCGCAGGCGGTGATCGCCTCCGCCGCGGCCCTGCTCCTGTTGCTCGCGTGGTGGATCGGCGCCCGAGGGCCGCGCGCGCGGGGTGTCGTGCTGGCGGTGTGGGCGGGCGGATCGGCCTTCCTGGGCACCCTGCTCCTCGTGGTGGCCTTCGGGACGGCGTGGCCGGATATGAAGGAGAACTGGCTGGCGCTCGCCTTCCTTCCGATGGACGCGCTGCTCTGGTGGTCCGCCATCCGGCTGCTCGGGAGCGGCCGCCGCGCCGGTCGCTGGGCGCGCGGCTGGGTCGCGTTCCGGCTCACGACCACCGGAGTCCTGGTCGCCGTCGCCATCGTGGGGGTGAGCGCCGGGCCGCTCCCGCCGCGGCTCCTGGCGCTCGCCGGGCTAGCCCTCGCCTGGCGTTGCCTCGGTGAGCCGGGCGGCGACCTCGCCGGGCAGGGGGAACCAGCGTAGCGACTCATAGTCCGCGTTGAGCGGCGGATCAGGGGCGGGCTCGACGTAGCGATCGGCGGCGGCGTCGAAGATGCGACGGGCGTCTTCGAGGTAGCTCGCCAGCGCGGCCTCCGGCTCCGTCGCGTGGCGCGAACGGTAGGCGAGGCGCCCGGAACAATAGCTCAGATCATCGAGACCCAACCGCGTCGCCACGGGACCCTCGACGTGGTGCCAACGGCCGCTGTCGGGCTCGAAGACGTAGTCGGGCAAGAGGCGCCAGCCGTCGGTGGCGACCATCTTCACCGCCTCGACCAGGTAGTCGAAGACGACCTCGGAGACGAAGTAGTTGAAGTTGAGCCGCGTCCAGCCGGGCTTGACGCCCCTGCAGCCCCGCAGGATCTCGCGCTCGAAGGCCTTGGACCGCGTCAGATCAATGTCGAGGAGCCGGTGTCCGTAGGGGCCGGCGCAGGAGCAGCCGCCGCGCCCCTGGATGCCGAAGAGGTCGTTGAGCAAAGCGACCACGAAGTTGTGATGGAGGTACCGGACGTCGTCGTAGAGCACCATGAAGGAGACGATCGAGAGCCGCCATGCGTCGAGCTCGCCGAGGATTCGAATGCGCGGGTGGGCGCGCCACTCGGAGATCGCGCGGCGAATGAAGTCGTGCTCGCGGGCTTGAATGGCGGAGACGCCCACGGCGTCTTTGAGCTGGAAGACGAGGCCGGCGCGGATCGACTCGATGATCGCCGGAGTCCCCGCCTCCTCCCGTTCGACGACGTCGTGGGAGTAGCTGTGCTCGATGGCGTTGACGTACTCGACGGTGCCGCCGCCGGGGGCGGAGGGGACGTCGCTGCGAAACAAGTTCCGCTTCACGACCAGAACGCCCGGGGTGCCCGGGCCGCCGATGAACTTGTGGGGCGAGAGGAAGATGGCGTCTTTGTAGACGAGGTCGCCGTCCGGCTCGTCGTCGCGCATGTTCATCTCGATCTGGACGTAGGGACCGGCGGCGGCGAAATCCCAGAACGAGTAGGCACCGTGGCGGTGGAGGAGCGCGGCGATGGCGCGGGTGTCGGTCCCGATGCCCGTCACGTTGGACGCCGCGGAGAAGCTCCCGACCTTCATCGGCCGGTCGGCGTAGGCGACGAGCTCCCGCTCGAGATGAGCCTCGTCGATGTGGCCGTCGGCGTCCTGGTCGATGACGACCACGTCGGCGATGGACTCCCGCCAGGGGAGCTCGTTGGAGTGGTGCTCGTAGGGTCCGATGAAGACCACCGGCCGCTCGGCTGGGGGGATCCGCCCCGACAGGTCGTAGCGGGCGTCGAGATCCGGTGGGAGCCGGAGGTTGAGGACATCGACGACCCGGTTCACGGCCGCGGTGGCCCCGGAGCCGCAGAAGATGACCACGTCGCGCTCGGGATCGGCCCCGACCGCGTCGGCGATGATTCGACGAGCGTCCTCGCGAAACCGCGTGGTCTGGCGCCCAGTGCCGGACATCTGCGTGTGGGTGTTCGCGTAGAGGGGCATCACCTCGCGGCGGAGGAAGTCCTCGATGAAGGAGAGCGATCGACCCGACGCGGTGTAGTCGGCGTAGACCAAGCGACGCAGACCATAGGGCCCGTGGAGCGCCTGGTCGTTGCCGATGATCGAGTCGCGGACGTACTCGACCAGATAGTCGGTGCGATCTCCCATATCGTGTTTCTACCGCAACCCGCCCGTGGGCCCAACGCTGGACTTTTCCAACGGCAATCATCAATATGGTGAGGAATAGACCTACGGAGTCCTACATGCGACCACTTTTGGCGACATTCTTGTTCGCCGGCGCCGCGTGGGCGGGGAGCCCACCGGTGTGGCTGGGCGCCCCAGAGGCCGAGAACGGTTGGGTCGGTCCGGCGTGGGCCGCGACGCGGGGTCCCGACGACGCCGCCGTCCAGGCACAGTTCGAGGCCGAGCTGGCCCGCGCCATCGCGGCGGACGTCGTTGACCAGCACGTCGAGGACGTCGAGAACGCGGAGGAGGAGATCGCCGCCAGCGTCCCGCCGCCGTCGCGTGAGATCCCCGAGCCGGAGGTGGTCGTCCCCAGCCGCAGCGTGTCGATCGGCAAGCCCAACGCCGGCTGGCTCGTCCGCGCCGAGCGACTGGTCCAGAGCGCGCGCATCAAGTCACGGAGCCACACCAACTACGGGACCGAGGAGTGCGTACACGCGATCGAGGCCGCGGTGGACGCGGTCCACGCCAAGCACCCCAAGACCCCGCGGCTCTTCGTGGGCGATATCTCGGGCAAGGGCGGCGGTCGGCTGAAGCGCCACCTCTCCCACCAATCGGGGCGCGACGTCGACATCGGCTACTACTTCAAGAAGGACCAGCCCGACCGCTTCGTGAAGGCCCGGGCCCGCACCCTCGACGTCGCCCGCACCTGGACGCTGCTCGAGTCGATGCTCGCCGACGACAAGGTCCAGATCGCCTTCATCGACTACCGACTCCAGAAGCCGCTGTACGTCTACGCCCGGGATGTCGCCAAGGTCAGCCCAAACGAGCTCGCTCGCGTCTTCCAATACCCGCACGGTCGAGGCTATCGGGAGGCGGTGTTGCGTCACCTGCGGGGCCACGCCGACCACATGCACATCCGCTTCCGTGCCCCACGCGCGCTCGCCGCGGCGGTGGACTACATCAAGAAGCACGGCACCGCCGCCCTCAAGCCGCTGCCCCGCTACTACAAGGTCCGCCGCGGGGACAGCCTGTGGCGCATCGCCCGCAAGTTCCGCGTGAAGGTGAAGCACCTCACGAAGTGGAACGGCATCCGTCGGCGCAAGACCCTGCGTCCGGGGATGAAGCTAGTCGTCGGCTGGCGCCGCCCACGCCTCCCGGGGATGGATTCGTAACGACGCTGAGTATGCTAATGCATGCTCATGCTGACGAGGCGTCTCCAACTACTGATTGACGACGACCGTCACCGACGACTCGAAGCCGAGGCTGCAAAGCGGCGCGTCTCGGTTGCGACGCTGGTTCGAGACGCCATCGATCTGGCCTTCCCGAGCACCAGCGACGACCGGCGCGCCGCGGGCGTGGCGATCCTCGCTGCGCCCGAGATGGAGGTCCCCGACCCGGACCGGCTCCACGCCGAGCTCGATGCGTTGCGAGAGCGGCACGGGTGATCATGGTCTCGTGTTCGCCGCCGCGACCTGTCCCAGGACGGTGCGGCGGACGCGTGCAGCGCGCCGCCTCTCGACTCTGCCGCAGCGTCCGAGGATCCTACTTCGCGGCGACTGGAGCCCTGGGCAGCGTCGTCTTGGCCGTCTCGTACCAGGCCCGCGCCGCCTTGATCGCCTCGGCGCGGCGGGCGTCTCGCTGGGGACCCGCCGGACGCTTGTAGGTGAACTTGCCACCGGACAGGGCCTGGAGAGCGCGGAGCGCGGCTGAATCGACACGGGCATCGGCGATGCGGATGCGTACCTGGCCGGGGCTGCCGTCGAGGGCGGTGAAGCCTCGTACGCTGTGGTCGGCCTGGCCGGCGTCGTCGAGGCGCGTGATGGCGTCGTGGGCCAGGGTGGGATCGCCCAGGGCGACGGCGGCGTCGAGGGCGGCGGCTCTGACGACGGCGGACTTGTCGGCGATGCCCTTGCGGAGACGCGAGGCGATCTCGGCCTTTTCGGTTGCCTTGGCCACCCTCGCAGCGATCAGGAGGGCCATCGCCCGGACACCGGGATCGGCGTGGCCCTCGAGGCGCTTTGCGGCGGCGGCGAGCTTGTCGCGGTGGGGCATCTGGACGTAGGCGGAGCGCGCGAGCCGGTGCGCCGCGGTGGCCACGAGGAAGGGCGCCTTGGCGTCGAGGGCCGGCAGGATGGCAGCCACGACCCTACCCTTCACGTCGCCGGGTACCGCGCGCGGGAGTTGGAACGCCCGGACGTTGACGAGGGCGTCAATGGCCGCGGCGCGGCCCGGGGCTGTGCCTTTGACGGCGAGCTTCAGGACCCGGTCGAGGGCCACGGCGTCGGGCTTGATGCCACCGGTGAGCAGGCGGACGGCGCCGAGGGCCGCCGCGACCACCTTGCCGTTCGCGTCGCCGAGTCGTGCCAGGACGACCTTGCGGAAGTCGGCGTCGACCTTTGGCCGGTCGCCCTTGCCTGTGCGCGACCACGTGCGCGCCATCCCGAGCAGCGCGGCCGCGACCACGCGGGCATCGGCGTTGCGGGCCGCGAGGTGTAGGAATGGCGCTCCGTTGCGATGATTGAGGAGCTCGGCGCGGGGGACGCCCGTGGGCACTTGAGCTGCGATGGTGTCGGCCTTGCCCGCAGCCCAGGCGTCGGGTTCGTAGGTGATCTCGATCTCGGTCATCGGGGTGGCCTGGGCGATGCTCATTGCGAGCAGCCCGAGTAGCAGGGCGCGCATCCTCTCTCCCTCTCGAATGGATTCTCAGTCCTCGACGGTGACCGTCGACTCTTCTTCAACGGGCGGCTCACCGCTCGCCGAATCTGGAGAAGGTAGCGCTTTGTCGGGCACGCGGAAACGGAAGGTGTCGTCCTCGGCGTCAATGAGCAGGCGACCGCCGTCGGCGAGGTCTCCAAAGAGCAGCTCGTCGGCCAGGGGACGCTTGATCTCCTCACGGATCACGCGCTCCATGGGGCGGGCGCCCATCTTGGGGTCGTAGCCCTTGCGCGAGAGCAGCTCGCGGGCGGCGAGCGTGGTCTCGACGGTGACGTTCCGCTCAGCGAGCTGATCGGAGAGCATCCGCAGGAACTTGTCGGCGATGCGCAGCATGACCTCGGGCTGGAGGGCAGCGAATCGAATACGCGCGTCGAGGCGGTTGCGGAACTCAGGACTGAATCGCTCGCGGAAGGCGCGGTCGTCGTCGCCCGACATGTCCGCGCCCTCGGCGTGGAAACCGGGGCGCGAGCGGGCGAGGTCCTGGGCCCCGACGTTGCTCGTCATGAGCAGGATGACGTTGCGGAAGTCGGTCTTCTTGCCGTTGGTGTCGGTGAGCTTGCCGTGGTCCATGACCTGGAGCAGCAGGTTGTAGACGTCCGGGTGTGCTTTCTCGATCTCGTCGAGCAAGAGCACGCTGTGGGGCGTCTTGGCGATGGCCTCCGTGAGCAGCCCGCCCTGGTCGAAGCCCACGTAGCCCGGGGGCGCGCCGACCAGACGGCTCACGGTGTGGCGCTCCTGGTACTCGCTCATGTCGAAGCGATGCAGCGTGAGGCCGAGGGTGTTGGCGAGCTGACGCGCGACCTCGGTCTTGCCGACCCCGGTGGGGCCCGTGAGCAAGAATGAGCCGATGGGCTTGTCCGGGTGGCGCAGTCCGGAGCGGGCGACCTTGATCGCCGCGACGAGCTGCTGGACGGCTTCGGCTTGCCCAAACACCACCTGCTGGAGGTCGATCTCGAGGTTGGCGAGGGCCTCGCGGTCGTCGGTCTCGACCTGCTTGGGTGGAATCTGAGCCATGCGCGCGAGGGTGCGCTCGACGTGGACCGCGTCGACGAACTCGCCCCCTTCGAGCTTCACCTCGGAGCCCGCCTCGTCGATGACGTCGATCGCCTTGTCGGGGTTGAACCGGTCGTTGAGGTAGCGCGCCGCCAGCGCCGCGGCCTCGTCGAGGGCCTCGGAGGTGTAGGTGACGCCGTGGAACTCCTCGTAGGCAGGACGCAGCCCATCGAGGATCTGGCGCGTCTCCTCGGGCGTCGGCTCACTGATCTCGACCTTCTGGAAACGGCGAGCCAGGGCGTGGTCGCGCTCGAAGACGCCTCGGTACTCCTTCCAGGTGGTCGCGCCGATGCAGCGAATGCGACCGCTCGCGAGGGCCGGCTTGAGGATCGTGGAGGCATCGAGGGCGCCACCGCTGGCCGATCCTGCGCCGATGAGGGTGTGGATCTCGTCGACGAAGAGCACCGCGTTGGGATCTTCCTCGAGCTTGGCGACCACCGCCTTGAGTCGCTCCTCGAAGTCGCCTCGGTACCGCGTACCGGCGACCAACGCGCCGACGTCGAGGCTGTAGATGTTGGCCTCGCGCAGCGGCTCTGGGACGCGCTGCTCGAAGATCGAGAGGGCGAGCCCCTCGGCCATGGCGGTCTTCCCGACCCCCGGGTCGCCGACGTAGATGGGGTTGTTCTTCCGACGCCGGCACAGGATGTGGATGGTGCGCTGCAGCTCGTCTTCGCGCCCGACGAGCGGATCGAGGCGTCCCGCCGCCGCCTCTTCGTTGAGGTTGCGCGTGAAACGCTTCAGCGCCGGCTTCTGCCGCTCACCCTCCTCACCGGGCGCGCCCTCCTCCTCCGCCTCGTGGCGGCGCGCGAGCTCGCGGTCGTCCTCGTAGTCGCCGTCGGCGCCCATCCCGTGGGAGACGTAGGCCATGAGGTCCATCTTGGTGATGCCCTGGCGCTTGAGCAGGTACACGGAGTGGCAGTCGCGCAGGTTGAACAGCGCGATGAGGACGTGGGGGCCGGCCACCTCGCCGCGCTCGGAGCTGTCGGCGTTGAAGGCGGCGCGCTGCACCGCCTCCTGGAAGCCCAGCGACGGCGTGACCTGGACCGGGAAGCCGTCGGGGACCTGCTCGAGCTCGTCGAGGAAGGACTCGACGCGCTTCTTGAGCGTGGGCACCTCGCCGCCGCAGCGGGTCAGGGCGCGGGCGCTCACCTGGTCGTGGAGCAACGCGTAGAAGAGGTGCTCAGTGCCGGCCACGTCGTGGCGGTTGTGCTCGGCGGTGTCGATCGCCACCTGGACGGCGATCCGGAGCTCGTCGGTCAGCTCTGCCATACGGTCTTCAAACGTCCTCTTCGTGTCCGTCGTCGTCGGGCTCGAGCGAGAGCTTCAGCGGCATCTGCTGCTGCCGCGCGGCCTGCTCCGTTTGGGCGATCTTGGTGCGGGCCACGTCGTGGGGATAGATGCCGGCGATGCCCTTGCCCTTGGTGTGGACGTGGAGCATGACCTGCGTCGCCTCGGCGTGGTTCTTGTGGAAGAAGCGCATCAAGACCATCACCACGAAGTCGCGCGTCGTGTAGTCGTCATTGTGGAAGACGACGCGGTACATCGGCGGCCGCTTGACGCGGCGACGGGTGATGACCCCGGTGTCCTCTTCTCGTCGGCGGTCGGTATCGTCGTCTTTGCTCACGGCTCGATTCTACCTGCTCAGCTCAGTAGATGCGCGGTCCGGTCTAGGGGTCGCGCTCGGGTAGATATGGGCTGAGATCGGTGGTGAATGCAAAATCCGACGCCTCGACCGGTCCGAGGTCCCACACCACGGCACGCAGCGCGATGACGTGGGCGAGCTCACCGCCGAGGATCTGCGCGGCGTGGACCCGCAACCACCGCTGGGAGAGCTGCCCGACGAGGCCGACGTAGGCGTCGACGGCCATGGTCTCCACGCTCAGCGCGTAGCGCAGGACGTCGAGGTCGTCGTTGAGCTCGGGCAGCTTGGTGCCGTCCGGGGAGAGCGACTCCGCGGGGGCCTGGCCGCCCAGCCGTTCGAGGGCCTCGAGCCCTTGTTGGAGGTGCTTCTCGTGGTGGCTCGCGAAGAGCGCCGCGACGGGCCGGAGCTCTGGGCTGAGCAGAGTTCCAGCGGCCCCGTACAGGCCGACGGCGACCTGCTCCATCCAGATCTCGGAGAGCAGCGAGTTGATATCCGACGCCTCGGCCTGGGCTCGGGCGCCCGCGACCTGGGCGACCGCCGGGCTCGCCCCCGCGAGGGTCCCCGCCCCAAAGGCCGTGGTGCCCATCGCGAGGTCGAGCAGGACCCGACGGCGGGCGGGATCGAGGGCGCGGTCACGACCAATCGAGAACATCAGAAGGTCCCCACCAGGCCCAGGTGGACGATGCTCTCGTCCTTGAAGTCGCTGAAGCGCCACAGCTCATAGTTCAGCTTCAGCTTCACGCCGTCGGTGGGGCTGAGGTTGGCGCCCACGGTGTAGCGGAGGATGTTCGTGTCGGGCTTCAACGTGGGCAAGCCGATGGGGACCGGGCCCGATCGGCGGAAGCCGTCGACGCGCACGAGCCACTCGAAGTGCTCACCGATGGGCCCGTCGACCTGGCCGTAGAAGCCCTCGCGCAGGACCACCTTGTCGATGAGGGCCTGGCGGAACAGCTCCGGCCGATCGGGGATCTGGGTCCGGCGGAACATCACCTCCCCGCGCACGTTGAACTGGCTGAAGCGGGTGTAGAAGTCGGCACCCGCGAGGGTGTAGGCGAGCTCGTCGTCGGCGTCGTACTTGCCCCACATCCCGCTCACGCCAACCGCCAGCCAGCGCCAGACGTCGGAGGCCGGGAGATCGGGGAAGGCCAGCACGAGGCGCCCGCCGACGGCCGGCGTGGTGTTGTTGTCGGCGTAGAGCTGGCTGCGGGTGCGGATGAAGTCGATATCGCCCGTCGTCGCGTTGCCCTTCAGGCCCGCGACGACGAAGGCGTTGTAGGACAGCTCGACGGACTCGCCGACGGAGCCGAAGAGCTCGACGCCGTTGTCGGGGTAGGGCTCCGGCAAGACCGCCAGGTTGAAGTCCCCGCGCCGCAGCATGCGCCCCATCGAGTAGGGCAGCGGCTTGGTCGCGGATCGGTGGTTCGCGGCGTCGTGACGCAGGTAGAACTCGCCAAAGGGAACGGTGAAGCGCCCCACGCGCACGTTGAAGGCGTCGATGAGGCTCCAGTCGACGTAGGCCATCGCCGCCTCGAAGCCGTGGCAGCCGTAGCAGACCTTGAGGTTGGTGCTGATCTCGTCGGAGACGTCGGCGATGAGCTTCATGGTCGCCTCGGCGTTGATGCCGCGGACCGTGTCCCCCTGCACCTCGGTGCGGTCGGAGAAGAGCGTAGGGCTGTTGATGTAGACGCTGCCAGCGACGTTGGTGTCGACCGCCAGCCCGGCGAGCAGGGTGAGGGTGAGGCCGATCATGGCTTCGCTCCGCCGGCGATCCAGTCGATGAGGAGCTGCCGCGCCCCCTCCGAGAGAGGCACGCCGGACAGCGGCATCTGCGCGCCGAAGGGGGGGGCGTCGCCGGTCTTCTTCACCGCGACGCTCTCGCACGGGTCGCCGGCGATGGCTACCCGCCCGCTGCTGTTTCGCCCGCCGGCCATGGTCGCCTCGAAGGTGTCGAGATCCAGGCCGGCGACGACCTGTCCGAGCCCACCGGCGATGGTGTGACAGCTACAACGGGGGCGGAAGAGCTGGTCGCGAACCTGTTCGTAGGTGACCTCCGCCCCGGGGTCGGAGTCGGCCAGGGCGCACGTGGTCGCGCCCCCATCGGCGCCCCCATCGCGGTCCTCACCCACCTCGGGATCGAGGGCGCCGCAACCTGCGAGCAGAGCCAGGACGGTGCGGCAGACAAAGCGACCAAGCGATGTACGTGCCCGCCGGCCGAG
>CAYOBQ010000142.1:0-24876 GCA_964402225.1 uncultured Nannocystaceae bacterium | reverse complement strand
AACTCGGCCGGCGGGCACGCACATCACTTGGTCGCTTTGTCTGCCGCAGCGTCCTAGCCGACCATGAAGTCCACCACGTCGCCCCAGAGGGCCTCGAAGTGGCGGCGGTCGAAGTGGGCGCCGGAGACCAGCCAGTCGTAGTGCGGCGGGTGGTGCCGCGGATCCGCGAAGTGGCCAATCACGTCGAGGTGGTCGGCCTCCGCGGCGTGGACGACGTGACCCCAGCGCTGGGAGGTGGTCGGGACCACGCCGTCGTTGTCCTTGGCGGTGGTGGGGGTCGGCCAGAGGCCGTCGAGCTCGGCGATCCACGCGTCGACGGCGGGGAGGCGTCCCCAGCCCGCGGCGCTGCGATCGTGTAGCAGGTGGAAGAGGGTGTAGGTGGCCTGTTGGTAGGGGCCGAGCCGCAGGCGGTGGCGCAGGGTGGGCTTGGGCGCGCGGGTGAGCACGCAGCCGTAGCGGACGTCGGGGCGGTCGGCGGTGGTGGCGTTGAAGACGGCGGCGCCCTCGGGGGCGAGCTGCGGGAGGAGCGCCTGGTCGGTGCGGACCTCGTGGAAGAAGCCGGAGATGGAGGCCTGGTCCGCCGCGGGCATGGCGTGGATCAGCTCCTCGGCGAGTTGGTCGAGGAAGGCCTCGGTCTTCCCGCCAGTTCGGGCGACGAGGGCGCCGGTGCGGGCGAGCAAGGAGATCGGCGTGCGCCCGGAGCGCAGCGCCCCGACGGTGGCGACGGAGAGCAGGCGCAGGAGGTGCTGCCCGAGGATGCTGGTGAAGAGACCGGCCAAGGGCGTCCCCCGGTGAGGGGTGGCCACGGTGACGAGGCTGCTGATCCTCCGGGCCAGCGGCTCGACGGAGTCCTCGTCGTCACCGCCGAGCCTCACGCCGGGGCTCAGGAAGAGGCGGGCGTCGAGGCCGCCGGTGGAGTGGCCCAGGAGATGGACGGACTCTCGCCCCGAGGCGGGGAGGTTCTCGGCCAGGAAGTCGCGCAGCTCACTGGCTCGGCGCACGAGGGAGGCGGTGGGCGACACGCGGACGCGGTGGACTACGACGCCCAACCCACGACGTCCGAAGGCGGTCTCGAGGTGCTCCCGGACGTGGGAGAAGTAGACCAGGCGTCCGATGTTGACGAAGCCGAAGAAGCCCGGGACGAGGAAGACGTGGTGGGGCCGCTTCACACGGCCCTTCTACAACGGAGTACCCTGGAGCGGCCACACCGGCAGGAGGGAACGCATGGGTCTGCTCGATCGGTACAAGCGCGTGCGCGAGGAAGAGAAGCGCAAGAAGAAGGAGGGGTCGCGAAAGGTCAGGGCCGAGGACTTCGACGAGCTCGACGATATCGGAGACGTGGGGGACTCGCTGGAGGCGGAGGTCGAGGCGGAGCGAAAGCGGAAGCGCTGATCAGCAGCAGCCCCGGACCTCCTCCGTGGTGGCCTCCTCTTCGCACCGCAGGGTGCGGTAGATCCAAGCGCCCGCGAGGGCGCCGACGATAGGGCCCACGGCGTAGATCCACAGGGACGAGAGGTCGCCGGCCGCCACCGCTGGCCCCAACGACCGCGCCGGATTCAGTGACGCGCCGGAGACCGGACCGCCGAAGAGGGCGCCGAGGGCGACGGTCCCGCCGATGGCCACCCCGGCGAGGGTCCCGGTGGCGCGGGCGTCCGTCGCCACCGCGGTGATGACGAACATCAGAAAGGCGGTGAGGATGGCCTCGATGACGATGCTCTGGGCGATCCCGCCGGCCGGCGCCGTGACCCCGAGGCCGCCGGCCGCGCCGAAGAGCAGGCGCAGGGCGAAGGCGGCCAGGAGCGCCGCCGCGCATTGCCCCGCGACGTAGCCGGGCACCTGGCGCCAGGGAAATCGTCCGATGGAGGCGAAGGCGAGCGTGACGGCGGGGTTGAGGTGCGCTCCGCTCAGGTGCCCCGTGGCGTAGACCATCACCATCACGACCAGGCCGAAGGTCAGGGCGACGCCGACATGACCGAGGCCGCCGCCGTTCGCGTTGACGGCGATCGCGCCACAGCCGGCGAAGACCAGGGCAAAGGTGCCGACCATCTCCGCGCCTACCCTCGACGCCAGACCGCTCCTCATGACTCGTTCCTCCCGAAAGCTTCGAGGACCGCCGGCGCGATGCGATCGCCGGCCTCCTGGACGAAGTGTCCCGCGTCTTCGATGAGCATCGGCTCGGGGCAGCCGCGGATGACCTGCCGCAGCATGTTCATCACCGGCGGACCCAGGACCGGGTCACGGGCGCCGATCGCCATGAACGTGGGTCCCGACCAGGTCTGGGTCCAGAAGGGCACCACCGAGCGGGCGATGTCGGCGCCCTCGGCGTCGGTCGAGGTGGGGACGATCGCGGGAAAGCGCCGCACGCCGGCCTGGTAGCTTCCATCGGGGAACGGCGCCGCGTAGGCGGCCGCACAGGCGTCCGACAGGCCGGGCGTGACGCGCTTCATCAGCGCGGCGACGTCCAACTCGGGGGTGTTCGCAATATAGTCGCGCCATTGCACGAAGCCCTTCGATGGCGGCATGTGGCCGGTGGCCAGCGCGGTGTTCATGACCACCAGGCGCGCGATGCGGTCGGCGTTGTCCGCCGGGAGCGTGAGGCCGAGCAGGCCGCCCCAGTCCTGCACGACCAGCGTGAGGTGGCGGAGGTCGAGTCGCTCGATGAGGGCGACCAGCGAGCCGCGGTGGAAGCCGAAGGTGTACGCGGCATCGGCGACGGGCTTGTCGCTGCGACCGAAGCCGAAGAAGTCGGGGGCCACGACGCGGTGCCCCGCCGCCACGAAGACGGGGAGCATCTTCCGATAGAGATAGCTCCAGGTGGGCTCCCCGTGCAGGCATAGGAAGGTGTGGCGAGCGTCGCGTGGACCCTCGTCGAGGTAGTGCATCCGCAGCCCGTCGTAGCCGGGCAGGTCGTCGGTGTAGTGGGGCGCGAAGGGGAAGTCGGGCAGCCCGACGAAGCGGTCGTCCGGGGTGCGCAGAGCCTCCAAACCGCCCTACTTCTCGTTCAGAAGCTCCGCGAGCGTGTCGCGAAGCTGCATCAAGGCCCGGCTCGCCAGCTCGCGGTAGTCACCGGCCTCGAGCTCGAGTCGTTCGGCGGCCTCGCGGGTCCCCAAGCCCTCGATGTACTTGAGCATCACCGCCTCGCGCCGGCGCTCGGGCAGCGAGCCCAGCGCGAGCGCCACGAGGTGGAGCTGCGAGTTCTGGCAGGCCTTCTCGAAGGCCTTGCGGTCGGTGCTCGCGATCTGAGCGAGGACGTCGTCGGCTTCGACCTTCCCCTGCCAGTACCGGCCGAGGGCGGCCAACGGCGGTGACGGACGGCGGAGACGCGCGAGGTTCTCGTGGACGATCCCGCGGGCGAGACCGCACAACCAGAAGAAGAAGGACAGCGGGCGCGCGTAGTCGAAGCCGCTGATGTGGTCGAGCGCCACCATGTGCGCGGTGTGCACGACCTCGTCGACCGGCAGCCGATGGCGCGACTGCGGATCGAGTTGCCAGGTCACGTACTCGGTGAGTCGGTCGCGGTACAGGTCGAAGAGCAACTCGTAGGCGTGCGTATCGCCCCCACGGAATCTCTCCAGGAGCTGCGTCTCGTTCTCGCTCACGGCCCGGTCCCTCCGGTGTGGCAACAGAGGCCTCGGGCCTCGGGGTGCGGGAGGGTAGCAGAGTCGCGTGCGAAACGCACCGGCGACCGAGCTCACCGCTGCCGGGGCAGCTCGAGGAGTTGGTCGGCGAGCCAACCCGGAAGGGTCGGGCTGTCCGAGCAGCCGCACCTCTGGGACCGCGTGTCCCGTGGGATCGCGCTGAAGGCGACCAGCTCCGCCGCCCGCTCCTCCGCGAGCTCTCGAAGCGTGGACTCCAACTCTCGTAGATCTTGACTCTGCGGCCCACGACTCAACCTAGAACGGTGCGGCAGAGTCGCGACGCGGCGCGCTGCACGCGCCCGCCAACCGATTTCGGCGTTGCGGAGCCTACCGATATCTTCGGATATCGCTACGGCTCCGCGCCTTGAACTCGGCCGGCGGGCACGCACATCACTTGGTCGCTTGGTC
Source organism: uncultured Nannocystaceae bacterium (assembly GCA_964402225.1). Classification (GTDB taxonomy): domain Bacteria; phylum Myxococcota_A; class Bradymonadia; order UBA7976; family UBA1532; genus CAYOBQ01. Next base: position 20,830 of record CAYOBQ010000142.1, on the reverse strand, counting down.
TGCCGCACCGTCCGAGCCGATACCTCGGCATGTCGCAGGAGCGTCTGGAGGTATTGGCGTACGAGCTGGGCACGGTTCCGCCGGGCTCGGACCTTGAACGGGCGGTTCACACCGTAGGCTTCGGCCGTGAACTCGGCGTCGCGGTCCCCAGCGAAAGCCGGTACGAGGCGATGCTCCTCCCACACGAAGCGGTGGCCCCAGGCATCGACCCGAGGGTTGAGGACACGAGCGCCATCCGACGCCCGTTCCTGCCTCGACTGGCGGGTGGAGTTGCAGTGCTTGCAGGCGAGGACGCAGTTGGAATAGCGGTGAATCTCGTCTTCGTTGGCCGCCCGGGGCACTACGTACTCAACCGTGAGAATCCCCCACCCGCGACCCGCGACACGGAGGACGTCGGCCAGGTGCAGCATGCAGACGGAACACGTGAAGCCGAACTCCCAGCGGAGGCAAGACCGGAACGTGTCGAGCGGACGTGCCCCGTCGGTCGGTGGGGAGTGGTGAGGTGGAGCGAACGGCGACTCAGGGAGTACCGTCACCTCCGGCAGGATCTTCATCGTCCAGGTTGCCCAGCAGCGAGTCTGCGTGTTTGAGGATCTCCTCGCCCCGAGCGAGCGAGATGTTGCGGCGCTTGTCCGACGCCTGACTGGCGAGCGTCTCCTCCTTGTCTCTCAGGCCGTCGACCCGCCTCTGGATGCCTTCGAGCTCCACGGACGGGGCTCCCCGTCGAATCGCCGCGGCGAGCTCGGCCTCCGCCTGATCGAGGGCCTCTATCACCGATCCGAGCTCGACGACGTCGTCGGTTTCGCTCTGCCAGTACGCCACGGAGGAAGTCGGCGCTGCCGACGCGTCGTAGTACCGGGTCGCGTACAGTCCCCCGCCGGGCACCATCCGACTCAATCGGCTGGACGCTGACTCGCGGGACTGAGCCTCCGAGGCGTTTACGACCGCCATCAGCAGTTGCTTCAACCTCTCGGTATGACGACGTTGCTCAGCTCTTCCGAGGATCGGCCGGGTCAGCCTACGGAGCGACATCTTCCAACTCCTCGACGCGAGAGACGGCTTGGCCGTGTATCGCCGTCGCTAAACGGAGCGTCGCCAGGTATGGAGCGAGGATCGCCACCACAACGCTATTGCCTGCGTCCTGCCAACGCTTGGCGACAGCGCTCTCGATGCACAGCACAGCGACCGGTCCTCCGGGCGCTACATGGGCCCACGGCGTCACGGGGGATCCCCGCAGATGTTCGTCGGGTCGCGAGAGTTGATAGACCAGGGCCGCCTTGTAGCGGGCCCGCGTTGGAGGATCCTCTCTCCATCGGTTCCGAAACCACGCCGGAGCTTGTGAGAGCCACGCCTCGATGTCGGGCTCGGCACGGAATCCCCCGTCAATCGGGCCCCGAATCGCCTCGCACGCCAGGGGAAAAGGGACCTCCTCGATGGGGTACATTCGTCGGGGCGCGCCCCAACTCCGAGCGATGACGCGCACCGTACTCGCCATCGTCTGCGTGGCGCCGAGCACCAGCAGGCTGGCCTTCAGGTCCTGTGAATCCAGCTCGTCCCCGGTGACCGGCCGAGCTTGCCGAAGCGAGAGCGCGACGCTCAGGTCGCACGCGGCGGCGAAGAGGAATGTCGACAGGCTCCGCTCGATGCTTCGAACACCCACCAAGAGCTGCGGTGCCGCCGTGGGAAGCGGCACTCGGTCGTCCAAGACCCGCTGCAGATACGTGACCTGCTCGTAGACGTCGGAGAGGGAAGAGCTCAACAGCGCGGCTCGCCTCACCAGCAGGTCAGAAGCGCGTTGGCCCGTGCTCCCGACAAAGACCCGTTTGACGACCCTCGACGCAAGCTCTCCACGACCACATCGAACGGGATCGACTTCCCGCTCCCGCGGCTTGACTCGCCTGGGTGTGGCTGGCTCACTGGCGGTTCGATGTCCAGCGCGCCCGTCCCGGTCGGTCGCTTCCTCCTCTTCAAGTCGTTGAAGAAGGGAGGCATGGCCCGTGTCTTCCTCGGAGTAGACCGCGATGCGCCCGATAGCCTCGTCGCCGTCAAGACGCTGCTGCCCAAGCTCACGCGCCAGCGGCTCTACACGGAGATGTTCGCGACGGAGGGCAAGGTCGGCACCCGCCTCGCGCACCCCAACATCGTGGGCACCCTCGACTACGGGAAGGCCGACGGCAACGCCTACATCGCCCTCGACTACATCTTCGGCTTCGACCTCTCGACGGTGTTGCGCAAGCTCCGCAAGCAAGGCGCCACGATGCCGCTGGCGCTGGCGGTGGGTCTCGCCCGTGACGTGGCCGCGGCCCTGGCCTACGCCCACGAGCTCACCGACGAGTACGCGCGCCCGCTCAACATCGTGAACCGCGACGTCTCCCCCGGAAACATCATGATCGGCTTCGACGGCGTGGTGAAGCTGATCGACTTCGGCATCGCCCAGACGACCATCGACGTGAAGTCACAGATCGGATCGATCAAGGGGAAGATCAGCTACATGGCGCCCGAGCAGGTCCGGGGACTCCCCGTCGACAGCCGCGCCGACGTCTTCTCGCTGGGCACGGTCTTCTACGAGATGCTCACCGGGGTGCAGGTCTTCCACGACGAGGGGGACTTCGCGACGATGGAGCGCGTACGACGGGCGGAGGCGCCGCCGGCTTCGACCCACAACGCCGCCGTCGATGCGTCCCTCGACGCCACCCTCGCCAAGGCCATGGCGCGGGAGAGCGGTGACCGCTACCAGCTCGCGCGTGAGATCCGCGAGGACCTCGACGCGTGGCTGCGGGCCCACGAGCACGTGGTGCGACCCCAGGACACGGCGGAGTTCATGCGGGGCCTCTTCGGGGCGCAGATCGACGAGATGCGCACCGACATCGAGCGTGCCCGCGACGCCGCCTTGGGCGCCGAGCCCGCGCTGCCGGCGGAGATCTCGGCGGAGCACGCGCTCCCGCCCCGCCTGATCTCCGAGGGGGCGCTGGAGGAGCTGGGCCAGAGCCCGGCGCCGCCCCCCCCGGCCGAGGCGCGTTGGCCCTGGTGGGCGACGGCTGTGCTGGCGGCGGCGGCCGCTGGTGGCGCCGTGCTCTGGGCCGTGATGCGTGGCTAAGGAGACCCGGCCGCTGAAGGGGCCCGGCGCCTCGATCGGCTCAGGCCGGTCGAGCGTCGACGTCACGCAGGCGATCCCACAACTGGCCGACGACGAGTGGCGACGGCTCTGTGATCGGCTCGCGCGCCGCGCCGACCAGCTCCGAGACCCCGTCACGGTCGCGCGGCTCCACCATCAGCGGGCGCTCATCCTGGCCGACGAGCTCGGCGATCACGACGCCGCGCTGCCGGTGTGGCGCCTCGCCCTCGACGCGTGGGCGGGACACCTCCCGACCATCCTCTCGCTGCGGGAGGTCGCGCTGCGTCGCGAGGACCGCGCCCTGGGCGAGCTCGTCTTCGACCGCGCCGTCGAGGTGCTCGGCCGCCCCGGTACCGATCCCCGTGACGCGGAGGAGGTCGACGCCTTCTTTCTGTTGGTCTGGCTCTTCCGCTGGCCCGACCGCGCGCGCGCTTCGCGAGCCGTCGACGCCCTCGACGCCCTCGGCGATCCGAGCCAGATCGGCGCCCGCGCCGCGTCGATGTGCCTCGGTCCTCCCCGTCAGGCCGCGCGGCTCCGACGCCGGCTCGACTCCACGCGCGATCCGGCTCGGCGGGCCGGATACGCCGCCGAGCTCGCCGACCTGTTGTTGGCGGAGCCGGGCCCCAGCGACGCGGCGGACCTCCTGCGCGAGGCCGCCGACCACGACATCGGGGCCGCTTGGCGTCTGACGGAGGTGCTGGCCCGCGCCGGGGACGACGGGGCCTTCGCCGGCGCCCTGGAGGGCCTGGCGAGGATGTGCCCTTCGGCGACCGGCGCGGCGATCCGGTTTCTGGCGGGCGAGATCTACGAGATGCGCCTCGACGATCCGCAGCGGGCCGACGCGCTCTACGCGGGGGCTCGCGCCGGCGGGCTCCGGGCGGTGGTCGCCCTGAAGCGCGTCCTCGTCGCGGCGCGCGCCGGGAACGCCAGGGGGTATGCCGACGCCCTCGCCGCCCGGGCGAGCCTGGGCGACGCGGGACTCGACGCCGTGCTGGCGCGCCGGGCCGCCGAGCTGTACCGACGCGCGGGCGACGAAGCGCGGGCCTTCGCCATGGCGCGACGCGCGCATGAGTACGAGCCCGGCGACCTCCGAGCCCGGGCGCTGCTCGAGCGCCTCGCCGTCGACTCCCGCCAATGGGCCGCGCTCTCACCACTGCTCGAGCCGGAGCTCCGCGCGGCGCTCACCGAGCACGCCCTGCGCGACCCCCACGCGGCGACGGCCCTCCTCGGCCAGCCGGGGGACGCTCCGAGCTTGCTGTCGCTCCGCACGCGTCAACGCCTCCTCGCACACGCGACCGACCCGGAGGCGCGGGCCGGGGGCCTGCTCCGGGCCCAACAGCTCGAGGCCAACGCGCTGCAAGAGGGCGAGCGCCGCGCAGACCTCTACCTGCGCGTCGGGCGCGCCTACATGGCCCGCCGCGGGGCCCACGAGAAGGCGTTGACCTACCTCTTCTGGGTCCTCGACCGGGAGCCGGAGCACCTCGTCGCGCTGCGCCTCGTCGAGCACATCTGCCGTGCCGCGAAGAAAGAGCGCCCGCTGATGGAGGTGCTCGCCCGCTCGCTCCCGCTGCTGGATCGCGCCGAGGACCGCTTCCCCATGCACCGCGAGCTCGGGCGGCTCTGGGAGGTCGTCGGTCAGTCCCCGGAGCAGGCCGCCGAGCACTTCGCGGCCGCCCTGGCGTCGAACCCCAAGGACGAGGGAACGGTCGCGGACCTCGAGCGCATCTACACCCAGCTCGGTCGGGAGGCCGAGCTCGAGCAGGTCTATGAGTCCGTCCTGGAGGGGCCCGAGCTGCCCGCGCCTCGGCGCAAGCGGGTCACCACCAAGCTCAACGAGCTGCGCGTGCGCACCGGCCACACCGCACCGGCAGACCCCGTGGCCCCCGAGCCGCGACCGCTCTCTCCCGTCGCGACCCTGGAGCTGCTCGAACAAGAGGTCTCCCTCGACGATCTCTCGGACGAGGGCTCGGAGCCCGACACCGACGCGGGGCCCGTCGACGACGAGACACTCGACGCGCTCGTCACCGACGCTGTCGGCGGGTTGGTGGAGCTCGCCCCGGCCTCCAGCCTGCCCCCGCTGCCGCGCAACGCGCCGATGCCTCCCGTGGCGCGGCGCGACAGCGGGCTGCTCACGGCCCCACCCGCCGCCGGCGGACCCTCCATCGACGAGCTGAGCTCCCTGGACGTGTCGTCCCTGCGCAGCGACGACGCCCCGCCGACCCGCGATCTCCTCGCGGGGGCTCAGCGCGAACCGCCGGGGGCGCTGGACTTCCTCGGCGAAGAGGTCCAACGGGCCCCGGAGGAGGACCCGGGGCGGGCGGTGATCGCCGCCAAGCTGCGCCGCAGCCGGGGCGAGGCGCGGGACACGAGCTGGTCGGACCATGGTGATCCCGAGACCAGGTCCGCCATCTCCGCGCTGGAGTCCGCCGCCGATCCCGACGCGAGGGCTGATCTCGCCTGCGCCCTGGGTGCCCTCTACGAGACCTCGGAGCACCCAACAGACGCGATCCGCGCCTATCGCACGGCCCTCGGGTACCGCGCCGGGGACGCCGCGGCGGGCCAACGACTGGAGGCGCTCTTTCGCGCGACCGGCGACTGGGCGGGGTTGGTCGACATCCTCGGCCGCGCCGTCGCGCGGACCGGAGACCCCGAGCGCAAGCGCTCGCTGTTGTTGGAGGTGGCGCGCCTGGAGCGGGGCCCGCTCGAGGAGCCCGCGGCGGCCATCGACCACTTCCGCGAAGCGCTCACGCTGGGGCCCCCCGACCGCGGCTTGATCGCCGAGCTCGCGGGCGCCCTGAAGGCGGTCCGACGCTGGGACGAGTACGTCGACGTGCTCACCGCCGGGGCCCTCGCCGATCCCGACGCCCTGGATATCGAGGAGGCCCTCGAGCTGGGCCGGGTTCACCTCTACGAGCTCGGCGCGGCGAGCAACGCGCTGCCCTACATCCTTCGAGCCGCGCGCGCGCTGCCTGAGCGCGTCGATGTCGCGGCGGATCTGGCCGAGGCGCGGGCGCTGACGGGGGAGGTGGACCGCGCCATCGAGCTGCTGCGGGACGCCGTCGGCGCGGCCAGCGGCGAGGCCCGGACCGTGCTGCAGCTCCGCCTCGCGCGGCTCTACGAGGAGCACGGTGAGGACCCCGAGCGGGCGCGCACCTTCTACCGCCTGGCCCTCGATGGTGGCGTCCGTGACCCCGCCGTCCTCGACCGCATCGAGCGGCTCGCCGTGGACGCCCACGACTGGGAGACGCTGGCCACGGTGGTCGAGCGCCATCTCGAGGAGGCGCGGCTGCGGGGGGCTCCAGACGAGGAGCGACGAGCCATCGCCAAGCGGCTGGGGCACCTCTACTACAAGCGGCTCGACCGGCCCCGCGACGCCGCCGCCGTCTTCGTCGATGTCTACGAGCTCGATCCGGGTGACCACGACGCCTACCGCATCGCCGAGGGCCTGTTGCAGCGACAGCCCGTACCGGACTTGCAGGTCCGGCTCTACCGCAGCTACCTGGCCGCCACGCGGGCGAGCAGCCCTACGCGGGTCACCGTCGGGCTGCGCCTCGTCGCCGCCCACGAGAGTGAGGGCAACCTCGAGGCCGCGGTGGTCGAGTTGGAGGAGCTGCACCGCTTCGCCCCCGCCGACGCGGAGGTCCTCGCGGCCCTGGAGCGCGTCTATCGCCGGGCGGAGAAGTGGCCGGCGCTGGTGGCGATGTACCGCGATGATCTCGCGCGTCTGACAGCACCGGAGCAACGCGCGGTGTTGCTCCGGCGGCTGGCCCTGGCCCTCGAGGTCGGGCTGCGCGACCTGCCGGCCGCCACGGAGGTCTACGAGCAACTCCACGAGCTCGATCCCAGCGACGTCCCAACCCTCCAGGCCCTGGCCCGCCTGCTGGAGGCGCAGAAGCGCTGGAACGACCTGCTGGCGGTCAGCGCCCGGCAGCTCGACTTCGTCAGCAGCGATCGGCAGCGCGCCTACATCCACTTCCGAATGGGCAGCTTGCACGAGACCCACCTCGGCGATCTAGAGGCCGCGGGTGCCCAGTACCGGCGGGCGCTCCGCTTCGATCCGCGCTGCTTCCCCGCGCTCCACGGCCTCCGCGAGATCGCCGCCAACGCGGGGCGATGGGAGAAGGTCGTCGAGCACCTGCGCCAGGAGCTCGCGCTGTGGGATGAGCCCAAGGAGCGCGCCGCGGTGCACGCGCGCATCGCAGAGATCCACGCCGAGCGCCTCGACGACCCGCTGGCCGCCATCGAGCAGTACCAGGCGGCGGTGGGCGTGTGGCCGGCCTGCATCCCGGCGGCGCGCGCGCTGGCGCAGATGGCCTTCGACGCCGAACGCTGGGAGGAGGCGGCGCCGCATTTCCAGGTGCTCACGAAGCAGAACCTCGACAAGTGGCCGCGCCGATCCCGCAGCGACCTCTTCTACAAGCGCGGCGTCGTCGCAGCCCGGCTCGGCCGCAACCACGAGGCCGTCGAGAGCCTCAAGCTCGCCCTCGAGTTCGATCCCGCCAACACCGACGCGCTGCAAGCCCTGGTGCGGGCCTATGCCGTCCTGCCCGACGACGAAGAGGGCTTCCGCGACGTCCTGGCGCGCCTCGATGAGGACTACGACAGCCACGCCGCCGACGGACGGACCGACGAGCAAGCGCGCATCGACATCCTGCGCGGCCACGCGGCGGAGCAGGGCTTCGACCTGGAGGCCGCCGCCGAGTTCTACCGCCGCGCGATCCAGCTCCGCCCCGATGACCTCGACAGCCTGCGACCGCTGGTCGACCTCTTCGTCCGCCAACGCCGCTTCCCCGACGCGACCGCCACCCTGCGCGTCTTCGCCGAGCGGGTGGGTCCCGATGCGCCCGACTATGTCGCGGCGATGTTGCTCGAGGGCGAGCTGTGGTGCGACGGCGCGGTGGATCCGGGGCGCGCCGCCGATTGCTACCGACGGGTCCTCGAGGCCCACGCCGACGACCACGACGCCCTCTTCCGCATCGCCCAGTGCCACTTCCTCCAGCGAGCCTTCGAAGAGGCGCGCGAGTGCATGGAGCGCTTGCTCTCGACGGAGGGCACGGCGGCCTCCGAGCGCGCGACGCATCTGTTCTATCTGGGGCGCATCCAGCAGACCGGCTTCCACGACGCCGAGGCCGCTGTGGGCTGCTACGAGGCGGCGCTCTCGACCGATCCGGCGTGCGCCTCGGCGCTGCTCGCCCTCCTTCAACTGCGCGCCCACGAGCACAACGACGCCGCGCTGGCGGAGCTCCTCACGGCCCACCGCAGGCTGCTGACCTCGGGGTCGGATCAGGACGCGGCGACCGCGGCGCTGAAGACCTTCGCGGCGAACCTGCTCTTCCACCGCGGCGACGCCGCCGGCGCGCTCCGCTTGCTGCGCCCGCTCGCCGACGGCGCGGGGCCGGGGGCTCGCGACGCGCGGTTTGCCCTGGTCCCGGTCTTCGAGACCCGGGTCGAGCCCGAGCGCGCCGTCGAGCAGCTCGTCCGCATCCTCGACGAGAACGTCTGCGACATCGCCGCCCTGTCCGCCTTGGCGGATCTGCTCGAACGACACGGCGACGACGAGCGGCTGCTCCACGTGTTGAGCGTGCTGGATCTGTTCAAGTCGCTGGAGGGCGATTGGGACGCCCGCTTCCGCGCGCTGCGTGAGCGCGCCCGCCGGGTCCGGGACAAGGCCGCCCGGGGCCTCACCGACGAGCTCGTACACCGCCGCCTCGCCCACGCCTCCTTCCGCAGCCCGGTGGTGCGGCTGATCACCCATTGCGAGCCCGCCCTCGCGCGCCAGTTCGCCGAGCCCTCGCGGCCCACGTTGCGGCGCGGAGACCAGGTCACCGGCCGCCGCCACCCCTTCAGTCTCGAGGTGCGGACCCTGCAGACGCTGCTCGCCTGGCGCAGCTACGAGCTCTACTTCTGCGAGGAGATGCACGGGCTGGTGCGCGTGTGGTCGGGCGACAAGCCGCTGGTGGTGGTCGGCGACGAGGGCCTCAGCGAGGCGTTCACCACTCCGATGCGCAGCTTCCTCGTCGCCCGCGCCGCCTTCGTCGCCTCCCTCGGCCTCGCTCGCATCCACGACCTCGGCCCCGAGCGAGCCCTCGACCTCATCCGCACCGTCGGCGCGCTGTACGGGCCCCGGCACGACGATCCGGACGCCGAACACTCGCTCCTCGGCTGGCTGCCCCCCAGGAACCGCGAGGCCGTCGAGGGCGAGATCGCCGCCCACGAGGGTCCGCTGCCCGCCAGCTACACCGGTGAGTCCGTGCTGCGCGGCGTCGTCCGAACCGCCGACCGCGCAGGCCTCCTCGCCTGCGGTCAGCTCCGCTCCGCCGTCTGCACCCTGGCCCTGACCGGCTCCGGCGCTGGCGTCTCCCTCCCCCACGAGGCCGATCTGACCTGGGCCGTCCGCAGCCGCTCACGCCTCGAAGGCCTCGTGAAGTACGCCCTGAGCGAGTCCTACCACCAGCTTCGCCGCGCCCTCGGCCTGGCTATCTGAGCGCTCGCCTACGGGTCACTTCGTGAAGTATGCTCTTCGGTGGTCCCGTCGTATGCTCTACTGCGCTCTCGAACCGGCCACCTAAGCCACTGATGTCAAAGAAGTTCTATCTCGGTGCGAACACGGTCGAGGACGTCACCTTCCTGAAGGTCTCGGGGGTCGTCGACGAGGACAACGCGCTGGCGCGCAGCCTGAAGAAGATCGACGGCAAGACGGTCATCATCGACCTCAGCGGGGTGGTGCGCATCAACTCGTGTGGGGTGCGCGACTGGGTCAACTGGCTCAACGACCTCGCCGCGGTGGAGAAGAAGCTGATCCTGGTGCGCTGTAGCCCCTGCATCGTCAACCAGATCAACCTGGTCAACAACTTCGTGGGCACCGGGATGGTGAAGTCCTTCTTCGCCCCTTTCTACTGCCCGAAATGCGACATCGAGCAGCAGAAGTTGTTGCAGGTAGAGGACTTCGCGTCGATGACCCGGCCGGTGGCCCCGGGCGCGCGGGGTGACGGATGCAACGAGGCCCAATGCCAGATGGAGTTCGACGACATCGAGGAGGCCTACTTCGCGTTCATCCCGCGCAACACGGGCTCGGTCGTCGACCAGAAGCTGCAGAAACACGTGGAGTCGCTGAGCCCTACGATCCGGGACCGCATCAAGCGCCTCGACACCGTCGAGCGGGACGAGGACACCGGCCGGACGCCGGTGAGCGGGATGTACTCGCCGCTCACCGTGACGACGGGCGTGAGCCTGTCGCGCGACTCGCTCAACCAGATCGGGCCGCCCCAGGAAGAGGGGTCGAGCGCGAAGCCCGGCGGAGGCCTGGGCGCCATCCTCACCGGGCTCGCCTTCGTCCTCTTCGCCGCGATCATCGCCTACGTGCTCTTCATCTCGGGGCGCTGAGATGAGCCGGACCACCGAGGCGATTCGCGACATCGGTGCGGCGTTCCTCGACGCTTGGGTCGCCGTCGACGCGAAGCGCAAGATCATCGACTTCAACCCGCACTACCGCGCGATCTTCACCCGCGCGCAGGCGCGGAAGCTGAAGGGCGGCACCTGTTGCCAGTTCCTCGCGCTCAGCGCGTGCGAGGGCGGTTGCCTGGCGCAACGGTGCCTCTCCGAGGGGGCGGCCATCCGCCTCGACGAGATCCCCGCGAAGCTGGAGGGCGAGGACCGCGACCGGCAGCTCATCGCGAGCGCCGCACCCATCGGGGACGACGCGGCGCTCATCGTGCTGCGCGACGTGTCCGACGCCGCCGATGTGCAGCGGAAGTACAAGGAGATGCTCGAGCGCGAGACTCGGGAGAAGGAAGGCCTGCGCGAGGAGATTGTTCGTAAGACGAAGGAGCTGATGGACACGAACATGGAGCTGAATCGGGTCCAAAACGAGCTGATGCGCTTCAAGAAGGGGCTTTTTGGGTAGCCGACGGTGTTGAAGTCGCTCAAGAGCCTGTCGATCAGCGTCAAGCTGATCGCCACCACGACGGTCCTTCTGATGTTCACCGTCGGCCTCTACGGGCTGATGAACGTCCAGGACCTGACGCGTGTCTACGACGACTCGAGCGCCAACCAGCAGGCCTCCTTGCTGCGCTCCACGATCACCAGCTCGCGCAGCACGATGCAGGCCGTGCGCAGCGCGCTCCAGCAGCCGGTGGCCGACGGCGACGCCAGCAACGCGCAGCTCGTCTTCGGCAAGCTGCGCGCGAGCGACGAGCGGCTCCTCTACGTCAACGCCACGCAGCTCAAGCCGACCAAGGGCGCCTTCGGTAGCAGCGGCGAGGCACCGGACCTCGCCGGCGCCGAGCGTGACGACGCGTCGTCGAGCGACCGCGACGGAGTGCGGCTCGACGTCTTCCGCCGAGGCGGCGCGCCCTTGCTGCTTCAGGCCTTCGCCGACGTGGTCGACGGGGACGCGAAGGTGGCCGTCGAGTTGGTGTGGTCCATTGAGCACATCGCCGGCGAGGCGAAGCTCATCGGCCAGCGCGTCAACGAGCGAAAGTCGCGCTCGATCAAAAACGCCCTCTTCCTGGGCGGGATGATCATCCTGCTGGGGGTGATCCTGACGGTGCTCCAGAGCCTGCGCATCAGCCGGCCCATCCGCGAGCTGACGGAGCGCGTGGAGCGCATCGCCCACGGCGATCTCTCCGAGCGCGCGATGGTGGACTCCGACGACGAGATCGGCGTGCTGGGGCGCAACTTCAACTACATGGCCGAGCGGCTCGGTGTGCTCCTCGTCGAGACCAAGGAGAAGGCGACCTTCGAGAAGGAGATGGAGGTCGCGCGCGTCATCCAGGAGTCGCTGCTGCCGCCCTCGCGCCTCATCGATCGCGGCTACTTCCAGTTCATGGGCTACTTCAAGAGCGCCAGCATCTGCGGCGGCGACTGGTGGAACTACGCCGAGATCGCCGGTGGTCGCCTGTTGATGCTGATCGGCGATGTCACCGGCCACGGCGTGTCCTCGGCGATGATCACCGCCGCCGCCAAGTCGTGCTGCGACACGCTCCGTCACGTCACCGAGGGCGAGCTGACGGTGACGTTCTTGCTGGAGGAGCTCAACAAGACCATCTACGAGGCGGCGAACCGCAAGTTCGTGATGACCTTCTTCGCCACGATCATCGATCCGAAGGCGCACACCATCACCTTCAGCAACGCCGGTCACAACTTCCCCCTCCTCTTCCGAGAGCAGCCAAAGGAAGGCGAGCCGGCCATCGTGCCCCTGGTGACGCGCGGCAATCGACTCGGCGACGTGATGGAGTCACGCTTCCTCGAGCGCACCGTGCCCTACCAGCCCGGTGACGTGCTGGTCTGGTACACCGACGGCATCACGGAGGGGGTCGGCGCCAACGGCGACGAGTACGGTGAGAAGCGCTTCCGGCGCAGCATCCGAGCGGTCCTCGACAAGCCCGCCGACGCGATCCTCGAGAAGGTGATCCGCGACGCCGAGTCCTTCTTCGCGGACTTCACGCACCCGGAGGACGACATCACCTTGGTGGTGGGCAAGTTCCCAGCCCAGTAGCCACTCACTCGCAGGTCGACTAGAGTCCACCTCATGTATGCGCGCCTGTTCCTCGCGGGCCTCCTCTGTGGCGCCCTTTCCTTCCCCGGGGGAGACGCGACCGCCCAGGGCCGCTACGTCCCCCAGGGCGCGGCGCAACGTCACTTCGAGAACGGTGAACGGCTACAGCGGCAGGGGGACGACCTCCGCCAGGATGGCGACGAGGCCGGCGCCCTGGAGAGGTACCGCGAGGCGGCCGAGGCCTTCGCCGACGCCATCGACGCCGATCCTGCCTACATCGAGGCCTACGGCCGGCTGGGGCGGGTCCACTACAGCACCGGCGATCACAGCAAGGCGCTGCCGACCCTGGAGCGCGGGCTGCAACGCGAGAAGGGCAACCAGGACCTCAACTTCTGGTACGGGCAGAACCTCGTCGGCGCGGGGAAGGTAAAGGAAGGGCTGCGCGCCCTCGAGCGCGTGGCCGCGGAGACGGACCGCTTCCCGGAGGTCTACGCGGTGCTCGGCAACCAGTACTACGCGAAGGGGGACTTCGCCCGCGCGCGGCCCGCGTTTGCCCAGTACCTTCGGCTCGAGCCCGACGCTACGGCCGCCCGGGCCAAGTACGGAAACACGCTGTTCAAGCTGCGCGAGTACGCCAAGGCCCTCGCGGAGTTCGAAGCCGTGCGTCTCCAATGGCCCGACAACGTGCTGGTCTGGGTCAACATCGGCAACTGCCACTACCAACTCGGCGCGTACCCCAAGGCGGTCGAGACGCTGCGCGAGGCGTTGGAGCGGGATCCGGAGCGGCAGAGCGTGCTGTTCAACCTCGCCCAGAGCTACTTCCAACTCGAGGACTACGAGGCGGCCGTCACGTACTACCGCCGCTTCCTCGGCTTCAAGCCCGAGAGCTTCAACGGCCACTACTTCCTGGGCAGCGCCCTGATGGCTCTGGGCGACGACGCCGGGGCCCTCGCGTCGCTGGCGAAGGCCCGTGAGCTGCGCCCGAAGATCGTGCACCCGATCTACAAGTCGGCCTTGATCCACCTGGCGGCCGGTCGCACGGACGCCGCCGCGCCGTTCTTGTCGGCGGCGGCGCGGTTGAAGCCGGAGGATCCGTGGGTTCTGTCGGCTCAGGGGACGCTGGCCCGGCAACAGGGGCGCCTGGACGAGGCGGCCGCGCGGCATCGGGGGGCGACGGAGCGCCTGCCGACGAACGCGCGGCTCCACGCGAACCTCGCCCTCACCGAGCTGCGCGCGCGTCGGACGGGGGCGGCGGGGGTGGCGGTCGAGCGGGCGCTGAAGTTGGACGCGGAGGACGAGTGGGTGCGCGGAGCCGCGGCCACGGTCCTCGCGAGCCAGGCCAAGGCCGCAGCCAAGGGCGGCGACGCGAAGGGCGCCGACACCCTGTTGAGCCGCGCGATCGGCCTACGCCCCGGCGACGCTCGGCTGCTGGCGTCGCGCGCCCTCGTCCGTCTCGACGCCGGCCTGAAGACGTTGGCGTTGACCGACGCCCGCGCCGCCACGAAGGCCGCCCCCAAAGACGCGCTGGCTCGCTATGCGCTGGGCCGCGCGCTCTACGCCGCGGGGGATCTCGAGGCCGCGCGCGACGCGTTCGTGACCGCCAACTCCCAGCAGCCCATGGACTCGGCGGTGGCGGGTCGGGGCGCCGCGATGCTGCGGCTCGGCGCCATCGACGAGGCGACGGTCGTCCTGGAGGCGGCGCACAAGGCCGCGCCCGACGCCAAGCCCATCCGCCTCAACCGCGCCGCCGCCCACTACCATCGGGCGGCGCGGCGACTGGCGAAGGGCGCCACGGCGCGGGACGCCGGTGATCTGAAGATCGCGTTGGCCTCGGAGGGCGACCTCAAGCCGCTCACCGCGGCGCGGGTGAACTACGCCGCGCTGGTGGTGGCGCTGCGCCGTGGTGACGGGGCCGAGGCCCGCCAGTACCTGGCGGCCCTCGGACGTCACGCGGCGGCGCTGCGCAAGCAGAAGGTGCGGGGCCGATACCTGACGCGGCGCACCTCGCCGCAGCACGTCGAGTACCTCAACGCCTTCACCAACGCCCTGCTCAAGCGATACGACCGCGCCTACGCCACCGTCGAGGGGCTGCGCGCCGCGAAGAAGAAGAGGCGGCCGGAGGCGAAGCTCGCCCGTTGGCTGCTGGACCGTCTGGGCGTCGCCGCCTTCAAGGCAGGTCGCAGGAAGGAGGCGATCGAGCGCCTCGCGGCGGCCCAGCGCTTCGGGCGCGACGACGCGACGGAGAGCAACTTGCTCGCGGCGCGCTACCCGACGCGGGGCCAGCGATACGAGAGGCGCTGGAGGGCGCTGGCTCGCAAGGTGAACGAAGCGGCGTTCAACCTGGGGGTCGTGCTCGACCGAGCGGGGAAGCACGAGGCAGCGTGGAAGGCGTACACGCGATATGCCAAGACCGGCGGTGCCTACGCGAAGCGCGCCAAGGAGGTCGCCGACGCCAAGGCGCGCATCTTCGGGTTCGGCCGATGAGGTGGCTGCTCACCTTGTCGTTGGTGCTGGGTCCGGCGGTGCTGGGCGTGGCGCACGCGCAAGAGGCCGACGCGGGGCCGGCGGCCGAGGCCGCGCCCCTCGTCGTCGGCGTCTACGCCCCGCTGGTCTTCTTCGCCAACTCGTCGGCGCGCAACCAGTACGCGGCCAACGTTGCCCAAGCGCTCTCCGCCGCCACCGGCCTGCCGATGCGCGGCCGCGGGTTCTCCAAGGGCTTTGGAGACGGCGTCGATTTCGCCATCGTCGGTGCCACGCAGCTCGCCCGCGCCGGCTACACGCCCCTCGCGCAGGCGACCTGGCGGGGCAAGGCCAAGCGGCCGATGGTCCTGGTGGTCGGTGGCGGAGTGGTGGGGGGCAACATCGGCGCGCTCCAAGGGGCGAAGCTCGCGAGACCACCGGTCCCCAAGGCCGAGGCCTTCGTCGTCAACTACCTCCTCCAGCGCCAGGTCGACGCCGGGTACTTCGGCGCCGCGGCTCGCAAGCCCGCCGACGCGCAGGGTGCGCTCTCGTTGGTGCGCCTCGGCCGCGCGGACGCCACCTTCACCTTCGCCGGCAGCGAGGCGGGGCTTCGACGCGTCTTCACCAGCCGGCCGATGCCGCTTCCCGCCTTCGTTCAGGTCCGCCGCGACATCCCCCCGGAGACCGTCGCAAAGGTGAAGGCCGCCATCGGCCAGGTGTCGGTCGCGAACCCGGTCTTTGACGGCTTTATGGGCTTCAGCGCCCGGGTCCATTCGGGCCTCCGAGGCGCCCTCGGCGCCGGGATCAAGCGCAGCACACCCGACCCCGTCGTCGCGACGCCGCGCAGGCGCCTGCCCCCGATCCCGTCCTTCCTCGAGGAGGGCGAGCCCGCGGTGATGCTGGCGCCCGCCGCCGACGACCTCCACATCCCCGATCCGCCGCGCGACGCGTTCTGAGCGTGGAGCTCCCGACGCCCTACGTCGTGGCGTTTGGCGAAGAGCTCGTGATGCGCCCCGCGGTGCGCGTCGCCCTCTGCTCGGGGGCCGGCGTCCACCACGAGCCCGACGCCGCCACGGTCGTCGACACGGTCGCCGAGGTTCGGCCCACGGTCGTGCTCTTCCAGTGGGACCACGCGGGCGAGGAGGCGATGGCGGTGGCTCGGGCCATCGCCGCCGCGGCCCCCGACGCGACGCTCGTGGTCCTCGCCGATCCGTCTCCTCCCGCGGAGATTGGGGCCCTGCTCGGCGAGCCCTGGTTCCGGCACCTCTTCGGGCTGCAGAGCCCGTGGCTCATGGAGGAGCTCGGCGCGGCCTTCGCGAAGCTCGATGGGCGCCCGCTCTTCGGGCTGCGGACGATGCTGCCTTGGGGGACGCGGGTCATCGAGACGCCGATCACGGAGAGCGACGACAAGGCCCTCGTGCTCCGCGACATCGATCGCTTCATGGGTGCCCTGGGCGTCCGCGGGCGGATGGTGGACCGGCTCCAGGCGGTCGCCGACGAGATGCTGATGAACGCGGTCTACGACGCCCCGATGAACCGCGACAGCGGGGCCTTCCGCTTCGCCTCCCTCGCTCGGAAGGAGAAGGTGCGGCTCGACGAGCCCGACCGGCCCACTTTCAGCTACGGCAGCGATGGCCGCACCTTCGGCATCGCGATAAGCGACCCCTTCGGCGGGCTGCGCCCCGAGATCCTCACGCGCTACATCGCCAAGGGCCTGCGGCGCGGTGACGACCAGATCGACAGCAAGGCCGGCGGCGCCGGGCTGGGCCTCTACCTGCTCTTCACCCACCTCAACAGCATGACGCTGCACCTGTGGCCCGGACGGCGGACGGAGGTGGCGGGGCTGCTCGACATCCGCGGGAGCTACCGCGCGCTGGTGCAGGCACCCAAGTCTTTCAACATCTTCGAGAGGGGGAGGGCATGACCGTCTACGTCGACCGCATCGAGGGCGAGTTTGCGGTGGTCGAGTGCGGCGGGACCTCCTTCGACGTGCCGCTCGCGTTGCTCCCCGAGGGTGTGGAGGAGGGCTGGGCGCTGCGCTGGCAGATCGAGCGCGACGAGGGCGCTGAAGCGGAGCGACGGGCGGCCGCCAGTGGGCGTATGTCGCGGCTGATGGAGGACGACGACGGCGGCGACTTCGCGCTTTAGAAGAAGTAGACTCCGCGCCTTCCACCAACGGGGGCGCGCCCATGAAGTTCTTCATCGACACCGCCGACATCGACGAGATCCGCGAAGCCCAGTCCTGGGGACTGCTCGACGGCGTCACGACCAACCCGTCGCTGATCGCCAAGACGGGCAAGACCTTCGACGCCGTGCTGGCGGAGATCTGCGAGACCATCGACGGACCCATCTCGGCGGAGGTGGTCTCCACCGACTACGACGGCATGGTCGCCGAGGCGCAGCAGCTCGCCGACATCCACCCGAACATCGTGGTGAAGATCCCGCTCATCATGGAGGGGCTCAAGGCCGTGCGCTGGTGCAGTGAGAACCGCATCGCCACCAACGTGACGCTCTGCTTCTCACCGCTCCAGGCCCTGCTCGCCGCCAAGGCCGGGGCCGACTACATCAGCCCCTTCATCGGGCGCCTCGACGACATCTCCACCAGCGGGATGGAGCTCATCGAGCAGATCGTCACGATCTATGAGAACTACCAGTTCGACACCGAGGTCCTCGTGGCCAGCGTGCGCCACCCGATGCACGTCCTCGAGGCCGCCCAGCTCGGCGCCGACGTCGCCACGATCCCCCACGCCGTGCTGTCCAAGCTCGCCCACCACCCCCTCACGGACATCGGCCTCGAGCGCTTCCTGAAGGACTGGGAGAAGGTCCCGAAGTAGATCCCAGCCACGCGCCATGGGCCCACTTGACGCGACCTCCTCCGGCCGTCACTCTGTCTTGAGTTACGTCGAACGGGGAGGCTGTCATGGTGCGCTCGCTCGCGCTCTTGCTCTGGGCCGGGTTGGCCGTCTCGGCTTGCGACGACGCGGCATCCCCCGACGACGACAGCGACGCCGGAGACCGCCGCGCCGATCAGGGTCCGCGGCTCTTGCCCATCGACTCCACCCTCGTTGACGCGACGTCCGACGCCGACCGCGTCGACGCCGGCGCACGTGACCTCGGCATCGCCGACGGTGATCCGCCGCCCGACTTCGGCCCCGAGCCCGACGCGACGGCCCCGGAGGACTGCCCGCCGGAGTTGCCCGCCCATCTCGGCGTACACGTCGAGGACCTCGACGGGCCACCCCTCGACGTCGCCGACCGGGTGCGGATCACCATCGACATCGTCGGGGCCGGTCGCGAGGACCCGGCTTGGATTCGCGTCGAGCACGGCAACCTGCGCGTCGATCTGGGGGGCCTGCGGCTCAACGATGCGCCGGTGGACGGAGCCACCGTCGATGGCCGGCGGTTGACCATCCCGCTGGCATCGAGCGCCCCGGGCCGAGTGGTCTACGAAGCGGAGGTCGTGGCCCAGGCAGAGCTCATGGTCGTGCTCGCACGCCTGGGCAGGACCGCGGGCGGTTGCAGCAACCCGGCGAGCGGCTCCGGGGCCTTGCTCCAGCTCATCGGTGGGGCGGGGAAGACGCCGGTCTGCGTCCCGCTGGGCGAGTTCAGCTCGTTGCAGGTCGCCCCGCGCATCCCGCTGAGCGATACCCGGCAGTACCGCGAGCGCAACGGCGTCCGCGAGGATCTGGTGGCGGAGTCCTTCATCTTCTGTCCCCAGAGCCCGACCATCGTGCACAGCGTCGAGTTCTGCGTGGCCGTCGAGGAGGGCGCCTCCGTTGCCCTCGCGGGGCACCACGGGGCCGCCTCGGACTGGGCGGTAGACGACTTCCTGCTGGTGGAGGCCCTCCGGGGCGGCGCGGTCGTCGCTGACGGCTCGACGTCCCAGCGTCATCCTGGCGGACCCAACTTCTACTGCCCGGAGCTAGACGAGCTCCTGTGCTCCGACGGGTGCACCGCGCGCCTCACGATGGTCGAGGGCGGGCGCTCCATCGAACCGCTCGCGGTCGCCGACGCCGTGGGAGAGGCGCCACGCCGGCACCAGGATGGCGCCGTCGAGATCGGTGAGCTGCTCCCCCGCGGCGTCCCCTTCGATCTCCGGCTCACGGCCCTCGACATGGGCGTCGAGGGGGAGGTCGCCCCGGCTCTCTACCTGGTGCTCTCGAACCGGTAGGGCAGCGCACCTCGATGGGTGTCTTGCGTCGAGGGGGTCAGGTGGCTAGATTCCTGCGGTTTACGATTCGGAGGACCCATGGGACTCGCAGACATCTGGGCCGGACCTGCGCTTCGGGCGCGCATCGAGGAGCTCGATGAGGCGCTCGCGGAGGTGCGGACCGAGCTGGACCGCACCCGCGAGGAGGCCGACGTCCTCAAGGCGGAACTCGCCGAGCGAGAGAACGCGCTGAAGAGCACCCGCGACCAGCAGAAGCGGGCGCAGAAGAAGGCCGACAAGCTGGCGGGGAACCGCAACGTCGCGGACCGTAAGGCGACCGATCTCGCCGCGCGCGTCGAGGAGCTCGACGCCGAGCTGGGTGATTTCCGCCGCGCGATGCTAGCCGCGAAGGACGAGGCCGCCACCGAGCGTGTCGCGCGGATGCAGGCCGAGAAGAAGCTCGCAACGGGCCGCCCGGCGCCAGTGGCCGCCGAGGCGTCCGAGGTGCCGGAGCGTCGAGAGCGTCCCCGTCGTCCGGTCGATCCCGATGTTCGCGTGGATCGGCTCGAGCGCCTCCTGGAGGAGATCCGCGAGTCCGAACAGGGGCTCAAGTCACGGGTGGCCAAGGCCGAGAAGTCCGCCCGCGACGCCGAGCGCCGCCTCGGCAGCGAGAGCGGCAAGACCGAAGCCGTCCTGCGCGATCTCCAGCACAACCTCAAGTCCGAGCGCACGGCCTATCGCATCCTCCAGCAGCAGTTCGAGGCGCAGGTCGACCGCACCAAGGGCGCCGAGCAGAAGCTCGCGGCCAGCGTCGAGGCGGCGGTGGAAGAGGCGGTGGCCGACGCCCGAGCGAAGGTCGCCGCGGAGGCTGCCCCGGCACCCGAGCCCCCGGTCACCTCGCCGGTACAGGACAGCGCCCCGGAGACGCCCACCAAGCCGCCGGTCAGCGCGGCACCGAAGTCGGTTCTGCCCGCGAGCTGGGGCACCCCGGCCTCCAGCTCGCCCCTCGCCGGTTGGAAGCCCAAGGTGAGCAGCGCGCCGCCCCCGCCGGAGCCCGAGAGTGAGCCCGAGGTCGCCGCCGAGCCCGAGGTCGCCCCCGAGCCCGAGGTCGCCGCCGAGCCCGAGGTCGCCCCCGAGCCCGAGGTCGCCCCCGAGCCCGAGGTCGCCGCCGAGCCCGAGGTCGCCCCCGAGCCCGAGGTCGCCGCCGAGCCCGAGGTCGCCGCCGAGCCCGAGGTCGTCGCCGAGCCGACCGACTGACGTTGGAGTACTTGGTCCACCTGGTCACCGGCGTCATGGGCCTGGTGATCGCCGACGCCGTACTGAGCTGGGTCCAGCCCGATCCCGACGCCGTCCCGCGACGCTATCTGGTGAGGCTGACGGAGCCACTCTACGCTCCGGTCCGAGCCATCCTGCCCTCCTCCGGCCCCTTCGACTTCAGCCCACTCGTCATCATCGTGCTGTTGCAGATCCTGCGCAGCGCGCTGATGGGCACCCTCTAGGACGCTTCGTAGCGATATCCGAAGATATCGGAAGGCTTCGCAACGCCGAAATCGGTTGGGTGCATATCCCGATTCTGACGGAGGGAGTGTGGAGGGCTTTCAGCACTCAG
>CAYOBQ010000141.1:0-24986 GCA_964402225.1 uncultured Nannocystaceae bacterium | reverse complement strand
CTCTACCTGGATGTAGCTGGGGGAGTAGAAGGACAGGTTGTCGTGGCCGTCGTTGGTGATGCCGATCTGGAGCTCGGTGTCCTCGCCGCCGCCGTCGCGGTGGTAGCGGATCCAGGCGTCGTCGCCGCCGCCGCCGTAGGGGTTGTTGGGCCAGACGATGCCGTTGTCACCGCCGCCGGCGCTGGCTCGGATCGGCCGATAGCCCCCGCCACCGCCGCCGCCCGTGAGGCTGCCCGTGACGTGGACGTTGCCCTCCAGGCGGATGCCGCCGGTGGAGCGGATGATCATGTTGTCGTGGCCGTCGTTGTGGATGCCGAGCTCGAGGACGGTGTCCTCGCCGCCGCCGTCGCGCCGGTAGCGCAAGTAGGCCTGGTCGCCGCCGCCGCCCCAGCGGTTCTCCTGGAACTGGAAGCCGATGGGGCTGCTGCCGTTGCCGGCGACGCGGGTCATGGCGTTGGAGTAGAGCTCGATCTCGTCGTGGCTGTCGTTGTTGATGCCAATCTGCAACCGCGTGTTCTCGCCGCCACCGTCGCGGAAGTAGCGGATCCACGCGGAGTCGCCGCCGCCGCCCCACCGGTTGCTGGGGAAGTTGAAGCCCATGCCACCGCCGCCGGGTCCCTCCACCTGGATGTAGCTCGGCGAGTAGAAGGACAGGTTGTCATGGCCGTCGTTGGTGATGCCGATCTGGAGCTCGGTGTCCTCGCCGCCTCCGTCGCGGTGGTAGCGGATCCAGGCGTCGTCGCCGCCGCCGCCGTAGGGGTTGTTGGGCCAGACGATGCCGTTGTCACCGCCGCCGGCGCTGGCTCGGATCGGCCGATAGCCCCCGCCACCGCCGCCGCCCGTGAGGCTGCCCGTGACGTGGACGTTGCCCTCCAGGCGGATGCCGCCGGTGGAGCGGATGATCATGTTGTCGTGGCCGTCGTTGTGGATGCCGAGCTCGAGGACGGTGTCCTCGCCGCCGCCGTCGCGCCGGTAGCGCAAGTAGGCCTGGTCCCCGCCGCCGCCCCAGCGGTTGGACTGGAACTGGAGGCCGATGGGGCTGCTGCCGTTGCCGGCGATCCGGGTCATGGCGTTGGAGTAGAGCTCGATCTCGTCGTGGCTGTCGTTGTTGATGCCGATCTGGAGCCGCGTGTTCTCCCCGCCGCCGTCGCGGAAGTACCGAATCCACGCCGAGTCGCCGCCGCCGCCCCAGCGGTTGCTGGGGAAGTTGAAGCCCATGCCGCCCCCGCCGGGGCCCTCTACCTGGATGTAGCTCGGCGAGTAGAAGGACAGGTTGTCGTGGCCGTCGTTGGTGATGCCGATCTGGAGCTCGGTGTCCTCGCCGCCGCCGTCGCGGTGGTAGCGGATCCAGGCGTCGTCGCCGCCGCCGCCGTAGGGGTTGTTGGGCCAGACGATGCCGTTGTCACCGCCGCCGGCGCTGGCTCGGATCGGCCGATAGCCCCCGCCACCGCCGCCGCCCGTGAGGCTGCCCGTGACGTGGACGTTGCCCTCCAGGCGGATGCCGCCGGTGGAGCGGATGATCATGTTGTCGTGGCCGTCGTTGTGGATGCCGAGCTCGAGGACGGTGTCCTCGCCGCCGCCGTCGCGCCGGTAGCGCAAGTAGGCCTGGTCGCCGCCGCCGCCCCAGCGGTTCTCCTGGAACTGGAAGCCGATGGGGCTGCTGCCGTTGCCGGCGACGCGGGTCATGGCGTTGGAGTAGAGCTCGATCTCGTCGTGATCGTCGTTATTGATACCGATCTGCAGGCGGGAGTTCTCGCCGCCGCCGTCCTGGAAATACCGGATCCACGCGGAGTCGCCGCCTCCGCCCCAGCGGTTGCTGGGGAAGTTGATGCCCAGGCCGCTGCTCCCCGGGCCCTCGACCTGGATGTAGCCGGGCGAGTAGAAAGACAGATTGTCGGCGACGTCATTGGCGATGCCGATCTGGAGCTCGGTGTTCTCGCCACCGCCGTCCTGCTGGTAGCGAATCCAGGCGTCGTCGCCGCCGCCCCCGTAGGGGTTGTTGGGGAAGACGATGCCGTTGTCGCCCCCGCCGGCGCTGGCGAGGAGGGGCCGATAGCCACCCGCCGCCGCCTGGCAGCCGATGCAGCGCCCGCGCACCACGAGGTTCCGCGCCACCACGAGGTCGCCGCTGCCGGCCACCGTCACGCCCCCCGAGGCGTTGAGCACGATGTCGTCGTCGCCGTCGTTGGTGATCCCGATCTCGAGGCGGGTGTTCTCGCCCCCCTCGGAGTAGTACCGGATGTAGGCGTCGTCGCCGCCGCCACCCCAGCGGTTGTTCGGGAACTCGAAGCCGAGGGGCACCCGGCCGGGGCCGTTGAGGCTCACCTTCCCCGACGAATACAGCTCGATGTCGTCGTCGGCGTCGTTCATGTTGCCGATCTGAAGCACCGTGTTCTCGCCGCCCTGCCGCAGGTACCGAATCCAGCCCACGTCACCGCTGCCGCCGCCGGGGTTCTCCGGGAAGGTGATGCCGTGGCCGCCGACCGAAGGCCGGATGCGCCCCTGGAAGGTGGCGTGGTTGGCGACCGTGAGGAAGCGGCCCACCCGCAGGTCACCGGAGCCGATGACGTCGACCCCGCCCCGTGCGTTGAGGCGGATGTTGTCTTCGGCGTCGTTGCTGACCCCGATCTCCAAGGCGGTGTTCTCCCCGCCGCCGTCGCGGATGTACTGGATCCAAGCCGCGTCTCCGCCGCCGCCGAAGGGGTCGTTGGGGAAGCGAATGCCGCGGTTGCCGTTGCCCGCAGACGGGATGATCACCGCGCTGGGTACCGTGAGGTTGCCGCCGACGCGGGCCGGACCGTTGACCCGCAGGGCGCCGTTTCGCACCTCGAGGTCCGTGGGGTTGTTGCGGTACCAGTTGCTCGGCGTGTGCGTACTCGACGCGTCCTCGACGAAGAGGGTCCGCGTCCCGTCGAAGCGAAGCGCGGCGTGCTTGGTCCCGAAGTTGAGGAACTGCAGGCCCGTGTGGAAGCCCTGGTTGCCGATCTGCGCGTGGTCGCCGCGGACCCAGAGGCGGCTGGTCATGTCGGCGGTCTGGGCGGCGGGCAGGTTCCGCCGTAGGAAGGCGTCGCTGCTCATCCCGTCGAGCAGGTCGCTGTCGATGTTCGAGCCGGCGCCGTCGACCTGGACGATCTTGGCGCGGACCTGTGCCGGCGTGTCGGGGCTGCCCTGGGCCCCCTGATTCCCTTGCTCACCTTGGGCGCCTTGTCCTCCGGCGGCGCCGCGCACGCCCTGTGGCCCCTGGGGCCCGGCCGCGCCTTGGGCGCCTCGCTCACCGCGGTTGCCCTGGGGTCCCTGGGGACCGGCGGGGCCGCGCGCGCCCGCCGGGCCGGCGGGGCCGCGGAGGTTGACGGGGTCGCCGACCCACTGGCCCTCGGCGTTGATGACGACGTCGCCGTCCACGCTGAGGTTGGCCACGTCGAGCTCGGTGCCCGGCACGAGGCTCGCGGCGACCAGGGAGAACGGCACCGAGCCCAGCCGCCACCGCGGCGTGAGATCGTCTCCGCCGTCCACCGCCATGGTGACGTAGCCGCCCTCCTGGACGGTCTCCGGCGTGAGCGCCTCGATGGAGCCCAGATCGATCCGGTACCAGCCCTCGAAGAGCTCGACTTCGCGGTGCGTCTCGGTCCAGACGGGGTTGCCCCCCTGGGCGCCGGCGTACAGCTTGAAGACGATGTCGATGGGCCCTTCAAGGACCTGCCCGTCTTCGTCGAAGAGCATCCCCTCTTGGGTGATGAAGGCCGGGACCTGGGCATGGACCGCGCCGGCCCAAAGGGTAGCCAGGACCACGACCCACAACAGCCTGCTCGAGTTTCCCCCAAGCATACGCGTCTCCCTCCTAACGGCACGCCTACGCTCTCGCGAGGCTAGCAGGACGCACCGCGGGGATCATCCACTTTGTAATAATCCGCTGCCCGTGGACTGTGGCGGGCTTGCTCTGGAGCAGAACGATGCCGATACTGGCGGGGTCTTCTACCGCCCGTACGGCGGACTTGGGGGGGAGATATGAGGTTCGGGGGGGTTCTGCTCGCGCTCTTGGTGTGCACCGTCGGCTGCGACGATGGGGGCGGCGGAGGCGATAGCGACGCGGCCGATGTGGGGTCGTCTGTGATGTTGGACGGCAGCACCGCCTGCGTCACTTCGTCGAATTGTGCCGACGGCGAGATTTGCCGCGCGGGGCTGTGCGTCGGTCGGGAGGCCGGCGACTGCGACAGCGTCTTCGATTGCACCGGGAACCAGACCTGCGGCCCCGACGGGCGCTGCGCGGAGCCCGCGGAGTGCACCACCGACGACGACTGCGTGGGCGAGCGATACTGCGACCAGCGCCTCTGCTCGGACCCCTGCGCCGCCGACGCCGACTGCGGCGTAGACCGCGCCTGCACCGACGGCCGCTGCGAGGGCGCAGCCCCCGGATGCACCAACGACGAACAGTGCGGCGAGGGGCAGATCTGCCGCGCCGGCGAGTGCGTCGAGCGCGAAGCCTGCGCCGACGACGACCCCTGCGACGGCGAGCAAGTCTGCCTCGACGGCGCCTGCAACGAGGCGCAGCCCTGCGTGAGCGACGCCGGCTGCTTCGACGGTCGCGTCTGCGCCGACGAGGCGTGCATCGATGCCTGTGAGCCGGGGGGCTGCGAGGGCATGGGCGGCCTGGTCTGCCTCGAGAGTGGCGTCTGCGGTGTGCAGGCGTGCATGACCGACGCCGACTGCCCCGACGAGGAGGCCTGGGTCTGCGCCGACGCCGAGTGTGTGCCCCGCGAGGCCGGCGGCTGCGAGGTCGATGACCAGTGCCCCGGGCAGCAGACCTGCGACCCAGACACGCGCGAGTGCCTCGAGCCTCTGGTCTGCGACGGGGCCCGCGACTGCTTCGGCGACCGGGGCTGCGCCGAAGGCCTCTGCGTCGACGCGTGCGAGGGGGACGCCGACTGCGGGGATGGCTTCACCTGCACGGACCGCCTCTGTCATCCGGACGCCGGGCCGGAGTGCGTGGCGGACGAGGATTGCATGGAGGGGTTCGTCTGCACCGTGGGCGGGTGCCGCCTCGCCGGAGGTGGCGACGACTGCGAGGGGGACGACGACTGCCCCGGCGGCCAGGTCTGCGAGGTCGGCTCCTGCAACGAGCCGGGCTTCTGCGAGCGAGACGACCAGTGCTTCCAGGGCCGCGTCTGCGACAACAACGTCTGCACCCCGGCCTGCGTCGGTGACGCCGACTGCCCCGGCGACGATCTGTGCGTCGCGAACCACTGCGAGGCGCCGGTCATCGAGGTGCAGTGCGAGGACGACGAGGACTGCCCCTGCGCCCAGACCTGCGGCGGCGACGGGCGTTGCAACCCACCGGTGGTGTGCGACGTGGACTGCGATTGCCTGGCCGGGAGCCTCTGCGATGGGGCGATCTGCGTGTTGGAGTGTACCGACGAGAACCCCTGCGCTGGCGGGGAGGAGTGCATCGCGGGGCGCTGCGAGGACGCCGAGGGCTGCGCCGAGGACCTCGACTGCGAGGGTGGTCAGCTCTGCGATCTCGAGGCGGATCCGCCGACCTGCGTGGAGCCGGACGTCTGCGGGGGTGATCTCGATTGTCGTGGGGACCGGCTCTGCGATCTCGGCGAGTGCACCGATCCGTGCCGGGGCCCGGTGGACTGCGAGGGCGAGCTGCTCTGCGTCGCTGGGCGTTGCATCCCGGGGGCCGTGTGCGAGGTCGACGACGAGTGCGAGGGGGCCCAGACCTGCCAGGGCGGGGAGTGCGTCGAGCCGGCCTTCTGCAACGGCGACGTCGACTGCGTGGGGGAGCGCTACTGCGTCGCCGGGGTGTGCATCGATCCGTGTCGCGAGGACCTCGAGTGCGCTGCGCCGGACACCTGCGTGCAAGGCCGCTGCAGCCCGCCGATGCTCGAGGAGGAGTGCCGGGAGCACGAGGATTGCCCCGGCGACCAGTTCTGCGGGGGCGATCTCCGCTGCCAGGAGCCGCTCCCGTGCGGGGCCGACGTCGACTGCCGGGGCAACCGAATCTGCGAGCCGAACGTCTGCCAGGATCCGTGCCTCGCCGACGCGGAGTGCGCCGGGGGCGAGGTGTGCCGCGACGATGGGCGGTGTCGACCGGACTCGCCGGACCCCGACTGCGAGGGTGACGCCGATTGTGGCGGGAACCAGAGCTGTGTGAACGGGTTCTGCACCGAGCCGGACTTCTGCGTGGCCGACGACGACTGCCTCGGCGCGCGCCGGTGTGACGCTGGGCTGTGCGTTGAGCCCTGCGCCGACGACGCGGCCTGCCCCGACGGGGAGGCCTGTGTCGCCGGTCGCTGCGTGGCCGACGGGGGCGGGATCTGTGAGAACGACGGAGACTGCGCTGGCGGACAGGAGTGCGTGGAGGGCGTGTGCCAGGTCGAGGGCGGCTGTCGCGGCGACGACGCGAGCTGCCCTGGGCTCCAGTTCTGCGCGGGGGATGGACGCTGCGTCGAGCAGGTCTTCTGCGCCGAGGACATCGACTGCATCGGCGACCGCTTCTGCAACCTGCTCGGCGAGTGTGAGGACCCCTGCGTCGACGACGACTCCTGCGAGCCCGGAGAGGTCTGCCAGGAAGATGGGCGGTGCGCAGAGCCAGGGGCGCCGGGCTGTGACGACGACGACGACTGTGCGGGGAACCAGAGCTGCGTCAACGGCTTCTGCACCGAGCCCGATATCTGCCAGGACGACGCGGACTGCTTCGGGGCGCGGGTGTGCGACGGCGGCTTCTGCTCGGAGCCCTGCGGGGGCGACGCGGACTGTCCGGGGGAGGACGTGTGCGTCGCGGGTCACTGCGTGGCGGACGGCGGCGGCTTCTGCGGCGTCGATGGGGACTGCGCTGATGGTCAGGAGTGCGTGGAGGGCGTGTGCCAGGTCGAGGGCGGGTGCCGCGGGGACGACGCGAATTGTCCCGGGCGCCAGTTCTGCGGCGGGGATGGTCGTTGCCAGGAGCCCGACGTGTGCTTTGGGGACATCGACTGCGCCGGCGGGCGCTTCTGCGACATCGCGGGGCTGTGCACGGATCCGTGCGGAGGCGACGGGGACTGTGCCGATGGCGAGGTCTGTCAGCCCGACGGGCGCTGCGCCGAGCCGGGGCCCGAGGGGTGCGAGAACAACGGCGATTGCCCCGGGAGCCAGACCTGCGAGAACGGCTTCTGCACCGAGCCGGCGTTGTGCGCCGAGGACGTCGACTGCCTCGGGGAGCGGATCTGCGACGGCGGCTTCTGTGTGGAGCCCTGCGGCGGGGATGGGGACTGCGCCGGGGACGACGTCTGCGTGGCCGGGCATTGCGTCGCCGATGGCGGCGGCGCCTGCCAGAACAACGGGGACTGCGACGCCGGGCAGGAGTGCGTGGAGGGCGTGTGCCAGATTGAGGGCGGGTGTCGGGGCGACGACGGGAACTGTCCGGGGCGACAGTTCTGCGGAGGCGACGGTCGCTGCCAGGAGCCCGACGCGTGCTTCGAGGACGTGGATTGCGTCGGGGGCCGCTTCTGCGATGTGGCTGGGACGTGCACCGATCCGTGCCAGGGTGACGGGGACTGCGGGCAAGGCGAGGTCTGTCAGCAAGACGGGCGCTGCGCGGAGCCGGGGCCCGCGGGTTGCCAGAACGACGGCGACTGCCCCGGGAACCAGACCTGCGTCAACGGCTTCTGCGCCGAGCCCGACGTCTGCGCCGTCGATGGCGACTGCTTCGAGGGGCGAATCTGCGAGGGCGGCGTGTGCTTGGACGCGGCGTGCCAGAACGCCAACCAGTGCGACGTGGGGCAGCTCTGCGTGGATGGGCGGTGCGTGGATGATGGCGGCCAGGCGTGTGTGAACGACGGGGACTGTCCGGCGGGCCAGCGCTGTCGCGACGAGGATCGCGTCTGCGTGGACGAGGACCTCTGCGAGGCCGATGGGGACTGCCCCGGCTTGCAGACCTGCGACGGCGGCGAGTGTCGCGAGCCCGGGGTCTGCAACGCCCACGTCGACTGCATCGGCGACCGGGTCTGCGACGGCGGGGCGTGCCAGGCGCCCTGCGAGAACGACGGGCAATGCCAGGGGGAGATGGTGTGCGTGGGCGGGATCTGCCAGATCGGCGGCGACGAGTGCGAGAACGACGGTGACTGCGGGGCGGGGGAGCGGTGCGTGGTCGGCCAGTGCATCGGCGCCTGCGATGGCAACGAGGACTGCCCGTTTGGGGAGGCTTGCGACCTCGGCAGCGGCCAGTGCGTGGAGGCTGCGTGCGCCAACCTCGCGAACCTCCAGGTCAACGTGGCGCGGGCGGGGCAACTCGACGCGGCGGCGGACGGGTTCTTCCTGATCTGCGCCCCGGAGAACGATCCCCCGGCCGCCGACCAGACCTTCCGCTTCGTCCTCGGCCAGCAGCGCACGGTGGACTTCGATGTCGACCCGATCGACGGCTTCGTGTATGTCATCGACCGGTGCGGCAACGCCCCCCCTCCGAACGTCCTCGCTTGTGGGCCCGAGGCCGCCTTCGACCCGGTTCAACTCGACGCCGGTGAGTACTTCGTGGTGGTCGAGCGCAACGGCGGCGGCGAGGGGAACTTCAGCATCACCCTCAGGTTCCAGTAGCCAACCTGATCAGCAGACATGAAGGAGAGCGCGTCGATGAACACCATCCCGCGGTGGATTCAGGCGGTAGTCGCGATCGTGTGCGTGGCGGCGGTGGTGGTCATCGCCGCGGTACTCCCGATGCTCTCGGGGGAGGGCAAGGCGCGGCGGCGCGCGGCGGAGCAGGCCAAGGCGGCCCGCGTCTTCGTCGCCGTCGCTGAGGACGCGCGGAAGGCGGGGGATCTCGACATGGCGGGGCAGGCCTTTGCGCAGGCCCTCGAGAAGGATCCCGGCAACCCCGACTACGAGAAGGCGCTGGCGGAGATCCACGCCGAGCAGATCCTGGAGCGCCCGGGCCTGATCGGGGCGGGCAACGCCCTGCGCCTGCAGTTGGAGATCAGCGCTCAACTCGTCGATGGCCAGCCGTCGGCCCGGATGCTGGTGGCCTACGGCAAGGTGTTGATGTTCCGGGGGAAGGACACAGCGGCCCGGGACCGGCTGCGCGACGCGGTGAAGGCCGATCCGGACCTGGCGGCGGCCCACCTCTTCCTGGGCGAGGCATTGCTGCGCGCCGAGGAGCCGGCCCAGGCCCAGCAGTCGCTGGAGAGGGCGCTCACGTTGAAGCCCGGGATGCCCCTCGCCCACTGGGCGTTGGGGAAGGCGTTTGCGGCGCGCGAGAAGTGGGAGGAGGCCGCCGAGCACCTCGACAAGGCGACGAAGAAGCTCCCCGACGCCGCGGTCTGGTTGGATCTCGGCAAGGTGCAGACGAAGCGTGAGAAGTGGAAGGAGGCGGAGGCGGCGCTGAGCCAGGTGGTCGGGCTGGCGCCGACGCTGGTGGCGGCCTGGGGCCTGTACGCCAAGGCGCTCCAGATGAACCAGAAGCTCGCGCCGGCCATCGGCTTCTACACCCGCTACTACGAGAAGACCGGTGATTGGGAGGCCTACAACGAGTTGGGCCTGATCTACCTGCGCGTCAAGCAGTACGACAAGGCGGTGTCGATCTTCCGCGATCTGCGGCGGGCCTGGCAGGAGAACGCCGACGTCGAGTGCCGTCTCGGCTGGGCCTACGAGTCGATGAAGCAGCACCCGCCCGCGCTCGCGGCCTTCCAGCGCTGCGCGAAGAAGGCCGAGGGGCGCGAGGAGTTCAAGCGCACCCACGGGGCGGCCATCGCCAAGGTCGCGGAGCTCGCGAAGCTCGTCACCGAGCAGAAGTGAGCTGGCGGGTCCTACCGCACGAGCCGCTCCGCTCGCTGTCGGAGAATGTGTGGATCGTCGATGGGGCGCTGCCGGGGATGCCTCTGCGGCGTACGATGACCGTGGCGCGAAGCGACGACGGGCGGCTCCTTCTCCACAGCGCGATCGCGCTGGACGAGGCCGGGATGGCGGAGCTCTCGGCGCTGGGCGAGCCGACCTGGATGGTGGTCCCCAGCCGCTTCCACCGGATGGACGCGCCGCGCTACAAGGCGCGCTACCCTCAGCTCCAGGTCTTGGCGCCGAGAGGGGCGCGCAAGAAGGTGGAGCAGGTGGTCGCGGTGGACGCCACCTACGACGAGGTCGCGCTCCCCGAGGGCCTCGGCCTCTCGCATCTCGACGGTCTCAAAGGGCGGGAGGGCGTGCTGCGCGTCGCGTCTGCGGACGGCACCACGCTCGTCTTCAACGACGCGTTGTTCAACCTGTCCCATGGCGAGGGGCTGTTCTGGTTCGTCTACGGGCGGCTGATGGCCAACGCCGGGCGCCCTCGCGTCACCAACGTCGCGAAGCTGGTCATCGTCGCGAAGAAGAGCGCCTACCGGGCCGAGCTGGAGCGCCTCGCGGAGATCCCCGATCTCCGCCGTGTCGTGCCCGGGCACGGCCAGCTCATCGACGAGGATGCCGCGGGTGTTCTACGGAGCGTCGCCGCTGGGCTCTGACGGGTACTTCTCCCGCATGAAGGCCACCGACTCGAAGACCAACTCGCGTAGGGCCGCCTCGTCCACATCGGCGAGCTTGTTCACGTACAGGCAGGACTTCCCCGTCTTGTGCTTGCCCAGGCGTTCGAGCAGCTCGCCGTAGTTCGCGAAGCCCGGCATCACGTAGAGCGTGAGGTTGCGAGCGCGAGGGGAGAAGCCTACCAGGAACCAGTCCCCCTCCCGACCGCTCGCATAGCGGTAGTGGTAGTGGCCGAAGCCGACGATGCTCGCGCCCCACATGCGCGCTGGTTCGCCGGTCGCCTCGGCCATCAGCGCGCAGACCGCGCGGGCGTCGGCGCGCTTCGTCTCGTCGCTGACCGCGTCGATGAACTCATCGACGCTGGCGTCGTTCTCCTTCGTCTTCAGCTCAGCCATCCGGTCCCTCTCAGTGGCGTCGGCTGACGCTATCACGGTATCCACGACAACTAGCCCAGCGGCGATTGAGCGGAGATGACGAGCCCAGCGGCGATTGAGCGGAGATGACGAGCCCAGCGGCGGGGGAAAGACGATTCGAGGTGGAAGGCCCGCTCGACCTCCGCCGCACGCTAAAGCTCTCGGCGATGTGGGGCGCCACGCCCTGGTTGAAGGTCGACGAGGGGGGCGCCTGGTACGCGCGCCGAACGCCCGCCGGCCCCGGCACCGTCCGTTTGCGCCGTGAGGGCCGCTGGGTCTATGCCAGCGCGTGGGGCGACGGCTTCGAGCATCTGCTCGACGACGTGCCCGATCTGATCGGCGCGGCGGACCCTGGCTTCGCTAGCTTCGAGGCCCACCACGAGGTCGTCCACGATCTGCAGCGCAGGATGCCCGGCTACCGGCAGGGGCGCACCGGACAAGTCTTTGCCCACCTCGTCGCGGCGGCCGTCGCGCAGAAGGTGACCGGCGCCAACAGCAAGCCAGCCGTGCGTCGCATCGCCTGGGCCTGGGGGGATGCGGCGCCAGGCCCCTGCGACGACCTGCGCCTGCTCCCGGACCGCAGGACGCTCGCCCAGACGCCCTACTACGCCTTCAACCCGTTCGGCGTGGAGCGTCGGCGAGCGGACCTCGTCCGACGTATCGCCGCCCGGGCGCTCGCGCTGTCGAAGGCGGCGGGGATGTCCCACGCCGACGCTCGCGCCCACCTCGAGAAGCTGCCCGGGATCGGTCCCTGGACGTCCGGCGTCGTCGTCGGCGGGCCCCTCGGCGATCCCGACGCGGTCCCAATAGGCGACTACCACCTGCCCAACATCGTCGCCTACAACCTCGCTGGCGAGCCCCGCGCCGACGACACCCGTATGCTCGAGCTGCTCGCACCCTACGCCGGGAACCGGGGCCGCGTCGTCCGCGCGCTGAAGGGCGCTGGCGCCAAGGCGCCGCGCTACGGAGCCAAGAGGGCCCCCTTCCGCGGCGGTTGAGTCCCGCATGCCCTCCCGGCCGGTTGTGTCACGTCCGGGCGTTTGTGGCACCGCGGCGGGCCACGACACACCGGGAGCCGTGGCGTCGCGCGTGCTGGGGGCGGCACGCGGCGTGCAGCCTTTGCCTCAGAAACGCAGAGGAGGAGCGGGATGCGGAGTTGCTTGTTGGGGTGTCTGGTCGCCACGCTCTCGGCGTGCGCGGGGAGGCCGGCGTCGGTCGAGTCGCGCGACCCCGTCGAGGGCGACTCCGACCTCGGCGCGCTGTGCTGGGGGCCCACCGCCTGGCTCGAAGAGGCGCGGACCCACGAGGCCTGGGAGGAGGTGGTCGAGGCGGCGAAGGCGGCTCGGTGGTGTTGGGCCCACGTGTACCAGACCAGGTTCTACCTCGAGGAGAGCGTCGCCGAGAGCGATCGAGCAGAGGTGCAGGCGCTCAAGTTCCACGCGGGCGGGAATGAGGCTCGGGTGGGCGTCATTCAAGATCTGGCGCGGGCGGCGGTGGCGAAGGCCGAGGGCGAGCACGACGCGTACTGCCAGGCGACCTACGAGGCCATCCTGGGCACGACGCCCGCGCGGGCTCTGTATCAGCGCTGCGAATCGCTCTCCCGCGCGTCTGGAGGCGCCTCCTCGGATACACTGGGCGCGCGGTGCGCGGAAGGGCAGGCGGCCAGCTTGATGCTGCTCGTGGAGGCGAATCCGGGCGCGAACGCCTGTGAAGAATGGGCGAAGAAGGCGGACCAGCGTGGTCAGAAGGAGGGGGCGGAGCCCAGGGCGGTCTCCACCCGGGCGGCCGAGCGGGTGTCCAAGCTCCGCACGGCGTGCCTCCTCCTGGACGCCGATGCTTGCCGGGCCATACCACCCAAGGGGCGAGCCGTTCAGGTCGCCAAGGCCCTCGAGGCTCCACCGCTCGACGGGTCCTCACTGGTGGGTGAGTGGAGTCGGGGCACGGTCGGCGGCCAACGTGTCGCCCTCGGGCGCGGCGGCCGTCTCCACGTCGTCGAGGGCGGGATGCGGACCTTCGGCCGCTGGCTGGTGTTGTCCATCGACACCGCGGGCGGAGACGAGGTCTACACCGTGTATTGGGTGGAGATCGGGGGGCCGCGGATGCTGCTCTTCACCGACATCGTGGAGCTCCGGCGCACCGCCGACGGGGTCGAAGAGCGGCTCGGCAGGTCCTGGAGGAGGTGGTCCGCTCGACCGTGAGGATGGCGGGTGGCGCTACTTCGCCCAGACTCACCGCGGGGGCAGGGGCGAGGGGGGGCCGGTGGCTCGGGCGATCTCGGCGAGGGCGTCGAGGATGAGGGGGTGCTCGCCGAGGGTGGGCAGGAGCTCCACCTCAAGCGTCGAGTGGCGTTCGGCGATGGCCTCGAGCTGCGGGGCGAGGTCGTGTCGGACGTGGCCGCCCGCGGAGATGAAGAGCGGCAGCACGCGCAGCGAGGTCTCGTCGTCCGCGACGGCTTCCGCGGCCACCTCCGCCACCGTGGGTGGGCAGGCTTCGAGGTAGGCGAGGCGGATGGTCTCGCCCGCGGCGCGCTGGGCGAGCTGGTCACGGAGCGCCTCGAGGGGGCGGCGCCACGCGGGGCGCTTGCTGCCGTGGGCGACGAGCAGGAGCATCGGTCGAAGATAGCGTAGGCTCACCGCATGGCGCGCCCTCGTCGTCAGATCGAGCTCGGCGACTTTCAAACGCCCGACGCCCTCGCGCGCGCGGTCTGTCTGCGTCTCGCCCAGGCGTTCCCGCCGCCGACGGCGGTCGTCGAGCCCACGTGTGGTGACGGCGCGCTCCTGGTCGCGTCGCAGGCGAGCTTCCCCGACGCTCACTTGTTGGGGCTCGAGATCGATCCACGACGCGCAATGACCGCCCGCGCCCGGCTCCCGGGGGCCCGGATCGTCGTGGGGGATGCCTTCGACCACGACTGGGAGGCGACGGTCGGCGGGCGAGGGACGCTGGTCCTCGGCAACCCGCCGTGGGTCACCAACGCCGCCCTCGGAGCGCTCTCCGGGACCAACCGCCCGGTGCGTCGAAACGACGGGAAGCTCGCGGGCCTCGACGCGCTCACGGGCGCGAGCAACTTCGACGTCTCGGAGTGGCTCCTCCGCCGTCTGCACATGGCGCTCCCCGACGATGGCCGCGTCGCCATGTTGGTCAAGACCTCCGTCGCTCGCCGCCTGCTGTGTATTCCGGATCTCCGACCCGATGGGCTGTGGCACATCGACGCCGGCCGGCACTTCGGCGCGGCCGTCGACGCCTGCCTCTTCGTCTTCGGACGCGGCGCACCTCGCCCGTGCCCGATCTACGACCGGCTCGAGGCGGACGCGCCACAGGCGGCGTGGGGTCTGCGCGGGGGGCGCGTCGTGCGGGACGTGGTCGCCTACGACACCGTCCGCCTCAAGCTACCGACCCTCAAGTGGCGCTCTGGCGTCAAGCACGACTGCGCACGGGTCTTTGAGCTGCGTGATGGGAAGAACGGTCTGGGAGAGGTGGTCGAGATCGAGGCCGAGGTGCGCTTTCCGCTGGCCAAAGCCACGGATCTGCACCGCGGCCGCGTGCCTGCGCGCGAAGTTCTGTTGCCCCATCGGACGCTGCGAGACGATCCCGGGCGCCTCGAGGCGGAGGCCCCGCGGGCGTGGGCCTATCTGCTCCGTCACGGGGAGCGACTCGACGCGCGGCGGAGCCGGATCTATCGCGACCGCCCGCGCTTCTCGGTCTTCGGCGTCGGCGACTACAGCTTCGCGCCGTGGAAGGTCGCCGTCTCCGGGATGCACACCCCGCCGCGCTTCAGGGTGGTGGGTCCCCATCGCGGACGACCGGTGCTCTTCGACGACACCTGCTACTTCGCCCCGGCCGCCGGGGAAGCGGAGGCGTCGATGGTGGTCGAAACTCTAGAGTCGCCCGACGCGCGCCGGCTGCTGGAGTCGCTGATCTTTCCTGGCTCGAAGCGGCCGGTGACGAAGCGGGTCCTGGACGCTCTAGTCGAGCGCTAGGACGCGGTAGATGGGCACCGGCTTGGCCTTGCCCTTCATCATCGCGGGGGGGCGTTTCTCCACCTGGATGCGGCCACCGAGGGCCTCCATCATCGGCGTCGTCACCATCACCTCACCCGCCGCGGCGTGGCTGCACAGGCGGGCGCCGGTGTTCACCGTGTCGCCGATGACGGTGTAGCTCAGCGTGCGAGTGGAGCCCATGTAGCCAGCGACCAGCTTGCCGCAGTTGATGCCGCAGCCCACGTGGATGGGGTGCTCGCCGTTGGCGACTCGGAAGCGGTTGAAGCCCTCGAGGGCCTTCATCATCTCCAGGGCCGCCTTCACGGCGCGCTCGGCGTGGTCCTCCTGGAGCACGGGGGCGCCCCAGACGGCCATGATCTCGTCGCCCACGAACTTATCGAGCGTGCCTTCGTGCTGAAAGATGATGTCGACCATGATCTCGAAGTACTCGTTGAGCATCGAGACCATCGTTTGCGGCGCGAGGCGCTCGCTCATCGCGGTGAAGCCGCGGATGTCGGAGAACAGCACCGTCGCCGAGCGCTCGGTGCCGCCCTTCTCCATCGCGATGCTGCCCTTCACCACCTCCTCGACGAGGTTGGGGGACAGGAGCCGCGAGAGGTTGTTGCGCGCGATGGCCTCGTCCTCGGCCCGCTTCGCCAGACGCGCGTTGGCGATCTTCAGCGCCGCCTGGTTGCCGAAGACCGTCAGCACCTGAAGGTCCTTCTCGGTGAACACGCCGGTGGCGATGCGCGTGTCGAGGTGTACCAGCCCCAGCAGCTCGTCGCCGTGGATGAGCGGTACGCACATGGTGCTGCGGATGCCCTGGAGGATGATGCTGTGGCTGCCGCCGAAGCGGCTGTCCATCGTGGCGTCGCTCGACAGGACCGCGTGGCGCTGGTTGATGACCTCGTTGAGGATCGTCTGCGACAGCTCGAGCTTCTCACCTTTGCCGTGGCGGTTCTTCACCGCGCGCGGCTCGGGCTGGCCCTGCTCGTTCATCAGCAGGATTACGCCGCGGTCGGCGGTCGTGAACTCGAAGGCCTTCACGAGGATGCGGTCGAGCAAGATGTCGATGGCCAGCTCGGCGCCGGTGGCCTGGTTCAGCTCGAAGGCGACGCGCAGCTTCTCGTAGTCGGCCCGCAGCGCGTTCTCGTCGGCGATCTGCGACTCCGGCAGGAAGTTCGCGCTCGCCGCCCCGTCGATCTGCATCCGGGAGCGGATCGCCGTCTGCGGCGTCGACTGGTCGGTCATCCCCGCGGTGTTGATCGTGACCTGGCTGACGGCCTCCTGGGCGACCTTGGGGCGCTCCCCCTCGACGAAGACGAGCCGGCTGCTCCCGAGCGTGACGGTGTCGCTGTCGGTGAGCCGCGTGCGACCCCGGATCTGGGCGCCGTTGACGAAGGTGCCGTTGCGGCTGCCCATGTCCTGCAGCCAGTAGCCCTCGTCGGCGAACGTGATGAGCGCGTGCTCCTTGCTGACCACCCGGTCGAGGATCTGCACGTGCTGGTCGGGGTGGCGCCCGATGGTGTTGATGGCCCGCAGCGGATGTTCGCGCTGCGCACCATCGGGTGTCATCACGATGAGCCTTGCCATGGCCCGGTAGCCTACCTGCCGGGGCCCCCGAGCGCTATGGCTTCGAAGCCTCCGCCTCGATGCGCTCGTTGAGCATACGGACTCGCTGGTCGAGCTTGGGTCGTTGCGGCGGCGGTACGAGGCTGCGCATCCGCTTCCACGCGGCCACGGCCCCCTTCAGGTCGCCGCGCTGCTCGCGGGTGGCGGCGAGGTTGGACCACGCCTCCTTCGAGTTCGATTGCCGCGCCGCTCGGGCCAGCGTCGCGTCCGCGGCGGCGAGGTCCCCCGCGAGCCCCTGGGCCGTGCCGAGCTGCAGCAGCAGCTTGCCGTCCCGCGGGCGCTTCGCCACCGCCTTCTTCAGCGCCGCGATCGCCTCTTCGTACTTGCCCTGTCGGGCGAGGCTGTTACCCAGCCGCGCCAGGGCGGCGGGGTCGTCGGGGTGCTTGTCGGCGACCTTCTTCAGCGACTCCGCAGCCGCCTCTTCGTCACCGGCGGCCAGCCCCATCGCGGCGCGAAGCTCGTGGATGCGGCGATTCTCCGGGTGCGCCCGCTCGAGCCGCGCGAGGGTCGCCTTCGCCGCATCGAGCCGCTTCATGCCGATCTGGGCGCGGGCCAGACCGTACATCGCCTCGGCGTGCTCCGGGGCGAGCCGCAGCGCGCGGTTGAACGCGTCGGCGGCGGCGTAGTGATTCCTCAGCGCGGCGTAGACCCGGCCGACCAGCGCGGCAACGTCGGGGTCTCGCGGCGCCTTGGCCTGCGCCCGCTTCGCGGAGCCCAGCGCCTGGCGGTACTTGCGTTGGGAGATCATCGCCTCGGCGTGTCCCATCAGCGCCGCGGCGTCGGCGTCGGCCTCAGCGACCTCGGCGGTCCCACTCAGACCCCCCGTAGGCGGGGCCTCGGCGGGCGTCGGCGCCGGGGCGTTCGCCCTGCGGGTCGGCGGCGGGAGCGTGCGTCGGCCCCGCGCCCGCGGCGGCGGCGCGACGGCCGTGAGCTTGGGCGCTGCCGCGTCGGGCTTCGCGCCCGGCAGGTCCAGGGGGGGCGGGTCGGCCGGTCGTTCGGCGACGGGATCCCCCACCCAGCTCGCCCCCGGTACGTCGTGGATCGGGTCGCCGCAACCGAGCAGCACCAGCAGGGGGAGGACGGAGCGCACGAACCGAGGGATAGCACGCACCGGGCGCTTTAGCCCACTTCCGCCACGAGCGGGAAGTGGTCACTCGCCGTGGCCTCGCGGACGACTCGACAGGTCCCGGTCGGCGACAGCCCGCCGCCGCACAGGATGTAATCGATGCGGCGATGGGGATCGGCGACGCTGAAGGTGACCTCGGGTCCTTCGCCCCGTGCGTCGAAGCAGTCCACGAGCGCCCCGCGCGCGAGGCGGACCGTCGCGCTCCCCGGGCGGTCGTTGAAGTCGCCCAGCACCACCAGCGGCCCGGTCAGCCCGGCCGCGATCCGTCCCACGGCCTCGGCCTGGGCCTCGCGCTCATCCTGCTCCACGCTCAGGTGCGTGTTGAGCACCCACACCTCGCCCGCCCGCGCCAGCAGGCAAACGCGTTGCTCGTCGCGGTCGCGGGGCAGCTCGAAGACCTGGACCGCCTCCAGGGGCCAGGCGCTCGCCAGGGCGATGCCGTAGCGCCCGCCTTCGGCGTCCGTCAACGCGCCTGCGAAGGCATGGTGCGGCATCCCCAGCGCCTCGCCCACGGCCCGCGCCTGATCGGTCTTCTCGCCCATCCGCCAATGGTCGCCGACCTCCTGCATCGCCAGGACCTCCGGGAGCCCGGCGACCTCCACCGCCTCGGAGATCTCGGCCAGCGAGGACTCCACGCCCAATCGGATGTTGTAGGTCATCAGCCTCATGTGGCCACCTCCTCCGCCAGCGGCAGCACCAGCCGCACGGTCGTCCCTCTGGCGGGCGCGCTCTCGACGTCGACGCGCCCGCCCTGGATCTCCACGATACGCTTTACGAGCGAGAGTCCCAGCCCCGTGCCCTGCGGCTTGGTGCTGAAGAAGGGCTCGTAGAGTCGCTCCAGGGCCTCGTCGCTCATCCCCGGGCCGTCGTCGATGACCTCCACCGTCGCGTGCTCGCCGAGGGAGCGCACCTTCAGCACCACGTGCCCGCCGCCCTGGGCCTCGAGGGCCTCTCGGGCGTTGCGCACGAGGTTGAGGAGGGCCGCGCGGATCTGGTTCGGATCGACCAGCGCTGGCCGCGCCGCCCGATCGGCGTCAACCCGCGCCCGCACGTCGGCGCGCTCGAGCTCAGAGCGGACGAACTCCAGCAGCTCCGCGGCGGCGTGGTTGAGGTCGACCGGGACCGGCTCGGGGCGGGGGAGGCGAGCGAAGCGGAGATACTCCTCCGTGATCTCGCGCAGCCGCTCGACCTCTTTGATGATGTTCTCCAGCAAGCTGCGGGCGCCGCCGCGGTCCTCGAGCTCCTCCATCAGGAGCTCACTGTTGAGCCCGATGCTCGACAGCGGGTTGCGCAGCTCGTGGGTGATCTGGGCCGACATGCGCCCCACCGCCGCCAGACGTTCGCGGTTCACGAGCTCGCGCCGCTGGGCGCTGAGCTGCTCGTCGCGCCGACGGATCGCCGCCAGCATCCGGTTGAAGTCCGAGGCCAGCGCGGCCAGCTCCCCGGACGCGCCCTCCAGGACCACGGGCTCGTCGTACTCCCCCCGCGCGATGCGCTCCACGCCCGCGCGGAGCGGTCGCAGGGGCTTGAGGATGCGGTTCGCGCCGAAGGCGATCGCGACGCCGATCACCATCGCCACCGCGGCCAGGACGATCGCCCCCCAGACGACGCGGTTCTCCTCGGCGGCGAAGGAGGCGACCGCGCGGTCGGCGACGTGGCTGAGATCGATTTCGAAGCTCGCGAGGGCCCGGCCCAGGTCGCGGACCCGGGCGCGGACCGCCAGGCGAGCCGGCTCGATGTCGTGCCCCGAGTCGACGGTGTCGCTCGACTCGATCAGGTCGAAGAAGCGGTTGGCTGCCGTCTGCACGGCCACCCGCTCGGTGTCGAGGGCGTCGAGCCGAGCGCGCAGGGCGACCAGGTCCGGCGGGGCGTCCGGGTCGTCGAGCAGTCGCCGCGCCTCAAGGAAGGCGCCCGCGAGCCGGTCGAGGTAGGGGCGGACGCGGCGGGCGATGTGCACGCTCCGGCGAAGCGCCGTGGGATCCGGCTGGTCCACGACGAGGTCCAACCCGCGCAGGTCGCTCTTTGCCTCGGCGATGACCGCCGGGAGCGGCAAGAGCGTGCCGTGGATGCGCGCCAGGCGGCGCCCGAGGTCGCGCACCTGCCAGACGGTGTAGCTGCTCACCGCACCGAAGGTGAGCAGGAGGGCGACGAAGGCCGCGAAGACCTGTCCGGGGATCGTCGGACGCACGCCCCGCCTTGTAGGGCGCCGGCGGTCAGAT
Organism: uncultured Nannocystaceae bacterium; assembly: GCA_964402225.1. Taxonomy (GTDB): domain Bacteria; phylum Myxococcota_A; class Bradymonadia; order UBA7976; family UBA1532; genus CAYOBQ01. The sequence goes on along the minus strand of CAYOBQ010000141.1, from coordinate 5,140 downwards.
GTCGACCTCCGCCATGGATCGATGACCGCCGGTTCGTGGACTGCGCGGCGATGGACGTCGACGCTGCTGGCGTTGACGAAGCGGGTGCCGGCCCGTTCGATCTTGTGCCGATGCGGCACCGGAAGGAGGGCTCATGGTAGTGGAGAGTGAGACGACTCTTCAGTCGCTCAGGTCGAGCCCCGCGACGAAGCCGTAGGAGACGAACTCCTCGAAGCCGTAGACGTAGACCCCGACCGGCGTGTCGGCGGTGACGCGGTGGAAGCCATCAGCCACCGCGACACGGTACACCGACCACGTGCCACCGAGGGGCTCGGCCGCCACCGGGAGCGGGGCGTCGTCCAGGCGTACCGCCGCGCCGGCCGGGGCGACGACGGTGACGTAGTCCGCCCGGTAGAGAGGGGGAACCGCGAAGGCGTGCTCGGGTAGGAAGCGGTCGACGGGCACGCCGACGATGAAGGCCGGGTCGCCGATCCCCGCATCACCGGGCTCCTCGCGGCCGCGCAGGTTGGGGTCGGGGGCATGGGCGCTGGCGAGGAACTGGCCGACGGCGACTGGTTTGTCGCTGAGCAACTCGAAGTGGGCGCGGCTCTCGATCTCGAACCAGTCGCCCTCGTTGAGCACGGGGTGGGCGCCCTGGGGTGGGACGGTCTCGACGTGTGTGTCGTCCTCGATGGCCACGACGCGCCACAGGTCGGGGGCCTCGCCTCGGTCGAAGCTCTTGGCGGCGACGTAGCGGCGGCCGAGGACGTGGTCGGGCAGGAGCTGGTGCTCGAGGTGGTCGGCGCAGCAGGTGTTGAGGCCCGCCGCCGTGCAGTCGTAGTTGTCGCCGCAGGGGGTCTGCCGGTCGTACTCGCAGACGCCCTCCGGCCGGAGGCAGTGGTTGGTGTCGGGGGCGGCGGCGGCCTGGCTTCCGCCGAAGACCGCCACGGGCGCCGAGGCCTCGATGCGCGTCCCCGTGAGGTCGGCGCCGGGGCCGTCGCTCGCCAGGCTGAGCACCTCGTAGGGGCCGAGCCGAGTCTCGTAGCGCTCGCCGGGCGCGAGCGCCGGGATGTCGGGAGCGCCCGCGGCCGTGGGCGCGGTGACGGTGATCGCGACGTCGGTCGCGGCGTCTTGCGTGGAGACCACCGTGACGAAGCCGGGCAGCCGCTCGAAGCTTTGCTCGCGGGTGAGCACGACGTAGCGTTGGCCCGCGGCGGCGGCGGGCAGCAGCAACGAGCCGTCGTTGGAGAAGGCGTCGCCCTCCGGCTCCAGTGGGTTCAGTTGCCAGACGGAGACCGGGGCGTCGGCGGAGACCCGGTAGGCGAGGGGGGCGCGCACCGTACGGGTCACGTCGCGGCGCGGGAGCGGGACCACCACCCGTGCGCCGGGCGGGACCTCGATCGCTGCGACCTGTGCCTCGTGGTCGCGCACGGCGACGTTTGCGGGGGCGTCACCGCCCGGATTCACGATGATGAGGCCGTACGGTTGGCCGGCCGCGTCGAGGAACTCGCCGCCGCCCCTGGGCACGACCGCGTTGTCCAGATCGACGGCCCAGAAGAGGTGACCTGTGTGGGTGTCGGTGGCGATGGGCGGGGGACCGAAGTCGGGCGGAACCGCGGTGTCGACCGAACCGTCCCTCGGCGGGGGCCCGTCGTCGGAGGAGCCGTCGGCCCCGGCGTCGTCGTGTGGGTCGCGCGGTGCGTCCACCGGCGGGTCGTCGGGACCGGTGTCGCGGGCGGGACCCACGCTGGCTTCAGCCGTGAGTGCGTCGAGCGAACGCCCCCCGTCGTCCCTGTTGGAGCCGCCTGGCTGCTGAATGCAAGCGGCGAGCGAGGTGAGCACTACCAAATGGGGTCGCATTCGCGGAGCGTATCGCACAACGCCGCGGAAGTAGCATCGGCCCGCCAGCGGGTGTCAATCAGGGCCCGAAGCGGTCCCCGCCGTTGACTGGACGGCGGCGTACATGCTACCGCCCGGGCCCCTTCAACGGAGGATCTCGCCGCGCCATGACGCCGCTTCGCGCTGTCGCCGCTCTGCTCGCGGCCACCCAGGTCTTCTTTGGTCTGCCTTGGTTGCCTTCACCGGCCCAGGCGCAGACGCCACCGCCTCGTCTGTGGCTCGGTCCCCTCGAGGCCGAGAACGTCCCCGGGGCCGGGCTGCTCTCGCGCAAGTTCGATGAGGCGAGCCGGGCTCAGTTCGCGCAGAGCAAGCGCGTCGAGCCGACGGATCGTCAGGGCCAGGGGCCGGTGGCGGCGGGGGAGGCGGACCCCCGGGTCGAGCAGGCCGAGCGGCTGCGCGTCGCGGGACAAGAGGCCTTCACCAAGGGCGAGAACGAGGCCGCCCTGGAGCAACTGCAGGCGGCGCTAGAGCTCTACGAGGAAGGCATCGCGTCGGTTCAGGAGATCGACGCGGTCGCGCTCACGCTCGGGTACCTGGGGGCCGCCTCCTCGGCGTTGGGCTACGACGCCGACGCCAAGGACTGGTTCAAGCGGCTGGTGGCGCTACAGCCCGACGCGGAGCCGCTCGACGTGTACTCCGCGGAGGCGAAGGCCCAGTTCCTGAAGGTGCGCAAGAAGCTGCTGAAGAAGAAGCGCGGTCAACTGCGCATCTCGACGACCCCCGCCGGGGCGACGATCAAGATCGATGGCCGTGAGGTCGGCGCCTCACCGGTCACGGTCAAGAAGCTCGTGCGCGGGTTCCACTACGTGCAGGCCGCCGACGAATCGGCGGGCCTCGCGGGGGAGCGGGTCAAGGCCAAGGGCGGCAAGACGAAGTCGGTGGCCCTGGCGCTGTCCACGGAGGTCGGACCCGAGCCGGCGCAGCAGGCCGACGCGACGCTCGTCGCCAAGCTGTTGGGCCTGTCGCGGGACAACGATTTGAGGCACGAGTTCAAGGAGACGGCGGCCGCCATCGCGTCGCAGACGCGAGCCGACTGCGTGGTGGTGGGCTACATCCGGCCCCAGGGCAACGCCTTCGTGCTGACGCCCTTCTTGTACGGCGTCGAGGCCCGTCAGGTGGCAGCCCTCGATCAGTTCCGTTTCCGCGCCGAGCTCAACGCGGTCAACGTCGAGGCGACGCGGTTCGCGGCGGCGGCGGAGGCCGCGTGCGTCGAGTTCCCCTTCGCGAAGGTGGTCGAGGGGGTCGCCAAGCCGCCCGTGGCGGTGGTCGCTCCGCCGATCCGCCCTCAGCCGGAGCCGGCGAAGCCGGAGCCCCCGCCGAAGCCGGTGGTGCAGCCGGAGCCCGAGCCGGTGGTCGTCACGCCGATGCCCGCCGAGCCCCGACCCTGGGAGCGACCGCCGCTCGAGGAGGATGACGACGATCCCTGGTATGGGGCGTGGTGGGTGTGGACCCTGGCCGGCGCCGCGGTGATCGGAGGCGCGGCCTACGGCGGCTATGTGCTGCTCGATGAGGAGCCCGAGTCGGGGACGTTCGACGGGAAGGTGACGTGGTGATGCGCACGTCCGCGGTGCTCTTGGGCCTCTCCTTGGCGGCGTGCTCGACGCCCGAGAAGGCGTCGGTCGACATCAAGCTCTACGCCACCTACGACCACGACGACCTCTTGACCGCGGCCGGGCCCGCGGACGTTATCGAGATGGTCGTGATCCACTCCGATGATCCGGTCCGGAGTCAGCGCAAGGCGGACCTCCAGGTGGCCTCGCGTTCGGGGAAGATGCCCTCCCTCGAGTCCGGGGAGGGGCTGCGCATCTATGTGCGGGGCTTCTTCGGGGGAGACGGACCGCTCTTCTACGGCGCCAGCGCTCCCTTCGACGCGCCCTCGGACTCGGTCTCGGTGCAGGTGGGGCCGACCGACTGCGTGACGCCCAACAGGGCGACCCCCCTCAACCCGCACCCCGCGGGGAACGAGGACATGAAGGTGCAGCGGGTGGGCCACACGCTCACCGAGCTTGGCGACGGGCGCATCCTCATCGTGGGAGGGGCCCGGATCGCCCCCGACGAGAGCCCCAGCGAGGTCGAGACCTCCTTCGAGGTCTTCGATCCCGCGCTCTCGCAGTTCTACACGCTGGGTCAACTGAACGAGCCGCGGGCCTGGCACACCGCGACCCTGCTGACGCCCACCCGGGTGCTCGTGGTCGGTGGCATCAACGGCGCGGGGGCCGACGGGGTGTCGGTCTCGACGACGGCGGCGGTGATCGACGTGTCGACCACCGTGGCGACCGTCACCACGCTCGCCGGCCCCTTCGACACCGGGGACGAGCGCTATCGCCACCGCGCCGACCGCCTTCGGGACGGGTCGGTGTTGATCGCGGGCGGCCTCGGCCCCACCGGCGCGCCGCTAGCGACGACGTGGCGCTTCTTCCCCGGCGACGTCGCCGATCCGCGGGCGGGTCGCTTCGAGCAGCAGGGCCGGCTCGCCGAGGCGCGGTCGGAGCACACGCTCACGGCGCTGTTGGACCGGGGCAACGAGCCGGCGGTGGTAGCCGGCGGGCTCGGGGTGGACGGGGCGCTGGCGTCCATCGAGGTCTTCACGACCAACCCTCAACAGGGCGGCTGCGTGAACGACCAACGCCCGAGCGTCGACTTCGGCTGCTGGATCCGGCCCACGGGTCGGGTCCTCCAGCGCGCGCGCTTCGGCCATCGCGCGGTTCGCGTCGGCGTCGATCGGGAGAAGGTGTTGTGGGTGGGGGGCTTCGCGAGCGAGGACCGGGCCCAGTTCGCGCGAGAGCTCGAGATGCTCGATGAGGGACTCGAGGTCGTCAGCGGGGGGGACAGCCTCGAGTTCGGTCGTGGCGATCTGGCCGCCGTGAGGCTGGCCGATGGAGACGTCGTGGTCGCCGGGGGTCGCAGCGGCGACGCCCCCCACGGCGTGGTGACCCGGCTCCGGCGGCGCGAGAACGCCGACGAGGGCTTCGTGGCGGTGGCCGTCGATCCTCAGTGTGACCTCAGCGAGGCGCGGTGGGGACTCCAGGCGGTGCGGCTCACCACCGGGACGGTGCTCTTCGCTGGTGGCGTGAGCGTCAACGCCGAGCGCAACAAGGTCGCGACGCGTCGCGCGGCGATCTACTTCCCGCGGGTCGTCGACCTCTCCACGGTGTACCCGGGCGCTCGCTGACTCGGTTCAGGGCCCGAGCGCGTTGCTCGAGAGTGATCAGGGTGCATATCCCGATTCTGACGGAGGGAGTGTGGAGGGCTTTCAGCACTC
>CAYOBQ010000140.1:0-25098 GCA_964402225.1 uncultured Nannocystaceae bacterium | reverse complement strand
GCTGAAAGCTGACAGCCTCTCCAAAGACGACCGCAGATCTGGGATTTGCACCCTTTCTAGAAGGCTCCCCCCAGCGTCTCAGCGAATCGTCAGCAAGAGCTCGGGCGGCTCCTCTTCGAGGCGTTGCAGCACGACGTAGTAGGTGCCCGCCTGAAGCTCGATGGCGTCGAGGGCGGCGTCCCCGGCGAAGGCGCACATGAACTCGCTGGGGGCGTTCGCACACACCGAGCGGAGCGCGAGCGCCGTGCCGGGGGAGGTCTCCAACGAGACCGTCGCCGGGGCTTGGAGGGTGAAGCTGGCCAGGTAGTCCCGCATGCCGAAGCCGCAGGAGTGGGCGAAGCGGAGCACCGGTTGACCCGCGGGGAAGACCGCGCGCTGACCGGGCTCGACCTCGAGCGGATCGCGGCAGGCGATCGACTCGGGATCGTCCCCGAGCCCGATCTCGACCTGGAGCTCCACGTCCCGCGCGTCGTCTACGTCAGGGGCGTGTACTCGCAGCAGGTGGCGACCGGCCTCGGCGATGTCCGCCTCGAGCACCCACGCGCCACCGTCATCTTGCGCATCGACGATCGACCCACCACCGCCGGGGGCGCGGAGGCTGATGGCGAGGGGGGTCGCGGGCGTCGGCGTGGCCCGAACGCTGAGCCGGGTCCCCGGGCCGAGGTCGAAGGCGAACCAGTCCTCATCATCCGGGCACAAGCGGAGGTCGAAGACGCCGGCCTCGATGGCGGTGGCGTGCTCCGCGTCGTCGTTGCCGTCGACGCCCTCCAGGGCGTCGGGGGCGCAGACGCCGGCGTCGACTCGCTCGACGGTGAGCGCGTACGGCGTCGCGAAGCCGGGGCGTCCGCGGACCGCGACCACGCGCGGTCCGCCGAGGGGATCCGCGGGGAGCTGCACGACCTCCACACCGAGGGGACCGTCGCTCTGGCCGAGCAGGTCGGAGATAGGTGGCGGGGTCTCGACCCGCAGTGAGAGATCGCCTTGCGCCGGGTCGTGTCGCAGCACCACTCGCAGCCCGTCGCCTGGGGCCACCGCCACGGAGTATTGGTCGGTGGCGCCGTCGCACAGCAACAGGCCGCCGTAGGTCCGGGTCACCAGCGCCGCCGGGGCTTGGAGCCCGTCGAAGCGGTCCCCGGCGCAGTCGTCGGGTGGCCGGCAGAGTCCGTCGCCGCAGGTGCGCTCACCGGGGCAGTCCTGGGGGCCCTCGCAGACGCCCTGGTAGGCGCATCGGCCGGCTTCGCAGGCCTCACCCGGCCGGCAATGCTCGTCACCGACGCAGATGACGCACCGGTCGGCCTCGCAGACCGGCGCCCCCGGCGGACAGTCGGCGTCCGCGGCGCAGGGTCCCTCGAGCCGGCAGGCCCCGAAGGGCGCGCAGGTGAGCGGATCGGCGCAGTCGTCGTCGCCGTCGCACTCAGCGGGAGCCGCGGCGGCGCAGAGCTGGTCGACACAGGCGCCGTCGGCGCAATCGGCGTTTCTCTCGCAGTCCGGTAGGAAGCAGCCTCCGTCGTGGTGGCATTGACGCGGGCCCATGCAGTCGATGGCGGCCCCGCAGGGCTCGGCTTCGAGGCAGTGCCCGTCCCCCGCGCGGCAGGTCTGGGCGCCCGGGCAATCGTCATCCACCTCGCAGCGGTCGTGGCAGAGGCCACCGTCGCAGACGCCCCCGCCGCAATCTCCGTCGTCGTCACAGCTCGCGCGCACCGTCAAGGAGACGGCCGCGCGCTCAGGCCCGGGCGTCTTCACGACCAGGAAGAACTCGCCCGCGTCGAGCGCCAACTCGTCGAGGGCCGGCTCGGGGCCCATCTGGCAGGCGCGCTCGCTCTCCGCGACCGCGCACTCCTCCCTGACCGCGACGGCGCTCGCGCCCGTCGCCCGCACGGAGACGAGGGCCGGCGCGTCGAGGACGAAGCGCAGCACGGCGTCCCCCTCGACGGCCGGGGCGCAGGACACGTCGAAGCGCGGGAGCGTCGGGTGTAGCGGCAAGGCGACGAGCGCGTCACCGTCGAGGGCGATCGGGTGGGCGCAGGCCCGCGCCTCGGCTTCCTCGGCCGCGAACGCGCTCAGCCCGACTCGGACGGGGACAGGCCGCGCGGCCGGCGACTCGAGCCGCAGCCGGTAGGTACCGGGGACCAGCACCTCATGGGTGATCTCGCCTCCCAGAGCGGCGACGTCGATCTGCACGTCGTCTGGCCTGAAGAGGGTCGCGCTCGCGGCGTCCCCCGGCTCGACCGCTGACGGGGTCACCGAGAGCCGGACTCCGGCGGGCAAATCGAAGGCGAGCCAGTCCTGCTCGTCCGGGCACAGCTCGAGCTGGTGCTCGCCGAGCTCGACCCACGTCGAGTGGGCGGCGTCGTCGTTGCCCAGAAGCCCCTCCAATTCGTCGGGGACGCAGGTGTCCGGCGGCAGCCGCTCTATGGTCAAGGCGTAGGTCACCGAGTGTCCCGGCCGCCCGAGGACGACCAGATCGAGCTCGCGCGGTTGGTCCGTCGGCGCGACGCCGACCACCTCGAGGCCGTGCCCGAGCCCGCTCCGGGAGAGCAACTGGCCGCCCTCGTCCTGGAGGACCGCCGTGAGACGCCCCGCCCCCGGCGCGTGGCGCAACACCACCCGGAGCCCCTCGCCCGCGGGCACCGCGATCCCAAAGCGATCCTCGTCACCGTCGCAGAGCACGAGCCCCGTGTAGGTGCGCCTCTCGAGTTGGGCCGCCGCCGGATCGAGGTCGAACCGGTCGCCCGCACAATCCGGAGACTCGACGCAGACACCGGCCCGGCAGCTCCGGTCGCCCGGACACGCGTCGTCGTCGTCACAGGCGCCGTCGTACACACAGCTCCGCCCCTCGCAACGCTCCGCGCCGGCGCAGTCGACGTCGGCCAGGCACTCGAAGCAGCGACCATCGAAGGCGTCGCAGCGCGGGCTCTCCGCGGGGCAGTCCGAGTTCGCGCGACAGGCGGCGTCGAGGGCGCACGCCCCGAGGGCGGTGCAGACCTGCGGCCTGGGGCAGGGCGTGTCCGGCCCGCAGGCCATCGGGGGCCCTTCGGCACATCGCCGGTCGACGCAGGCGCCCTCGCAATCGTCGTTCGTCTCGCAATCCGGCAGGAAACAGGCCCCCGCCGCGCCGCAGAGCGAAAGCCCTGGGCAGTCCTCGTCGGTCTGACAGCCGCCCTCGACCGCGCAGTGCCCCGTCTCGGCATCACAGCGCTGGGCGCCCACGCAGTCGTCGTCGACCGCGCACGGCGCGTGGCAGGCGCCACCGTCGCAGACCCGGGCACCACGGCAGTCGGCGTCCTCCGCGCAGACATCGGGCTCGGCGCACAGCCCGCTCGCCTGGTCGCAGCGCAGCCCGCCGGGGCAGGGGCGCGCGTCGACGCAGGTGTCCACGCAGGCCCCTTCGAAGCACACGCGGTCCCCGTCGCAATCCTCCAACACGAAGCAGGGCTGGGCCTCCTCGCAGACACGCGTCACGGGGTCGCAGACGCGCGTCCCCGGGCACGCCTCGTCGCCGGCGCAGGGGTCGACGCAGGCGCCCCCCGAGCACACCCGCGCCCCCTCGCAGTCCGCCGCGTCAACGCACTCGCCGCTCTCCTCGCAGGCGCCACGCTCGACGTTGCAGACCTGGCGGCCGGGACACGCTTCGTCGTCCTCGCACGGGGCGCTGCACGCGGAGTCGATGCACTCCCGGCCGGCGTCGCAGTCCTCCGGTCCAAAGCACACCTCCGGCTCTGGACACTCGCCCTCGACGCAGGCACGGCTGCCAGGGCAATCGGCGTCTTCGACGCAGGCTGGCCGCACCGCGAGGCGGCAGGTCTGTGTGTCCGGATCGCACGCCTCACCGTCCGCGCACCCGTCGTCGTCGACGCAAGGATCGGCGCAGGCGCCCTCGACGCACCTGCGAGGCGCGTCGCAGTCGTCGGGGCTGGCGCAGACATCGGGCTCGGGGCAGCGTCCGGCGACGCAGACGCGCGTGCCGGGACACTCGGCGTCCTCGGTACACGGCGTCTCGCAGGCGCCATCGACGCACTCCCGACCCTCGAAGCAGTCGTCGTGGTCAGCGCAGACCTCAGGCTCCGCGCACTCCCCCGTGTCGAGACATACCTGGCCCCCCGGGCAGGGCGTCGCGTGGCACCCCTGCGCGGCGTCCGGTGGGGGCGGCCCATCCGGGAGCTGCCCGTCGGGGGGCGGACCGTCCATCGCGGCGTCCGTCGGTACCGCGGCGTCTTGGGCCATGTCCGGCGCCGGGCCGTCGACCTCCTCCATCTCGGCCTCACAGAGGTCGCCGGCACCGCAGACGAGGCCTGCGTTGCAGGTGCTGTTCGCGTAGCACGGTCCACCGAGGACACCCTCCGTCCCCGCGTCCGGGTCATCCGGCGTCTCGGACCCCGAGTCGTCGCACGCGAAACAGAAGAGCACGACCATCCACGCTCGACACCGCATCTGGATCCCCCATCCAGCCTCACCGTAAAGAAGCAAGGCCAACGCAACCATACGCCCGCGGGAGAGGGGCGTCGACGCCGACGCCGAGCGAGGGACGTGTTGCCGAGCTGCGGTGCGCTCTCCTACTCTCTCCCGCGTGACGCCGATCCTCCTCGCGTCCGCGCTCTTCGGCCCGCTGTGCGCCCCTTGCCACGGTGAGAGCGGACGTGGCGACGGCCCCGCCGCCCACCTGTGCATCCATCCCCCCTCCGATCTCACGCTCCCGGGGCGCGACCTCAGCCACGACCGCGTGCGTCGGGTCCTGCGCCAGGGCGTGTTGCCGATGGGCATGCCGTCCTTCGCGGCCCTCGCCGATGCGCAGATCGATGCGCTCGTCGAGCACGTGCGCGCGCTCCAGCGGGAGCCGCCCCCCGCCGCACGTGGAGTCGACTGGTGGCCGCCCACGGCGCAGGGCTCTCCCCCCGCAGGGGTGCCCTACGACCTCCACGCCGCGCGGTGCGGAACGTGCCATCCCACGCAGCACGAAGCGTGGCGCGGCTCGCGGCACGGGCGGGCGATGGGGCCCGGCGTCACCGGGCAGTACCACGGGGCGACGGAGGCCTTCGTCAACGAGTGCGACGGATGCCACGCGCCGCTGCCAGAGCAGGGCAGGGCGCGCGGCTCGAGCCTGCGCGGCGAAGGCGTGACCTGCGCGGCGTGTCATCTCCGCGCCTACCGCAAGCACGGGCCCGTCAGGGGACCGGAGCGAGGCGGCGGCCGACTCCCGGCCCACGGCCTGCGGGCCACGCCCATCGAGCGCTTCGGACGCAGCGACTTCTGCCTGCCCTGCCACAACCTGCCGTTGACGGTCGCGGTGGCGGGCCGGCCGCTCCTCGACACCTGGCGGGAGTGGTCTCAGAGCCCGTATCTGGTGGCGGGCGTGCAATGCCAACATTGTCACCAGCCCGATGGCGATCACGGGTTCCGGGGCGCCCACGACCAGGCGATGTCGAGGCGCGCGGTGCGCCTCGAAGTGAGCGAAGTCACAGATGCGTTAGGCGTGCTAACAGTTGATGTATTCGTACAGAACGTAGGTGCCGGTCATCACTTCCCTACCACCGCGACTCCAAAGGCGGTCCTCTGCGTCCGACAGATCCGGGGCGACGCGGTGCTCGCCGACACGAGCACGGAGTGGGATATCGGGCGCTCCGTCGAGTTTGTCGACGGGAGCTGGCGGGAGCTGGCTGACACGCGCATCCCCGCCCAGGGCACCATGAAACGACGCTACCGCGCGCCGCGCGCCCCGGGCGTGACGGCCCTCGAAGTGAGCGTGCGGATGATCCCCGACGCGTTCTACACGGGCTTCTTCGAGGCGCGGCTCGAGAGACCCGATCTCGCCGCTGCAACGCGCCGGGCTTATCAGGCGGCGTCGGCGGAGAGCCGGGGCGTCCTATGGCTGCACACCCAGCGTCTGGCGGTGACTTCCGAGTCAGATAGATAAACTATTCAGTTTTTCACGTGACGCGCCGATGATTAGAAAAGTGAGGTCTGAGGGGGAAGAGTTGAAGCGCATCGAATGCTCGACCACGCTCGCGCCCGACGAAGTGCGCGCCCACACGTTGCTCTACGTAGACGACGATCCCCACAACCTGCGGGCCTTCATGCGCGTCGTGGGGGCGACCTTCAGCGTCCGGACCGCGATCTCTGGAGCCGAGGCCCTCGAGATCCTCGCCACGGAGCGCGTCTCGGTGCTGCTCACCGACCAGCGTATGCCGGGCATGTCGGGGATCGAGCTGTGCAAGATCGCCCGTCGCCGCCACCCCAAGGTGCACCGCGCGCTCATCACCGGGCACCCGGACCGAGAGACGGCGGTGGCGGCCATCAACGAGGGGGGCGTGGAGGTCTTTTTGACCAAGCCCTGGCGGCGGCACATGGTCCTGCCCGTGTTGCACGGGCTGGTCGAGCGGGCGCATCTCGATGGGCAGGTCGAGGAGCTTCAGCAGGGGATCATCGAGCAGGAGCGGCTGGGCATGCTGGCGCTGGCGCGCGGCACGGTTCTCCACGACCTCGCGGGGACGACCGGTGGGCTGATGATGAGCATGTACATGATGCGCGAGGAGTTCTCGAACCTCGCCCGCCGCTTCGGCGTGGAGGCCATCGCGCCGGCCTCCGACGAGCTCAACGCCATGGAGGAGCTCGTCGGGCACATCCAGCTCCTTCACCGCAAGGCGCACCCCGACCAGATGGAGACCCAACGCGAGCTGTCGGAGCACGAGGTCAAGCCCCTCGTCGCCCTCGTCCTGCGCCTGGCGCGCCGAGCTTGCGAAGGGATCCGCATCGAGGTGGACGTCGATCCTGGCCTCACGTTCTTCGGCGACCGCATCGACGTCTCCAGGATCCTGCTCAACCTGATCCGTAACAGCGCCCAGGCGTTGCAATCGCACGTCGTCGATGAGCCGGTGATCTGGCTCCAGGCCGCCCTCGACGAGGGCAACGTCCGGATCCGCGTCCGCGACAACGGGCCCGGCGTCCCGACGGAGCTCGCCGGGCGGATCTTCGAGCTCGGCAGCAGCAGCCGCATCGGACGCGGTGGACAGGGGATGGGGCTCTTCGTCTGCCACCAACTCGCGACCGCGGGCAACGGCTCGGTGGCCCTCGAGCCGGGGGCGACTGGCGCTTCCTTCGCCGTCCGGTTGCCGGTGTCCCGTGAGGAGTGGCGGCGCAGAATCCCCGACGACGACCCGGCGCCGCGCCTGGAGGTCGTCGCGTGAGCGCCGTTGTCCCGATCCGCGAGGACGTCGTGGTCCCGGACGCGCCGAGTCCGGGCGCGGACATGTCGCTGACCCGACGCCGGCTCCACGGGACGCGCGTCCTGGTCACCGACGACAACGAGGTGACCCGCCGCACCATCCGGCGCCTGCTCGAGCGGATGGGCGCCGCCGTGGTCGAGGCCGCGAATGGACACGAGGCCCTGGTGCGAGCCGCCGAGCAACCCTTCGACGCGGTGCTGCTCGACGTAGAGATGCCACAGCTCGATGGCCTCTCGACCTGCCGCGCCCTGCGCGCCGATCTCCGCACGGCGCGGCTGCCCATCGTGATCGTCACCACCCTCTCGAGCCGCCACCACACCCGCGCCATCGAAGCCGGGGCCGACGACTTCGTGTCCAAGCCCTTCGACGCGCGGGTCCTGGTCACTCGCCTGGGCAACATCGTCTCGCGCCACCGGGCCGAGCGCGCCAACGCCTGCCTGGTGGAGGCCCTCTCGCAATACGTGTCCCCCGCCACGGAGCTGCAGGCAAAGTCGCGAACCCCGGTGGAGCCCGTAGACGCCGCGATCCTCTTCTCCGATCTGCGTGGGTTTACGGCGACGAGCTTCGACCACGACATCGAGCAGGTCTTTCGCGCCCTCAACGCCGTCCTCGCGCGGCAATCGAAGGTCGTCCGGCGCAGGCGCGGCTACGTCGACAAGTTCTCCGGCGATGGCATGCTCGCCGTCTTTGACGGCCCCGACGCGGCCCACGACGCCTGCATGGCCGCCTCCGAGATCCTCGCTTGGGCCCAGTCGAGCCACGGCGTCCCGTTCTGGAACCCGCTCCCCATCGCCGTCGGCATCCACGCGGGGACCGTACTCCGCGGCGACCTCGGCGACGAGTGCCGCCGCGACTTCACGGTTCTCGGCCAGGTCGTCAACGTGGCCGCCCGCCTCTGCGGCGCCGCCCAGGCGTTGCGCTGCACCGTGTCGGGGGCGGTGCGCGAGCGCACCGAGGGGCGCGTGGCCTTCGGCAAGGCCCGCTCCGTCCGGCTCAAGGGGGTCCCCGACAACATGGAGGTCTACGAGCTCGCCACGGCGGAGGTCGACGCCATCAGCGCCCACCCGACGCCCCTCGCCTCGATGCCCTGAAGCTCTGCGGCGTTTGTTGCCGGATCCCCGGCAACTCTCCTACACTGCATCGATTTCATTGCGTTCTTCAGTTGCTTGAACCGCTTCGCGCCGGCCGCCATCGTCCTCCTCCTGGCCACGTCGGCTCACGCGCTGGTGGAGGGGGAGCGGCACGCGCTCTATCAGCGCCACCGCGTCTTCGGCGGCGCCGCCGTCACCGGCAACACCCTGATGACCGCCTCCATCGCGGCCCCGGAGGTCAACAGCGGGCTGCTCCCTCGGTCCGCGGGTGACGTAGACTCACTACCATTCGATGCGCGCCTGGAGGGGGCCTACCTCTTCTGGTCGGGGAGCATCGCCAACCGCGTCGACCGCGACGTCGATCTCACCGCCGCCGACGGCACCCTCTTCGACGACATCGCCGCCGACCGCTGCGTGACCGTCCAAGCCCTCGGGGGCTCCTTCTACTGCCGGGCCGACGTCACGGCACGCCTGCGCGACCACCCCGGAGCCCGCGCCTTCAACGGCACCTACTTCGTCGGCGACGTCGACGCCGAGCCGGGCTTCCTGAACCCCGACGGCACCTGCCAGGACGAGCGGGAGTGCCAGGGGAAGTTCGCCGGCTGGAGCCTGGTGCTGGTCTACACCGCGGAGTCGGCCAACACGCTGCGCGACGTCTTCCTCCACGACGGCTTCCGGCATCTCGATGAGACCCCCCGAAGCGCCGGGATCGACCGCTTCACCATCCGCGGCTTCGACTTCCCCGCCGGCGGCAGCGCGTCGCTCTCCTACTTCGCCCTCGAGGGCGACTCCTTCCTCGGCGTGCCGCCCCAGGACACCGATCCGGTCTTCCCCTGCGCCACCTGCTTCGACTACCTCCGCTTCAACGGCACCAAGCTCTCGAACGCCTTCAACCCGCCCAACAACCTCTTCAACAGCAGCTCCCCGAACGGCTACACGCTCGGCCTCGACCTCGACAGCTTCAACGTCTCGAACAACCTCGATGTCGGCGACCAGCAGGTCGTGCTCGAGGCTGGCTCCGGCGACGGCGTCGTGGAGCCGGGCGGCCCCGAGCCGAGCGGGGCGGGGGAGGCCTTCTTCCTCGGCTACGTGCTGCTCGTCGTCGATCGAAACGCTCCGAACTTCAGCCGCGGCGGCACCGTCCTGAGCGTGGTCCCCGACGAAGCCGCCCCCGCCGAGGTCGTCGTCGTCACGCTCCGCCTCGAGAACGAGGGGACCCGCGACGCCCCCAACACCCGCGTCACGCTGCGCCTCCCCAACGGCCTGAGCTACGTCGCAGACAGCCTGCGCGTCGATGGCGAGCCCGTCCCCGGGGCGCAAAACCCGCTGCGCAACGGGCGCAACGTCGGCAACGTCCCATTCCGTGGGGACAACTCCGTCGTGCTGACCTTCCGCGCCCGGGTCGATGTGGGCGTCGCCGCCGGGACGCGGCTGCGCCTGCGCGGCAGCATCAACGCCGACACGCTGGAGATGGAGGTGCCCACCAACGAGGCGGTCATCACGGTCCAGGGCGCCCTCGATCTCGGCCAGGTCACGAAGCGCGTCAGCGACACCAGCGGCGACGGGCGCTACACCCCCGACGAGGTCATCCAATACGAGATCTTCGTCCCCAACCCGAACGATCGCGACGTAGTCGGCGTCTCGTTGACAGACCAGCTCCCGCCCTATCTGGATCTGGTGCGCGCCATCACCTTCAGCGGCGAGGACCGCTCCGACCCGGCTCGCAACCTCGTGCGCATCGACGACATGGTCGTCCCCGGCGGCGGCGTGGGCGGCACCTCCGTCACCGTCATCGCGCGCATCCACAGCACCGACCAGCTCCTACGCGACGGCGTCGGGGCCGGTGAGCTCGATGGCTTCCCCGTGTCGAACCGCGCGACCGTCGTGGCGGCGGGCGTCGAGCATCGCTCCGACGATCCCACCACCGCCGCCCCCGGCGACGCCACCACCTTCGAGCTCGCAGCCGAGGTCGACATCACCGGCCCCCAGACGCGCAAGACCGCCGCCGACGTCAACGGCGAGTTCCTCGAGCCCGGGGACCGCATCCGCTACCGCATCTTCGTCGGCAACGGCGGCGCCACCCCGGCGGACGTGGTGCTCACAGACGCCCTGCCGGAGCACACGGAGGACTGCCAGCTCGAGAGCGCGCAGCCAGACTTGCTCTGCGGCGTCGACCGCCTCCAGGGCTTCCTGACGGTCCCCCCGGGGGAGGTCATCGAGGTCATCTTCACCGTCCGCGTCGCCGCCGACACGCCCCACACGACGGTCATTGGCAACGTCGCCAACGTACGCGCCGTCGCCGATCCGAACCAGAACCTCCAGCTCGAGTCGGAGCGCCTGCGCGTCGTCTTCGCGCCGGTCCTCGGCGACGCGACGAAGGTCGCGACGAACGCCCCCGGGGGCGTCGTCACGCCGGGCCAGACGGTGCGCTACGAGCTGCGCGTCCCCAACACCGGAAACCGCGTCGCGACCGGCGTCTCCGTCATCGACGTGATCCCCCCCGAGTTCGCCGCCGTTCGACCGGAGGCGGGGGGCGTCACAGCCGACGGGCGCGTCACGTGGAACGTGGGCGAGATCGCCCCCGGCGACACGGCGGTCCTCGCCTTCGAGGCGGATCTGCCCCCCGGCGTGGCGGACGGGACGTTGGTGCGCAACCAAGGCGAGGTCGTCGCCGCCGAGCTCAACGGCGCGACCCTCACCGACGATCCCGCCACCGGCCCCGACGACGACCCGACGGTCCTGCGCGTCCGCTCCCAACCGCTGCTGACGATGACCAAGGACGCCGCCCCGCGCGATCCACGCCCCGGGGACACCGTCACCTACACCCTCACGCTGCGAAACGGAGGAACCGACGCCACCCGCGGTGCGGTGCTCCGCGATCGGCTCCCGGAGGGGGCCTTCGCGAGCGTGGTCCCCGAGGGCGGACGCCTCGAGGGGGGCGCCGTCGTCTTCGACGGCTTCGAGCTCGACGTCGGCGCCGAGCGGGTCTTCACGGTGCGCGCCGAGCTGGCGCCGGTGCTGCAAAACGGCCTCGAGATCCCCAACCAGGCCCAGGCCGACGCCGACAACGCCGACGGGACGGCGCCAAGCGACGACCCGAGCACGCCCGAGCCCAACGATCCGACGGTGGTCCGCGTCCAGGCCACCCCGGCGATCGCCATCACCAAGCGGGTCATCGATCTCAACGGCGGCGACGTCCAGCCCGGAGACCGGCTGCGCTACGACCTCCGCGTCGCCTCCATCGGGGACGCACCGGTCATCGGCTTCACCCTCACGGATACGCTCCACGCCGCCCTCGTCGACATCGCGCCCTCCGACGGCGGCGTACTCGAGGGCCGCACGATCGTGTGGCGCCCCGCGGCGCCGCTGGTTCCCGGGGCCCCGCCCCTGGACGTCTCCTTCGCCGCCACGGTGGCGGCGGGGACCGCCAACGGCACGGTGGTCGACAACCAGGCCAGCGGGGGCGCCGACGACATCCCCCTGGCCCTGAGCGACGACCCCGACTCGCCGGCCCCGGGTGATCCGACGGTCTTCACCGTCGTCAGCCGCCCCGAGCTGGGCACCAGCACCAAGGACGTCGAGCCCCGCGAGGCTGCGCCCGGCGACCTCGTGACCTGGACCATCACCGTCGCCAACACCGGCACCGGCGAGGCGACCGACGTACAGGTGACCGACGCCGTGCCCGCCGAGCTCGAGGACGTGCAGGTGGAGGGCGGGGGCGTCGCTGACGGCGTCGCCCGCTGGGACGTCCCGGTGATCGCCGCGGGGGCCGGAGCCGAGCTCCGCTTCACCGCCCGCGTCCGCGCGGGCACCGCCAACGGCACCGTGGTGCGCAACCAGGCCCAGGTCGCCGCCCGCGATCTGGCCGCCGTGGGCACCGACGATCCCCAGAGCCCGGAGCCCGGGGACGACACCGAGCTGGTGGTGCGCGCCTTCCCGCGGCTGACGGTGACGAAGGCCGTCAGCGACCCCAACGGCGCTCCGGCCCGGCCGGGCGACGAGCTCGTCTACACGATCGTCGTGGTCAACGACGGCCACGACGTCGCCCGAGAGCTCCGGCTCGTCGACGAGCTCACGGAGGCGCTCGAGCTCGTCGACGCTGCGGGGGCGGAGGTCGACGGGGACCAGATCATTTGGAGGCCGGGCGACCTCGCGCCGGGGGAGCGGTTCGAGGTCGCGCTGCGCGTGCGGCTCCGGCCGATGTTGCAAAACGGCCTCATCGTCTCCAACCGCGCCCTCGCCCAGGCGGCTGGCGACATCCGGGCGCTCAGCGACGACCCCGCCACCGCCATCGAGGGGGATCTCACCAGCGTCCAGGTCATCAGCGCCGCGGACCTGTCGGGGGTGACCAAGACCGTCGTCGCCCCCGACGGCGAGCTCCGCCCCGGCGCGCGGGTCGTCTACACGATCACGATCCCCAACGACGGCGACGACGCGGCGCAGAACGTCTTGGTCCGCGACCCCGTCCCGGCGGAGCTCGTCGAACCCCGCGGCGGCACGCGCATCGTCGATGGCGTCGTCGAGTTCGATGTCGGCGCGGTGCTCCCCGGAGAGCGGCGCGTCGTCAGCTTCGAGGCCACCATTGGCGCGCCCCTCGACAACGGCACCATCGTGAGCAACCGCGCGGCCGTGTTCACGGACGGGGCCGCTGCCCCCTTCCTCACCGATGATCCGCGGACGCCGGAGGTGGACGCGACGCGCTTCACCGTCGTCTCCGAGGCCCGCTCCACGCTGACCAAGACCGTCCGAACGCGCGCCGGAGGGCGCTTCTCCCCCGGCGCCGAGGTCGTCTACACCCTGACGCTCGGCAACTCTGGGACAGCGATCTCCCGCGGCGTCGAGGTCACCGACACCTTCCCCGCGGGTCTCCTCGAGATCCGCGGGCCCGAGGCCGTCGAGGTCGAGGACGCCCTCGTCCGGTGGGCGGCCCCCGACGTCGCCCCCGGGGAGACGGCCTCCGTCGAGATCAGCGCGACGATCGGCCCCGAGGTGGCCGGGGGGACCCGCATCGAGAACCAGGCCGCCGCCGGTGAGCTGCGCTCCGATGATCCGGCGCTGCCCGGCGACGCCGATCCCACCGCCTTCGAGGTCGTCGACGAGCCCGATCTGACGGGCCTGACGAAGTCGGTCGTCGGCGCCTTCGAGCCCGGCGAGGTGGTGACGTACACGATCCTCGCGAGCAATCGTGGCAGCGCCGACGCCAGCGGCGTCGAGATCACCGACGTGCTCCCCGGCGAGCTCGAGCTCGTCGGCACCCGCCCCCCCGCGGTCGTCGACGAGCAGCGGCTCTCCTGGGATCTGGGAGATCTCCCGGCGGGTCGCCGCGTGCCGCTCACGGTGGTGGCGCGGATCCGGGAGGGGGTCCCGGACGCCACGGTCGTGTCCAACGTGGCCACCGCGATGCGCGACGGCCTGGAGGCCCCCGGCGTGGTCTCCGACGATCCCACGACCGTCGACGTCGACGACGACGCCACGCGCTTCACGGTGGTGGCCCGCCCGGCGCTGACGGTGGCCAAGGCCGTCCGCGACGACAACGGCGGTGACTTCAACCCCGGCGATCCCGTCACCTGGCTGCTGACGGTCACCAACGAGGGGAACCGCGAGGCCCGCGACGTAGAGGTCACCGATCCCGTCGACCGCAACCTGCGCGGTCTCCGAGCCCCCGGCGCGGAGTTCGTCGACCGCGTCGCGATCTGGAGCATCGAGGCCATCGCCCCGGGGGCGTCCGTCGAGCTCGAGGTCCGCGCCCGCATCCGCGCCGACGCAGACGACGGCCTCGTCATCGCCAACCAGTTCGGCGCCCGCGTGGGGCCCGAGGGCGACTTCACGCAGAGCGAGCGGATCGAGATCGTGGTGCGGCTCGGCCGACTGCGAAACAGCACCAAGAGCGTGCGGACGGTGGCCCCCGGTGGCCGCTTCGTCGCGGGCGCAGAGATCGAGTACACCATCGTCGTCCGCAACGACGGCGACACCCCCGTGGCGGACGTCTCGGTGATCGATCCCATGGATCGAGGGCGGCTGCGGGACATCGCCCCCAGGGACGGCGGCGTCCTCGACGGCCAGCGCGGGGTCGTTGAGTGGACACCGGAGCGCAATCGGTCGCTGCGGCTGATCCCCCCCGGGCAAGCGGTCAGCCTCCGGGTGCGGGCCACCATCAGCCCCGCGCTCCAGCCGGGGGAGCCCATCGGCAACCAGGCGACGGTCGCCGCCCGTGGTGATCCCGCCCCCCAGGTCACCGACGACCCGGACACCGACGAGGAGGACGACCCGACGCTTCTGGTGGTGGTCGGCGGCCCCGCCTACACGATCACCAAGGCCCGCGTGGCGCCCATCGGCATCGTGCAGGCCGGCGACGCCGTGACCTACGAGATCCTGGTGCGAAACGACGGCTCGGCCCCCGCGATCGCGCCGGTCCTCACCGACAACCTGCCCGGCTCCGTGCGCTACCGCGACGGCTCCACGACGCTCAACGGGGTCCCCGTCCGGGACCTCGGCGGGGCGCCGCCCTTCGGACGCGGGCTCTCCCTGGGCGAGCAGCTTGAGGTGGGGGAGCGGGCGGTGGTCCGTTTCCAGGTGCTCGTCCGACCCAGGACCCCCGTCGGGACTCGCGTCGAGAACCGCGCCTTCGTCCGCGACGCCGATGGTGGGGAGGCCCGATCCGACGACCCGGACACCCCCGGCGTGCCCGACGACGCGACCGTCTTCGTCGTCGGCGGGGTGCCGGACCTGACGAGCTTCCTCAAGACCTACGAGGTCCTCGGCGGGGACGGCACCGGGCGCGCCGTCGTGGGCCAGACCATCGAATGGCGCCTGGTCGTGACCAACCGCGGGGGCGTGTCAGCGACAAACGCGCGAATCAGCGACGACCTGCCGTCGCGGAGCCGCTACATCCCGGAGAGCATGCGCCTCGACGAACGAGGGCTGACCGACGTCGCCGACCGCGATCCCGGGCGAGCGGCGGACGGTCGCATCGAGGTCGAGCTCGGCGACATCGCCCCCGGGCAGTCGGTGACGCTGACCTACCAGACCGAGGTCGAGCGGGGGCCGACGGTGGAGAACCTGGCGACGGTCTTCGCCGACGGCGGCATCCGCGAGCGCAGCGACGACGACGGCGACGAGGCCAACGGCAACCAGCCGACCATCGTGCCCGTCGGCGACGCGCCGGTGCGGCGGGTCACGATCGTGAAGCAGGTCGAGGACCCGACTGGGGGCGACGCGCTCGTGGGGGAGCCCCTGATCTACACCCTGAGCCTGCTCAACCTGGGCACCGTCGATCTGATCGATCTCCAGGTCACCGACTCGCTGCCGCCGGGCCTCGTCTTCGACCGCAACGTCGATCTGCCCCAGAGCGCGGTCTTCGATCCGCAGCCCGCGCCCGCCGGCGACTTCCAAAACGGCGAGCTCGTCTACAACGGGGTCTCCGTCGCCGCCGGCGAGCAGGTCGATATCCGCGTCTCCTTGCGGGTCGATCCGCGCCTCGAGGAGGACCGGAATGTGTGCAACACGGCGTCGGTCACCGGGCCCGGCGTCCCGCTCTCGGAGGCCCCCCCCGTCTGCGTCGCGGCGAAGGTCGTCTTCGGTGACCTCGCCGGCGCGACCTTCCAGGATGTCGACCGCGACGGTGGGTTCGACAGCGGTGGAGAGGACATCCCCTTCGTCGGCATGCGCGTCGGGCTCTACGCCCTCGAAGACCCCGACGGCGAGGCCATCGCCGAGGCCACCACCGACGAGGCCGGGGGCTTCGCCTTCCGCCAGCTACGACCCGGAGACTTCAAGCTCCGCGTCTTCAGCGCCACCAACGTCCTGCTCATGTCGCGGGAGCGCGTGCAGGTCACGGCCAACCGAATCAACGAGCTCCCATTGGCCATCGACCCCAGCGGGCGCGTCCACGACAGCCAGAGCGGCGATCTCATCGACGGCGCCGAGGTCTTCGTCTACCACGCCGACGGGATCGAGGCCGACGACCTCTTCACGGAGTCTGGTCGCCAGGGCTGGCGGCTCGTGGCGCCGGAGGATCTGGAGGCCGCGAGCCAGCAGGGCCAGCGCACGGCCCACGGCGGGCTCTACCAGTTCGCCGTGAAGCGACCTGGTCGCTACGTCGTCGAGGTCCTGCCCCCCGGCGTCGGCTTCGTCAGCCCCTCCGAGCTGGTCCCGCCTGCGCCGGGGCTGGCGTTCACCGATCTGCCCGATGGGCGGGTGGTGGCCAACGACCTGCCGTCGGTCGCCCCCGACGCTGACCGCACCTACTTCATGGCCTTCGATCTGCGCGGTCCGGACGATGAGTTCTTCAACAACCACATCCCCATCGATCCGCTGAGCTCGTTGATCTCGGTGACCAAGCGGGCGCGGCAGCGCACAGCGACCGTGGGCGAGGTCGTCACCTACGAGATCGACGTCGTCAACCAGAGCCGCAGCACCGATCTGCTCTTCGACCCCGTCACCGGCACCGGCGGCGTCGTGCTCCAGGACATCCTGCCCAAGGGCTTCAAGTATCTGGCGGGCTCGGGGACGTGGGTCCGTGTGCAGGGGGGGCGCGAGGCCCCGCTCCACACCTACGACCCGTCCGCCGACCAGGCCCGCATCCTGGACTTCCAGCGCTTCGCCCAACAGGACGGCGAGACGCGGCGCGTAGCGATGGATCTCCACGCCGGCGAAGCGCTGCGGTTGCGCTACCAGGCGGTCGTCGGCGCCAACGTGCGCCCGCGCGAGAGCTACACCAACTACGCCACGCTGCTCAGCGACAGCATCCCCGTGAGCGACACCGCCGAGGCCAAGGTGCGGGTCATGGCCGATCCCGACTTCGACCAGGGGCTCCTGCTCGGGCGCGTCTTCTGCGACGACGACGGAGACGGCCGCCAGACGGAGGGAGAGACCGGAGCCCCCGGGGCCCGGGTGTACCTCGACAACGGGACCTACGCCGTGAGCGACACCGCGGGGAAGTTCCACTTCAAGGACATTGATCCGGGGACCCACGCCCTCAAGGTCGACGCTGGGACGCTGCTGCCGGGGGCGGAGTTCACCACCGACGAGGTCCGCGTCGTCAGCTTCACTCGCGGCTTGCCTGCCAAGGTCGACTTTGGCGTGACGTGCCCGTCGGAGAAGATCGAGGGCGCGGTGCTGGAGTTGGGGGAGGAGGGGCTCGCGGCGGCGCTGGCGGGCCTGCGCGACCGATACGTCGTCGTCAGCGGGCACATCCCGTCGCTCAGCGTCCGGGTGGGCGCCCGCGAGGAGCACGCCGCCGCCCTCGCCGTCGATCTTGTCCTCGACGGGAAGAGCGTCAACGGCCGCGACCTCAAGCCGCGGGCGGGGGGCGTCACCGGTGAGCTCGGCTTCCGCACGCGGGTCGGTCCCGGGGCGCCGCGCTCGAGCTGGGTGCTTTGGGTCGGGCCGATGGGCGGCGAGGAGGTCGAGATCGCGCGGGGGCGGGGCGCGCCTCCCAGTGAGATCGCCTGGAACCAGAAGGACCTGCGAGGGCACCGCGTGTTGAAGCGCGGCCGCGCCTACACCTATCGGCTCGAGGTCGCCGGGGATGACGGCCACCGGATCGGCAGCCCCGCGGGGCTCTTCGGCGCGGGGGCCAGCGCCGCGAAGCGACCGCCGTTGATCGCCGCGTTCCCCACCGACGGGTTCAGGGGCGCACGCAGCCTGGGCGGCGTCGCCCGCAAGGCCATCGACGAGGTCTCCGAGAAGCTCGGGGCCCTGGATGGGCGCATCCTCGTCGAGGTCTACACAGACGACCGCCGCCCCGACGCCGAGTCGCGACCGCTCACCCAGGCGCGGGCCGAGGCCATCAAGCGCTACCTGGAGGAGAAGCACGGGATCTCCGGGGATCGGATCGACGCCCGCGGCCTCGCCAACGACCGGCCGATCGTCCCCAACATCTCGGAGCGCAATCAGCGACGCAACCGCCGGGTGGAGATCCGCCACAAGCCTCCTCGCACGGACGAGGCGGGGCCCGCGAAGCTCGATCTGGAGGCGTCCTTCCCGGCGGTGGCGCGGGTGGGGGCCGACGAGGTGGGACCCGAGTCGAGCGGCGAGTTCGCGATGGTCGCGCGGATCCCGGAGGACGGCGTGGTGGAGGTGCTGCTGCGCGCCGCCGACGGTCGTCGTGCGGTCTTCCCGGTGGGCGTGCGCCCTGGCAGCGCCGCCGCCCGCGACGCCCCGCGGCAGGTCGTGGTCGAGGGCAAGCTGCCCGACGAGCTGCTGGTCGCGGGGGAGGTCGTGCCGGTGCGTGGGGTCGAGGCCCGGGTCACCGGCCCGGAGATGGTCGACGTGGAGGCGGGGAAGCTCGCAGAGCCCGTGAAGTTCACTCTGCGCGCGCCGGGCAAGGCGGTCCTGTGGCGCTTCGTGGTCACCGACGCCGCCGACGAGGTCGTCTTCGAGACCGGCGGAGACGGGCAGCCGCCCACCGATGTGGCCTGGGGGGGCCCCGAGGGCGCGCGCCCCGGCGTCTACAGCTACCGGCTCACGACCCGCACCAAGGCGGGCGTCATCGCCCAGAGCAACCGGGGGCAGCTCCGCCTCGGCAAGCTCGTCGCGGTGCCCGAGCTACCCGCTGGCGAAGCGTGGGGGCTGCGGCTCGACGGTCAGCCCGTCGCGCCAGACCCGAGCGGGCGGTTCTACGCGCCGATCACGGTCCAGGGGCGCGAGGCGCTCCTCGTCGAAGTCACCCGGCCCGACGGCGGGCGAGGGGTCTTCTTCGTCACCCCCAAGTACGCCCCCGCCCCGGCGGGCAGCGGCGGTCTGGCGCCGGCGGCCTTCCAGCGCCTCGAGCCGCGGGCGCGCCCCACGGGGGGAGACGGCCGCTATGACAAGCTCGGCCCGACGGGGCCGCTCGTGGCCCAGGGGGAGGGGGCAGGGGACCGCGGCCTCGCGCTGCCCGAGACGCCCACGCCCCCCAAACGACGCCCCCTTCCGCTGAGCGAACGGCAGAAAATGGACGCCTTCGGTCGCGCCGAGCTCATGCGGCTGCTGGCCCCGATCGCCAGCGAGCAGGACGCCAACGTCCCCGCCCGCAAGCTCGCCGTGCAGCTCCCCAAGGCCAACAGCACGCTCAACGGGCGCAGCCTGCCGATCCGGGGCACCACCGCCTCCGGGAACCGTGTCTACCTCAACGGCGCGGAGGTGAAGGTCGATCCCGAAGGGCGCTTCGCGGGGGTGGCCACCCTCCCCGCGGGGTCAGACAGCGCCGTAGAGGTTCGCGCCGTCGACACCCAGGGCAACCGCGCCGTGATCCGTCACCCGGTGCAGGTCCCCGACTCCGGGTGGTTCTTGCTCGCGATGGCCGAGGGCCTCGCGGGCAGCGTCGACACCGAGCTCGATGGCGTCGAGGCGCGCACCAGCACGACCCTGGGCGACTCCGTCTACGTCCACGGGCGCGCGCGCGCCTACTTCAAGGGCTACATGTCGGGCGACGAGGTGCTCGGCGGCTTGTTCTCCAAGTACGAGGCCACCGGCCACTTGGACTCCGCGCGGCGGCAGGAGTTCGAGACCTACTTCCGCCAGCTCGTCGATCCCGAGCGCTTCTACCCCGTCTACGGAGACAGCGCCCAGGAGGTCAACGACGTCAACACGCGGGGCCCCATCTACGTCGCCATCAAAGCCGACGACAGCACGCTCACGGTGGGCAACTTCAAGTCCGAGATCCGCGGCCTCGAGCTGCTCAACTACGACCGCGCGCTCTACGGCGCGCACACCTCGATCGACGTCAAGCGGGGCGACCTACGCCACGAGCTGCGGGCGTTTGCGAGCGATCAGCAGCAGCCGGAGCGCCACGCATACGTGGAGCTGCGCGGCACCGGCGGCTCCCTCTACTACCTCCCGCATCGCGAGGTCGTGGAGGGCTCCGAGCGCGTCTTCCTCGTCGAGCGCGACCGCATCTCGGGGATCGAGCGGCGCCGGCTCCCGCTCGGGCGCGACGCCGACTACAGCGTCCGCTACCTCGAGGGGCGCATCCTCGCCAAGTCCCCGGTGCCGATGGTCACCCTCGATCGGTGGGGTCCCCAGGTCGAGCCCACCGACGGATCAGTCCTCGAAGGGCACCCGGTCTTCCTCGCCGTAGAGTACGACCACCGCGACGACCGCGGGGCTGGCGAGACGGCCTACGGCGTCCACGCCCGAGAGACCTGGAAGGACACCGTGACCGTCGGTGGCGGTTACATCCGCGAGGGGCGCCCCGGCGGCGACGACTACCAGCTCTATGGGGGCGAGCTCCGCCTGAAGCACGGGCGGCGAAGCGGGCTGGACCTCGAGCTGGCGAAGTCCACCGCGTCCAACGGTGAGAACCTCTTCAGCGATGACGGCGGCCTCACCTTCCGGCCCTTCAACCGCCGCGACGCCCTCGGGGCCGAGGGCGGCAGCTTCCTGCTGCGGGGGCGCGTGGAGTTGGACGACTTCGCGGGCGAGGCGAAGCGCGACCATTGGTATTCGGAGGGGTATTGGCAGTACGTGGCGCCGGGCTTCTACTCCGGCGGCTCCATCCAGCAGCAGGCCCTCGAGAAGTTCGGCGTCAAGAGCCGCTACATCGTCGACGAGCATCACTCCCTGCGGATTCAGCACGACGGCCTCGCCAGCGAGCAGCCCGAGAACCAGACGGCGGCCAGCTTCTCCCGCGCCTTCCGCCGCGAGGTGACGCGCGCCGGCTACGGCTTCGTGGACGGTCCGCTCAAGCTCGATGTCGAGCTCCAGCACACCCAGGAGGATCCGGGGGGCAACGACGAGGTCTTCCAGATCACCAGCACCTCGGTCGGCGGCAGCTATGCCCTCGACGAGCGTTGGACGGCGTTGTTCGAGCAGGAGTTCGTGCTGCGCGGCGACGCCCGGGTCCACCAGGAGGCGATGGACTTGCTCACCAGCACCGCCGGCCTGCGCTATAGGATCGACGAGATGCTCAGCGTCGAGGCCACCGAGTCGGTCCGATGGTCCGGGGACAACGCCACCCAGATCGGCTTCCGCACCCAGCTCGACGAGCGGCACACAGCCTACGTCCAAGAGCGGCTCGACAACCGAGACGGCCGCACCACCAGCACCACCGTGGTCGGCGGCGAGGAGCTGCTGGGCGCCGACAAGTCCGGCCGCGCCTACGGCGAGTACCAGCTAGAGACGGGGAGCCTCGGGGAGCGCAACCGCGCGGTCCTGGGCGTGGGCAAGCGCGCCCGCATCATCCCCGGGCTCACCCTCGACGCGGGCTACGAGCACAGCCAGGTCCTCGGCGGCTCCGCGGGCGAGTTCAGCGTCGACGCCGTCAGCCTCGGTGTGGAGTGGCTCGACAGCGACAAGCTCAAGGTCACGGGGCGCTTCGAGATCCGCTACGAGGACAACGACGAGGACTTCGATCGGCGCGACCGCGTCCAGTTCCTCTCCCTCAACGCCGGCAGCTTCAAGCTCCACCGAGACGTGACGGCGCTGACCCGCTTCAACTTCGCCCACACCATCGATCTCGGCCTCGACGCCACCGAGGCGGAGCTCATCGAGATGAGCCTCGGCCTCGCCTACCGCCCGGTCCACTCCGACTGGATCGCCCTCGTCCTCAAGTACACCAAGCGCTATGAGCAGCGGCCCCTCGATCTGTTGACCCAGGACCCGGAGCGCTACGAGTACGACGTCGTCTCCCTCATTCCCATCCTCGAGCTCGGCTACAACCTCCAGCTCGTCGAGAAGGTCGCCCTCAAGCGCCAGGGCGTGCGCGTAGCCCAGCTCCCCACGGCCATCAGCCAGTCCGTGCTCTGGATCAACCGCCTCAACTACCACCTCACCCGCACCGTCGATGCGGGCCTCGAGTACCGAATGCTGCGCACCAGCCTCGCCCAGAGCACCCTCCAGGGCGTCCTGGCCGAGGCCAACTACATCATCGACAACAAGGTCCGCCTCGGCCTCGGCTACAACTTCACCAGCTTCAGCGACGACGAGTTCGCCCGCCTCGACGAGGACCACGGCGGCCCGTTCTTCCGAGTCGTCGGGCAGTACTGAGCCGGTGATAGACCACTACACGAGGCTCGACGACCAGCTCGCAGTCGGCCGCTGCCCCCACGAGGAGGAGCGCCCCTGGCTCGCCAACCAGGGCCTCACGGGCGTCCTCTCCCTCCAAAGCGACAGCGACCTCCACCAGCGCCGCATCGACTGGGTCCGCTGGACCTCCGACTACGCCACCCTCGGCATCGAAGCGGTCCGCGTCCCCGTCACCGACTTCGACCGCGCAGACCTCCTCCGCAACCTCGACGCCGCCGTCGCCCAGCTCGCCCGCCTGGTCTCCAAGGGCCGCCGCGTCTACGTCCACTGCAACGCCGGCATCAACCGCTCCCCATCCACCATCATCGCCTACCTCGTCGCTCACCGCGGCCTCGAGCTCGACGCCGCAACAGACCAGCTCATGCGCGTCCACCGCCCCTGCTTCCCATACCCCGACGTGATGGCCGCCTGGGTGGAGCAGCACCACTCCGCATAGTCCGCGCTGCACCGATTCAAGATATTCTAGAGTCTCTCGTGTGGGGCGGGCTCGGGCCACGGGCGCACCCAGACCAGGCGGTTGAGCGACGCGGGCGTCCTGGGTGGTGCCGCGGGTTGGGAAGGGCGAGAGATGGGTGCGTTCACACCTCTCCGGGTGCTTGTTTGTTGTGTTCTGGCGTCGACAGCCGCGCAGGCCTCGAGACGAGTCTGCGGCGGAGGCGGAGTCGGGCATCCCGGGACGTGGCCCAGTCGTCGGCGTCTCCGCGGAGGTCGATGAGCTCTGCGTGACGGACAGCGGGGTCTTCCTGAACCCGTCGGACCTGGCCCCAGCAGAGGTCTCGGGGCGGCCCGACCAGGCCGCCGCGAGCCCGAAGTTGGCCTACGCCTTCGGAGTGTGGGCCGCGCGCCACCTCCCCGATACTGAAGAAGCCGAACTCTCCGCGGCGAACCAGGCCGGTCGCACGCTGGCTCGACTCGGCGTGCGCGGCGACGCGCTGACGGCGTGGGCCCTGGAGCTGCGAGCCTGGAGCGGTCCGCACCGCCGTGCCCGCGCGTGGACTCGGGCGCTGATGAAGGGGCACAACCGATGCGCGGGCTGATCTTCTCCCTCGTCGTCTACCTGCCGGCGGTGGTGTTCGCCGACGACGATTCCGACATGGACGGGTACCCGGATAGCATCGACAACTGCACCCTGCAGCCCAACCCGGGCCAGACCGACTCCGACGGAGACGGCGCAGGCGATGCCTGTGACGTGTGCCCCAGCACGGCCGACGCTAGCCAGGTCGACGCCGACAACGACGGCCACGGGGACGCGTGCGACAACTGCACGACCGTCGCGAATACGGGGCAGGTCCACTGTTCGGCCGGGACAGACACGGGAGGCGTTGAGCGGCGTCGACCATCCGTCCATGTCGGCGGCGTTCGTTCTCCCCCGGGGGGATGGGGGCCGGGATGGGTGCCGGGCGGGGGCCGTCGTGGTAGGCGTAGATCACGTGTTGACCGCGGGGAGCGTGTCTGGTGCGGGTCGTGACTGAGCGCTTGTCGCTTGCGCCGGGGGCGACTCGGCTAGGGGTTGTCTCCGACACGCATGGGTATCCTCATCCTGCGGCCTGCGCGCTGCTGGCCGCGGAGGCGCCAGCGGCGATCCTTCATGCCGGGGACATCGGGGCGCTCTCGGTGCTGGACGAATTGGAGGCGGTCGCCCCGCTGGTGGCGGTGCGGGGCAACATCGATGGCCGGGGTGGGCTGCCGGATGTGGTGGATCTGAAGATCACCTGGGGCGAGCTTCGGCTACGGGTCGTGCTGACGCACATCGCGGTTCGGGGGCCGCGGCTGCGGGCGGATGCGCGCCGGCTGGCCCAGCGTCACCAGGCGGACGTCTTGGTCTGCGGGCACTCGTATGTGCCGCTGTTGACGCGCGATGGCTCGACGGCGGTGTTCAATCCGGGCTCGATCGGGCCTCGACGGTTCACGCTGCCGATCACCTTTGGGGTCATGGATCCGGGCCCGCGGGGCCTGTCCTTTCGGCACGTCGACTGTGAGACGGGTGAGCGCTGGCAGCCGCCGGCCATCGCCTGAGCCTCAGGAGCTGTCCTCGGGACGCAGCGCGTGCTTTTGGATCAGCCAGCGTAGCACGTAGCGGCTCTGGAGACCGAGGGCGCGCCAGACCTTCTCCGGTACCCAACCGTGAGCTTCGAGGGCCGCGCGGACGGTGGCGGCGTCTAGCTGGGCGGGATCGGTGGAGGGGGGCGCGTCGGGGACGTCCTCAAGCGCTCTGGAGGGGGGGGCTGGACGAGGAGATCGATGAGCGCGCAGGAGATGCGGGGCTCGTCGGCGTCGAAGAAGCGGGCGCGCAGCTCCGGGTCGTCCGCGGCGGCGCGCCGCAGGAGGTGCTGGGCGAGGAGGGGCAGATCCTCGCGGCGAGTCTGGAGCGGTGGCACCTCATCCCCTCATCCCCTGCTCGGCCAGCGCATCTCGGTACGCGTGGCTGGCGGACTGGCTGCCGCGATCCGAGTGATGGATCGTGTCCTGCCCTGCCTCGCGCTGACCGACCGCCATCTCCAGGGCACCGAGGACCAACTCGGTGCCCATGTGGTCCGCCATCGACCACCCCACCACCCGGCGGGACCTTCGACGCTATCCGGAATTGACCCACCTCTGCTTGTGAGAACTGGACCACCGCCCACGAGGCTGGCTTGACGGCGAAGGACCTGGTTGAGATGAGCACGAGTGCCGATGGTGCGCAGGTGTTGCGTTGCACGCCCCACGACCGACTTGATGCACGAAGGGGCGTCACGACGTCGCTTCCTTGGCCTCTGGGTCGGAGCAAGTGCCCAGGACCT
>CAYOBQ010000139.1:0-25223 GCA_964402225.1 uncultured Nannocystaceae bacterium | reverse complement strand
TCGACAAAGCTGACAGCCTCTCCAAAGACGACCGCAGATCTGGGATTTGCACCCAGTTTCATTCGAGCAACAGCAACACGATCCCGGCGCCGAGCGCCACCGCTCCGGTGGCCAGCAGGACGTTCGCCGCCATCGCGCGACCGCGCCCTTCGTCGGCGAGGCGCCTCACCTCCAGCCCGTCGCGGGCGCGGTCGTAGCGTGCCTGGGACTGCTCCATGAGGACGCCAGCGGTCGCCGAGCCGGCGAGGGCGACGACGCCGAGGCCGGCGGCGCTCCAACCGAGGAGCCGCCGGGCGCCCCCCGAGGTCGGCTCATAGGGAGGCGGGCCGTCTGGAGGGACCACCCCATCGAGCAGCTCGCGGACCAGGACGTCGAGGGCCGGTCGCAGCGAGTCGCCGGGGGCTCCTGGCCCGGTGTGGACGAATCGAAGGACGCGCCGATCGCCGCCCCGGCGCGCGACATCGACGAGCTCGAGCTCGAACTCGATGCCCGCTTCCAGGCCCACGACGTGGCCCAGGATGACCCGCTGGCTGCCGGCGGCGGCCCCGGCGCGGGCCGCGCACTCGGCGTC
Source organism: uncultured Nannocystaceae bacterium (assembly GCA_964402225.1). GTDB lineage: Bacteria > Myxococcota_A > Bradymonadia > UBA7976 > UBA1532 > CAYOBQ01. The sequence goes on along the minus strand of CAYOBQ010000139.1, from coordinate 24,652 downwards.
GAGGCGGTCGCACTCGAAGGCTGTGACCACCTCACTGGGAAGCAACGGCGTGTCGCCTACCCGGGTGTACCGAGCGTGCTCACCGACGGCGCGGGCGACGGCGTCGCCCAACGCCGCGGCGGCGTCGGCGGCCCCCGGACCGGCGGACTCGGGGGTCACGATCGTGACGGCGAGCGCCAACCACGCGGAGGCCAGGGCGCTCACTCCGCCAGGACCAGGAGCGGCGCGTCGCCCCCCTCACGACTCACGAAGGACCAGATGACGGCCCCGTCGCCGGGCTCGACGTCGAGGCCGAAGGCGAGCTGGCTGCGGCCATCGGCTATGGCCTCTCGAACAACGCGCGTGACATTCCACGCCTGCCGTTCTCCCACGCCCGCCGACAGCGCAGCGCGGACGACGGACTCGGCCGCGATCGGTGGGCGCAGGTTCCAGGTGACGGCCTCCTCATCCCAAAAGACCCCCACGAGGTGGACCCGGGCGGCGCGCTCAGAGGCGGGGGGATCCGCGCGCCGAAGTCGCAACGTCAGCTCCGCGCGGCTCGGCGCCTCCGTGATGGTGGCGAGGTCGAAGCCGAGATAGGCCCAGCGCTCGCCGGTGGGCTCCGAGGCGACCACCACCTGCTCCGCCTCTCCGTGGGCCGTCTCGGGCCGCGCCTGGTCGGCGTAGGTGTCCTTCGTTGGGGTCAGGCAGCGGTGGCGCGGCGGACAGCCCGGGATTCCGAGGTCAGGCGGCGCCATCGCGGCGTCCGGCCATGAGACGTCGGGCGGCAGCGGCGGCGCGTCGGGGGTGGTGGCGTCACGGAGCACGCAGAAGTGGTCGACGCAGGATTGCCCGACGGGACACGTCCCGGCCGCTTCGCAGACCATCTCCGTGCGGTCGTCTTCGAACTCGCAACCGGCGAGCCCTCCGACCAACAGCAGCACCCGTATCAATCGCCAGACCCCTTCGACCGCGATCGCGTCCGCGCGCCGAGGATACTACCCTCACGACATGCTCTCTCGTCTCGTCTGCGCCAGCCTGCTCCTCCTCGGTTGTGACGATCCCCGGCCGCGGCACGACCCCGATCCGCGCGACGGCTCCCCCGAGGCCACCTCGATCGACGAAGGGCTCGACTCGGTCGAGGCGGGTCCCACGGACGTCGGGCCCATGCTCGACTCCGCCCTTCAAGACCGGCCGACCCCAGACTCGGGGCCGTTCGACGCCCGGAGGCGGGACGGGCCGGTGCCCGATGGGCCGGTGCCCGATGGGCCGGTTGCCGATGGGCCGGTTCCCGATGGGCCGGTGCCCGATGGGCCGGTGCCCGATGGGCCGGTGCCCGATGGGCCGGCTCCGGTGGACGCGGGTCTGGAGCCGGTGGTCAGCGGCCTCGCGCATGCGGCCGACGCGCGCGAGCGGGTCACCGTCACGGCGAGCGAGCTGCGCGTCGAGACCGACGAGCTCGGGCGCTTCGAGCTCCCCCTCCCCGCCGGGCGCCACACGCTGCGCTTCGCGGCCCCCAACCACCAGGAAGAGGCGCTGGAGATCGACGTCGGCCCCGATGGGCTGGCCGTGGAGGAGGAGGTCGTGCTCTACCGGGGACGGCGCCTCTCGCGGGGCGAGCCGGGCCGCGCTCTGTTCCGCTTCGACGACGGTTGGCTGCTGTGGGACGAGGGCGACGTGCTCTACGACACCCGCACCGAGCCCGTCGAGCGGAGGGTCCTTGTCGCGTCCGAGCACGAGGTGGTGATCGGCTTCGCCCCCGGGGAGGAGTCGGTGGTCACCCGGATCCGCACCGAGCTGGGGCTCGCAGGTGACCTCTACCTGGTGCCCCTCGACGGCGCGCCGCGCACCCGGCTCCTGATCGAGGCGCAACCCTGGGCCCGCTGGGTCCGCGACCGCATCCTGGGCATGGTGCACACCCGCGAGGCCCTATCCGAGCTGAGATCGGTGGTGCCCGGCGAGGGTTCGCGGTTGCTCGCCGACGGGGTCCCCTGGCTGCTCGTCACGACGTTGGCCGAAGGGGAGATCGCGTGGGTCGAGGGGGGCCCGATCGAGTTCGACGTCTTCCGTGGGTCCGTCGACGGTGAGCAACGGATGCAGATCAGCCCCCCCGAGGCGCCGGCCTCCGACCGACTGCTCCTGCTCACGCCCGGCGCCCGGGGCGTGCTGTGGCTGACGCCTGACGATGCGCTTTGGCGCTGGGAGCCGGCCCTCGGCGCGGTGCACCTCGCCGACGATGTGCTGGAGAGCCCGCGGCCGAGCTTCCGCCGCGACGGTCGGCTACGTTTCTGGCGCGAGGACGCCCAGGGGGCCGACGCCCTCTACCTCCACGACGGCGCAGACGCGCGGCTGTTGGTCGATGGCGCGGCGGGCCGGTCCTACAGCGAGATCGGTGACGCATACTTCGTCGAGCGCCCCGGGCGAGGCCTGTGGCGCGGCACCTTCGACGGCGAAGGCGCCGATCTCGTCGAAGGCGCCGCGGCGAGCATCCGCACCTCGGGCGGGGGCGTGGTGGCGCTGGTCGACGGCGTCGCGTGGCGCGTCGATGGCGAGCACCCGGAGCGCGTCGGCGGGGAGGGGCTGACGGCGCTGACGTCGGCGACGGGCGGTGGCACCGCGTGGCGGCAAGAGGATCGAACGTTGTGGTACGTCCCGGGCCCGGGGACGGACACGCCACTCACCCGCATCGCGGAGGGGTCCGATGGGCCGCAGCGCGTGGCGGAGCGAGGCGGCGAGGCGATCTACGCCCGCGGTGGCGAGGGTGGCTTCTATCGGGTGCCGTTGCCCGCCACGGAGCCCGTCGTCCGCTTCGAGCGCGAGGTCACGGCGCTGACCCCGATCGACGCCGCGCGGCTCCTCGGCCGGGACCCGGACGGCGCCCTGTGGCAGATCGATCCGCGCACCGGCGAGGCCTTCGGATGGGCGCGTGGGGTCACCCGGGTGATCCCCTCGGTGCGGCGGGGCTATGTCGCCTACGTTTGTGACCGCGGGCTGTTCTTGGCGCCCACCCCCGAGTGACGCGCTGGCTCGCAGCCTTCGCCTTCACGCAGGCCGTGGAGGTCCCGCTCTACACCCGCGCCACGGGCGGTCGGGTCACCGTCGCCTTCGGCGCGAGCCTGCTGACGCACCCCATCGTCTTCTTCCTCTTCCCCGCGCTGTGGCCGGGCTCCTATTGGGGCCAGGTCGCCGCCGCGGAAGCGTTCGCGGTGGCGGTGGAGGCGGCCTGGCTCGGCGCCTTCGGGGTGCGTCACTCGATCTGGTGGGCGGTGGGCGCCAACCTGCTCAGCGCGGGGCTCGGGCTGGGCTCGCGGGCGCTGTTCGGCTGGCCGTAGCTACGCGGTGGAGCCGCCGCAGGAGCTGCCGTGCCCGGCGGTGCAGCCGTAGCAGTGTCGGTCGGTGGCGATGGTGCGCGCGGCGAAGGCCGCCGGATCGAAGTCTCGAACGTGGGCCCGTGCGGCGTCGGTGGGCGTCGACTCCAGCTCGAGCATCTGGTTGAAGTCGCAGTCGAAGAGGCGCCCGTCCCAGGAGACCGAGATCGTGTTGCGGCACATCAACCCGCCCACCGTCGCTGGGTTGAAGGCGTTGGTGAGGCGCGTCATGTAGCCCTCGAGGTTGCCCGTCTGGAGGAGCCACTCGAGGAAGCGCGCGACGGGCATGTTGTTGAGGCAGAAGAGGCGATCGAAGCTGAGTCGGTGGTTGCGCCACATGGCCGCCTTCCACTCGCTCTCCGTAGCCCCCTGTCCGCTCGCGAGGAACGCCCCGGCGGGGTTCGACATCAAGGTCAGCAGCCGCGTCGGATCGCCCTGGCCGTAGCCCGCGTCGTTGAGCCGCTGAAGCGCTCGCAGGGACTTCTCGTAGGTCCCCTCGCCCCGCTGCGCGTCGGTGTTGCGCCGCCGGTAGTGGGGCAGTGAACAGACGACCTCGACGCCGCGCCCGGCCAACCACTCCGGGAGGTCCCGGTAGCGGGGCAGGAGCAGCACCGTGAGGTTGCAGCGGTCGATCACGTGCTTCCCGCGGGAGACGCACTCGTCGACGAGGTAACGGAAGTGCGGGTTCAACTCCGGTGCGCCGCCGGTGATGTCGACGGTGTGCGCCTCGGTGCGATCGAGCGCCTCCAGGCACGCGTCGACCGTCTCACGGCTCATATTCTCCGCGACGCGGTCGGGCCCCGCGTCGACGTGGCAATGGCGGCAGCTCATGTTGCAAAGCCGCCCGATGTTGATCTGGAAAATCTCCAGGCGCGTCGGCGTGAGCCCGCGGGCGAAACCCGCCCGGGCGAGGTCGCGCTCGAAGTCGGCGTCGGTGGTCGTCGCGTGGAGAGCGCGGAGCTGGGCCTCCGGCTCGGCCAGCGGCACGTGCCGGCTGTGCAGGCTGCTGGTGGGCTTGGGCCCCGCGGCGGGCCGCGCTACGTCGAGCGCCACGTCTTCGATCTGGATCAGCCCCTCCATCGCCTCACATCGCCACCTTTCGTACGTGGTTGAGCATTTGGACGCCGTGCACCAGGCTCGCGCCGCCCCGGATGGCCGCGGCCACGTGGACCGCTTCGGTCATCTGGTCGAGGTCGGCGCCCTTCTCGAGGCACGAGCTCGAGTAGGCGTCGATGCAATACGGACACTGAACGCCGTGCGCAACCGCCAAGGCGATCAACGCTTTCTCCCGGGCGGTCAGCGCGCCGTCGGCGAAGACGGCGCCGTAGTACTCGAAGAACTTCTTCGCGAGATCCCCTCCGCCCTCGGCGATTTCGCCGAAGCGGCCGAGGTCCTTCGGGTCGTAGTACGTATCCACGGATCCCCCCCTACGCCAGTGTTCGATTCGGGTTACAGTTCGAGCTTGAGATAGACGCCGGCCTGGAAGTTCATCCCGTCGAGGCTCTCGGGATCGACCTCCTCTGCGCCGACTTCGTCGCGCAGGGCCTGGCTGGCCTCCGAAGGCAGGTCATGCTCCTTCTCGACGTCGTCGATCGCCTGGTTCTTGGCGCCGGCGGCGGCCTCCTCGCCGCTGAGCAAGAAGTGGTAGCCAACCTCGCCGCCGATCCCGAAGTACAGCACCGGGTTGAGCTCGAACTCGATGTTGAGCTGGAGCCGCGCCACGTTCCAGCCCACCGCGAAGCGTGACAGCTCGTCCTGGCTCTCGAGGCTCGAGTTGTAGCCGTCCTCGATGGCGTCGATGTCCTTGTTGGAGACCCCGGCGGCGGTCAATGCGCTGCGCGCGTCCCCGTCGATGTTGAGCGACTCGGTCTTCTGCTCCGGGAAGCCGAAGAACATCGGCCCGGTGAACAGCCCCACCACGAAGCGCGTCTCGTCCCCCACGGCGACGTCGAAGCCGGCGTTCAGGGTGAACAAGAACTGCTCCGTCCCCATCACCAGGGCCTCGCCCCATAGGTCGATGAACAGCACCTCGACGCCCGCCTCGGCGCCGTAGCCGACCGGCTCGTCGAAGCGCGTATAGACGTCCCCCGTGCCCCCGACCCAGTCGCCCTTCGCCGCGGCCCAGACGGTGAACACGTCGGCGGAGGCGGCGGTGGGCGCGAGCGCGGCGACGACGGCGACGAAGGTGGCGATGCGATTCATCGGGGTTCTCCTATTGGATTCGGGGACAACATACAGACAGGCCCCGTCCGGGCGCGAGCGGGCTCAATCGCTCCCCAGCCGAATGCCGAAGAGCAGCAGGTGGCGTGGCTCGTCGGCGAGGTGCTGGTAGTCCTCGAGTCGTTGGAAGCGCAGGAAGGTGCGGGCGCGCCCGCCCTCGACCCGGTGGTCCAGGCCGGCGTCGAGGTGTCCCGAGACGTTGAGGTGCGGCGGGTCGTGCTCGGCCTCGCGATGACCGACCAACTCGACCGCGCCGGCCACGTACCAGCGCCAGACGAGGGGCCAGTCGCCCTCGAAGCGGGCGCCGCCCAGATAGTAGTCGAAGGGCAACGTCTGCCGGGTGCCATCGAGCCGCGTGCCACGGTCGTAGTACACGCCACCCGACAGCCGCCAGCGCGGGGTCAGCCACTCCGCCCCGTAGATCTCGTAGGCGACCGTCTCGCGATTCTGCACCTCGTCGGTGAGGTCGATGTCGTGGTTCGACTGGTGCAACGCGAACACGCCCCACATCCATCCCGGATGTTCGGAAGGCCAGCGAATCGCCGCCCCCACCGGGTAGTGGATCTGCTGCGGCGAGATCCGCACCGGCGACTCGTCGCGGTGGTTGCTGCGGACGTAGGTGCGGGTGCCGGTGAAGATGTCGAAGCGCACCTCGTCGTAGACCAGCACGTTGAGGTCCAGATCGAGCGCGATGGTCATCCGCAGCTCGTCGTCCGTGCCCAACTCGTGGGTCGCCTCGGCCCCGCCGTCGAACCGCGTGAGCAGCGCGAGGCCCAACAAGAGCGTCGACACAGCGCTACTCGCGGCCCAGCTTCAGCAGCTCGCGGGCGTGGGCCCGGGTGGTCTTCGTGACCTTGGCGCCGCCCAGCATGCGCGCGAGCTCCTCCACCCGCTCGTCGGAGGAGAGCGTCGTCACCGCGCTTCGAGTGCGGTCCGCCTCCACGGACTTGCTCACCACCAGGTGGTGGTCGCCCAGGGCCGCGATCTGCGGAAGATGCGTGATGCACACGGCCTGACGGTCGCGGCTGACCTGCTTGAGCTTGCGTCCCACCGCCTCCGCCGTGGGGCCGCCGATGCCGGTGTCGACCTCGTCGAAGACGTAGGTGCCCACCGGATCGCCCGCGGCGATGACCCGCTTGACGGCGAGCATGAAACGCGACATCTCGCCGCCGCTGGCGATGCGGTGCAGGGGCTGGGGCGGCTCGCCCGGGTTGGCGCTCAGGCGGAGCTCTACCCGGTCGCCGCCCCGCGGCCCGATGTGACGGCCGCCGATATCGACGCCGGAGGCGACCGGGGCGACCTCCACCAGCAACGAGGCCCCCGGCATGCCCAGCGCCGCGAGCTCCTCCCCGACCGTCTCGGCGAACCGCGCCGCGGTGTCGCGACGGGCGGCGCTGAGTTGGTCGGCACAGGCGACCAGCGCCGCCCCGGCCTCTGCCCGCTGCGCGATCAGCGCATCGAGGGCCTCCTCGGCTCCGGCGAGCTCACGGATCTCGGCGCGCATGGCAACGGCCCGCTCGATGACCTCCGCCAGCGACGCGCCGTATTTCCGCCGCAGGCGCGCGAACAGCGCCAGCCGCGACTCGACCTCGTCGGCGCGTTGGGGATCTGCCATCAACTCGTGGGCGTAGTCGCCCAGGGTGCGCGCGGCGTCCTCGGCGATGGCGAGGGCCGATCCGAGATCCTCTTCCAGGGCCGAGAGCGACGGGTCGAGCTCGGCGAGGGTCGCGACCTCGCGCAGCGCGCGGCCGAGGCGCGCCGCGGCGGCGCCATCGTCGGCGTAGAGGTCCGCCTCGGCGCTGCGGGCGGCGGTGCGCAGCCGCTCGGTGTTGCGCAGTCGGATCGCCTCGGCCTCGAGGATCTCCTCCTCGTCGGGGTCGTCCAGGACAGCCTCGTCCAGCTCCTGGAGCTGGAAGCGCAGGAAGTCCTCGCGTTCGGCGCGGTCCCGCTCTCGCGAGCGAAGCTCGTCTGCCCGGGCGTCCAACGCGGCGACCCGCCCGTAGGCCTCCGAGACTCGCTCGCGGAGCGCGACGGTGCCCCCCGTGCGGTCGATCAGCTCCAGGTGGAAGTCCGTGCGCAGCAGACTGTAGTGCTCGTGTTGCCCCGAGATGTCGACGAGCCCACCCGCGACGTCGGCGAGCATGTTCACGGTGGCCAGCGTGCCGTTGAGGTACACCCGGTGGCGTCCCGTGCGCGCGACCACTCGCCGCACGACCAGCTCGTCGCCCGCCTCGATGCCCGCCGCCTCCAGGCTCGCCCGCGGGCCCGGGGCGCGGGAGAGGTCGAAGAGGGCCTCGACCTGCGCGGCGTCCGCGCCGGCGCGGACCACCTCGGAGCGCGCGCGCCCGCCGAGCACCAGGTGGAGGGCGTTGACCAGGATCGACTTGCCCGCGCCGGTCTCCCCCGTGACCACCGTCAGCCCCGGGCGGAGGTCGAGCTCGACGGCGTCGATGATCGCGAAGTCTCGGATCGAGAGGGCTTGCAGCATCAGGGCGCCTCCCCGCGCGCGAGCCGGGCGTTGGTGTCGTCGACGTTGACGCAGGCCCGCATCTCCAGCGCGCCCAGCTCGATGGCGGTTCGGAGGCAGAGCTCGCGGTACGGACGCCCGCGCACGACCTCGTCGCGGGTTGACAGGCGTTGGGGTTTGCGTGGGATGAACGCCGCGTACATACGGTCGTCATCGGCGCTCGAGGGAGCCGCCCGATGGGCCAGGGACCGGTCCTCAGCGACGCTGGGGTCGGACACGACGGTGGCGCCCGCCCAGTCGAAGACCACCACCTCCACCGGCCCCCTGTAGGCGCCCTCGAGGAGAGGGCTCATCGAGGATCCGGGGCCGCGGGCTCGCGCGGACCGCGCCCGGGCGCTTCGGGTGTCGTCGTCAGGTCCACCATCGGCGCGATGTATGCCACGCCTGACCCGGCGATACGACCCCGCACCTTGACGTCTAGATGAATGGATTTAGCTTTCATTCATTCGTCATGAATCGGCGCCGCGTCGAAGAGAGAGAATCAGATGAGTCATGAGGAGTTGCCCGACGGGGCGTTTCCATTCCTGCCGCTCCGAAGCGGCGTACTGCTCCCCGGAGCGATGATGACGGTGGCCGTGGGGCGGAAACGCTCGGTCGCCCTTCTGGAGTCGCTCCCCGAGGGGGGGGAGGGACCGCTCATCGGCGTCGGTGTCCAGCGGGATCCGCGCGAGGGCGATCCGGGGATCGCGGATCTGCATCCCGTGGCGACCTTGGCGCGTGTTGTCCGCGTCGCGCAGTCGGGGGCGCGGACGTGGCAGATGACGCTCCAGGGGATGCGGCGCTTCACGGTCGACTCCCTCACCGTCGAGCCCTTCTGTCGGGTGGAGGCGGCGCCACTCGAGGACGTCTCGAGCGACGCCGCGGAGACCAAGGCCCGGGCCGACGCGTTGGCGGAGGTGCTCAAGGAGGTTGATCCGGGCGGGGAAGGCACCCTCGCCCAAGCGGTCGCCGTCTACGAGCGTGGCGGGTCTCCGGGGCAGCTCGCAGACCAGGTCGCGGCGGCGGTCGAGCTCACCCAGGCGCAGCTCGTGCACGTCCTGTCTACGATCGATGTCGCGGCGAGGCTGGAGCGGGTGACGGAGCTGACGGGGGAGGCCCTGGTGTCGCTGGAGGCGCGGCAGCGCATCGAGCGCTCGGTGCGCGGCGCCTTCGACAAGCAACAGCGCGAGCAGGTGCTGCGGCAGCAGCTCGCGGCCATTCAGAAGGAGCTCGGCGGGGGGGACGAGACGCGCGACGGGCTACGGGCTCGGCTCGCGGAGAAGGCGTTGCCCGAGGAGGTCCGCGAGGTCGCCGAGCGCGAGCTTCGGCGCCACGAGTCGCTGCCGGAGACCGCCGCCGAGGCCAACGTGGTGCGCGGCTACCTCGAGTGGATCGCCGCGCTGCCGTGGGAGGAGCGGGCGGAGGTCTCCGACGACCTCGACGCCGTCGCCGCAAAGCTGGACGCCGACCACTTTGGTCTGCGCGAGGTCAAGAAGCGCGTGCTGGAGCACATGGCGGTCTTGAAGCTGTCGGGGAACCCGCGCGGCACGATCCTCTGCCTCACGGGACCCCCCGGGACGGGCAAGACCTCACTGGCGCGATCCATCGCCGACGCCGCCGGCCGCCCCTTCGTGCGCATCGCGCTCGGCGGCGTGCGGGACGAGGCTGAGGTGCGTGGGCACCGGCGCACCTACGTTGGCGCGTTGCCCGGTCGGATCGTGCACGGGCTGCGCAAGGCCGGGGCGCGCAACCCGGTGATGCTGCTCGACGAGGTGGACAAGCTGGGCGTGGGCTACGGGGGCGGCTCGCCCGAGTCCGCGTTGCTGGAGGTCCTCGATCCGGAGCAGAACAGGGTCTTTGTGGATCACTACCTGGAGTTGCCCTTCGACTTGTCGGAGGTGCTCTTCGTGTGCACCGCGAACGTGCTCACCAAGCTGTCGGCGCCGCTGCGGGACCGGCTCGAGGTGGTGGAGATCGAGGGCTACACGCCGCAGGAGAAGCGGGAGATCGCGCGGGCGCACCTGTGCCCCAAGCAGCTCGAGGCCCACGGCATCGACGCCGAGACGTTGGTGCTCGAAGACGAGGTGCTCGAGCGCATCGTATCCGACTACACGCGCGAGGCGGGCGTGCGGCAGCTCGAGCGCGAGATCATCCGGCTGTGTCGCGCCTCCGCCTTGAAGGTCGCCCGCGGGGAGGGGGCTCGACTCGCGCCCACGCCGGAGACGCTGCACCTCTATCTCGGCAAGCCGCGCTACGACACCTCGGTGGCGGAGCGGACGGCGCAGCCCGGGGTCGCGACCGGGCTCGCGTGGACCCCCGTCGGAGGCGACATCCTCTTTGTCGAGACCTCCCGCATGCCCGGCAAGGGCAGCCTGGAGATCACCGGCCAGCTCGGGGACGTGATGAAGGAGTCGGCCCGCGCGGCGCTCACCTACGTGCGGAGCCACGCGGAGGCGTTGGGGATCGATCCGGCGTTCCTGAGCGAGCAGGACGTCCACATCCACGTCCCCGCGGGGGCCATCCCGAAGGACGGGCCCTCCGCTGGGGTGACCATCTTCACCGCGCTGACGTCGTTGCTGAGCGGGCGGCGCGTGCGGCCCAACGTGGCGATGACGGGGGAGTGTACGCTGCGTGGGCGGGTGCTCCCGGTCGGCGGCGTCAAGGCGAAGGTGCTCGCCGCGCACCGCGCAGGCCTCGACCACGTGGTGCTCCCGCGTCGCAACGAACGGGACCTCGACGAGCTCCCCGAGGCGGTGCGCGACGCCATGCACTTCACCCTCGCCGACGACATGGATGACGTCCTGCGGGTGGCGTTGCTCCCGGGGGACGCGGGTGACGACGATCGGGTAGGGTCGGCGCCGGATGCTTCTCGCGGCCTTGGTCTCACTGTGGGCGATCGTGCCCCCGTATCAGGCGGGCGCTGAGAACGTCGTCCGTCGCGGGCCTCCGAAGTCGCGGACGTGGCTCAGCGGGAGGTTGAGCGCCGACCGGCTCGTACGTGTGCGGCTGAAACCGGGCCGGGGTCTGAACCTGCGCGTCTTTGCGCGCGCCGAGGCGCGTGGCAACAGCGTGCGAAACGGGGTCGGTGTCGAGCTGAAGGGCCGCCGCATGACCATCGTGACGCACCGCAAGGGCGTCTCGTGGAAGGGCCGCAGCGCGCGGATTCGCCGGTCGCGCGGGCTCGAGACGCTGGAGGTGGTCCTCGCGGTCCACGGCCCCCACCTGGTGGCCTCGGCCTACGACGCCGACAGCGGGCGGGTGCTGTCGAACGTCGCCAGCAGCGGGCTGCCGGTGATGGAGGGTGGGGTGGGCATCTCGGGGCGCAGCGCCCGGGCGCTCCAGCTCCTCTCGACCCGTGCCGGCTGTGACGTGATCCCTCGGGGGCCGCGGACGGGGCCGCCGGTCGTCGCGCTCCTCGCGCCCCAGGACGCGGCGCTCACGCAGGCCCGCGGCAAGATGCTCGAGCGGTTGCCAGATCCGCCGCCGCGGGTGGCGTGGCGGACCGACGCGCTGGGGCTGGAGGAGCTCGTCTGCGAGGATCGGGAGGTCGTCGAGGTCACCAGCGAGCTGCCCTGGAAGTGGGTGGATCCGGCCTATCTGCGCCATCGGGACAAGGCGCCGATCCCGGGCCCCCGGGGCTTCCGGCTCGACCGCAGCTACAAGAACGCGGCGATGGTCTCAGACCTCCTCGAGGCCTGGCAGCGCAGGCACCCCGACCGCGTCCGCGTCGAGCGCATCGGCACCAGCCACCAGAAGCGGCCGATCTACGCCGTGGCCATCGGGAACCACATCTCCGCGGGTCAGATGCGGCCGACGATCCTGCTCAACGGGAGCCACCACGGGGACGAGCCGCTCTCGACCGAGTTCGTCCTCGACGCCATTCAGACGCTGCTCGAGGCCCGCGATCCGACGGTCGGACGCTGGCTGGAGGAGGTCGTGGTGTGGGCTGTGCCGATGGTGAACCCGGACGGCAACCACGCGTTCTTCGAGACCTCGAAGCGCTTCGGGCGAAAGAACGGCCGGGACCTTGATCGGGATGGCGCGCGGGGGCCCACCGAGGGTGTCGACCTCAACCGCAACTACCCGTTCCGCTGGGGGGCGCTGGGGGAGCGTGGCAGTCGGTCCGACGAGCGGTCTTCGTACTATCGCGGGGCTCGCGCCGCCTCCGAGCCCGAGACTCGGGCGATCGTCGAGCTCGCCCGGCGCGAGCGCTTCGTGGCCTCCATCTCGTACCACACGGGCGCCGTCGCCCTGCTCGCCCCATACACGATCCCCGGCGTCGAGAACCCGCGACCCAACGCCGCCTGGACCATCGCGCGAGAGCTCGCCAAGCGACTGCCGCACCACCCCCAGGACCGGGACTTCGCCGTGCTGCGCAACCTCTACCCCGTCGACGGCACCGACCAGGACTGGCACCGCTTCGCCCACGGGACGCTGGCGTTGTTGGTCGAGGGCGCGCTGTGGACGCCCATCGGACCGTCCCGTCGAAACGCCACGGTCGAGGCCGTTCGGCCGAGCTGGATGTTCCTGCTCGACCGCTTCCTCGACGGACCGTCGCTTTCGGGGCACGTCGTCGACAGCGAGGGTCGGCCCGTTCGGGCCGAGGTGCGCCTGCGCGAGCAGAAGATGATGGCCGGAGAGCGATGGACGACGCGCTGCCGGGACGGCCGCTTCGACCGCTATCTCGCGCGCCCGGGGACCTACCACGTCGTGGTCCGCGCGAAGGGCCACCCGCCCATCACGCGCGCGATTCAGGTCACCGGGCGGTCCTATCTCGAGGTGCGACTCCCCAAACCGGCGGACACGCGCGCGCTGTGCCGATAGTGATGGCCTACCCGAAACGCTCACGTATGGCGACCGCGTGGGCGCGCGCCCAGGGCGGGAGTCGACCGACGCCGGCGAGGGCTTCGCGGGCGTCGGTGATCCGGCCCAGGCGCTCGAGGGCGTGGGCCTCCGCCAGGCGCGTCGGACCGTCGCTCGGCGCGCGCCGGACGTAGCGGCACGCCTCCTCGGGATCGCCGTCCATCGCGGTGGAGAACGCGAGGAACTGCCAGACCTTCAGCATGATCTCGTCGCTGACGGTGTCGAGCCAGCGGATCTGGTGACACAGGCGGGCGGCCTCGGCCCAGCGACCCTCCGTGAGGGCGGCCTCGGCTTCCGCGAGCAGCCCCTTCGCGAACTTGTAGCGCGGCCGGATCGGGCCGCTCACGCCCCCGCCTCGGAGCTTCTCGAAGTTCACCCAGGCGAGGTAGAGCCCGCCCAGGCCGATGAAGAGCGAGCCGAGGAACTGGTACCCCACGACCGCGCCGGCGACCCCCGTGACGGTCCCCACGAGGTGGGCGTAGCGCTCCCCGCGGGCGCCGCCGAAGAGCTGCACCATCGCCAGTCGGAAGAGCTGGCCTCCGTCGAGGGGCCAGACCGGGAGCAAGTTCACCAGGCTCCAGAAGATGTTCACGAAGGTCATCGCGCTGACGATCTCGATGGCGAGGGCGAGGCTCGTCCCTTCGTGCGGGATGTGGGGGAGCACGAACGCGCCCACCGCGATCGTCAACCCGCCTAGGAGCAGCCCCGCTCCGGGGCCGGCGGCGACGATGAGCGCGTCGTGTCGGTCTCTCTCGGCGCGGTCGTGGGCGCAGAGACCGCCCCAGCCGTGGAGCAGGATTTGCGGCGACAAGCGGTAGTGCCTGGCCACCAGCGCGTGACCGTACTCGTGGACGAGGATGCTGAACGCGATGGTCCCGGCCCACACGGCGCCTCCGCGTAGGTCGCCACCGGAGAAGCTCATCCAGCCGACGATCACGAAGAACCAGAGCGACACATGGACGGGCACGCTGAGGAACGTGAAGAGGTGCAGGTTCATTGAGCTCGAGATGCCCTACGAAGGTGCGGGGACCTTCAGCAACGTCAGGAGCGCCGTGTCGCCGCGGGCCTGGGCCAGCGAGACCGCCTCGTGGGTGACCGTCGCGCCGGCTTCGACCAGCGCCGCGACGTTTGCGTAGTGGCCTCGCGAGATCGCGCGCGTCAGCGGGGTGCCACCGTCGTCGTTGGTGTGGTCGAGATCGGCGCCGTGCTCCGCCAGGACTCGGATGACCTCACCGCTCGTGTCCCGGGCCGCGGCGCTCCACAGGGGGCGGCCGTCGGCGTGCTCGTCGTCGGTCCGTGCGCCAATCGACAGCGCCTCGCGCACCCCGCTGGCATCGCCGTCGACGATCGCGTCGAAGAGCGACCTCACGGCTGGCAACCAGGACCGCGCTTGACGCCGGACGGCGCCGACCCTGATCTCCCCCGAGTGCTTGTCGACGAGGGCCGACGCGATGCTGTCGGTGCAGTCGTCGTCGAGCTCCTCCACCAGCGTGCTGAGGCTCCGGTTCGCATCCGAGAGCTCGGCGAGCAGGCTGTCGAGGGAGGCCCGAGTGGGCTTGGGCTCGAACCGCTCGACCTCCTTGAGGCGGACCAGACGCGCCATGTGGCGCAGGAGCCCCTGGTCGGGGTCGCGCGCGAGGCGTCGCAGAGCGTCGGCGGCGAGCTGGAGCGTGCGTGCGGGCACGGTCCCTCGGGGCGCCGTCGAGACCGCGATGACGAGTTGGTCGTCGAGGCCCTGCGCCTCGAGCAAGCGACAGCGCAGCCAGAGGCCAGTCTCTGCATCCCCCTCCCAGCTCGCGACGACCGGCTCTGCGCCGGCGGCGTCGCCCATGCGCATCAGCAGGTCGACGCGTAGCAGGTCGGTCTCGTCTTGCGCCCAGTCATCGACTTGCGACCAACGAGCCTCGAAGGCTGCGATCGATTGCAAGCCCACCTGAAGGTGGCCCGGGTCGTCGATCTCGTCGACGAATCGAGACAGCTCGAGAAACTCGTACAACGGATTGGCCGCGTCTACACGCATGGACCCTCGTCCCTCCCACAGCGTGGCTGAAAGGTAGCGGCTCATTCGCGCCGCGTCACCCCGGGTTTGTGAAACGAACTAGAGGAAGTAGTAGGCGAGACCCAGCGACACCGCCGCGTGCCACTTCCACTCGGTGTTGTAGACGAGCGTCGAGCAGCCGCCGGTGCTCGCCGTACCGCAGCCTTCGGGCTCGACGGACATGCGGTCGATCGCCTTGTCACCCACCCCCGGGTTGTACGCGCCCCGGAGCGTCAGCGGGATGCGCAGATCGACCCCCGCGGGGATCAGGAACTCGAGGCCAGCCCCGAAGGCCATGAGCCAGTAGTCGTCGGCCTCGACATCGACGAGCGCGGCGGTCGCGGCGTTGTCCGGGTCTCGCCCCTGCACGGCGACATCGGACACGAAGGCCCACTCGACGCCGAAGTAGCCGAAGGGCCGCACCGCCTTCAGCGGCGCCGACACCTTCAACACGAGCGGCACGTGCCAGGCGTTTTGGCCGATCGTGTAGTCGATGTCCTGCACCCCGGCGATGTTGATCGTGCCGGTGCCCTGGTCGAGGGAGAAGAGCAGCCCCGTCTCGAGGCCCACGATGCCGCGCCACATCGCGCTCACCGTCAGCCCACCGCCGCCGCCCGCGCCGCCGAAGCCCGGGTAGAGCAGGAGGCCCTGGGAGCCGTCGGGGGCGGTGAAGGTCTTGTCGGAGTCGCTGGGCTCGTCGAGGAAGCTGCCGCTGACGAACCCGACGAGGGCCGCGCCGACCTCGACCTCGCGGATCGTCTCGTCCCCCGGATCCCAGTTGGCGTGCCCGTCGTCGACTTGGGCCAGCGCGGGGGACGCGAGGCAGAGAGCGGTCAGCACGGCGAGTCGGCGCATCGATCTTCCTCCAGCACGGGGCGTCAGGGATCTATCACGAGGGCGCCGCGCGACGACAGATGTCGACGCCAGCGCGACCTACCGCCCGCGTCCCGCATCTGTGTGGCCTGGCCCTGGACCGGCGCGAGGGACTCAGATGAATGAAGCACACCTGCGTGACGCCCTCGTCGCGAAGGGCGGCGACCACCGGCCGCGCACCCGTCACCTGCGACCCGACGGCGGGCCGCGCTTCACCAATCGGCTCATCCTGGAGACCAGCCCCTACCTGCTCCAACATGCCCACAACCCCGTCGACTGGCGACCCTGGGGAGACGCCGCCTTCGCCGAGGCCGCCGAGCGCGGGGTGCCGGTCTTCCTCAGCGTCGGTTACAGCACCTGCCATTGGTGTCACGTCATGGAGCACGAGTCCTTCGAGGACGAGGAGGTCGCCGGCTTCCTCAACTCGAAGTTCGTCCCCGTGAAGGTCGATCGCGAGGAGCGTCCCGACGTCGACGCCGTCTACATGGAGTTCCTGCAGCTCACCACCGGCGGCGGGGGCTGGCCGATGAGCGTGTGGCTCACGCCCGAGCGCCGCCCGCTCTTCGCCGGCACCTACTTCCCGGCTCGCGATGGAGATCGAGGCGCCGCGCGCGGCTTCCTCTCGCTCCTCGCCGTGGTGAGCGAGGCGTGGCGAGATCCCCGCTTTCAGCGACAGGCCGAGCCAGTCATCGAGCACCTGACGCAGCGCCGGCCCTCGGTCGCGGCGGCGCCCGCGGGGGCCGCCGTCGTCGAGGCCGCCGGGCGCGCCCTCCTCCATGCCTTCGACGACCGGTGGGGTGGCTTCGGTGAGGCCCCCAAGTTCCCGCGCCCGTGCACCCTGGAGCTGCTGTTGCGCACGGGGAAGCCGGCCGCGAATCACGCCGTCGCGCGCACCCTGGAGCGCATGTACTGCGGCGGCATCTACGACCATGTCGGCGGCGGCTTCGCCCGGTACTCAGTCGACCGTGAGTGGCTCGTCCCCCACTTCGAGAAGATGCTCTACGACAACGCCCAGCTCGTCTGTGCGTACCTCGAGGGCTGGCAGGCCACCGGCGACGACCTCTTCGCGCGGGTGGCCCACGACGTGCTGGGCTACCTCGACGATGAGCTGAGCGCCCCGGGGGGCGGCTTCCACTCCGCGACGGACGCCGACAGCCCCGGCGCCGATGGGCACGCCCACGAGGGCCTCTTCTTCACCTGGACCCCCGAGGAGATCGCCGCGGTCCTCGGCTCCGAGGACGCGGACTGGGTCTGCGCCATCTTTGGGGTGCGTCCGGGCGGCAACTTCGAGGGCCGCAGCGTGCTGCACCTCGCCGAGCCGATGCCCGACCTCGAGCGCTGGGAGCCCCTGCGTGCGCGGCTCTACGAGGTCCGCGCCGAGCGGCCCCCGCCGGGGACGGACGACAAGGTCCTGGCCTCCTGGAACGGCCTCGCCATCTCCGCCTTCGCCCGCGGCGCGCGCGTCCTCGGCGAGCCACGCTATGCCGCGCGGGCGCGCGCCGCGGCGCACTTCGTTCTGACGCAGATGCGCAGTGGATCGAGGTTGCTGCGGTCTTGGCGCGACGGTGAGGCTCGTCACGCCGCGGTGCTCGAGGACTACGCCGCGGTGATCACCGGCCTTCTCGACCTGGTCGAGGCCACCGGCGAGGTGCGCTGGCTCGACGCCGCCGTCGAGCTCCAAGGCGTGCTCGACGACCACTTCGCGGACCCCGCCGGGGGGTACTTCCGTGTGGCCGACGACGCCGAGGCGCTGCTCTTCCGCGAGAAGCCCCTCTATGATGGGGCCGAGCCGTCTGGAAACAGCCAGGCCGCCGACGCCCTGCTCCGACTCGCGGAGATGACGGGCGAGGCGCGCTATCGCGAGGCGGTGGTAGGGCTGGTGCGGGCCGCCGACGAGATGTTGCAGAAGGCGCCCCACGCCGTCCCCAAGCTGGCGTGTGCGGTCGACCGGCTGCACGCCGAGCGCGCGCTGGTCGTGGTCGTCACCCCCGACGACACCCCTCCCCACGCGATGCTCGAGGCGCTGCGTCCGGTCCATGCACCCAACGCCACGCTGCTCTATGGCCCCGAGGGTGGCGAGCTCGCCGTGCGCGTGCCCGCCTTCGAGGGGCGTGGCGCCCAGGACGGGCGCGCGACGGCCTATGTGTGTGTGGGGGCGCGCTGCGACCTGCCGACGGTCGAGCCGTCGGCGGTCGCGCGGCGGTGCTCTACCGGCGGGTGACGGTGAGCGTGTAGGGGCCCGCGTAGGGCGGAGCCTGCTGGCCAAAGAAGGCGTCGACGAAGACGAAGACCGTCTGGTCCTGCGCCAGCTCGACGTCCGCCCGGCTCGCCAGGTTCCCCATCTCGATGTCGTCGTTGCAGGCCAGCTCGAAGGCCGGATCGGCTACCGGGCAGTGGCTACGAACGAAGAGGAGGCTGTCGCCCATCTCGGCGAGGCCGCCGATCTCGAAGCGATAGGTCGCCGCCTCGTCGGCGGTGAAGGAGTAGACGTCCGCGGGGGCGCCGCCGCCACAGCTCCCGGGCCCGCGGGCGGGGCCGCGCTCCTCGGCGCCCATCGCCTCCCACACCCCGTCGGCGCCGTTCGCGTTGAGATCGGCGACGGCCCAGTCCTCCGGGCACTCGAGCACCGGCACCTGGCAGATCGCCGCCGGCGCCGGGCCACCCTCGGGCGCGGGCTCCAGGTTGTAGCAGGCGTCCCCCTCGGGGCAGGTGCCGAGGGCCCCCGAAGTGTCGCACTCGTCGCCGCTGTCGAGGGCCGGCGGGGCCGCGCGCTCGAGGTCGATCGGCTCGCTCGTCAGCCCGGCGACGTCCACCGCCCAAACGCGCGCCGTCTGGATCGTCGGAAACGCCTCGAAGTCCTCGCCAAAGGCGCCGGCGAAGGTCGCGACATACGTGCCCGCGTCGGCCCGGACCCGCGGCGTGATCGGGACGGGGCCGCCCCCCTCCTGCAGCGGGATCTCGGCGCCGTTCCCGTCCAGCAGCATCAGATTCAGCCCGGCGACGTCGTCCTCGGCGTCGGCGCCTGCGACGCGGATGCCGATGTCACGCGTCTCGTCGTTCAGGTAGAAGGCGCCCTCGGCGATGGTCGGCGCCGTCGCGGCGTTGCACAGCGGCTCGCTGTCGTCGACCTCGGGGGTCCGGTTGATGCAAGCGTCACCCTCGGGGCAGGTGTTGAAACCGCCGGCCGGATCGCAGGCGTCGCCGCGACCGAGGGCGGGCGGCCCCGGCGCGTCGGCCTCGACGTCGGCGCTCCACAGCCCGATCGCGTCCTTGACGGCGACGCGCACGGCGGCGATGCCGGTCCCGGCCAGCTCGTCGGGGAGCGTGCCCGAGATCGTGCCCTCGAAGTTCCCCTCCGCCTGGTCGAGGGCGCCGAAGCCCGTCTCGATGCTGGGTGATTCGGCGCTGAAGGGGATCGTCGCCCCCTCGCCGTCGAGCAACTCCAGGCGCAAGCTGACGACGTCGTCCTCGGGATCCATCCCGGTGGCGCGGATCGCGATCGCGTTGGTGGCATCGTTGTAGAAGGCCTCGACCGCCATCAGGGTCGGCGCCGTCGCGGTGGTGCGCGTCGCCGTGAGCGTGAACGGCTCCGGCCCCTGGCCGGAGAAGTTGTCCACGATGATGTAGGCCGGCTCGCCGCCGGGCAGCTCGCCGGTCGCCGTGCTCTGAAGCACGCCCTGGGCTTCGTCGTCGTTGCAGGCCACCTCGGTGGCCGGATCGTCGCAGCTCGTTCGGATGTAGATGACCGTGTCGAAGCTCGCGCCGTCGACGGTGCTGAACCTCCAGAAGCCCGCCTCGGCGGGCGTGAAGACGAAGACCGCCTCACTGCCCATCTGCTGGGCGCTCGCGCAGGAGCCGAGGAAGTTGTCGGCGGCGCCGGTCATGCCGTTGATGGTCCAGCCGTCCTCCGTCGCCTCCCCCGTCGTCAGGTCGATGGCGTCGAGGCAGAGGTCACCTTCACCCTCGCCTTCCCCTTCACCCTCGCCTTCGCCCTCACCTTCACCTTCACCCTCGCCCTCGCCCTCGCCTTCGCCTTCGCCTTCACCTTCACCTTCGCCCTCGGCCATCCCCATGTCCGCGTCGCTGCCACCGCTAGACGCCTGGCACCCATACGCTCCAGCGCACAAGAGCGCCGCGAGCCACAACATTCGGTTCATGATCGATCCCCCGTCGAGTAAAATGGTGGCGGACGTTACTCGACGGTCACCGGCAGCGGCAAGGACGTGCCGACGCCGTGACACCGGTGCCGAATCGCGGGGTCGAGCGCCCGGCCGGGTTCGTGCATCTGGAATGGCTACAGGCGCGTGAGGAGGGTCGGCCATGCTGGTACGGGAGGCGATGCAGACAGAGCCGGAGACGGTGACGCCTGAGCTCGGCGTGCAGGCCCTGGGCGAGTTGTTGCTCGCCGAGCGCCTCGATGGCGTCTGCGTGGTTCGAGATGGCGAGCTCGTGGGGGTGGTCACGGCGATGGACCTCATCATCCAGGAGACGCAGGTCCACCTGCCCTCCTTCTTCCTCTTCCTCGACGCCTTCATCCCCCTCGACAGCCCCGCCCGCGTGGAGCGCGAGCTGCGCAAGGTGGTGGGCGCGACGGTCGCGGACGTGATGTCGGAGCAGGTGATCACCGTGCGCCCCGATGACGATCTCTCGCGAGCGGCGAAGCGGATGGTGGACAAGCACCTCACCTTGCTGCCTGTCATCGAGGACGGCCGGCTGGTGGGGGTGCTCGACAAGCGGTCGATGCTGCGCGTGGCCAGCCGCAAGGGCGGGGCGTGACCCTCGAGAAGCTCACGCTCACCCCCGTCGCGGCGGACATCTTCCGCGAGGCGGTCGTCACCGTGAAGGACACCGACTCCATCGACGCGGCGGCCCGCGCCCTCCTCGCCTGGCGCTTCCCGAGCGTCCCCGTCCAAGCCGCCGACGGCTCGCTGGTGGGGATGCTCGCGGACGTCGACTGCATGCGCACGCTCTCCGACGCGCTGCGCTACGGCTGGCCCATCGGACGGGTCGCCGACGTGATGACCGCGCAGGTCACCACCGTGGCCCGCGACGCCGATCTGATGACCCTCGTCGAGGTCTTCGCCCAGAACCACTTCAACTCGGTCCCTGTCACCGAGGCTGGGACGTTGGTCGGCGTCGTCTCTCGCCGAGACGTGCTCTCGGCGCTGTCCAAGCTCGTCGCCGCTCGAACCTGAGAGGAGGTCTCCATGCGTCTCTCGATCCTCGTCTTCGCGCTGCTGCCGGCGTGCGGCGGGCAGCCCCCCCCCGATGCCAACGCCAAGCGCATGCAGCGCCACTTCTACGAAGCCATCGTGATGCGAGAGGCCGTCATCCGCGGCGACCTCCCGTCGGCGCGGGCGTCGGGCGAAGTGCTCGCGGCGGCGCCCACGACCTCCGACGACGCGCGTTGGGCCGGCCACGTGGAGCGGGTGCGCACCGCCGCGCTCGCGGGGGCAAAGGCCAAGGGGATCATCGACGCCGCCCTCGCCGTGGGGGAGCTCGGCGCGGCGTGTGGGGCTTGCCATCAGGCGCTCGGCGTCGAGCTCGACTCGCCCCCCGACCCGTGGCCCGACGTTCGGCCCGACGCGGAGGGGCATATGCTGCGCCACCAATGGGCGGCGGAGCGCATGTGGGACGGGCTGATCCGTCCGTCGCGGGACGCGTGGCTGCGCGGCGTCGACGCCTTGTACGAGAAGCCGCTGCCCACCACCCACCTCCCGCTGCGAAAGGTCGATCTCCGCGACGTCACCCACTCGATCACCGCCCGCGGGCCCGTGGCTGAGCCCGCCGAGCGTGGTCAGATCTATGGGACCTTCGTCGCGACGTGTGCGGTCTGCCACACCAGCGAACGCCGATAACTACTCGACCAGCCCCAACCGCACGGCGGCGCGCACCAGCTCCGCCACCGATCCGGCGCCGAGCTTCGTCCCGATGTGGCGGCGGTGGGTCTCGACGGTGCGGTGGCTCAGGCCGAGCTGCTCGCCGATCGCCCGGCTCGAGAGGCCCTTCGCCACCAGGGCCAGCACCTCCCGCTCCCGTGGGGTGGCGGCCCCCAGGTCCATCGCGTGGCGGACGACGGACGGGTCTTCGAGCATCGAGAGCACCAGGACCCGCACCCGCGGCCACTCGGCCACGATCCGTTTCAGCACCTCGAAGCCTCGGATGTCGCGCAGGCTGAGATCGAGCAGGACAACGTCCGGTGACAGGTCGGCGACCGCACGAAGCGCCGCGTGGCCATCGGCGACCGCGCCGACGGCCGTCAACCCGGACCGGGTCGATAGCAAGTGGACGATGCCTTCCCGCACCACTTGATGGTCGTCCACGACGAGCACGCGGACCGGGGACTCGTCAGCCACGGGGGAATGGTCGGCGCGAGGGGGGGGGATGGCCATGGGTGGAAGTTCATCCGTAGGACCACTCAGGTAGATCCCCCCATTCAGTCGATCCGCCCTTTGACCGTATTGTCCCCCATGCCTTCGAGGGGGGGTCTTCCGGTCGCATTGTGTCTCGTGCTCGCCACGGCAGGACCGGTGCGTCCAGCCCTCGCTCAGGACGCCGAGGAGGGCGACGGCGTGACCGTTGTGGGTCGCCGTCCAAACGAGGACACGGTGGGGAGCCGCGCGACGCACCAGACGACCCGAGAGCAGATGCGCCGACGCCTCCCTCGCAGCACGCCCGACGCGCTGCGCTACGTGCCCGGGGTCTACGTGCAGCAGACGGCCCACGGCCAGGGATCGCCCTATATCCGCGGTCGCACGGGGCAGCAGACGCTGCTCATGTTCGACGGACTGCGGCTCAATAACGCGCTGTTCCGCCAGGGCCCCAACCAGTACCTCTTCACCATCGACATGGCGACGATCGAGCGGATCGAGGTGCTGCGTGGGAGCGCGAGCGTCGAGCTCGGCGCCGACGCGATGGCGGGGGCCGTCCTGGTACACCCCATCGAGCCGATCATCGATCCCACCCTGGTTGGCTGGGCGCTGCGCCCGACCGCCGCCGCGCTCCACGCCACCGCCGACGACCAGCTCGCCGGCCGGGTGCAGCTCGACGTTCAACTCGGCCGCGACACCGGCGTCCTCTTCGGCTTCGGCGGGCGCACGGTCGGACAGCTCGAGTCGGCGGGTCCGGTGGACGGGCTGCTCGGCGCCGAGGACGTCGACGTCCCGCTCTTCGAGAAGGAGGTCCCGGCCTTCGAGGACGACAACCGCACGCAGCTCGGGACCGGCTACGACGAGCTCACGGCCGACGCGCGCGCGGTGCACTTCCTCAACGAGACTGACCGTCTGGTCGCGGCGGTGTACCTCTACCGCCAGTTCGACTCGCCGCGCACCGACCAGTGCCCGCCGCCGGAGGCGCCGCTGTCGCAGTGCCTGACCTACGACGAGCAGTTCCGCACCCTGGCCATGGCGCGTGCGGAGTTCGAGCCCGGGTGGGCGGCGCTCGCGACGCTCGACAGCGTGGCCGGCTACCAGCGGCAGCACGAGAAGCGCACCAACGCGAGGGACGACGCCAACGCCTTCATCGAAAACGGCGGGCGCGACGACATCGACATCTTCGGCTTCTCGGCGCGGGCGCGGACGCGCACGCTGCCCCTCACCGACGGGCTGCGCCTTCGCTTCGAGTACGGCGTGGACGGGACCCACGAGGCCGTCTCATCGGCGGCCTGGTCGATCCTGACTCGCGTCGACGTGACGCGCAGCAAGTCGCGGGGCCAGTACATCGACGGGAGCACCTACGACCAGGGGGGCGCCTGGGCCGTCTCGCGCTTCATGTTCGGCCAGAACGTGACGCTCCGCGCCGGGGGGCGTCTGGCCGCCGCCGTGGCCTCCGTGCCCGCGGATCCCGAGAGCGAGACGCGGCCCATCGACCAGAGCTGGACGGCGGTGGTCGGCAACGCCGGCGTCGAGTGGCGCCCCTGGTCGCCGATCTCCGTGCTGTTCAACGTCGAGGAGGGCTTTCGGACCCCGAACCTCGACGACCTCTCGGCGCGCCAGCCCACGGGCCGTGGTTTTCAGCTCGAAAACGCCGATCTGCGGCCGGAGCGGGCGCTGACGCTTGAGGTGGGTGCCAAGCTGGAGCTCGGCTGGCTGGAGGCGTCCGGCTGGGTCTTCCACACCGATCTCATCGACGTGATGGAGCGGATCGCCGCCACCTGTCCGGCCTCGAGCCTGGAGTGTCGCAACTCTCGCGCCCCGGTCCAGCTCGTCAACTTCGAGGACGCCAGGGTGCAGGGGGTCGAGGGCGAGCTCATCGCGAAGCCCGGCCATGGGTTCGACGCCCGCGCCACCATCTCCTGGACCGAGGGCATCGGCGACGCCCCGGAGGGGCGCGAGGGCACCAGGCCGCTGTCGCGCGTTCCCCCCTTCAACGGCACCGCGGAGGTGACCTGGACCCACGGAGGGACGGGCATCTACGCGGGAGCGGGGCTGCGCTGGGCCGCCGACCAGGACCAGCTCTCATTCGGTGACGAAGCCGACGCGCGCATCCCCTTCGGGGGGACGCCCGGCTACCGAGTATTCGATTTGCGGGGGGGTTACCGCCTCCCCAACTCACTGCTGCTCGCGATCGTGTTGGAGAACGTCACCGACACGCCCTACCGCATTCACGGATCGAGCGTGAACGGAGCGGGACGCGGGTTGATCACGAACCTGGAGGTATCGTTGTGAACCGGTTCTCGACGTGGAGTTGTCTGCTGTTGGCCCTGACCCTCACCGTGTGGGGGTGCGAGGACTCCGACCCGGACGAGACGCCCACCCCCGACATGGGCATGGGCGAAGGCGAAGGCGAAGGCGAGGGCGAGGGCGA
>CAYOBQ010000138.1:0-25318 GCA_964402225.1 uncultured Nannocystaceae bacterium | reverse complement strand
AGTTGATTGGATACATCCACCCACACGCCAGCCGGCTTTGAACCCTCTATGTCCTCTATGTCCTTCTCGACGAGCTGGGGCGACGGCGCCCGCGACTGTGGCTACGAGTGGTTCGAGTGCCTGCATCACATCGGCTTCTACCTCGACAAGGTGATGGCCATCGAGGCGCTCAGCGACTCGACCACCAACTTCGTCGCCCGCGCCACCCCGGAGGATCTGCGCGAGTGGGAGGTTGGCTATTACACGACCTTCTCCGAACAGATCGGCCGCCTCAACACGGCCATCATGTCCGGTGACTTCTCCGCCGTGGGGCCCTACGTCGGCTTCGGGGGCCCGCTGACGTTCCCCAACTACGCCGGCGCGATGGAAGAGCGACACATCCAGCCGGTCGATCCCTACGCGACCTTCACCGTCCAGCTCTATTGGCAGGTCCTCGGCCAGGCGCGCTTCCTGACCACCTTCGACCAGTCCTTCCGCGACGAGTCCCGGGTCTTCGAGCGCGGCAGCGGCAACGACCTCGACATCGACCCCCAGCGCCTCAACACCTTCGTCGATCCGACGACGGGGGCCGCCTACGCCGCGCTGCGCTTCCCCGACCACACCGGCGCCGCGGACGCCGCCATCGAGCGCGCCAACACCCTGCTGCGCCGCTCGAATTACTGCGACGACGGGGGACAGACCGGCAGCGTAGTCGACGATTGCGAGGACGGCTTCAGCCCGACCCTGCGCACCCGCGCGGACATCGACCTGCTCGACCACATCGAGCTCATCAAGGTCCTCGTCGACCTCGCGCCGGTGATGGACACGGGCAACCCGTTCGATCTGTGAAGGGTCCTACGCCCTGATGACCACGGCGGTGCGCCCGGAGGGCGTGTCGCGAAGCTCGCTCCGGGTCCGCTCGGCGAGCCGGGCGAGGTCGGGGCGCCGGTCGAAGACCACCAGCCAGCCGCGCTGCAAGCCGAGGCCCGCGAGGTAGCCGTCGAGCTGGACGAGCCCTTCGGCGACGGGATCGACGGCTCCAGGTCGCCACACCTTCAGCTCGATGGCCAGCGTCTTTGCGCCGAGGCGAAGGCAGAGGTCCAGGCGCCCCGAGCTGATCGCGTACTCACGCTCCAGCGTGCCGCCGCCATTGACGACTCGGTGCAGGAAGGCCATCAGGACCAGGTGGGGCGCGAGCTCGTGGTAGGGCGCCGTGCGCATCAGCGGCTCGCCGTGCTGGCGCCAGAAGGCGAGGAAGACCTCGAGCATGCGCTCTTCGTCGAGCTCGCCCTGCTCGTCGAGCCAGGTCGGCCGCAGCTTGGGAAACGACAGCTGCACGGCTTCGACCAGGGCGCGCGGGATCACCTCGCGGTAGATCGGGTTGGCGATGTGCAGCTCGCCGCTCTCCGGATCGGCGCGGGTGAGCCCGAGGTCGGTGGTGTAGCGGGTGTCGTCTCGGGTGACGTCTTCGAGGATTCCTCCGATGAGGATGGGCTCGATCACCTTGCGCACCCGGGGCTCCCGGAGGCGCTCCACCAGGCTGTCGAGGTGGGTGTCCTGGCGGGCGATCAGCCGCTCCGTGGCGGCGTCGATGTGCTCGACGTCGATGGTCGAGCCGTCCGGGACCAGGCGCTCGACGCATTCGCGCGCCAGGGCGCACACCAGCCACGGCTGCCCGTCGGTCAAGGCGTGAACCCGCCCGACCGCGTCGCCGGTGAAGGCCTGGCCGGTGTCGCCGGTGTGCTGCCCGTAGAGCTCGGCGATCTCGTCCGCGGTGAAGTTACGGAGCAGGTACGAGCCGGAGCTGATGTTGAACGGCGAGCCGCTCCCGCGGCGACCACTGCCGCCCGACGCGAGCACGTAGTCACGTACGTCGCGCATGCCGACCAGGGCGAGCGACCACGGAAACGCCGCTGGTCGCGCTGGAAAGCCGGCGCGGATCTGGCCGAGGAAGGAGCCCAGCGTCTCGGGTCGCAGCGAGTCCACCTCGTCGAGGAACAGCACCAGCGGGCGGTCCGCCGCGCGGCTCCAGGCGGACAGGGACCGGACGATGCGCGCCGCCGGCTTCGCGTCGGGCCACGCCGGCGGCTGGCGCTCATCCGGCAGTTGACCGAGGGTCTGCGTCATCCACGTGGAGAGGATCACCGGCTCGGCCTCGCCGATCTCGTCGAAGCCCTTGGCGGTCTCCACCGTCAGCGCCGCCGCGGTGTACTTCCCGCTCCGGGTCAGCTCGTTCGCTAGCGCCAGAATCGCCGTCGTCTTGCCCGTCTGCCGGGGCGCGTGAACCACGAAGTAGCTCCGCCCGTCGACGAGCTCGCGCACGTCCGGCAGCCTGCGCAACGGAGGCAGCATGTAGTGGATGTCGGGCTGGCATGGCCCGCCCGTGTTGAAGCGACGCGGCATGTGGTGACGCTAACCCCCGGCCCAGAACCCGTCAATCGTGGCGAATGGCGGCTCGTCAGCCTCGCCCGCGACACAGCTCCACCCGGTGGGCGAGGCGGCGCGCGAGCCGCGGCGCCCGCTTGTGCAGCCGGACGTAGTGCATCGCCGCGTGCTCGCACCGGCGCCGGGCCACCGCCAGCTTCAGCTGGGTGGAGATGCGACGGGCCACCGCCCGCCGTCGGCGGCGCTGCTCCCGTGCCCGACTCTCCGGCGCCAGCGTCTTCGGCGGGGTGAGCGCCGCCGGTCGATCCAGCCGGGGCACGTACGCGAAGGGGAGGACCACCGCTGGCGCCTGGCGGTCGCTATCGACGGCCAGCGTCCGCGTGGTCCTGCCCCGAGCTGGCCTACCACAGCGGTCATTCACCACCACCCCACCGGGAGGAGTGCGCCCGCCGACCGGCGAACGACGCTAAGTTGCGGAAAGAACTTGGCCACTCGGGTACTAGGACAGCCCGGCGGCCCAGGCGTCGACGAACATCTCGATGGTCTCGATGAAGTCGGGGTCGTGCGTTCGGCGGTTGATGGTGCAGTGGACCACCGTCTGCTCGGGGTCGGGGTCGAGCCCGCTGGTGACGCTCCAGGTGAAGGCGTTGGGGCAGGTGGGCAGCGTGAAGCGCACGCCCCCCCTGATGCTCGCTCGGTGGATCTCGAAGATGCCCCAGATGCAATCGATCTCGCCGGCCACGCCCTCGTCGCGCAGGACCTCGTCGATCTCCTCGCAGTAGCGGGGCAGCGCCTCGATGGTCAGCATGCGCTGGATCTCGACGGCCTCCCGAGGGACGTCCACTTCTCGAAAGAACTCCATGGGGCGAGCCTACTCCAACGCCTGTAGATCTGCGCCAAACTGTTTGACGGCGTTGCTCGCATAGGGCAATCCCGCAGAATGGACTCGCCCTTCGACATCACCGCGGATCTCGACACGCCGGTGTCGGCGTTTCTCAAGCTGGCGCCGTTCCGGCCGCGCTTTCTGCTCGAGAGCGTCGAGGGCGCGGAGCGCGTCGGGCGGTATTCGATCATCGGCTTTGGTGAGGCGGAGACCTTCCGGCTCGACGCGGGGCGGGAGGGCGACGCGTTGGCGTTGCTCCGCGGCGCTCTGGCGGCGGCGCCGAAGCCCGGGGAAGCCGGGGGGCCGCTGCTCGGCGGGCTGGTGGGGGCGGCGAGCTACGATGTCGTGCGCCGCTTCGAGCCCAAGCTCGGCGCGGGACGGGGCACCGCGGCGCCGGATCTCCAGTTCATCGCCCCTCGGTCGTTGCTGGTCTTCGACCACCTCACGCGGCGGGTGGCGCTGCTCCACGACGGGGACGAGGCCGAGCGCCGCAGCCTGCGCCGCAACATCGTGGCGGCGTTGCGCGGCGGCTTGCCGGGGCGGCCGAGCGGGGGCGACTTCGCGGCGCCGTCGGCGAGCCTCTCCCCGGCGGACTTCTGCGCAGGGGTCGAGCGCGTCCAGCATCACATCCACGCCGGCGACGTCTACCAGCTCGTGCTCTCCACCCGCTTCGAGGGCGACTGTGACCTCGATCCGTTCCAGGTCTACCGCGCGTTGAGGCTGCTCAACCCCTCCCCGTACCTCTACTTCGTGGACTTCGGCGACCGACAGCTCGTGGGATCCTCGCCGGAGGCGCTCGTGAAGCTCGAGGGGCGCGACGCGACGCTGCGGCCCATCGCCGGGACCCGCCCCCGTGGGGCAGACGAGGCGGGGGACCTCGCGATGGAGCAGGAGCTGCTGGCCGATCCCAAGGAGGCCTCGGAGCACGTGATGCTGGTCGACCTCGCGCGCAACGATCTGGGCCGCGTGGCGACGGCGGGCTCGGTCCGGGTGGCGCCGTCACGGATCATCGAGCGCTACAGCCACGTCATGCACCTCGTGAGCGGGGTCCAAGGTGAGCTCGAGGTCGGATACGACGCCTTCGACCTGTTCGCCGCGGCGTTCCCGGCGGGCACGTTGGTGGGGGCCCCGAAGGTGCGGGCGATGGAGATCATCGATGAGCTCGAGCCGGTGCCCCGCGGCTTCTACGGCGGCACGGTGGGCTACTTCGGCCACGGCGGCGCGATGGACCAGGCGATCGCGATCCGCACGCTCGACTTCTCGAACGGGCGCTACGCGTACCAGGCGGGCGCTGGCATCGTGGCCGACAGTCGGCCCGACGCGGAGCACCGCGAGGTGCTGGCCAAGAGCGGGGCGATGGTGGGCGCGCTCGAGCTGGCGAAGGCGGGGTTGTAGATGCCCAGGGTCCTGCTCATCGACAACTACGACTCCTTTACCTACAACCTCGTTCAGGCGCTGCGCGTGGCTGGCGCGGAGGTCTTGGTGCATCGCAACGATCAGGTGACGGTCGCTGAGGCCCTCGCCTGCTCGCCCAGCCACCTGATGATCTCGCCAGGGCCGGGACGCCCGGAGGACGCCGGGATCTCCATCTCCGTCATGGAAGCGCTGCTACCCTCGGTCCCGGTTCTGGGCGTGTGCCTGGGGCATCAGGCGTTGGCCACGGTGCTCGGCGGACGCGTCGATTCGGCGAAGTGCCTGATGCACGGCAAGTCCTCGCCGGTGGTCCACGATGGGCGCACGATCTTCGCGGGCCTGTCCAACCCCTTCGAGGCCGGCCGCTACCACTCCCTGGCCGTGCCGCGCGACAGCCTGCCGTCGGGGGTGGTCGTGAGCGCCTACACCGAGGACGGCGAGGTGATGGGCCTGCGCCACCCGACCCTGCCGGTGGAGGGGGTGCAGTTCCACCCCGAGAGCGTGCTCACGCCGGAGGGCGACCACCTGCTCCGCAACTTCCTCGCCCTGGAGCCCGCGCGATGAAGACCACCCTGAACAAGCTGCTCTCCGGCACCGATCTGGAGGAGGCCGGCGCGCGTGAGCTGATGTACGCGCTGGCCAGTGAGGACACGCACAATGCGCTGGCGGGGGCGGTGCTCGCGGCCCTGCGCGCCAAGGGGGAGACGCCCGATGAGGTCCGCGGTCTGGTCCGCGGGATGCGGGATCTCGCGGTGCGGCCGGATCTACCCGACGTGGGCCCGACGGTAGACACCTGCGGGACCGGCGGCGATGGGTCGGGCAGCGTGAACATCTCCACGGGGGTCGCGCTGCTCGCCGCGGCCTGCGGCGCCAAGGTGGTCAAGCACGGCAACCGATCCGTCTC
This sequence comes from uncultured Nannocystaceae bacterium, assembly GCA_964402225.1. Taxonomy (GTDB): domain Bacteria; phylum Myxococcota_A; class Bradymonadia; order UBA7976; family UBA1532; genus CAYOBQ01. The sequence goes on along the minus strand of CAYOBQ010000138.1, from coordinate 19,754 downwards.
CAGTCGTTCGGGGAGCGCTGACGTCCTGGCCGCCTTGGGGCTGCCGATGCCGGCGCCGGTCGAAGCGGTGGGGCGAATGCTCGCGGAGGTCGGCTTCACCTTCCTCTTCGCGCCCCGGTATCACCCGGCGACGAAGGCGGTGGTCCCCGTGCGTCGCGCGCTGGGCGTTCGCACGGTCTTCAACCTGCTGGGCCCGCTGGTGAACCCAGCAGAGCCACCCTTCCAGCTGGTAGGCGCGTTCAGCGCCCAGGCCGCAGAGCTCATGGCGCAGACGCTGTCGGGGCTGGGCGTCGACCAGGCGTTCGTCGTGCACGGCGCGCCGGGCTGGGACGAGGCGACGCCGGTGGGGCCATTCCACCTGTTTCGCACCGAGGGCTGCGGCGTGGTGGCCGAGACGCGCGACCCCGAGGCCGACTACGGGCTGCCGCGTTGCACCCCGGAGGACCTCGCCGGTGGGGACGCCGAGGAGAACGCCGCGGCGCTGCGGCGGGTCTTCGAGGGGGAGCCAGGCGCCCACCGCGACGCGCTGATGCTGGGGGCCGCGCTGGTGCTCGAGGTCACGCGCGTCGTCGAGGTGCCGCGGGAGGGCATCGCGGCGGCGGCAGCGGCCATCGACGACGGCCGCGCCCTGAAGGTGCTCGAAGCGCTGTCGCAGTGAGCGACTTCCTCGCGACGATGGCCGCCTCCAGCGCGGAGCGCGCCCGAGAGGCCGCCCCGCTCGCGGACCTCCGCGCCCGAATCGCGGCGCGGGGCGAAATTGGTCTGATAATCAAACAAAGTGGTTTGTTTATCCGACCAATTTCGGTGCGGGACGAGGGGGCGGCGGGGGGAGGGCCGAGGGGCGAGGGGGCGGCGTGGGGGGGGCCGAGGGGCCGGGGGCTGGAGGTGATCGCCGAGGTCAAGCGCAGCGCGCCTTCCGTGGGGCGGCTCGCGGGGGCGGGGCTGGACATCGTGGCCCAGGCGCGGGCGTATGCCGCGGGGGGGGCGGGGGCGATCTCGGTGCTCACGGAGCCCTCCCGCTTTGATGGCGAGCTGGCGGATCTCGAGGCCGTGGCGGCGGCGGTCCGTGTCCCCGTGATGCGCAAGGACTTCCTGGTCGACCCGATCCAGATCTACGAGGCCGCGGCCCACGGCGCCTCGGGCGTTCTGCTGATCCTGCGGATGCTCGACGACGCGCGGCTCGCCGAGATGCTCGCGGTGGCCGACGAGCTGGGGCTCTTCGTCCTGCTGGAGGCCTTCGACGCCGGTGACCTGTCGCGAGTGCCCCCGCACACCGACCACCTCGTCGGCTTGAACTGCCGCAACCTGGCGTCCTTGCAGGTGGACTTCGCGCGGTTCGAGGCGCTCGCCTCTGCCTTCCCCGCCGGATCCACGAAGGTCGCCGAGAGCGGGATCCTGACGGTGGAGGACGCGCGGCGCGTGGAGGCGTTGGGCTACGACGCGGCGCTGGTGGGGAGCGCGCTGATGCGCAGCGACGACCCGACGGCGCTCGTGGCCGCGATGCGGGGGGGCGCGTGCGCGTCGGCGTGAAGGTCTGCGGGCTCACGACGCCGTTCGCGGTGCGCGCGGCGGTCTGTGCTGGGGCCGACGCCGTGGGCTTTGTCTTTGCCCGCTCGCCCCGGCAGGTGACCCCCGAGCTCGCCCGGCGGCTCCTGGCCGAGGTGCCGCCCTTCGTCACCCGGGTGGCGGTGATGCGGTGGCCGTCGGCGCCGGCTCTGGCGCGGGTCCTCGACGGGTTGGAGGTGGACGTCGTGCAGCTCTACCCCGGGGCCGGCGACCCGTCTCCCTTCATCGGGGCGCGCCGCTACCTGCCCGCCCTGTGCGACACCGACGACCTCGAACAGCGGCTCGCCGCCACCGCGCCGACGGGGCCGGTCCTGCTGGATGGGGCGCGGGCCGGACACGGCGAGGTCGCCGACTGGTCGCGCATCGCCTCGGCCGCTCGGGAGCGGACGGTGGTGCTCGCCGGAGGGCTGACGCCGGAGAACGTGCAAGCCGCCATCCGGGCGGTGCGGCCGGTGGCCGTGGACGTGAGCAGCGGCGTGGAGTCTTCGCCCGGGTTGAAGGACGCCGGGCGCATCACCGACTTCGTCGCCGCCGTGCGTGAGATGCAGTAGGGAGCAGTCATGGAGCCCATCACCGACGCCGCGGCGCTCATCGCCGATCTCGCAGCCGAGCGGCTGCCCGACGCCCGCGGACGCTACGGCCCCTTCGGCGGGCGCTTCGTACCCGAGACGCTGGTGGGCGCCATCGAGCGTCTCGAAGCCTGTGCCCGGGCGGCCTTCGACGATCCAGAGTTCGGCGCCGAGCTCGACCGTGGGCTCGCCGAGTGGGTGGGGCGCCCGACGCCCCTGTGCCCGGCGCCCCGCCTGAGCGAAGCCTGGGGGGCCGAGGTCTGGCTCAAGCGCGAGGACCTCGCCCACACGGGCGCCCACAAGATCAACAACGCGTTGGGGCAGGCGCTGCTCGCCAGACGGATGGGGGCCTCGCGGGTGGTCGCCGAGACCGGCGCCGGACAGCACGGGGTGGCGACCGCCGCGGCCTGCGCCCGCGTGGGGTTGCCCTGCACGGTCTACATGGGGGCCGTCGACGTGAAGCGGCAGGCACCGAACGTCGACCGCATGCGCCGCCTCGGCTGCGAGGTCGTCCCCGTGACCACCGGCGACCAGACGCTCCGCGCCGCCATCGACGAGGCGATGCGCGCCTGGGTGGCCGATCCCATCGAGGCCTACTATCTGCTTGGCTCGGCGGTGGGGCCCCACCCATTCCCCTGGCTGGTCCAGGTCCTTCAGTCGGTCATCGGTCGTGAGGCGAGGGCCCAATGGCAGGACCGCGTCGGTGGCCTCCCCGAGGTCGCCGTCGCGTGCGTCGGCGGCGGCTCCAATGCCATCGGGCTGTTCCACCCCTTCGTCGGTGACGCCTCGGTGGCGCTGCTCGGGATCGAGGCCGGCGGACACGGCGAGGGGCTCGGCGAGCACGCGGCCACCGCCGCCCACGGCACGCCCGGGGTCCTGCACGGCAGCTACTCGCTGCTGCTCCAGGACGCCGACGGCCAGGTCCAGGAGACGCATAGCATCTCCGCCGGGCTCGACTATCCGGGGGTGGGCCCCGAGCACAGCTTGCTCGGGGCGACCGGTCGGGCGACCTACGCCGCGGTGGGGGACGCCGAGGCCGTCGCGGCCCTCGACGAGTGCTGCGCCCTGGAGGGCATCTTGCCCGCGCTCGAGTCCGCCCACGCCCTGGCCGGCGCTCGTCGCTACGCCACCGAGCACCCCGGCGCTCGCATCCTCATCGGCCTGTCCGGTCGCGGTGACAAGGACTTGCCCGCCCTGATGGAGGCCTCGAAGTGAGCGCACGACGCATCGAAGAGGCCATCCGCGCCGCCGACGGGCCGGCCATCGCCGCGTTCTTCACCGCCGGCTACCCGAGCCGAGAGGCCTTCGGCGCCACCCTCGATGCGCTGTCTTCGGCCGCCGACGTGGTCGAGGTGGGCGTGCCCTTCAGCGATCCGATGGCCGACGGTCCTACCATTCAGCGCGCCAGCCGGGCGGCCCTCCAGCAGGGCGTGAGCCTCGCCTGGATCCTCTCCAGCTTGCGCGAACGCACCCCCGCCTCACCGGTGGTCTTGATGAGCTACCTCAACCCGCTGCTCGCCTACGGGATCGAGTGCCTCGCCAACGACGCCGCGGAGGCCGGCGTCTCGGGCTTCATCGTCCCGGACCTGCCGTTGGAGGAGGCCACCGAGATCGACGCCACCCTCGCGGACCGTGGTCTGGCGCTGATCCCGCTGGTGAGCCCGGTCACCGCGGACCGGCGCCTGGAGCGCATCGCCACCGGCGCTCGCGGCTTCGTCTACGCGGTGACTGTGACCGGAATCACCGGCGGCCAGTCGGGCACCGATGGCGGCGTGACGCGCTACCTCGCGAAGCTCCGCGCGGCGTCTCCGGTGCCCGTGATGGCCGGCTTCGGCATCCGCGGCCGCGCCCAGGTGGCGGCGCTCGCGCCCCACGTCGACGGGGTCATCGTCGGCACGGCCGTGATCGAGACCCTCGAGGCGGGGGAGGACGTCGGCGCCTTCGTCCGTGGCCTCCGCCCCTGAATCAGCGCGCGCCGGCACGTCTCCGCACGGCCTCGAAGACATCGGGGAGCGACCCTGTTTGCGCCCTGCGCAGGAGCGCGTCGGGGACGATCATGTCTGGATCGACGTCGATCCGGTAGACCAGCAGCGCGCGGTCGGGGTCGTTGTGCCAGGGCAGCACCGTCCACGATCCCGTGTTGCGCTTGTAGTTGCCGCGGACCAGCTTCCACGCTCGCGTCCAGCCACCGCCGGGGTGCTCGGTGATGGTGGATCGTACATGGGACCAGAGGTTGCTCAGCGGGAACGGCATCGACACCACGACCTTGCAGTCGATGGTGGCGCCGGCGCGCCGCAGGACCTTCGACTCCTTGGTGCGTGGCATGAACTTCGCGAAGTGCTCGCAGTCGCGCACCACCGGCCACACTCTGGCGATCGGCGCCTCGACGAGGGCCGCCGCCCAGGCGGCCACCCCGCTGTCACCGGTGGGCTTCTGAGGCTGCACGACCACGCCACCACGGGCGATCTCCGTGGACTGGGCGGCCGTCATCGGTGGCGCTTGGGCGAGGGAGATGCCGACGAGGGCGAGCGGCAGCCAGAGCGAACGGTGCATCGAGGACTCCGAGGGTCGCGAGTCTCTCGATCAGAGCGCGCGACCGAGGTCGGCGCAAAGAGAAAGGGGCGGCGACCGTCCGGACGGTCGCGGACCGTCGGCTGGACCGTCGGGGCGGGTGGTCAGCGGCGGAGCGTGATCTGCAAGGGCTCGATTCGGCAGGCGAAGCGGGCCTCGAAGGACTCGGTGCAGTCGGCGCCGCCCTTCGAGGCGGTGCGCGTGTGGGTCGCGGTGGCGGCGACGGCCGTGAGACCGGTGCACCCGGTGAAGCTGGCGGCGGCCTCCGCCGTGGCCCAGGCGCGCTCGGTCGCCCGTTCGTAGGCGTCGAACTCGGCGTCGGTCTCGGACGTCGTGCACCGCGCGCCGGTGCTGGCCTGGCCGCTGAAGACGCCGAGATCCACGGGCTCGCTGGTCGGGGCGGGGGAGAAGAGCGAGGCGGCGAGGATGATGAATGCGGTGGTCATGGCGAGCTCCCGAGTGGTTGACAATGGATCCCGTCAGCACGCGGCGTGCCAAGTGTGCGACGATGCCGACGCCATGGACTTCGAGTTGTCCCCCGAGCTGAAGGAGCTTCGTCGACGGGTCCGTGAGCTTGTAGACGAGCGGGTGATACCCGTCGAAGAGCGCGTCCTGGCGGAGTACGCCGCCGGCGAGCGCAACACGCTCCATGCGCTCCAGGCCGAAGCGCAAGCCGCGGGCTTGTGGACGCCACATCTCCCGGAGGCCTACGGCGGCCGTGGCCTTGGCGTGATGGGCGCGTGCGCCCTCTTCCGGGAGATGGGCCGCTCACCCATAGGCGCGCGCGTCTTCAACTGTGACGCGCCTGACCAGCCCAACATGGACCTCCTCCTGCGCGTCGGGTCCGAGGCGATTCGCGCGAAGTACCTGGCTCCCCTCTGCGCCGGGCACATCACCTCGGCGTTCTGCCTGACGGAGCCCGCGCCGGGGGCAGGCTCGGACCCCTCCGAGCTGCGGACGACGGCCCGCCTCGACGGCGGAGAGTGGGTCCTCGACGGACACAAGTGGTTCTCGACCGGTGGCGGCCACGCGGCGTTTCTCATCGTGGTGGCGCGCACGAGCCGTGACCCGCGTGACGGCACGACGATCTTCGTCGTCGACCGCGACGCGCCCGGGGTCGAGCACGTCCGCGACGTCGCCGTGATGGCGCCGGATGTGCTGCACCACGCGGCGGGGGAGTTTCGCTTCCGCGGTGCGCGCGTCCCCGACCGTGGGGTCCTCGGGGGCGTTGGCGAGGGCTCCGTGCTGCTGCGAAAGCGGCTGGTGCCGGCGCGCCTGGCGCAGTGCGCGCGGTGGCTCGGCCTCGCGGACCGCACGCTCTCGATGTGCCGCCCCTACATCACGCAGCGGTCGTCCCGCGGGCGGCGTCTGGCGGAGCACCAGCAGATTCAGGCGATGCTCGCCCACAACGCCGCGGCGATTCATGCCGGCAACCTCATGACCTGCCACGGCGCCTGGCTGCTCGCCAGGGAGGGCGAGGGGGCCGCCCTCGCCTACGCCTCCATGGCCAAGAATCAAGTCGCGCGGCTGCTGTGCAAGGTCACCGACGACGCCATCCAGATGCACGGCGCCCTCGGCTACAGCGATGACCGCCCCTTCGCTCGCTGGTACCGCACCGCGCGGGCGGCCCGCATCGCCGATGGGCCCGACGAGGCCCACACCACGTTGGTCGCCCGCGAGCTCCTCCGCGGACGTCTGGAACTCCTGGTCTGAAAGGATCCACGCCGTGCTCCTGAGCAACACCGAAGACATCCCCGGCCAGCGCATCGTCGCCTTCCACGGCGTCGTGAGTGGCAGTACCGTCCGCGCCAAGCACCTCGGTCGTGACTTCATGGCGGCGCTGAAGAACCTCGTGGGTGGTGAGCTCGCGGGCTACACCGAGCTCCTCCAGGAGGCGCGGCAGGAGGCCGTCGACCGCATGATCGCCGACGCCGAGCGGTTGGGCGCCAACGCCGTCGTCAACGTGCGCTTCTCCACCAGCTCCATCTCCCAGGGCGCAGCCGAGCTCTTCGCCTACGGGACCGCGGTGCGCGTGGAGCCATGATCGGCGTCTTGATGAGCCTCGGGCTGCTGGTGCTGGCCTACCTCTGGGGGGGGGCCGTCGAGCGCAACCACCTCGACGATCTGGTCCGCCGCGAGAACGCCGCTCGGGGCATGCCCACCGTCACGCTGCGGACCCCCCCCGCCGATTGGGAGGTCACGGACGGCCGGATGGTCACCGGCTCCGTGGTGATCTCGATCGACTATTTCAAGCGCTTCGTCGCCGGCATATCGATGGTCTTCGGCGGTCGCCTGCGCAGCATCGAGCCGCTCCTCGAGCGGGCGCGGCGCGAGGCCATCCAGCGGATGCGGGAGCAGGCGCGCGACGCCGGCTACCAGGCCGTCATCAACGTCCGCGTCGAGACCGCCACCCTGGCGAGCATGGTCACCGACAAGAGCGTCGCCGGCGTCGAGGTGCTGGCCTTCGGCACCGCCGTCCGGCTGGGCGCGCCCGCCACGATTCGATAGATTCGGGCCATGGACGCGAGCGCGTACGAGACTCGGCGCTGGACCTGGGACGAGGTCCTGCGATTGGTGGAGATAGGGGTCATCCGGCCGGAGGACCCGGTCGAGTACATCGATGGGAGGTTGATCGAAGTAGCTCCGCAGGGACCGGCGCACATTCGGGGGATCGTCCGTTTGAACAAGCTGGTGACATTCAGCTATGGCCCGGATTGGCAGGTTCAGTGCCAGGGGCCGGTGGATTGCACCGACGCCGACAAGCCGGAGCCGGATATCGCGGTGATCCCCCAGGCGCTTTGGTCTCGAGCGACGGATCGACTCTCGCGCGCCGACGAGACGGTCCTGCTCATCGAGGTGGCGGTGACCTCGCAGCGCTACGATCGCGCGAAGGCGGCGGTGTACGCGAACGCTGGCGCCCCGGAGTACTGGGTCCTCGACGTGCCGGCAGAGCGCCTCATCGTCTCCACCGAGCCGGTCCCCGGTGAGGCTCGCTACCAGCGCTGCGAGACCTTCGAGGCGACGCAGTCGATCACCTTCCCCGGCATCGACCAGACCGTGGGCGTCGCTGAGTTGCTGCGCTAGGACGCTGCGGCAGAGTCGCGACGCGGCGCGCTGCACGCGCCCGCCAACCGATTTCGGTGTTGCGAAGCCTGGTCGCTAGGGATCGATCTGGACGCACTCTGCGTCGAAGAGGCCCTTGGGAGCCTCGCACCTCTTCAACAGGACGGGGCGGCCGCTGGGCACCGGCACCCGCTGGCCGATCTGCCCCCCCCGCGCGACCAGCGCCGATTGCACGGCGACGAAGCGCGCGCGGGCCGCGGGGAGCCGGTTGGGATCGATCCCGCGCATCTGGAGATCCGGCGCTCCGTACTTTGGGTTGCCCCGGCTGAGCAGCCAGCGGGCTTTGCCCTCGAAGCGTGATGTGAGCCGAACCTGCGCCTTGGAGAGCGGGGCCGTCGAGAGCTCGGCGTGCCAGGCGTCGCGGGTCCACCCCCGGCGCGCCAGCAGGTCGAGGACCACGCCGTCGTAGGTGTCGGCGGCGTACAGCGCCGCGAGCCCCGCGAGGCGGATGTGGTTGCCGTCGGGCAGGACCCGCGCCCCCGAGCGGACGAAGACCGCGAGCTTCGCCGCCTCGGCGCGGGCGCGGAGGGCGGGGGGCAGGTCGCGCAGCATCGGCGCGAGCGCCGTGGGGGAGAGCGAGGCGTGGGGCAGGTCGGCGAAGTCGAGCGTCACGTCGAGCTCGTAGTCCCCCGGGACCCACTTCACGTGTCGCCGAACCGCCTGATAGCGGGCCCCTTCTCCGCCCACCGCCTTCCACATCGCGTCCACCGCTGGCTTGCCCTGCATCGCCCTCGGGTCGTCGGTCAGCACGAGGTAGAGCTGGAGCGACGCGCGGTTGGGGTCGGGCAGCGAGGCGATGTCGTCGTCGATGGAGGAGGCGGCGGGGCGAGCGCCGCAGGCGAGCAGAAGGGAGGCCGTCAATGCAATGGTGGTACGCATGGGCGACAGGATGGCGTAGAACCGAGCCGCTGTGGAGTGGCTCGATCGCATCTTCGGTTTCGCGCCTGCGGCCCTCACGCTGCTGGCGATCGTCGTTGCCCACTATCTGCTCTATCGTCGCGAGCGGGCGCCGGTGTCCCGCGGTCGGCTGCGCCGCCAGATGGCCGGCGTGGCCCTCTACCTCGTCGGGGTGCTCGCGCTGGTCGTGGCCCTGCCGATCTCGAACGAGGTGCGCTCGCAGCTCCTCTCCCTCATCGGGCTCGTCATCAGCGCCACGATCACCCTCTCCTCGACCTCCCTCGTGGGCAACGCCCTCGCGGGCCTCATGTTGCGGGCGCTTCGCAACTTCGGCGCGGGCGACTTCGTCCGCGTCGGTGAGCATCTGGGGCGCGTCTCCGAGCGGGGCCTCTTTCACGTCGAGATCCAGACCGAGGACCGCGATCTCGTCACCCTCCCGAACCTGTTCCTGGCGACCCACCCCGTCCGGGTCGTGCGTCGGTCGGGGACCGTCGTCTCGGCCACCGTCTCCCTCGGCTACGACGTGTCCTGGACCCAGGTCGAAGCGCTGCTATTGCAGGCCGCCGGCGACGCGGGCCTCGATGAGCCCTTCGTGCAGGTCACCGAGCTGGGCGACTACTCGGTGGTCTACCGCGCCGCCGGATTCCTCGCGGACGTGCGCGCGCTGATCTCGGCGCGCTCCAGGCTCCGGGTGGCGATGCTCGACGCGCTCCATGGCGCAGGGGTCGAGATCGTCTCGCCCACCTTCATGAACCAGCGACGCGTCGATGGGGCGCCGCCCTTCGTTCCGCCAGACCATGAGCCCGCGCCGAAGCCCGCCGAGGGGCTCCCCGAGGACGTCGTCTTCGACAAGGCGGACGAGGCGCAGACGCGGGAGTTCCTCGAACGCGAGCACGAGAGCCTCTCGCGGCGCGCCGATGACCTCCGCGCCGAGCACGCCGCCATGGCCGACGAGCGCGTACGCGCCCACCTCGAGTACGAGATCGAGCGCACCGATCAGCGCCGGAACCGCATCCTGGAGATCCTCGACGATGTCGGCTGACGCGGCGACCAAGGTGGGCGTCTATCCCATCGAGAGAGCGGCCTCAGTGCCGCGCCCCGCCCGCCGTCTGTGGCGCACCCGCTTCAAGCGACCGCGGCCCATCGATCGATTCGCGCCGGTCCTGTCGGGGGCCGCGCAGACGACCGCGGACGACGCCGAGCTGGCGCGGCACGGACGCGTCCTGCTGCTGGAGGATCTCCTCGTCGTTCAGCATCGTGACGGCACCGTCTCGACCCGCACGCACGTCGTCGTCCAACTCCACAGCGATGAGCACCTCGCCCAATGGGACGACCAGGTCTGGGCCTTCGACCCCCGGGTGCAGCGCATCGGCGTCCACCACGCCCGCTCCGTCGTCGACGGGGTCGCCACCGACGCGGAGAAGATCGTCGCGCCGTACATGCACGCCCCCGGGGTGGTCGACGCGCGCGCCAAGATCGTGCAGCTCAAGTTCCCGACGCTGGTCCCCGGCGTGGTCATCGACTTCCTGATGCAGGAGGACTTCTTCACCATCGACGCGATGGGGCCGGCGATGTGGCGCCACTTCTTCTTCAACACCCCCGAGCCGACCCATCGGCGGCGGATCGCCTTCGCCGTCGCGCCGCCCTTCGAGCCACGCTTCGAGGTGCACCACGCGGATCTCGAACCGGAGGTGCGGGAGGAAGGCGGCTACCGCGTCTGGACCTGGGATCTCCGGGACCTGGAGGCGATGCCGATCGATGCCTGGACGCCGCCGGCCCAGGACTACGTCCCCTGGATCGACGCGAGCACGTTGCCGACCTGGGCGCCGGTGGTCGAGCAGCTCACCGCCGAGCTGCTGCCCCCGGAGGTCGACGAGGCTCTGCGCGCCCTGCTCGACGAGATCGTGGCCGACGTCGATGGGGTCCGGGCGCAGGTCGCGAAGATCTACGACTACGCGACCCGCGAGCTTCGCTACGGCCGCCACCCCGACCACCTCCTCGACCGCAATCGTCGACAAGCGAGCGCGGTGGTCCGCGACCTGCGCGGGGACTGCAAGGACAAGTCGGCGCTGATGGTCGCGTTGCTCGGAGCGCTGGGCGTGGAGTCGAGCGTCGCCGCGCTGCTCACGGCGGACTCCGGGCGCTTGCCGCTCTTGCCATCGATGCGGTTCAACCACGCCATCGTCCACGCGCGGGTGGAGGGCGCCGACCTGTGGATGGATCCCGCCAGCGACGCCTTCGCCTTCGGGGACCGACCGCGGTTGAACGACGACGTGCCGGCCCTCCTCCTCGGGGCCGACGGGGCGCGCATGTGCCGGGTCCCGCCTTCGGCGCCCGAGCAGCACGCTACCCGGCGGATCTGCCGAGGGAGGCTCGACGCCGACGGCAGCTACGTCTTCCGCGCGGAGGTGGTCATGCGCGGCGAGATGGGCGCGAGCCTGCGCATGCAGCTCCAGGGGGCGGGCCCGAGCGAGCGGGAGCAGGTGGTCTCGCGTTGGGTCCTCGAGGCCCTCGCGGGTGGTGAGGTCACCGACGTGCAGACCTCCGATGTCGACGATCTGACGACGCCCCTCGAGGTCGCCTACACGGTCCGCCTCGAGCGCTTCGCCCGGCAGGTGAAGGACCTCTGGCTGTGGCGGGTGCCCTGGGATGTCCCGCTGGTGTCGACCGGCCCGATGACGCCGGCCACCCGCGACGCGCACCTGGCCGCGCCGCCTCCGCGGTTGCTGGAGGACGAACACCACGTGGAGCTGCCGCCGGGCTTTGTGGGCTATGGGCTGCCCCTCGAGATCGAGCGGGAGGCCTTCGGTGGGACCTACGCCCTCGAGGCGAGCTTCTCCGACGGGGTCGTCCGCTGTCAGCGCCGCGTCGTGCACCGGGGCGGGGTCGTCTCGCCCACTGAGTACGGGGCTTTTCGCAGCTACTGGAACGAGTGCGCCCGAGACGACGCGATGGATCTGGTTTTCGTGGACGGCGAGATCTGATATTGGCGTTTCTTTGACAACCACGTTGACTTACATCTGAATACATTTCGTGAGATACGGCACATCCAGCATTGATTCGTCCGACGAGGCCCGAGCCCTCCGGGTTCAGGTGCGCCGTCAGCTCGAGCACCTCGAGGGGCTCACTCAGGAGTACGAAGCGCTCGAGGCGCAGCTCGAGTCGCGGCGGAGGGCCTACCAGGCGCTCCAGCGCAGCAGCGAGATGCGTCAGCGCGAGCTGGAGGACGGGCTGGTCCGCGCGCGCCGTGAGGTCGAGCGGCTGCGAGGGGCGGAGGGCGCGCTGGAGCGGCTCGACGCGAGCGAGGCGCGGGTGCGCCAGCAAGAGGCCTACACCAACGCGTTGGAGGCGCGGCTCGCGGACCAGAAGCGGGCCCTCGACGCGGCGGCGGACCGGGTCGAGGCGTTGGCCGGTCAGACCGAGGTCGACGAGGCGCGGGTGGCCGAGGCCCGGGCTCAGCGGGTCCACGCCGAGTCCCGCGCGGAGGACGCGGAGCGCAAGTCGGCGGCGGCGACTTCGCGCCTACAGGCCCTCGAGGCGCTGTCCGAGGCGCTGGAGCAGAGCCAGCGAGAGACGGCCGAGGTCGAGGCGCGCTTTGCGCAGAAGTCTCGGGTCGCCGATGCGGCGCTGGAGCGCCTGGCGATGCTGCAAACCGAGCTCGAGAGGCAGTCCGCGGAGCTGGAGACGCTGGCGAGCACGGCGGCTACGCGCGCCGCGGCACGCGATGAGGCGCGCTCGGAGGCGGCGCGGTACGAAGCGCGTGCGCAGTCGTTGACGGCGGAGCTCGCGGACCGGACGCAGGTCGCGGAGGGGGCGCGTCGCCGGGCGGTGGAGCTCACGGACCGGCTCGCGGACTCCGAGTCGGCCCTCGACGAGGCTCGGGCCGAGGCGGAGGTGCGCGCCGAGGCGCACGCCGAGTCGTTGTCGCGCCAGCGCAGCGAACACGCCGAGGCCGTGGAGATGCTCGAGTCGGCGGCGGCGGAGGCGGCGGAGCGGCATGCCTTGGCGATCGCTGAGGCCCGGGGGGCGTATGCAGAGGCGGCGGAGCGCCACGCGCGCCTCGTCGGCGAGCTGAAGTCGGGCCACGACGATGCGTTGGAGGCGACGGCGACGGAGCGGGCGGAGCTCGTGGTGGCTCACCAAGCGCAGATCGAGGCGCTGGGGGCGGCCCATGCCGAGGTGTTGCGGGGGGAGGCGACGGAGCGCGAGGAGCTCGTGGCGGGCCACGGGGCGCAGGTGGAGGCGCTGGGGGTGGCCCACGCCGGCGCGCTCGAGGCTGCGGCGGAGGAGCGGGCGTCGATCGTGGCGGCCCACGTGGCGCAGGTCGCCGCCCTGGAAGCGACGCACGCTGACACGCTGGAGACGAGGTCGGCGCAGCGGGCGGAGCTCGTGGCGGCCCATGGGGCCCAGGTGGAGGCGCTTGGGGCGGCGCACGCGGACGCCCTGGAGGCGGCGCAGAATGAGGGGGCGGAGGCCGTCGCTCGGATGGAAGCCGAGGCTGAACGGGAGGCGGAACGCGCCGCCTGTGCGCTGGCGCGCCGGGATGAAGAGATCGCCGCGGCTGAGGCGGCCCTCCTCGAGGCGAAGGCCGCCGCCGAGGCCAGGCTGCGCGACGCGATGGCGACGGCCGAGGCGGCCCGCGAGGCGGGTGAGGCGGTCCTCGTGGCCGAAGGGGAGCGGGCCGCGGGGCTCGCCGAGGAGCGGTTCGCGAAGGCGGTGGGCCAGCACGTGGCGGCCATGGCGGGGTTGCGCGAGGACATCGAGCGGGAGCGAGCCGCGCACATCGAGACCCTGGACGCGGAGCGCGCCGAGCAGGCGGACGCTCTGGAGGCGGCCGACGCTGCGCACGCGGCCGCGATTCGTCGACTGGAGGCCGCCCACGGTGAGGCCCTCGCGGCGCGCGACGCGGCGGAGGCGGCGGCGGAGGCGGCCCACGTCGAGCGGGTCGATGGGTTGCAGGCGAGCCACGCCGGGGTGGTCATGGCGCTCAAGCGCGCGCACGCCGAGGCCCTGGAGCGCCTCGGTGAGGAGCACGCCGCGACCATCGCTGCGCGGGACGAGCGCTTCGCCGATGCCGAGCGGGCGCACGCGTCTGCTCGGGCGGAGCTCACGGCCGAGACGGTGGCGGCTCGGGAGCGCTTGGAGCAGTCGCACGGCGAGCTGCTCACCTCGGTGGAGGCGGAGCACGCAGAGGCGATCGCTTCCCGGGAGGCCACGATCTCGGCGCTGCGCTGTGAGCACGAGGCGGCGTTGCAGGCCGCGGAGGTGCGGCGACACGAGCAGGCGGCGGAGGCCGCGGAGATCCTCGACGCCGCCCACGCTCGCACGGTCGAGGAGCGCGCCCGAAGGGAGGCGGCGACCGAGGCGCTGCGCAGCGAGCACGCCGAGACGCTCGCCGGGCTGCGCGCGGCCCACGAGGCGCGGCTCGCTGAGCTGCGAGCCGCCGAGGAGGCGGCGGCTGCGGCGAAGCAAGCCGAGCTGGAGAAGACGCGGCACACCCTGGTCACCCGCATCGAGCGGCTCGAGGGGGAGCTCGACAGCGAGCGCTGCGCGCTGGCCGAGACCACCGCGCAGCGTGAGGCGTTGTCGTCGGAGCTCGAGGCGACCCGCGCGGCGCTCCTCGAGACCACGGCGGCGGAGACCGAGCTCAAGCGCGAGCGCGACGAGGTCAGCGAGTCCTTCGACGCGGAGCGGAAGGCGCGCCTCGACGCGGAGCAGAGATACCGGTGGCTCGAGGACACGCTGTTCACGCGCACCAAGGAGATCGAGGCGCTGCGCCGTGACACGAACCTCACGGTGGGGGGGCTCGAGGAGAAGTACGCGCGCTGGCAGGCCCTCGCCGACGAGCTGGAGCGGTTGACGCAGGAGGCCCTCGACGCCCAGCGCTACGGAGACGACGGGCCGGTCTCGGACTTCGTGGAGCGGCTGCGCGACGCCGAACTGGAGTCGTCGGTGGCGCTTCAGCGGCAGAACAACCTGGAGCGCGCGGTCGAGGACTACAAGCGCAACCTCCGCGATCTCGAGAGCCGGGTGCGACTGGCGAATCACCTCATGCGGAAGCTGATGCCGTCCCGGCTGGGGCGGGTCGACTCGGGGCCCACGAGCTCGCGCCCCATCGCGTCCCACACGACCCCGCCCGCGGGGCGCACCTCGACCCGCTATGCCCGGGACGACGCCGCCGAGCTCGCCGACGAGTTCTGGACCGGCTGAGCAGCCTCGCCCACGATGGCGAGCAGCTCGTCGAGATCGAAGGGCTTCGAGATACAGGGCGCCTCTACCGTGGCCAGGAAGGCGCGGGCCCGCGGGGTGAAGGCCCCGCCGGTCATGAAGACCAGGCGCTCGAGGTACTCGGGGGCGCGCTCGGTCAACGCCTCGTGGAGGTCCATCCCCGTGAGGTCCGGCATCATCACGTCGCATAGGACGAGGTCGTAGGGCTCGGCGCTGGGATCCGTGAGGCGCTCCAGGGCCTCGGCGGTGGAGGTGACGGTGTCGACTTGGCGCCCGTCGCGCAGCAGGCGGCTCAGGGCGCGCAACACGGGGCGCTCGTCGTCGACCGCGAGGATCCGCCGCGCCCGTCGATCCGCGTGGGTGGCGGGGGGCGCCTCGGCGGGGGCCTCGACGTGGGTGCGTGGGAGGTGGACGCGGAAGCGGGCCCCCTCACCCGGTGTGCTGGACACATCGATGTGCCCCCCGGCGGCGTGGACCGTGCCCTGGACGAGGGCCAGACCGAGGCCGCTCGACCGACCGACGTGGGTGGTGAAGAAGGCATCGAAGATGCGCGGGAGGTGCTCGGGGGCGATCCCGCGGCCCGAGTCGCGGATCTCCACCAGGACCTGGCCGACGGGGTCCAGCGTACAGCGGACGTGGACCTCGTGGGCGCTGGCCGCCCCGTCGGGGAGGGCGTCTGCGGCGTTGAGCAGCAGGTTGAGGAACGCTTGCTCGAGGGCGGCGGGGGGCGCCAGGACGTGCAGGGGCTCGGTCGGGAGCTCGCACACGACACGCGCGCGGTGACGCAGGGCGTTGCCCGCCACGTCGAGGGCCGCGCCCAGGAGGTCGCGCACGTCGACGGCCACTCGATCCGCGGCGGGCGCCCGCTGGAGGGCCTCCAGCGTGGACACGACCTTGGCCACGCGGTGGGCGCCGTCGCGGATCTCGGCGGTCGCC
Source organism: uncultured Nannocystaceae bacterium (assembly GCA_964402225.1). Classification (GTDB taxonomy): domain Bacteria; phylum Myxococcota_A; class Bradymonadia; order UBA7976; family UBA1532; genus CAYOBQ01. The sequence continues at coordinate 3,864 of CAYOBQ010000138.1, read as the reverse complement.
GCGAGCAGCTCGTCGAGGGGCTCGTCGGGGCACCGAGCGCGCATATCCTCGAGGTGCCGGGCGAGGAAGGCGGCGTGGGCGTCGACGGTGGCGAGGGGGTTGTTGATCTCGTGGGCGATGCCCGCCGCGAGCGTGTCGAGGGCGGCCAGGCGCTCGGTCACCTCCTGGCGGGCGTGCCGACGGCCGGCGGCGGTCGTGTCGCGCAACACCAGCACGGCGCCACCGCGGGTGGGCGTGCAGTTGACGACGATGGGGATGCGGGCGCCATCGCGGCGCGCGAGGGAGATGCGGTCCTCGGCGCCGACGATCAGCCCGAGGCGAAGCGCGTCGCCGTCGAGGGCGGGCCCGGGGCTGCCGTCGCGCTGCTCGTGGAGCGCGATGAGGTCGGGCAGGGGCCGGCCATGGGCGCAATCGATCGTCCAGCCCGTGATCCGCTCGGCGGCGGCGTTCATGCGCAGGACTCGACCGTTCGGGTCCAGCGTCAAGACCGCGTCGCTCACGCTGTCGATCGTCGCGGCGAGGCCGCGCTCGCTCGCTCGAAGCGCGGTCGCCATGCGCTCCACGCCGCCGGGGATCGGCGGTGGCACCACGGTGGGGCGTCTTCGGCGAGAGATCATCTCGGTGAAGCTACGGACCATGCTCCCCTATCGGCACAAGGCCGGCGCGGCTGTAGCCGGTCTCGTGCTATGAGCATCCACCCTCACCCCTGGAGGTACGATGCGGCGATTCGTCCTTCTCGTTTGCTGTTCCGGTGTCGCCCTCGCCGGCGGCTTGGAGATCCCCGACCACGGCACGCGCGCCATCTCGCGCGGCGGTGCCTTCGGCGCGAAGGCGAGCGATCCGAGCGCGGTGGTTCACAACCCCGGCGCGCTCTCGCGATTGCGGGGCCTGAACCTGGCGTGGAACCACAACCTGCTGTGGAGCCACACGACGTTCACGCGATCCCCCAGCGTGGTCGGCACCGACGCCCCCACCGACGACCTCGACGATCCGTTCGCGCCGGTCTCCAACGAGACGCCGCTCTTCGCCGCTGGCGGGCTCGTCGCCGCGACCCACGACTTCGGCCTCGAGGGCTTCACCTTCGGGCTCAGCCTCTTCGGCCCCAACGGGAGCGGGCACGCCGAGTATCCGGAGACCGGGGGGCAGCGCTACATGCTCACGGAGTTCGACGCGCTGATCCTCTACTACGGGCTCAGCGTGGCGTGGGGGACCGAGGCGTTCGGGTTCGGGGCCACCTTGCAGTGGGCTGACATGGAGCACCTGCGCTACCAGCTCGTGGTCGACGGTCGCGCCGGCGATTCGTTGTCTGCCTACGCCAGCGGCTCGGACGTGGTCGGCACCATCGAGGTCTCCGACCGCTTCGCCCCCGCCGCGGTCATCGGTGGTTGGTGGCGGCCGGTTCCGGCCGTCGAGGTCGCGATCTCCGGCCGGCCGTTCCCGATCGTCTTCGAGGCCGAGGGCGACATCACGGTCGACAACGCCTCCGGGCCCACGCACTTCACCGAGCAGCAGCTCCTCATCGTCGATCAGGGCGCCTCGCTCGAGCTCGTGTTGCCGCCCACGGCGCGCCTCGCGACGCGCTACCGGCACCTGAGCGGTGACCGCGAGGTCTTCGACATCGAGCTCGACTTCGTCTACGAGGCGTGGTCCATGGTCGAGGCCTACGAGATCGACCTCGAGGGCTCGATCGACCTCTTCGGCGGCAACCTCCAGCCGGTCAACGACGCCGTAATCGAGCGACGCTGGCGCGACACCCTCTCGCTCCGTTTGGGGGGGACCTGGTTCCCCGCCGACTGGATCGGCTTGAGCGCCGGCGCGTACTGGGAGCGCGGCGCCACCCCAGAGAACTACACCCACATCGACCTGCTCTCCCTCGACCGACTCGGCGTCGGGGCGGGGGTGGAGATCGCGGTCGGGCGGTTGGATCTCATGGTCGGCTACCTGCACACCTGGCAGCCCGATGTCACCGTCGACGAGGGCACCGCGAAGGTCTTTCAACAGCGACCGGTCTCACCCTGCCCCGACGGTTGCGCGGGGCTCTCGGGCGTCCCCTCCAATGCGGGCACCTTCGAGAGCGGCTTCGACATGGTGTCTGTCGCCGTCGGCGGGAGGCTGTGATGCGCGCGCTTCTATTCCTGGCGCTGGTCCTGGGGGGCTGCGAGAACGACGTCGATGACAGCCAGAACCGGCTGCTTCTGCCCGACTCGGGCGCCGTCGACGCGGGCCTCTCGGATGGCGGGGGCGTGTGCCCCACGGTCGGCGATTGGTACGTCTTCGATGTGTTGAAGGTGACGTCGCTGGCGGGCGACCCGATGCACGGCGCGATCCCGAACCTCAACACGATCTGGGCCGCCGACATCGCGATGAAGCAGCTCAACATCTTCTTCGAGATCGCCGAGGCCGACGAGTCGGGGGTGGTGGTGCGCGCGGTCAACGCCGCGCGGCTCGACGCCGACACGGAGGATTGGTGCGTCATGCCGGAGACGACCCGTGAGCTCGTCTTCGAGCTTGGCGGCCGGGCGCTGACGATGACGGAGGAGGCCGGCGTCAATATCTACGCTGGCTCCGAGAGCATCCCCAAGATCTGTGCCCAGGGCGTGAACCCCCGACACACGATCCCGATCCGCGAGACCTTGCTCGCGGCGCGCTTCAGCGCGGACTGCGGTCGTATCCTCGAGGGGCACACGACGCAGGCCGTGATCTACGGGGAGGATCTGCGCCGCGTCTGCTCGTGCCTGGTGCCCGGGTTGACGGCCGAGCAATGCGGCCCCGTCGATCCCGACTTCGACTCCGGCAGCTTCGACTGTGACGGCTGCAACTCGTCCCAGCGCAACCTGCACAGCCTGCTCGCCTCCTTCGTGGGTGGCGAGGAGGGCCTCTACGAGATCGGCGAGGATGGACGCGAGCGGCTGACGATCAGCGCCGAGTTCAGCGCGGTGCGGGCCGCCCAGCCGCCGGTGTGTCCGTAGCTACAACTTGCGGGACAGCGCCGCGAGCTGCGCCAGGTTCGCCGCGATGGTTCGCACGTTGTTCACCTTCGAGTATCCGTGGGCCCGGGGCCGCCAACCGGTGGGCTCGCTGCGCAGCCGGTAGCCGCCGCGGTCGGCGCGCAGGATGAGCTCCATCACGACCGCCCAGCCACGCCCGTCGGAGACCAGCGAGAGCTCACGCAGCAAGGCGGTTCGGAGCATCATGATGCCCTGGAAGCGCGGAAAGCCGCCGAAGAGCACGCGGTAGAGGACGCGCTCCGCTCCCGAGAGCAGCTTCGCTGTGAGCGCGTCGTCGCGTTGGGGGAGGTAGCCGAGCACCATGTCGTGGGCGTCCATCAACGGGAGGAAGGTGCCGATGATGCCGGCGGGGAACTGGGCGTCGGCGGGGAAGTAGGTCAGCAGCTCCCCGCGCGCCTCCGCGAAGCCGGTCCGGTAGACGCCACCGAGGCCCTGGTTGGGCTCGTGGTGGTGCGCGCGGACGCGCGGCCAACGGTCGGCGAGGGCGTCGGCGAGGGCTCCGGTCCCATCGCCACTGCCATCGTCGATGATCAGGATCTCGTAGTCGACCCCGGTGGCATCGGCCTCTGCGCGGATCTCGTCGACGACCCCCTCCAGGGAGCAGACCTCGTCGTAGGCCATCACCACGACCGTGAGCCTGAGTGGCACATCCGGCACCGCGCGATGATGCCACACCTTGGATGTGCTAGACTTGGCCATCTATCTGGCCATCGAGGCTCCGATGAAGAAGGTCTCCATCGCCGACGCCAAGGACCAACTCTCTCGACTGGTACGCGAGGCAGAGAACGGCCACCAAATCGAGATGGGTGCAGCTCCAGTGCTACGACGTGACGACGCTTGGGTGGATTCATGCCGC
>CAYOBQ010000137.1:0-25396 GCA_964402225.1 uncultured Nannocystaceae bacterium | reverse complement strand
ATCCGCTACCACCGCGACGGAGGCGGCGAGGACACCGAGCTCCAGATCGGCATCAACAACGACGGCCACGACAACCTGTCCTTCTACTCCCCCAGCTACATCCAGGTAGAGGGTCCCGGCGGTGGCGGCATGGGCTTCAACTTCCCCAGCAACCGGTGGGGCGGCGGCGGCGACTCCGCCTGGATCCGCTACTACCGAGACGGCGGCGGCGAGAACACCCGCCTCCAGATCGGCATCAACAACGACAGCCACGACGAGATCGAGCTCTACTCCAACGCCATGACCCGCGTCGCCGGCAACGGCAGCAGCCCCATCGGCTTCCAGTTCCAGGAGAACCGCTGGGGCGGCGGCGGCGACCAGGCCTACTTGCGCTACCGGCGCGACGGCGGCGGCGAGGACACCGTCCTCGAGCTCGGCATCCACAACGACGGCCACGACAACATGATCATCCGCTCCACCGGCGGCATCCGCCTGGAGGGCAATGTACACATCACCGGAAACCTGTCGGGCGGCGGTGGTGGCGGCGGCGGTCAAGCCGGCAGCGCGCCGTGTCCCGGCGGGTGGAGCGGATACGGCGACCTCTGCTTCCGCAACAGCCGCCGGGGTGGCGCTCCAGAGACGCTCCAAGACCACCGCTGTCGGTCGCAGCTCGGCGGGCACCTGTGCACCGACGCCGAGATCGCCGGCATACGCGGCTGGCGCGGTTGGTTCGGGGGTAACTTCTGGTACGCAGACGCGGATCGGGACGACGGCGCCCTGTTCCACAACTGCAACTGCGGTGGCTACTGGTACAACCACGATGGGACCGCCGGCAAGGGCGGCCACCGGCACGCCTACTGCTGCCGCTCGCGCTAGGGGGGACTCTCGAGATGCGACGAACCTGCACGATTCTGTTCGCTGGCGCCGCGCTGTTCGCCTGCGCCGATGGGCGTGACGATGTGTCGACGAGTTCGACACCGCTGATGGCGGGAGCGTCCGCGCCGACAGCCGCTCCCGGCATCGCGACGCCGGGCGTGACGGCCGCAGACGCGCTGAAGATCACCCCCGGAACCAAGCCGCCCGCGGGGGCCAACTGCGGTGGCGGTCTGCGTGGCCTGTCGGCCGAGTTCCCCTGGGCCCGCAACCCCGCCGGGGGTTTGTGGATGGGGACGGGCTACGAGGATCCCCTGCCGCTGCGCAAGTACAGCGACGAGGAGATGCTCGCCCGGGCGATGAACGTCAAGGACGAGTCCGACGACCGCCAGCACGCGCTGGTGAGCGTGGGGCGGCGCAAGATGAAGGGGGCCCTCGACGCCCTCGAGCTCGCGCTGAAGCCCGGCCAACTTCTCCAGGTCCGCGAGATGGGGCTCTCGGGTCTCATCGAGCACGGCGGCCAGCGGGCCAACGAGCTGATGTGGACCGCGATGAAGGACGAGTCCTCTCAGATCCGCGGCCAGGCCATCTGGGCGCTGTCTCTCTATGGGTCCCAGGAGGCGTATCGCGCGATTCAGGACGGCCTCGCCGACGACAGCAACGAGGTGCAGGGCATGGCGATCCTGGCGGTCTGGGCGATCAAGGACCAGCCGGAGAGCGCCCTGCCCATCTTGGACGCGGCGGTGCAAAGCAGCGACCGGCGACTGTGGCAGGAGGGGGCCAACGTGCTCGGCCGGATGCCGTACGCCGAGGCCCTGCCGATCCTCGAGCGGGCCGCCCGGGGCGCCACCAGCGAGGAGAAGCGAGTCGAGATCGCTTGGAACTACCGACAGTGGAAGCGTAACTTCCCAGACCTGTGCCCCTGAACCCACGGTTGCCCATGCGTCTGTCCCTCCTGCTCGTCTGCGGCGCCGCGATCGCCGCGCCCCAAACCCTCCGCGTCACCAAAGCTGACTGCGCCAAGGCCCAGATCGAGGTGGTCTACCCCCAGAGCTGCGAGCGTCGCCTGGTCCAGATCGCCCCCGCGGCGTGCAAGACCCTCGCCGTCGGAGACCGGGTACACCTCGGCGCCTACGACAAGACCGGGAAGGTGCGGGCCGCCAAGCGCCTCGGCCCGACCCAGGCGATGACCGGGCGGATCATCCTGCTCGACCAGCAGGGCGGCTACGTCCAGATCGTCGACGGCTGTGGCTTCAACTGCAACGCCAAGCTCCCCAGGCCGGAAGCCAAGGCCCTCGAGATCGAGGAGGGGGTCGAGCTCACGGGCGTGTTCGACTGGAGCAAGACCTGCGACGTGAAGGGAGCCCACGGCCGGAAGGTGACGCTCCCCCCCCCACCCTAAAGAGCGCTCAATCCACCACCCCGCACTCGAACCAGGCGCGGCGGTCGCGGTCGTAGAAGACCCACAGCACGTCGCCGCGGCGGGTGTGGGCGAAGTAGTAGTCGCGACGCTGTTCACGCCGCCACCAGCCGCCGGAGATCACGTGTGGACCGATCAGGCGCACGATGGGTCCCTGCTCCATACGACGCGGCTGCCAGCCATCCTCGCGGTTGAGCCGGCCCGGCGACGGGAGCGGTAGCGGGCGTTCGTGTACCCGTCGCATCAGCGCGCGGGTCGCGTCGGGCCGGGCCGCTGCGGGCTCGAGCGAGACGCCCGGCTCGAAGGCGAAGCGCGCCTCGGGCAAGTGCCCCTCGCGTAGAGTGAAGCGACCGACCGCCGACGCACCCAGCTCGGCACGGATTCGGGCCAGCGCCTGCGCGCCCTTCTTCAGATCGCGGCGGGTCAGCGCGGCGAAGAGACGCAATTGCTCGCCTCTGGCGGGCACCTCCTCCACCTCGAGGTGCATCGAGACCACCCCCGCCACGAGCGGAGGCGCCGCTTCGAGGCGCAGTCGCACCAGATCGATCAAGACGCCCGCGTCGAGGGTGGGCGCCGCCGGCCGCAGCGCGTGGGAGATCCGGCCACCCGCGAGGTCGAGCTCGAGATCGAGGCGCAGATGGGCGACCGCGGAGCGGCGAGCGGCGAGCCGCGCGAGCAGACCATCGAGCAACCGCTTGGCGTGGAAGAGCAACGGATGCAGGCGGGATTCGGCCCACTCGAGCTCGAGATCACAGGCGCGGTCGGGCTCTGGTGGTGCCGGGCGCAGAGGGTCAAAGGCCTCACCGCTCGCCATCCGCCGCAATCGGAGCGCCCCGGCACCGAAGCGCCTGGACAGCCCTCGTTTTGGTAGCGCCAGGAAGTCGCCCACCGTGTGCACCGAGAGCCGCGCCAGCTCGTCGCGCATCGCCGGCTCGATGCGCAGACAATCGAGGCGCACTCGGTGACAACAGGCGGCCTCGTCGGCGGGGCGCTCGAAGATGTGGAGCGCCCCCGGCCGGCTGCGGGCGACGGCGTAGGTGGCGAAGCGGTCGAAGCCCACCGCCATCGAGGCCTGCCATCGCTCCGAGCTCAGCCACGCGCCCACCGCCCGCGCCCAGGCGTCGAGCGACCGGTGCAACGGCAAGAGCCCCGAGGCGCACAGCCAAAACACGCCCGGCTCCTCGGTGGAGGGCTCGACGAAGGGGCTGAAGGCGCGCAGCTTGGGGACCAGCGCCCGCATCGCGAGCTGCACCTCCTCGGTGGGGACCGCGCGGGCGAAGAGATCGGGCGAAAGAGAGAGCGCCGCCGCGTAGCGAATCCCGGGCAAGACCCGACTCCGGCGCGCCGCCTCGTTGGACCACTCGACCACGCCCTGGGGCTGATCGATGTCGACCACCGCCACCGGCTGATTCGCCTGCTCGGGGTGGCGCCGCAGCAGGAGTTGGAGCGGGGCCTCGAATACGTCGATGCAGGCGAACCTCACCGAAGCCCAGGGGGGCCACAGAGCGTCTCGGTGTGGGACCAGCCCGGGCCGTAGCGCTTGTCCTTGAGCGCGGTCACGGTGCACTCGAAGCGATTCGCCGCTGCGCGGCGCCGGCTGACCCGGGCGCGCAACGAGACCAGCCCCTGGCCGATGGAGCGCGTGTCGCCCTGCTCGGTGAGGTAGATGACCGTCGCCTCGTGCTTCTGGGCGAGGCGGGCGAGGCGGGCGTGGGCCGCGGCGGGCAGATCGTGAGCGCCGAGATCGAGCACCGCCATGCCGAAGGCGCCTGAGCGCAGCAAATACCACGCGGCGCGCCCACCCGCGGTCGCGTCGGGGGGACGAATCACCGGCATCGCCGCCAGGTCAACGCCGTTTGCGGCCGCGTCGGGCGGGTAGAAGGCGGGCTGTCGACAGGTGATCCAGACCACCGGTTCGCCAGCATGCTGCGCCTCGACAACGAGGCTCATCCCCTGCGAGAGCGCCGCCCCACTCCCCTGCCCCGACAGCTCTACGAGCCGCCCCGAAAACGCCGTCAACCCCCAGCGCCGCGAGCCCGGCGTGGGGAGCGCATCACCCGAGACGAGGTGCGTGCGCAGGGCCGCAGGGAGCATCGAGGCGACGTCGGACATGATGGCTCAGGCTACAGGTGAACGTCCGTTCAGTCCAATCGTTCGACTCGTTGGTGTAGCGTCCGCGCGTCGAACGGAGGACAGCGATGCGATTCGTGCTCCCACCGCTGGTGGCGATCGGACTTGTGAGCGGTGCCGCGCAGGCCCAGACCGTGGCGACCTTTCCACAGCCGACGCAGCTCCACGTCTGCCAAACGCAAAGTTGGTGGACCGAGATCGAGGTGCAGCGCGTCTGCGGGACGCCGAAGTGGCGCATCGGCTGGGCCGCTCAGGGGAGCGGCGCCGAGTGCTGGGTCTACGAGAACCATGGCGCCAACGCGAAGTACCTCGCCGTTTGCTTCCGCCAGGAGGAGGGGAAGCTGCGGGTGAAGGACACGATCGGGCTGAAGTCACCTCCACCTCCGGGGTCGGCGTTGCCGCCGCGAACCGCGGCGCCCGCGCCGGCACCGGCCCCCGCAAAGGCGCCAGCTCCGCCCCCTCCCCCTCCGCCTGCACCGGCGCCCGTTCCGGCACCCGCGCCCGCTCCGGCACCCGCGCCCGCTCCGGCACCCGCGCCCGCTCCGGCACCAGCGCCCGCGCCGGCCCCCGCTCCGAACGCCGTCGCCGCGCATCACGTCGTCGACACCGGCGGAAAGTCGTGGCTCCCGCTCCTACGCAGCCCCAACCCGAACTCCACCATCGCGGCGCTCATCACCAACGGCACCCGCGTGCGGGTCAAGCGCGACGGCAAGTGGAGCCAGGTGGAGGTCCTCTCCGGCAAGCACGAGGGCAAGGTCGGCTGGATCGACTCCGGAGCGCTGAAGCCCGAGTAGGGCGCTACGAATCGCATCGCCTCGCTATCCATCGCATCATCGCGAGGTCGACGACCGCCGCCACCGGGACCACCGGTGATGGCCCAGCGCTTGCTCTGTCTCCTTGGCGACCCGCGCCAGGGAGACGAGAGACCGATGATGCGCAGCGCTTCCCTACTGCTCCTTGCCCTCGTCGGCATCCACGCCGCGACGTCCCGCGATGTCGAGGAGCGAGCCCAACCCACCCTTCAGCTCGCCGGCCCCAACACCGACGAAGCGCCCCTCCGGGCGTTGGAGGCGGCCGTCGACGTCGGCTTCGCGAACAAGCCGTCTCGCAACCACGACCTCTCCGCCGTAGGATGCCCCACCAGCCTGGTGGCAATTGAGCCGTTGGAATGAGCACAGACGAGCTCCGAATCCCCGGCCGACGACGACCGGCGGCGATCGTCGTCGGCATCCTTTTGGGTCTCGCGATCTGGCTCGCGTGGCCCGAGAGCGCGGCGGAGGTGGTCGACTGCGGGCCCGCCGACGGCGACTCGTCGAGCTGGCGACACGACTCCTTTTGCACCCTCACGGGCACCGTCGAAAGCGCCAACGTCGTCTCGATGGGCAAATCGGGCACGGGCCAGGGCGCGGCGAAGCTCGCCGGCGTACGCTGGTTCGTGAAGCTGCACGGGGCCGACGTGGTCGTCGCGCTCCCCGCCAGTCGCGCCGACGTCTTCAAGTGGCATCAGTCCCACGAGGAGTCCCTGCTGGGCTTTCAAATCGACGGCGTGGGGCGCCTGTTCGACCCGGACCTCGAGAGAGGCTACGGCGGGATGGGCAAGGCGCTGCGAAAGACGCTCGGCGTTTCGCCCGACCGGCACATCTGGGTCTTCGATACAGGTGACGCGCCCCGGTAGCGGTGGTAGCGGTACATCATGCGATCCCTCACATTGCTCTTCCTGCCCGCCCTCAGCTTCGCCGCCGATCCGCCCGTCATCCCGCCCACGGTGTGGATCGCCCCCATCATCTCCACCGACGCCACGGGCGCCTCGCTCATCGCACGGCGTTTCGAGGAGGCCTCCCGCCGCGAGATCCGCAAGCTGAAGACCGCGCGGCTGGTCGGCCCCAAGGAGCGCGTCGAGCAGATCACGGCCGGCGATCCCGATCCGCGCGTCGAGCGCGCCGAGAACCACCGGACGACCGGGCAAGCCCTCTACGACGCGGGCAAGCTCGAGGCGGCGCGCAGGGATCTCGAGGCCGCGCTGTTGCTCTATGAGCACGCCATCGTCTCCGTGAAGCGGGTCGACGCGGTCGCCCGAACCCTGGGCTATCTCGGCGCCGTCCTGTGGAAGCTGGACCAGAAGCCCGCCGCCCGCGAACACCTGTGGCGCGCGGCGCTGCTCGCCACCGACGAGGAGGCCGCGGGCGCCCCCGAGGTGGTGCGGCCGGTCCTCGAGAAGCTGAGGAAGAAGGCGGCGCGACGTCCGCGGGGTCGGCTGCACGTCAACAGCGTCCCCCCCGGTGCGAAGGTCATCGTCGACGGTGAGGCACGGGGCACGGCGCCGCTGTGGGTGAAGCGTCTCGCCCGCGGGACTCACTACGTCCAGATTCGGCACCCGGAGGCGGGCTGGGCCGGCGCCGTGGTCCGGCTGCCCAAGTCCCGGTCGCGGGTAAGACGGACCCTCGTCGCCTCGACGGCGTTGGGCCCCAAGAGGGCCGAGCCCGTACCCCGTGAGACGGTCGAGGACCTGCTCGAAGGGTTCCTCGCCGAGCCCCCGCAGACGCACAGCCGCCGCGCCCGCAAGCGCAAACTGAGGGCTCGCGCCAAGCGTCTGACGGCGGCGCTACGCAAGACGAAGGCGCTGACCCGAGCAGACTACGCAGTGATCACCCGGGTCGACACCGACAAGGAGGGCGGCTTCGTCGCCCGCACCTGGCTTCACGAACTCGCGCACAACCGACGCCTGGAGCTCGAGCCGCTCGCCCTCGGCGCCGACGTGGCGAACGTCTTCGTCCCCGCCCTCGCCTACGCGAGATCCGTCGACGCGACGCTGACGAAGATGCGCACGACGCCACCCAAGAAGAAGAAGAAGAGGCGACGACGCTAGCGGAGTCGCCGGTCGACCACCCACCAGTCGTTGAGCAGCCCACATCCGGCGTGCACGGCGCGCTCACCGTCGACCTGGATCTGACGCACCACGCCCAGCATCGCCAACACGTCCGCTGCTGCGGCGATCCGCTGCTGACCCACGGCGCGCGCGGCCTCGTCGAGGGGCACCAGACCGCCGTCGAGTACGAGGAAGTCGAGCAGCGCCGACTCGGCCCCCGCGCGGACCTGTCGGGCGACGGAGACACAGAACGACGCGCAGACCTCGACCGCTCGTCGCACCGCCTCGGTGATGGGATCTGCGTCCTGGGCATCCCAGCACTCGAGCAGGCGCTGGGTGAGGAACGGATGATGCCCGCTGCGCGCGAGCAGCGTCGCGACGTGTCGGGGCGCCACGTGCTCACGAACCCACTCCCGCGCCTCTTGCTCGCGGAGGACTCCGATTGGAAACGGTCGCAGCCGATGGTGGCGGGGTAGCCGAGGGAGCAGCCGGCGCAGCGCGCGGCCACCCGTCAACATCACCGCCTTCGGCGCCGCCCCACCGAGCCGCTGCACCACGAGCTCGACCATCGGAGCCTCGAGCCGGCCGAGATCGTCGCAGAACACGGTCTTGCCACGCAGATCACTCGGCGGCGCCTCACCCGGCCCGACCGTGACCACGTCCGGGAGTTCGGCCAGAACGCTGGTCGCCAGCCGCGTCTTCCCCAGCCCGGGGCCACCGAGGAGCGCGACCCATTGCCCGCTACGCAGCCGCTCGATGAGCTCCTGCGCCATCTGTGCTCTGTCCAGGGCGTACGGCACGAGCGGACGCTAACACGCGGGAGCCCGCCGGGCGATGCTCGCGAGCCGCGTACGAACCTCTCCGACGAGCGTCTCCAGATCCGCGCACGCGTCGAGGGTCTCGGCGTCCATCCAGACCGCCAGCCCGCCCTCGGCCTTCTCGAAGATCGCCGGCAAGGCGACGTCGTCTAGGCCGTACCTCTCGGCCAGCTCGTCGCGGTGCAGGAACTCGACCTCGGCCTCCATCTCCTCCACGAACCGGCGCCAGGCGCGCTTCATCCCGAGGTGCCCGTAGGTCATCGCGCACAGCGAGCAGGCGTAGGTCTCGGGGGAGATCAACTTGTGGGCGTAGTCGCTGAGAGCGGAAAAGAGCCCCGCGTCGGCGTTGTAGACGAATACGAGCTGCATCACTTCCTCTGTACAGCCTCACGTACGCGCTGCTCGTAGGCGCGCAACCCGGGATACGCTCGCAGGCGCGACCGGAAGGCCACCGCCGCGACCCGCGCCTGCTCCCGCCGCCCGATGGCGCGCAACGCACGAATCCGTCCGATGTGGGCCTCCCCGATCCCGGGATCGGCTTCGATGACGGCGCGATAGAGCCGCTCGGCGCGACCAGGCTCGCCCTGGGCGGCACGGGTGTCCGCCAGCGCCAGCCGCACCTTCGACGAAGGCGCCAACGCAAGGGCCCGCTCGAGGTGCGTGACCGCCGCGTCATACTGCTGGATATGATGCCGGGCCAAGCCGATTCGCGCGTGCAACTCGGCGGCTTCCTGGGCTCCCGCGCCCGCGAGCGCCCGCTCCAACGCCTCGGCGGCGACCGTGTATTTCCGTTGCTCCATCCACGCGCGGCCCAACGTCGCGTAGACCTCGCGATCCGGCGCCTTCTCGACCACCCGCGCGAGCAACTCGGCCGCCGGCCCCCACTTGCCACGCGCCCCGTAGACGAGCCCCAAGGCGCGCTTGATCCGCAGGTCATCGGTGTACGCCTCGTGGGCCTTTCGCAGATGCCCCTCCGCCACCTCCGTGGCGCCCTCCCCCAGCAGCGTCAACCCCATGTGGAGGTGGGCCGCCAGCGAAGCGGGATCAGCGGCCAGCGCCTGTTCGTACCAGGGCAGCGGGTCATGTCCCGTCAGCGACGCGAGGTTGCCGAGCGCCACGTGGTGTCGCGCCGCCTCCGCCCCGCGCAGCAACGGCAGGGCTTGCTGAATCGCGTGGGCCGCCGCCACCGCCGCGTCGATGGGCAATCGCTGCGGCGCGTCCACCAACACCCGAACGTGGGCCTCTCGCAGCGCCCCCTGGACCTCGAGGTCGAGGGGAGCGAGGCGCCGCGCGGCCTCGAGCGCCACCAACGCGTGCTCGGGCCGCCCATCCACCAACGCCTTCTCCGCCGCCGCGCGGTGCGCCAGGACCTGCCGGTCGCGCGCCCGCGTCTCGTCGAAGCGCCGCCACTCGTTGATCGCCAGCGGCAGGAGCGCCGCCACCGCCAGGGCACCTAGCAGCCAGCGAATCAGGAGGTTCAAATCATCTGCGCTTGGGGCATTCCACCGCGACGCCGAGATCGAGGGCGTCCACCGTCAGATCGAAGACCAGGCCCTCGCCCTTCGCCACCACGCTCACCGCTCGCAGCGCGTGGTTCCGGCCGCGGGCCCGTCGCCCCACCACCAGCCTCGGCACCCTCGCCACCGCAGTGGAGTTGGGCTTCAGCCCCGCCGAGCGCCGCCGCTTCGTCAGGGCGTTCGGCTTGCCGTAGCAGCCCTCGTAATGGGCCTCGATCGCCAGCTCCGTGAGCGGGACACCCAGCGTGTTCCGAAGGCCCACGACGACCTCCTCCCCCTCGAGCTCGGCGCTCAGCGCCACGAGAGGTTTCACCGCGCTCACGCGCAGCGCCGAGATCGGGGCCGGCGCCGTCCGCCGCGCGCGCATCCCCCCGGGCCCCTGGACCCAGTCGGAGCGCATCTGGGCCGTCATGCACGACGCGGTGTGCTCCACCGGGGCGCGCGCGGGTGCCGCGACCGGCGTGCCCGAGACGACGACCGGCCGCCCCATCAACGCCTTGGCCCCCGGGAGCTCGCCCACCAGCTCCACGAAGCCCACCTCCAGACGCGTGTTCACCCACTCGTCACCCGCGGGCACGCAGCGGCGGTCACCCTGCTCGGAGAGCACCCCGACCAGCCTCGTCGGCGCCGCGACGCACAGCGTCGGCAGCAAGCACATCCAGACCGTGAGTCTCAAGGACACGAAGGAAGCCTACCGCAGGACCCACCAACGCGGCATCCTTGGCAACCGATGGACCTCAAGAGCACGGGCCGCCTCCCCTTTCTCGCGCTCCTCGTCGCCACGGCCCCCGTGGGGGCACAGAACGTAGACTTCTTCCAGGGCCCGATCGTCAGCTCCCACCGCGTGGTTGGCCTCGGTGGCGCCTACGTCAGCGTGGGCTATGGCGCCGACGGACACCTCGTCAACCCCGCGGCCTTTGCCCTCCGCGACCCCTTCGGAGCCGACGACTACTTCGACTGGGACGCCACCCTCTCCTGGCTCGGCGCCACCCGAGACGACGTGGACCTCACGCAATCGGGCCGCGGTGGTGCCTTCGACGAGGTCTTCTTCTGGCAGGGCGGCGGCCACCTCAAGCTCGGCCGCCACGGCTTCGGCGTCCACGCCGTCACGCAGCGGTGGAAGGTCCGCGTGCGGGTCAACGGCGAGCTCACCGACGCGTTGTATCGTCAGAACTTCGGCGGGCCGGGCTACGCCTTCAACTGGATGCAGGGCGAGCTCGTCTGCGGCCTGGTCCCCTTCGCCGGCAAGGCGGCGATCGTCGTCGACGACGTGGATCTGGTCTCGGTAGAGGGCGGCGGCCTCCTCACGGGCTGCATCTGGGGTCCCTTCGACGCGCCGTGGAGGCTGGGGGCGACGCTGCGCACCCCGGTGGTCGGTGTCGAGGCCGCCGGGGACCCCGAGAGCACCAGCGGTAGAGTCCCCGACGGCATCGCCATCCCCGCCGAGCTCACCTGGGGCGGCAGCGTGATGTTCGGACCTCGCCGCTACAACGTGCGCCCCACGTTTGGCTACGGCGAAGACCCACCGGCGCGATCCCTCGCCAGACGTTACGTGCTGTTGAGCGCCGATTTGGTGCTCACCGGCGCCACCCCCGACGCCTTTGGCGTCGAGTCCTTCCTCGAGCACGATCTCCAGCGATCCGGCAAGAAGCCCACCATCGGCGCCCGCGCGGGGGCCGAATCGGAGGTCATCGCCAACCGCCTCGCGCTACGCGCGGGCAGCTACTTCGAGCCCAGCCGCTTCGAGCGCACGGTCGGCCGCATGCACGCCACCGCTGGGGCCGATCTGCGCATCTCGGTGGTCTGGGACCTCCGCCTCAGCACCTCCCTCGATGTTGCCCCCGACTATCTCAACTGGGGCCTCGGCCTCGGCTTCTGGCACTGAAGAGATGGCGCCGCACGGTCGTGCGGTCGACGCCCAACACCCGCGCCGTGACGCTCATGTTCCCGTCGTGGAGGCCCGCCACGTGGCCCACGTACCAATCCCGGACCGTCGCCAGCGTCGCGGTGCCATCTCGGATCTCGGACGGGGCCCCCACCCCTGCGCCGCCAGACGGTCGCGCGCCCCGCAGCCCCGGCGGCAACCCCAGCATCAGGTTGCGGATGGCGTTTTGCAGCTCACGCACATTCCCCGGCCAGCCATAGGCCCCCGTCGCCTCAGCGCGCAGCCAACGCTTCAGCCGATCGACGTCGTCGTCCGCTGACAACCCCGTGCCGAGGTAGCGCTCCACGAAGGCCTCTCCGATGCGCACCACATCCCCCCCCCGCTCCCGCAGCGGCGGCACCCGGATGACGTTCCCCGCCAGCCGCTCGAAGAGATCCCGCCGAAACCGCCCGGCCTCGACCATCGCCTCCAGATCCATGTGGGTCGCCGCCACGTAGCGAACCTCGGCGCGATGGGTGGCGTCGCTGCCCAGGGGGTGCACCTCGTTGGTCTCGATCACCCGCAAGAGCTTGACCTGCGTGTTTCGCGGGAGATCGCCGACCTCGTCCAGGAAGAGACAGCCGTCGTGGGCGCTGCGCAGCCGCCCCACGCGCGGCACCGTGGCCCCGGTGAAGGCGCCCTTCACGTGCCCGAAGAGCTCGCTCTCGATCAGCGTCTCGGGGACCGCCGCGGCGTTGAGCGAGGCGCTCGGCGCCGGCCTGCCCGCGTCGTCGCCCGGCGTCCCCGCGAGGATCGCCGCCGCCACCAACTCCTTGCCCGTCCCCGTCTCGCCCAGGACCAGCACGTCGTGGTCGCGGATCACCTGCTCCATCTCCAGCGCCCGCCGCAGCGAGTGCCCGAAGCACGCCGACCAGACCTGCTCGCGCAGCCGCCGCATCGCGTCGGAGTCCCCGAGCATCCCGCTCAAGGCTCCATGGCAGCGCCCCGCCGCCAGCACCACGCGTAGATACGCCTCGGGGCGCCGCGGCAGATGGGCGAAGACCGCCGCGGGCATCGCCGCCCGCACCCG
This sequence comes from uncultured Nannocystaceae bacterium, assembly GCA_964402225.1. GTDB lineage: Bacteria > Myxococcota_A > Bradymonadia > UBA7976 > UBA1532 > CAYOBQ01. The sequence goes on along the minus strand of CAYOBQ010000137.1, from coordinate 12,839 downwards.
CTCCACCTCACTGTAGAGACACGCCGCCCGATGTCCGAGGGCCAGCGTGAGCTTCTTGGCCCGCACCCTCTCGCCGCCGCCGGCGAGCCTCGCCGCGACCTCGGCCATCGGCCAGCCACGGATCGCCACCTCGGCGGCGTCGCGCTCGGCGTCCGAGACGGTGAAGGGGTTCGCTCGCCAAGCCACGAGCACAGCCTCGATCGCGCCGCCTTCATTCATCGCTGCATTATGCCCGGGTGTTTTTCATCACCGCAACGCCTTCTCCGATGGGACTCGGCGGAGAACCCACGGAGATACACGGATTCGAGGGACCTCGGGGGCTTGGCCCGCTCTTCGCTACAGGGAAGGGCAGGAAGGGCAGAGGCGGCTGGTCGTAGCCCGACGAACCGAGGAACGGAGGAGCTCATGGAATTCGTGTACTGGGTCTCGCTGCTGGTCGGCGGGGCGTTTCTGCTGCCCATCTTGCTGGGCGGCGACATCGACGCCGACGCCGACGCCGATCTCGACGCCGACGCCGACGCCGACGCGGACGGCGAAGGGGACGGAGGCGAGGGCGCCATGTGGCTGTCGATGCGCTTCTGGACCTTCTTCGACGCGTTCTTCGGCCTGACGGGCGTCGCGCTCACGCTGGCCGGGCTCGAGCCCTGGCCCACCTTGGTCTCCGCCATCGGGACCGGCCTGGTCGCGAGCCTCTCCGTGGGACACGCGCTGCGACGCTTGAAGCGCGCGCAGATCTCCAGCGGCGTGAGCGCCATCGATCTCGTCGGCGAGCGCGGCACGGTCTTGCTGCCACTCGAGCCCGGCGCGCCGGGCAAGATCCGCCTCTCCTTGAAGGGGCGCGATCTCGAGGTCGTGGCGAGCACCGCCGTGCACCGCGCGCCCATCGGAGCCCAAGTCCGCGTCCGCGAGGTGACCCCTGACGGCACCGCGCTGGTCGTCCCCGTGAACCTGTGAGCCGTCCATCAACAACCGAAGGAGTGAACCCATGATCGAGAACCTCCAGACCGCCCTCTGGGTCGCCGTCCCCATCATCGCGTTGCTGCTGCTGACGTTTGAGGCCCTGCGCGCCTTGCTGCACGTCTGCCCGCCGAGCGAGCTGATGGTCTTCTCCGGTCGGCAGCACATCACGCCCACCGGTGACCGCGTCGGATACCGCGTCATCACCGGTGGCTGGGCGCTGCGGATCCCCATCCTCGAGAAGGTCTCGACGATGGATCTGCGCCTGCTGAGCGTGCCGATGACCGTCCGCGGCGCGTACTCCGAGGGCGGCATCCCGCTTCAGGTGCACGCCATCGCGAACGTCAAGATCAGCGGAGACCCACACGTCGCCGGCAACGCGATCGAGCGGTTCCTGGGTCGTGGCACGGACGAGATCCGGCGCGTCACGAAGGAGACCCTCGAGGGCCACCTGCGCGGCGTCGTGGCGAGCATGACCCCCGAGGAGGTCAACGAAGACCGACTGAAGTTCGTTTCGGCCCTGGAGGCGGAGGCCAGCGACGACCTGCGCAAGCTCGGCATCCAGCTCGACACGCTGAAGATCCAGGCCGTCAGCGACGACCGGAACTACCTCGACAGCATCGGCCGCAAGCAGATCGCCGTCGTGCTGCGCGCCGCGGAGGTCGCCGAATCCGACGCGGTGCGTGCCGCCGACGAGATCGAGGCCGAGGCCAGCGCCCGGGGTCAGGTGGCCCACGCCACCGCCCAGGCGCACATCGCGGAGAAGAGCAACGCGCTGCGGCGGGAGGTGGCCGATCTGAGGGCGCGCCTCCGCAGCGAGGAGGAGCGCTCGGAGGCGGCGGGCCACGCGGCGCGGGCACAGGCGGAGCACGCGCTCCAGGCCGTCCGCGGCGACCTCGAGCGGCTCCGGCTGCGCGCGGAGGTGACCATCCCCGCCGAGATCGTACGGCGCGCAGCACAGGTCATCGCGGTGGGTGAGGCCGCCGAGATCGAGGCCACGGGGCGCGCCACGGCGGAGGCCCTGCGGCTGGTCTCCGAGGCGTGGCGCGACGCGGAAGGCGACGCCTTCGACATCCACGTGCTGCAACACCTCGAGCGCATCCTGCGCCCCGTCACCGACGCGGTGAAGCGGGTCCGTGTGAGCGAGGCGGCGCTGGTGGACGGCGGCGGCGGAGACGCGCTGCCCAGCTACGTCGCCTCCTACCCGGCGATGGTGGGGGCGCTGCTGCGCGAGGTCAGCCAGACGCTCGGCCTCGATCTCGCCCGCGCCGTCCACGGTCACCAGAACAACTCCTGAGAGAAAGAGAGAGAGGAAAAGAAGCATGATCTACGCACTCACCATCGCCGGGATCCTCGCGCTGGCCGTCGCGGCCGTCGTGGCGGTCGTCAACTCGCTCACCGTCATCTGCCAGCCCAACGAGGTCCTGGTCTTCTCCGGCGGCGCCCAGGGCGTCCGCCTCGTCCACGGCGGTCGGGCGCTGCGCGTGCCGCTCTTCGAGAAGGTCGACCGACTCGACCTGACGAACATGGTCATCGATCTGCGGGTGGTGGGCGCCTACTCGAAGGGCGGCATCCCCCTCGAGGTTCAGGGCGTCGCCAACGTGAAGGTCGCCAGCGAGGAGCCCACGATCAGAAACGCGATCCAGCGCTTCCTCGGGGTGCGGCGGGGCGTGATCATGACGGTCGCCAAGGAGACCCTGGAGGGGAACCTGCGCGGGGTGCTGGCGACGCTCACCCCGGAGGAGATCAACCAGGACCGCGTCAAGTTCGCTTCGAGCCTGTTGCACGAGGGCGACCTGGACCTGAAGCGGCTGGGCCTGAGCCTCGACATGCTCAAGATCCAGCACGTCTCCGACGAGGTCGGCTACCTCGACAGCATCGGCCGCAAGCAGTCGGCGGATTTGTTGAGCGCGTCGCGCATCGCAGAGGCACACAACCAGGCCGCCGCCGCCGTCCGCGACGCAAAGAACACCGAGGATCGGGAGCTGGCCCGACTCGCGGCGCGGCTGGAAGTGGCCCGCGCCGAGGCCGCGAAGCGCATCCGCGACGCGGTGACCCGACGAGACGCGGTGGTCGCGGAGGCGCGGGCCGACGTGACGGCCGCCCTCGCCCGGGCCGAGGCCGACGTAGAGGTCCAGGAGGCGCGCATCGCCCAGGTCGAGCGGCAGCTCGTGGCCGACGATCTGCGACCCGCCGAGGCGCGCCGCGACGAGCTGGTGTCCCTGGCGGAGGCGGGCGCGGCGCGGATCGTGTGCGAAGGTCGCGCTACCGCCGCCTCGATCCGCGAGATGGCCGCGGTGTGGAAGATCAACGGCGACCAGGCCCGCGAGGTGCTGCTCGCGCAGAAGCTGGAGACGTTGGTCGGCGTGATGCTCGAGACCGTCGGAGATCTGCCGGTGAACAAGCTCACGGTGGTCAGCGGCGACGACGCCCTCGCCGGCAAGGTGAAGCTCGCCTCAGACCAGCTCGAGCACGCGGTGGGCGTCAACGTGCCCGCGCTGCTCCAGCGCTTCTCGGCCGCCGGGGGCTGAAGAGGTCTTGGTCAGACCTCCGCGCAGTCCAAGCGAAACGACTCGCCGATCGCCTGGGCGAGCGCCGTGGGGACCTCCGCCTCACGCGCCGCCTCGGCCCAACCGCGCAGAGCGTCGGCGACCTCCCGAATGATGCGACGCCCGCGCTGCTTGATGCCGAAGCGCTTGCCCACCTCGATCAGATCCGCCACGTCGAATCCATCGCGCTTGCCGGCGAAGCTCATCTGGTGGACTCGGGTGAAGCCACGGGCACGGGCGTAGGTCAGGTCGTAGGCCGGCGACAGCCGCCAGCGGCCGTCGCGCCCCATCGTGAAGGCGGTGTTCTTGACGTGGTCGTCTTGGTTGCGGGCCAGCACGTTGAACACCGCGCGGCGGTAGGCCTCGGCGAGCATCGAGTCGTCCCCGCCTATCTTCAGGATCAGGCGGAAGAGCTGCTCGTAGGCGTACAGGCCGGGGCGGTTGTAGTCGGTGTGCGTCATGCCGCCGAGGCTGTGGACATGCCGGGGGCTGCCGTTTCGGTCGAAGCGCCGCGTGAGGAAGTGCGCCAGCTCACCATCGCGCAACAGCGCACATTCGGACATCGAGATCCCCGCCGCCAACGCCATCCGGTGGTAGGCGAACTCCACGCGGTTGTGGGGCCGCGCGGCTCGTTGTGGGTCCTCGATGTCGCCGGCGCCGTCGAACTTGATCAGCCAGTCCTCGTCGCCGGGCTCGGGGTGCGCGAAGGCCGAACGGATCCGCTTGGTCTCGGCGTTCCACAGCACCACCGCCTTGGCGCGCGCGCCACCGGCGGACGCCCCCACGCGCATGATCTCGGGTACCGCGACCTCCGGGCTGCCCTCGATGACCTGTCGGGCGGCCGTCACCAGCGCCGCGATCTCGAGGGCCTCTTCCACCGCCGGAGCGACCTCGTGGACAGGACGAAAGGAGAGCGCCCCCATCGCGCGCTCGCCGACGTAGAGCAGGCGTTGCACGGGGCTGAGCGCGTCGCCGGACCGCCCCTTCTGCTCGAACCAGCGCTCGATGACGGCGTTGCCGAAGCGGTCGGGCAAGGCGTCGGCGAGCAGGCCCGGTAGCCCCTGAAACGTCTCGGTTGGGACGAGATGGGGGAACTCGATGGGCCCTCGGAGGCTCAGCGGCAGGTGAATGGGCGAGAGTTCGAGGCCCGAACGGCGAAACTCCGGCGCGTACTCGAAGGTGACGCGCCCGTCGTCGGACTCGGCGACCGCCCCCACCGTCTGCCCCCAGATGCGGACCTCAGCGACGATCACCGTCGCTCATCTCCGCGTGGCCTCCGACTGGCGCGTTTCCGCTCCTTCATCCGGTTGGAGAGCAGCTCCATCGGAGAGGTCTGCGGCGGCGGCAGAAACGCGTCGAGCGCGTCGAGCCGGCCCAGGGCGCGGAGCACCCTGAGGAGCGTCGAGAGCTGAACATCGTGGCCCTGCTCGAGGCTCCGCAGCGTCCGTTCACTGATGCCCGCGCGTCGCGCGAGCACCGCCTGGGCGATGTCCTGCTGCACTCGATAACGCCGAAGACGGTCGCCCAGCGTGGCCGATACATCAGGAATTGGGGCTTCATCCACACCGGCAACATAGTGACGCTTATCAAGCATTTCAAGCGTTGACCGGCACCATACATCCTGTTTCCACTCGATCCAGCACAGCCAGGACTTCGACGTGACCGGTGTGAGGAAACAGGTCGAAGGCACGCGCCGAGGACACCCGCCACCCACGCGGGCGCAGCCAGTCGACGTCGCGCGCCAGGGTCGCGGGGTTGCACGAGACGTAGGCGATGCGAGCGACGCCCGCCTGGTGCAGCGCGCGGACGGCCTCCCGGGCCCCCGCGCGGGGCGGATCGACGAGCGCCACCCGGTGTCCACTGGCCGGGGGTACCGCGGCGTCCCCTCGCCGGACGTCGACCTCGAAGTCTCGCCGCCTCGCCTCGTCGCGCAGCGCGCGGACGGCGCTGGGATCTGACTCGACCGCGGTCACGGCGACGCCGCGCGCGGCCAGCGCAAAGGTGAAGTTCCCAGAGCCCGCGTAGAGCTCGAGCACGCGCTCGGCGTCACCCAACGCGGCGACGACGGCGGCGACGAGCCGCGCGTTCCCTGGCCGATGCGCCTGCACGAAGCTCCCGGCGGGGTGCGGCACCCCGTCGAAGACATCGAGCCGGCGGCCCCGTGGCAACCGCAAGCGCCCGCGCTCCACGAAGACCGTCCCCCCCTCGGCCCCCGGCGCTGCGGTGAGTCGCACCGTGCCCCGCCCGCGCAGCGCGCGCCCTCGCAGATCCGCGTACAGTCGCGCCACCTCCGGCGAGAGCACCGGGCAGGCCTCCACGTCTACTACAGCGTCGCTGCCGTAGGCGTGGAAGCCCACGGCGCCGTCCTGCCAGTGCACCCGCGCGGTAGAGCGCCAGCCGTGCCCCAGGGTCGCCTCGAGGCCTGCGACGGCGACGTCGAGGGCCCGCGCCACGTGGGCCCGCAGGGTCTCGCGTTGAACCGACCGGGGGATCGCCATCCAAGGGCAGCCCCCACAGGTCTCGAAGTACGGGCAGAAGGGCTCGGCGCCCTCGCCCGCCGCCAGCAGCTCGAGTCGCACCGCACGCAGGAAGCGCTTCTTCGCCTGCGTGATGCGCACCCGGACGCGGTCCCCGGGAGCAGCCCCACGCAGAAAGACCACCCGCCCGTCCGGCGCGCGGGCGATGACGTCGCCGCCAAAGGCCGCGCGCTCGACCGTGAGCTCGTGGACCTCTCCGACCAACGCCTCAGTTCCCGGTGAACTGCTGGTGCGGTGGTCCCTGGCGCAGCGTGAAGTCGAAGTCGCCGCGCAGCACGCCCAGCACGCGGCCCGTCCCGCGCCCGTCGCGCACCTCGAGGCGTTCGATCACACCGCGCACCTGGTCTCCTCTCTCGACGCCGAAGCGATGGAAGACGACCTCCCCTTGGAGGAGGAAGTTCTGGGTTGAGCCAGGGCACATCTCGAAGAGCCCCAACGCCGCGCGGATGTTCGCCTCGGCCCCCACGGGGAGGCGCACGCCGAGGTTGCCGCGGAGCCGCCGGACGTCGCGGATCTGCAGCAACAGCCCGTCGGTCTGGGCGAAGGCGCGACCACCCTTTTGCATCCGCAGGACCGCGATCTCGTCGAGGGTCTCGAGGGCGAAGAAGTCCGGATCGAGATCGAAGGCCTCGCAGGCGTCGAGGTCGACGTCGGCGGCGCAGGTGAACACGGCCGTCTCGCCATCCTCGCAATCGGGGATCGTGAGCGAGCCAACCAGGCTACCACGACCCCGGTCCTCACCACAGCCGACGAGCGCGAGCACCAGGAGAGCCAGGACGGACATCCTCACGGGTCGGATTCTCCGCGCCGCGGGTCGTCCCCGCAAGCGACAGGCGTGCCGACGCCCGCGCCGAGGCGCTCCGCCGCCGATCCGTCGCGGACGGCGACCTCCAGCGTGCCCTCGGAGCCGACGAGCAGCACCAGCTCGCCCGGCGCGACGTCGGCGTAGCTGCGCGCCGGCCCCGCGACCTCGACGCCGCCCAAGCGCACGACCGTCGGGCCGCGCACCACGAGATCCGTGAGGAGGTTGCCGAACCGGTCTACCTCGACGACCGCGCCGGGTCCGAGCCTGGGCAACGCGACGAGCTCACCGGCGGGCGGGCCCACCTCAGCCGGCGCGCAGCCCCGGGCCAGGGCGGCGGCCGTCGGCGCGAAGACGTCTCTGCCGTGGAACGTCGAGCTGGCGTCGGAGGAACACAGGTCGCGCCGACGCACGACGTAGGCCGCCACCGCTCCACCCAGGCGCGAGAGCGCCGCCCCCAGCACGCCGTTGTCCGGGGCGACGAAGAGGTGACCCGCCGCTTGTACGACCAACGGCCGACGGGCTGATCCGACGGTCGGATCGACGACGACGAGGTGGATCGTCCCCTCGGGGAAGCAGGGCGCGGCGCGGCGCAGCACGGACCCGGCCTTGCGGATATCCCCCGGTGGCACGTGGTGCGCGAGGTCGACCAACCGGCACCTGGGCGCGCCCGCGAGGATCACCCCCCGCATCGCCCCTACGAAGCCGTCCTGGTCACCGAAGTCGGTCAGCAGCGTGACCGTGGTCGTCAAACGGCCTCCGCCACCGGCGCCACCACACCGGGCAACGCGTCGGGGGCCCGCGCGCAACCGAGGGTGGCGCAGCCCCCCACCATCTCACGGCAACCTCGATGCAAGGCGGATCCGCAGTCGGGACAGAGCCAGGGATCGTCGTCCAGCCCCGCGCCACAGCCGCCACAGGGCGCCGAGACGTCGGACTCGTCGCCGACGTCGGCGAGGGCCGTAGCCAGATCGTGGAGATCCGTGGACAGCGCGCGGAGCGCCTCGACGAGGGGCGGCCCGAGGAACTCCATCGCCTCCCCCGCGCTGCCCTTGACCGGCGCCAGGCCCCGCACGACGATGATCGAGCCCGCGAGGAGCACCTCGATGGAGCGCGCCGCCGCCGCGTCGCGGAGATCGTCGAGCAGTCCTCGCGTCTCCGCGTGACGCAGGAGCCACCGCAGGAGTCGCTCGTCGGTGGTCTCGAGAGAGCAACCGTAGAGGTGCTCCGTCTCCTCGGGGTACAGCTCGAGGACCGCCAGCCCGGGGGCGCGCCAACGCGCGGCGGTCGTGGCCGGGGAGCAGATGCGGGCCGCGAACCCGAAGGTGGAGTTCTGATAGGACCGAACCTCGACCATCCACCCCCGGCGCCCCGGAGCCCGCACCGCGCGGGCGCGGCCCTCCCCGTCGGGGAGCCGAAAGCGTACGATCGGTGACCCGGCTCGACCCCAACGCACGTGGCAGGCGCCGGCCACCGAGCGCGCCAGCGCCCAGAAGCCGACGTCGCGCGGACCCGCCCGGAGCGCCCAGCCTTCGACGAGGGCCACCACCGGCGGGACGATGAGCAGAAGGAGCATGGCGGCGAGGACGATGAAGAGCATCGCTTGCGGTTGAGGCTCTTTTCGGATAGCGGTTTGTGCCTCCACAGGTACCATCCGTCGCAGAAACGGTCCATGTTCCCCGCCGCGCCACCTCCCTCCGGTCTGTTCGGTCGCGAGAGCGAGCTCGCGCGCCTCGTCGCGTTATACGAAGCGGCCTGCCACGATGGTCGCGGCCGTTCGGCCCTCGTCACGGGTCCCCCCGGGGTGGGCAAGACCCGGTTGATGACCGAGCTGCGTCGAGCGCTGCGAGTGCGGGGCGAGATGCCGCTCGAAGGCATCTTCCGCGCCACCGACCATCGACCCCACGGTCCGCTCGTCGATCTCCTGGGGCGGGCCGCCTCCTTCCTGTCGGATCTCCGCCGCCCGGCGCCGGCGACGGCGCGCGCCTTGAACCTGGTCGCCGGGCTCGCCGAGGAGCCTGCCGGCGGGGCGCTGGCGTTCTACGAAGCGGTACGCCAGGCGGTGCTCGAGGTCTCCGAGGTCCACCCCACGGTGCTGTTCCTGCACGACCTCCACCGCGCCGACACCGAGCTGCTGAACATGGTGCGCTACCTGCTGGAGAACCTGCTCACGGACCCCGCCTTCGACTGGACCGCCGAGGTCCCCGATCTGCCCGCGCCGGGGCCCCGCCCATTCCGCGGCCTGCTGGTCCTGTCCTTCCGCGAGACCGACGCGACGCGCCCGCTCATGGAGGTCGCCCTGGCCTCGGCGGCGGTCGACCACCTGGCGCTGACGGGGCTCGACTCGGCCGGCGTGGCGGCGTTTCTCGCCTCCCCCGCGGTGGTCGAACGCTTCCGCCAGGCGTCGGGCGGCCTCCCCGTCGCGTTGGAGCAGATGGTGAGCGGGCTGCCGGACGACGGCGACGACGTCTGGCGCCGACGGCTCGCGGGCATCTCGGAGGAGGCGCGACCGCTCCTCGACGCGCTGGCCGTGTACCGCCGGCCGTGCACCGCCGAGCAGCTCCGCGAGCTCTCCGGCGTGGAGGCCGACCCCCGGCCCACCCTCACCGCGCTGGTAAAGCAGTCCGTGGTCGAACAGGCCGTGGACCACGGCGTCGTGCGCTTTCGCTTCGTGCGCGCCGGCGGTCGCAGCGCCTACGCGCGCTCGATGCCGCAGGAGCGGACTCGAGCCCTGCATCTCCGGGTCGCCGAGCGACTCACGCTGGCGGCGGGGCTCGGGACCGAGCCGGAGGAGATCGCCCACCACTACCTCGCGGGCGGCGCCGAGGCCGAGGCCGTGCCCTTCGCCGTCCAGGCCGCGGACCGGCTCCAGACGTGCTTCGGCCACGCGCGCGCGGCGAGGTTGCTGGAGCGGGTGGTCGACGCCGCGAGCGGCGATCTCCAGGCGGACCTGCTCGACCGTCTGGCGGCGCTCTACGCGGCGGCGGGGCAGGTAGACGCCGCCCGCGCGGCCGTACGCAGGCTGGCGGAGCGATTCCCCGAGCGCGCCGGTCCTGCCCTCGAGGTGCGCCTCGCGCGGCTCCACGCGGCGGCGGCGGACCACGCGAGCGCGCGCGCCGTAGCGGTCGCCGCCCTCGAAGCGGGCGCTCCGGAGAGCGCTCGGCGGGCGTTGACCGCGATCGCCGCCGAGGGCGCCTACCAGACGGGCGACCTCACCGGGGCGAAGGCCTACGAAGACACCCTGGACGAGGGTGGCGATCGGGACACGCTGACTCTGCGCAACACGCTGGGGAAGGTGCACCTGCTCCGAGAGGAGTTGGAGCAGGCGCGCGCGCTCTTCGCCACCAACCTCGAGCGGTCGCGCGCCGCGCAAGACACCGGGCACCAGGCCCGAGCGCTCATCAATCTGGGTGTGGTGCATCTCCAACACGGGGACCAGGGCGCCGCGTTGCAGCACTTCGAGGAGGCGCGCCGGCTCGCCGCCGCGGCCGGTGATCTGCGACACCTCGCGCTCTCCGTCGAGAACCTGGCGGTCCTCAACCACCGGCGACAGGCCTACGCCGAGGCCCTCGTCTACCACCACCAATCGACCGCCGCCTTTCGGCGGCTGGGGCACACCGCGCAGCTCGCGACCACGGCGTTGAACCTGGCCGACCTGTACCTGACGGTGGGGGACGGCGAGCGGGCCCGGCGATTGGCGGACATCGCCCGGGAACACGTCCGCCGCGGCGAGCTGCGCCTGCTCCTCCCGCAGAGCTTGATGCTCGACGGCGATCTCGCGCGGGCGGAGGGGGACCTGGGGGCGGCTTCGCGCGGCTACGAAGAGGCCATTGAGCTCATCGAGCGGGGCCAGGGGAACAACCAACGACTGGCGTCGCTTCTGTGCTCCAAGGCCGAGGTGCTCACCGAGCGCGGCGAGCCGGAGGGGGCCGCGGCCCTGCTCGAGCAGGCGGCGACGTTGCCCATCGGGCACGACGACGCCCTGGCCGCGCGGCAGGCGATGACCCGTGGGATCGTCGCGCTGGCGCGGGGGGACACGGCCGAGGCGATCGCAGAGCTCGAGGGCGCCGCGACCCGCGCGACCGACGCTGGCGACCAGGAGGTCGCGTGGCAGGCCCTCGCGCGGCTCGCCGAGGCGCGCTGGGCCGCCAGCGACCGACCGGCGACGCTCCAGGCGCTGGCGGCGGCGGTCGAGGCCACCGAACGGGTCGCCGCCGACCTGCCGGAGTCGATGCGTCCGACGTACCACGAGGCGCCGAGGCGACGGGCGGTGCGCGACGCGCTGCGGAGGGTCCGGGCCGGAATGCCGCCACGTGGGCCCGTCGCCGGGACCCAACCGAAGCCGAAGCGACGCGCCGCGGGGTTCGACCCGGCCTGGAGCCGGCGCTATCCCGGGATCATCGGCCGCGCGCCGTCGTTGGCCGCGGTCTTCAACACGCTGGATCGGGTCGCCAACAGCGACTCGATGGTGCTCGTGCGCGGGGAGAGCGGCACCGGCAAGGAGTTGGTCGCTTCGGCGCTACACCAGCACTCCCGGCGGGCTCAGGGTCCCTTCGTCAAGGTCAACTGCAGCGCCTTCGTCGAGACGCTCTTGCTGAGTGAGCTCTTCGGCCACGAGAAGGGCGCCTTCACGGGGGCCGTGAGCTCCAAGAAGGGCCGCTTCGAACTCGCCGACACAGGGACGCTCTTCCTCGACGAGATCGGCGACATCTCCCCGAACACGCAGGTCGCTCTGCTGCGGGTGCTACAAGAGCGCCGCTTCGAGCGGGTCGGGGGACAGGTGACGCTCTCAGTCGACGTCCGGGTCGTCTGCGCGACCCATCGGAACCTCGAGCAGATGGTCCGCGACGGCACCTTCCGAGCTGATCTGTACTACCGTCTCCGCGGCGTGATCCTCGAGGTGCCAGCCCTGCGCGAGCGTCGCGAAGACATCCCCGCCCTCGTCGAGCACTTCCTGCAGAGCCGCCCCAACGCCGCGAGCCGTCCGCTACGCTTCAGCCACGCGGCCCTCGCGAGCCTCTTGCAGCACGAGTGGCCGGGGAACGTGCGCGAGCTGGAGAACGTAGTCCGCAGCGTCGCGCTCTTCGCCGACGGCGACACCATCGACCTCGCCGAACTAGCCGAGCTCGGCGACATCTTCCGCCCCCCGGACGAGAGCGCGTTGCTCGACCTCTCCGAGGTGCTGACGACCGCCCCCCAGCCCCGGGCACCAGAGTCGGACACGCCGGCTCCAGAGTCGGACTCCATCGGCCAGACAGCGCCCGCGGGCCGAGCGCCGCCCGCCTGGGACGACGAGTGGATCGAGACCATGCTCCAGGAGGCCGGCAGCCTCTCGGACCTGAAGAAACGCATTGAATTCGAGGCCATCGCGCGCGCGCTGCGCGAAGCGGGGGGGAACATCACCCGCGCAGCCGCACACCTCGGGATGAAAAGACCTCGACTTTCGCAGATAATCCATGCGACACCTGCTCTCGGAGATCTAAAACGCGAGGTCACCGGCCAGTGAGTCGCCGCGCCATTGCGACGCTCTGCGTGCTCCCCTTGGGGTTGCTCGCGGCGTACGGCTGTGGAGACAGCGACCTCGCGACTGGTGCCGGCGGCCTCGGCCCCGACACGCCCGCACCGAGCCTCGGCAGCGAGAGCGCGCCGCTCGAGCTCACGCCCCGGGTCGATCCGGTGGGGCTCGGCGACATCCACGAGACCCTACGCGTGACGCGGCTCGACTTCGACGCCGAGATCTACGTCCTCCCAGACCAGCAGGGGGCGGTGCCGGGCCAAGCGGCCATTCGCTTCCGATTCGCCGATGGCGTCGCTCGCACCGAGCTGCGTGGCGACGGCCTGAAGCTGGACCGCGCCGGACGCTATCAGGTCCTCGTCCGGGTCCGTCCCGGGGCCGGAGGCAGCTCCGTCGTCCTCGGCGGCGAGTATCTTGCGCCCGAGGATCCCCTCGAGAAGCCCAACGCCGAGCCGGCCCCGATCCCCGCCGACGAGCCG
>CAYOBQ010000136.1:0-25480 GCA_964402225.1 uncultured Nannocystaceae bacterium | reverse complement strand
CGCCAGGATGAACGAGAACCTCACAGGCTCTCCCTCGCGAAGAAGGCCGTCGCCTCTTCAAGATCTCGCGCTCCATGCGGGTTCCTGGCGCTCCTCCGTCTTCAGGGCTCCCACCGGCCCCCGTCCCGCATCGACATCGGCCTGGCGGACCCAAGCCCTGACGGCCGACTCGGTCAGATCGAGGTCACGAGCGATCTGGACGAGGCTGCGGCCATCTGGGTCCTTGGCCTCCTTCCTGATCAACGCGACCGTGGTGGCCTTGAACTCGGCCGTGAACTTCCGTCTCGCTCGCTTTCCCACGAAACCTCTTGCTGAAGCATCTTCGCCTCATCCGGGGTGTCCGGGAAACCGGGTCATGACCACACGCCCATCGTCTGACGGCCCCGGTCAGGGCAGCGGGTGGCGCAGCACCTCGTCGACGACCCCGTCGGCGTCGCTGTCCAGCCGCTCGACGACCGCGTCCTCCAGCCACTCGAAGTCGCTCACCCGAGTCGGCACCCAGGGGTCCTCGACGACATCGTCCACGCCTTCCATCGCCTCCTCGCGCACGAGCCGGCCCTGGTCGTCGTTCTCATAGCGAAGCACCACGGTCGCCGGCAGGACCTCGTCCCCGGACTGCGTCCCGCGGGTGGTCAGCCGGGCCCCGTGCGCGTCGTAGGTGTGCGAGACGCGCCTCGACGTATCGCCTCGACGGATCTGCGCGAAGCGCCAGGTCTCATCGACGATGCGGCCCGGCTCGTCGTACGCGTAGGTGTAGTTGTGCGAGCACTCCGTGAGCTCCGGCTCGCAGCAGGCACCGCCCCCGCAATCGAGACACGCGTAGCTGACCCGCACGAGCCGGTCGCACGCGTCGCGCTGACCGAGCACGCAGCCCCGGTCGGGCCACGCCGCGCGCCAGAACGGCGGGTGACCGGCCAACTCGCTCCAGAAGCCACCCGGTCGCACCCACTCGACCTCGGGCGCCTCCTCGCCGCAGCACGCCTCGTCGACCCGCGTGTCGCAGTCGTTGTCGAGTCCGTCACACAGCTCGCGGCTCGAGCCGTCGTCCGAGCCCTGCGGGCTCGAGCTGCACCCGCGGTCGCGGTTCGGCGCACACTCCCAGACCCCCGCTCCGCACTCGCCGACCGCGACGCAGGGCGCACCGACCTCGAAGTCCTCGTCGACCGCGCCGTCGCAGTCGTCGTCCACCGCGTTGCACGACTCCCCGCCTTGAGCGGGCAACCGCTCTCCCGCGCAGCGAGTCGCGAACCCGTCGACGCATTGCTGCACGCCCGCTCGGCAGCGCCCGACGTCCGCCTGCTCCGGCGCCCCGCTGAAGCAGGCGAGCTCGCCGTCCTGCTCGCACGGCCGAGGCGCGGGGCCCGCGAGGGGACCGTCGCACTCCGCGACCCCGTCCGCGCGGATGGCGCAGCCGTAGTCCTGGCCGATGGCGACCGCGAGCAACTCGCCCGGCGGCCACACGTCCTCGCGCGGCCGGCCCCAGCACACCGGGCGCCCCGCCTGGTCGAGCGCACAGGCGCTCCCGACGGCGAGCGCGATGTCGCGGAAGCGCCCGGCCGGCGCGTCGAGCACCTCCGACGCGGCCCCCCAGCAACGCAGCTCGCCGTCACGCGTGAGCGCGCATTGCTGCCGCGTCTGCGCGCTGGCGATCTTCCGCAGCCGCTCGGGTGGGGGTCGACCCTGCGCAATGCCCCAGCAAGCCGTGGTGCCATCCATCCGCACGCCGCACGCGTGACGCCACCCCGGCGCCATGGTTCGCAGGCGGTGCGGCGGGTCGACCTGCCCGTTGCGGTCGTCCCCGTGGCAGGTCGCGCGACCCTCCGCGTCGAGCGCGCAGGTTCGGTACGCGCCGGGGAAGACCGCGACGAACGGTCCCCCTTCGGGGATCCGCAGCGCCCGGTCCGCGCCCCAGCAGTCCGGGCAATGTCCCAGGGCGCGACACCACACGGTCCCGTCGGGCCGCACGCCGCAGTAGTGGCTCCTGCCGGCCGAGAACTGGAGGAAACGGCCGTCGACGACCTCCGCGCCGCGCGCCTGGGTCCAGCAGAACACGACGCCCATCTCGGTCCGCCCGCACACCCGCCGGACACCCGACAGGGCGTGGAGCGAGGCAAAGCGCCCGCGCTCCGGTGGCCGGGCGGCGTCCGCAGCCGCATCGGGTCCGGCGTCGGGTGCGCTGTCCGGCGCGGCGTCGGGTCCGGCATCCGGCGCGGCGTCGGGTTCAGCATCCGGTGCGGCGTCGGGTTCAGCATCCGGCGTCGGGTGCGCTGTCCGGCGCAGCGTCCGGTCCGCTGTCGAGCGCGGCGTCCACGGCCACATCGAGCGCGGCGTCGGGGGCGCCGTCGGGCGCGGCGTCGGAGGCGCCGTCGGGCACGCCATCCGGGGCGACGTCGGGTACGGCGTCCACGGCCGCGGCGTCCGGCGCTCTGTCGCTCGCTTCCACGCAGCCGACCACCCACGCGACGACGACGATCGAGATTGCGCGCATGGCCCCCAGACTGCCCCCAGACTCCGTCCGCCCCGAGCGTATCCCACTCTGGTAGGCTGCTCACCTCGGCGCAAGCCCCAACCGACAAGTAAGCCAACGTCGCACAATGAGGAGTTATTGAACGAAGCCGCTTCGCGGCGGTCTCCGTCTCGACGCTTGGAACTTCGGTCGACGCGTCGCCGTACTCGTCCGCGATGTAGGGCGACTCAGGCAACCCTCCGGGTGCCCGGCGAATGGACGCCGGTGCGCACATGGAGGTCCCACATGGGAGTCGTTCGTGACCGGATGCTGCGCGACATGCGCCTGCGCACCCTGACCCCGAACACGCAGGAGAGCTACCTCGGCTGCGCTCACAAGCTCGTCGAGCACCACCGCACGCCGCCGGCCGAAGTCGGCATCGAGGAGATCCTCGACTTCCTCGAACACCTCGTCGCCGTCCGCAACGTCGCGCCGTCGACGCTGCGGGTGTACGCGGCGGCCCTCAAGTTCCTCTACCGCTACACGCTGGAGCGGCCCGACATCGCGATGTCCATCCCGACGCCGAAGGTCCCGCAGCACTGACCCGTCGTGCTCAGCGGCACCGAGGTGGACGCCATCTTCGACGCGTTGCGCTCTCCGAAGTACCGGGCGCTCTACGCCCTCCTGTACGGGGCGGGTCTGCGCGTGCGCGAAGCCTGCGCGCTCAAGCTCGAGGACATCGACCGCAAGCGCCGCCAGCTCCGGGTGACGTCGGGCAAGGGCGGCCACGACCGCTACGCAGTCCTCGGGCCCCGGCTGCTCGGCGATCTCGAGATGTACTGGCGCGCGGTCAGGCCCCAGGGACCGTGGTTGTTCCCCGGTCGGCTGGCGACGCGGCACATCAATCCCCGCGGCGTGCAGCGGGCCCTGCGGGAGGCCGTGCGCGAGTGCGGCATCCGCAAGCACGTCACGCCCTACACGCTGCGCCACTCGTTCGCGACCCATCTGCTCGAGGCCGGCACCGACATCCGGGCCATCCAGGTCATGCTGGGCCACGCCTGCATCGAGTCGACCTCGCGTTATGCGCAGGTCAGCCAGCGACATGTGTGTAGCGTCCAAAGCCCGCTCGATACGCTCGGCACCGAAGCGGGGGTGGTGTTCGGGTAGCCCGTCGTGGTCGCGCTCGCGCCGCCGTCGGGCGGCGCGGCGTGCGCGCCACCGAGGAGCCCCACCGCGAGGCCTCGCTTCGACATCGGCGACATCTTCCGCGCGCACGCCGACGAGTACCTCCGCCGGTGTCGTCCGACCGCGGCCTGGCTGCGCGTCATGGGCGACGTCATGGACTGCCGGACCGACGCGCTCGGCGGCCACGCGTGCGTCTGCGCGAGCTGCGGCCACACCGACATCGCCTACAACTCCTGCCGCAACCGGCACTGCCCCAAGTGCCAGGCCTCGGCGGCACCCTCGGCATCACCGCGGTGCTGCACACCTGCCGCCGCGACCTGCGCTACCACCCCCACCTCCACTGCGTCGTCACCGGCGGCGCCCTCTCCGAGGACCGCGCGCGGTGGGTGCCGTCGCCCGACGGCTTCCTGTTCCCCGTCCAGGTCATGTCCAAGCTCTTCCGCGGCAAGTTCATGGCCGCCTTCGAGAAGGCCTGGCGCGACGGCCAGGTCCGCCTCGACGACGACGATCCGCTGACCTTCGCGCGCCTGCGCGCCCGGCTCTTCGACAAGGCATGGGTGGTGTACTCCAAGCGACCCTTCGCCGGGCCCGAGCAGGTCTTCGCTTGCCTCGGTCGCTACACCCACCGCGTCGGAATCTCCAACCACCGCATCGACGACGTCACCCCGACCGCCGTGCGCATCAGGACCCGCGACGGCAAGACCGACACGATGCCCCCCCCTACGAGTTCATCCGCCGCTTCCTCCTGCACGTCCTGCCCCGCGGCTTCTGATGGCGTCGGCGTGCATCCGCACGAAGCACGCCGCCGCGGTGCGCCTGCTCGGTCGGCCTGCGCTGCGGGAGCGGCGGCCGGAGAGCGGGTGGGTCCTGCTGATGCGCGTGCCTGGCATCCACCCGGTCGGTTGTCCGTCGTGGGGCGAGCAGGCGCTCATCCCGGCCGACTCCGCGCCGGCGTCCGCCATCGCGAGGGCGCCACCGTCGTCTGGCGGGGCGGCGTGAGCGTCGGTCGTCCCAGCGTGCGAGCCCGCACGCGACCGGTCCAGGCGCCCGTCGCGACCGTCGACGAGATCGCCACGGGCGACCGCGGCGAGCTCCCGAGGCGCTCCGCCCCGATGAGATCCCCATAGGTCGCACGCGCGTCTCGGCGACGGTGGCCATGCGGCCTCGTTCAAGGGGAGTTATCGAGCGCGCTCGCTCGGCGAGAGGCCCCGCTCCGTGCGGACGTGGTCGGCTCGCTCGGCACTCGAGAACTCTTCATTCACCGAATCTGCATCAGAATCCAAGCCCCAGCACCAGTTGGTGCGCCAGGCCTGAGCCGCTGTCGCGCGCATCGACCGGACCGCCGGCGCGAGGGAGCGGATCACCGACACCCACGTGGCGTCCATCCGCGACCTGCCGCGGCATCTGGCACCGCTCTTCGCCGCCGTTCGCGCCGAGGTCGGCGAGGACTTCGCCGTGGGCTGTCGATTCCTGGGGGACGAGGTCATCGAGGGCGGGAGCCGGGTGGAGGACGCCGCGACCTACGGCGCCGCCTTCGCCCGCGCTGGGATGGACTTCCTCAGCGTCTCCAAGGGCGGCAAGTTCGAGGACGCCCGGCAGCCCAAGGTCGGCGCCACCATCTACAGCGACGAAGCGGGCCCGTTCGCCCGCAACGTCCCGCTCGCCGCGAGGATCCGCGAGGCGGTGCGCGCCGCGGGCTTCGAGACGCCCGTCGTCACCGCTGGCGGCCTGTGCACCTTCGACCAGTGCGAGGCCATCCTCAACGCGGGCCACGCCGATATCGTCGCGGCGGCCCGTCAGTCCCTCGCCGATCCCGACTGGTGGTCGAAGATGCGCAGCGGGGCGGGCGCCTCCATCCGCCGCTGCAAGTACACGAACTACTGCGAGGCCAAAGACGCGCGACACCAGCCCGTGACCTGCCAGCTCTGGGACCGAGTCGACGGCCGCCGCCGCCTCACCGCCCCATGATGGCGAGGCGCAGCTCGGCGTACTTGGCGTCGAGCCCCGGCGCCTCGACCCAGGCCGACTCGGCGGCGGCTTGCCAGCCCGCGTGGGCGCGGTCGTCGTCGTCGCCTGCGAGGTGTGTCTTCAGCCAATCGTCGAGGGCCTCCGCACGGAGCGCCTCCTCCCGAGCGGCGCACTCGTAGACCGAGACGAGCCGTGGATCGAGCCCGGCGCTGCGGGCCTGGAGCGCCCAGCGCGTCGTCCGCGCGCCATGGACCCGGGCGCGCGCGAGCGCACCCGCCAGCGCCTCGTCGCGGAACCAGGTGGCGTAGGTCACGAGCGCCTCGATGACGTGGTCGGCGGCCCTCTTCGTCCCCGTCGCCCGACGGCCCGGCGTCTGGAGCGGGTCGAGCTCGGGGCGCTGCGGCTCGGCGGACTCGTGCCCGTCGGTCGGCTCGCCGGCCAGGGCCGCGTCGAGGACCGAGCCCCCGCCGCGCCAGCTCCAATAGGCCGCCGCGTGTGACATCCCCGCGACGAGCGGGGCGGCCTCGAGCTCGGCGAGCGTCGCGGCGACCTGATCGTCGCGCAGGAGCCGGGGGGCGTCGGCGAGGCGCCGCGGGCGGTAGGGGACGCGCCCCTCGTTCTTGCGCATCATCGCCATGAGCCCCCGACCCAGACGACGCGCGCCGTCACCGATCTCGTCCACCACGTCACGGGCTCGACCCCGACCGGCGCGTAGCGCTGCGGGCATCGCGCGGTCGCGCAGCGCCGCGTACTCCACCTCGTCGGCTTCGGTCCACCCACCTTGGTGGCGCAGGCCCGAGAGCTCGACCAGCGCGAGATCCGGCTGCCCGGAACGCTTCAGCGCCGAGATCGCGAGTCGGTGTGTTTCGCGGGTCTGCCCAGCCGCCTCGACGGCGCGCCGCACCGCCGCGAGCGCCCCCTCGGCGTCCCCGACGGACAACAGCAGCCGCGCTTGCCCCAGGGCCACCCCGGGGGCGTCGGGGAACCGCTCGGCCCACCGCTCGAGCAACGCCTCCGCCGCGCCGCGGTCGATCGCCTTCGCGACCACGCCCAACCACCGATCGAGCTCCTCGCGGGGTCGCGGAGCGCGCCGATCCCAGGCCAGCAGGAGCGGACCCGCCGCTTCGTAGTCGCGGACGCCGGCTAGCGCCGCGGTCGCCACGGCCAGGGCGCGGTCGCGCCACTCTTCGTCGAGGAGCTCCGGCAGCCGGGTGCGCACCGCGGGGCCGAAGAGCACCTCCACGGCTTCCGCGTGGGCGTCGTCTGCGAGGTACCCTTCGGCCGCAACGACCGCCGCCTCCGCGGCGCGTTCGGACATCGGCTCCGGAGGCCACGCCGCGACGGCCTCCGCCATCGTTCGCAGCACCGAAGTCGAGCCGGTCTCGTTGAGCGGGACCGCCGCGTGCCACGCGACGAGGCCATCGACGACCAGCGCCGCCGACAACGGCGCCGCGCCCAGGCCCCAGCGGGCCAGCGCGGTGCCGCTCTTGAGCCGGTGGGCGAGACGCACCTCGATGTGCGGCGCCTCCGCGAGCGCGCTGGCGATCGACTCGCACACGCGCTTGGAGACTCGCTCACCGTACTCTCCGGGGGCGCGCAGCTCGTCGCCCGTGCCCTCGTCGGCGACCAACAAGACGACCGCCCGACGGCCCAGGGCCGCGTCGATCTCTCTTCCTACCAAGCGTTGCATCCGCGCAGCATCGCGGGCGCGCCGAGCACCGTCAACGTCAGGGGCGGTACGGACGCAGCGGGGTGTTGGCGATGGCCTTCATCCAGCCGTGCACCGCCTTGGCCTCGGCCTCCGTCATCGAAGGGATCGCGGGCATGAGCAAGCCCTGCCGGGCCGCGCCGGTCTCCCGGTAGCGGACGTGGAATAGCAGCGCCTTCGGGCTCCGGCGCACGTCGACCACCGGCAGCGGCTCGACGAAGTCCCAGCCGAGGCTGGCGCCGACCTGTCGGACGCCGTGGCAGAACTGGCAGCTCCCCTTGTAGACCTCGAGCCCCGCGGCGTGGCCGGCGCCCGCGTCGAACTGTCGGTACCACCCGGCGCGGCTCACGAACTCGATGCCCGTGAGGCTGTCGACGTGGCGCCACGGGGTAAAGACCTTGGCGGTCTCGGCCCCCATCATCGGATGTCGCGCGGAGCTCGCGACCACCTTGTTGCCGCCGAACCGAATCGGCCGGTGGTCCTGCTCCGACCTCGCCACCGGCGGGAACGTCGGGCTCCACCCCTTCCGGTCGGCGGACCAGATCTCGACGGCGATCCACAGGTCGAGGGCCTTCAACGCGGTCGGGTTGGTTGGCACCGGGACGACCATGTCGTTGGCGAAATGCAACAGCGCGAGATCGGCCTGACGTGGCGGGGCCAGACCCTCCATCAGCACGTTCAGCGCCACCCCGCGATAGCGTCGCTCGGCGCCGTCGTACTGGACATCGCGGCTGGCGAAGGGTCGGAGCTCGAGGCGCGCGAGCTCGACGCGGGCCACGGCGCCTCGGCCAGGCGCGTCCAGCGCGTAGTCCCCCGGCTGCCGCGCCCAGACCTCGATCGCCCCCTCGGCGGCGAGCGGAGCGGCCGGGATCAGCGCGGCGACGAGCAGCGTCACGAGGCGGTGGCGGGCCATGGCC
This sequence comes from uncultured Nannocystaceae bacterium, assembly GCA_964402225.1. Lineage (GTDB taxonomy): Bacteria > Myxococcota_A > Bradymonadia > UBA7976 > UBA1532 > CAYOBQ01. The sequence continues at coordinate 17,256 of CAYOBQ010000136.1, read as the reverse complement.
TGCCGTAGAGTGCACATGACGTGCCGCCTCCGGGCCCCGGATGCCCGTCGAGGATGGCACCGCCGCGTAACGTCGGGCTCCTATCGGAGCATTCGGTAGCTCACGCCGCTGAGCGCGCAGAACCCGCCGATGAGCACGCCGCCGAGCAGCGACCTCCAGAGCGGGATGTCGGGGAACATGGCCGGGCCATACCAGACGCCCACCGCACCGCAGAGGATGACGAGGACGATGGAGGTGGCGTACCACCATGGGTCGGACTTGGGCGTCATCATGGGCCTATTTCAGCACAACTCCGGGTGGCGTGTCGCGGTGGGCCGTGAGACGGTCGCCTTCGTGAAGCCGGGTGATGCGATCGGCGCCTACCGACTCGAGGCGCCCACGGGCCGAAGTCAGATCGGCGAGACGTGGCGCGCACTCCACACGCAGCTCGGGAGCCGGGTCCGCGTCACGCTGGTGCACCTGCCCGAGCAACTCCGCGCCTCCATCCAGGAGACCTTCGCGCGGCGGGTGATGCCGCTCTCCCAGATTCAAGCCACTCAGCTCGACCGGCTGATCGACTCCGGGCTGACCATCGCCGGCATCCCGTACTTCGTGACGGAGGTGCTCGCCGGGGAGCTGCTCGCCGATCGCCTCGTGCGCGAGCCGCTGCCCCCCGCCGACGCCCTCGAGCTCGGCGTGGAGGTCTTCGCTGGGCTCGAGGTCATGCACGAGGCGGGGATCGCCCACGGGCGGGTGGCGCCGGCCCGCGCCTTCCTCGTTCGGACGCAGTCGATCGACGGGCCGGCGACCGGGCTCCGTCTGCTCGACGTCGGGCTGTCCTACGTCCTGCAATTGCCGGCGTCGGTCGACGCCGATGCCCGGTGCCTCGCGCCGGAACTGGCCGGGGGCGCGGCCCCCACCCAGGCCGGTGACGTCTTCGCGGCGGGTCGGCTGGCGCAGTTGATGTTCGGTGGGGCGGCTCCGCCGGAGGCCGTGGCGGCGTTGCTGACGGCGTGCACCGCCGCTGACCCGGAGCAACGGCCGACCGCCGCCAGTGTCCGGTCGAAGCTGGCCGGTGAGCGTGACGCCAGCGAGGGGCCCGCCCCGGTGATGGGGCAGCTCGTCACCAACGCCACCCCGGCGAGCGGCGAGGAGGGGTGGCTTGGAGAGTGGGAGTCGCCGGCAGCCACGCCCGCCACGGCACCTGCCTCCGTGGCGCCGACGCCGACGCCGGCGCCCCAGGGCAAGCTCGGCGGGTGGACGGCGCCGCCGCCCACGCCAGCGCCGGGCACGGCCAGGTCGCCCGCCCTGCTCTATGGTGTCGCCGCTTTGGCCGCCGCCGCGATCGTGGCCTTCGTCGTGCGCGCGGCGATGATCGCGCCGAGCGACGACCCGCTGCCGGATCTCGGGCCGATCGCCGTCGCGCCTCCTCCCCCGGACGCGGCGCTGGTGGTCGACGCCATCAGCGGCGAGGCCGGCAAGGCCGACGCGGGGGTCGATCCCAAGAAGGCGGTGAAGATCATCGTCTCGCCGGCGGGCGCGCGCTTCACGCAGCGTGACTCGGAGCGTGTGCTCTGCGACGCCGCGGCGGCGTGCCTGGTGCCGATCGACCAGGACACGGTCGTCGAGCTCGAGGGCTACGTCCCGGTCACGCTGAGCGGCGACGACCTCTTCGATCGACGCGGTGGACGCTGGGTCTTGCGGCTCTATCCCGACATGCCCAAGGAGAAGCCCAAGAAGCGCCGCCGCAGGCGTCGTCGTTGAGCTTCAGCGGCGCCGGAACGGGGTGCGCGCGATAACGCGACCGCCGGCCTCGATCTCGAGGAGGTGGGCGCCCGGATCGACGGCTGAGAGGTCGACCTCGCCGCTGAACCCCACCTCGGGGCAGGCCCCGTAGCCCGGCCACACCACGCAGACATCGGGGCGGGCGCCGCGGGCGGGCAGCTCCGCGCGGAGGATCCCGTCGACCAGGACCCGCACGCCGTCGACACCGGCGTCGTCGAGGACCCACCCCGAGAGGGCCGCGCGATCGCCGAGCTCGGCGCCTGCCACGGGGTCGTCGAGGACGCCGAAGGGTCCGACGTTTGCGTCGAGCCACGCCGCCAGGCCCCGCAGCGTGGGGAGGCCGCCCAGCATGAGATAGGCGCGGGCGATCACCTGGCCCCGCGCCGGGAGTCCGAAGCGGAAGCGCGCGCGCAGGTTGTTGAAGGTCCCGCGCCGTTGCCAGCCCTGGAAGCCCGAGACGCGGTTCTCGTAGTACAGCCCGACGCCGTAGGTCAGGGCGCCGTCTTGGAGCGCGGCCCAGCCGCCGGGGCTGTCGAACTCGGTGAAGAAGAAGCCGTCGTTGGCGGGCCGATCGATGGGGATCTCGCGTCCGGTCGAGTCGAAGAGGCGGTGCAGGTCGGGGGTGCCGGCGTGGCCGAAGGTCGCGTACAGCGTCGGGAACTCCTGGAGGGTGGGGGCGTGGGCCATGTCCGTCAGGTTCTGGGCCTCCAGGCGCAGCTCCACGATGTGGCTGTGGACGAAGCGGAGCCGCTGGCGCACCACGACGTCTGAGCGCAGCTCGCGCAGGGCGGGGACGCCGCAGCCGTCGTTCCCGCAATCGGGGCGGCCCCAGTCGGGGTTCCAATGCAACGGGCGCGTGGTGAGGTCGAGCACGCCCGGGCCGTGGCGCACGGCCTCGACGCCCGAGCCCCGGTTGCACTCGTTGCCCCCCTGAACCGGGTTCCAGCCGAGGAAGGTGATCGAGTTGGCGCAGCCCCCGCCGCCGTTGGCGCAGCTCGCGTCGTGGGCGCAGCCCTGCACGCTGCGCTCGGGGTCGTAGAGCGCGACTTGCACCTCTCGTCCGGTGTCGTGGGCGTCGACGACGTTGGTGGTGTTCGAGCCCGGGTCGTCGCCGGCGAAGCCGAAGAAGATGATCGTGCCCCCCCACTCGCGCCGGACGCCGACCTTGAAGCTGCCGTCGGGGCTGTAGAGATAGTCGTCGGTAAAGCCATCGCGCATCGTCGTCTCGACGCGCCCAGGAGGTTGCGCCGGGGGGAGCGGATCATCGGTGACCGGCTCGGCGGGGGAGGCGCCGGCGTCGCGGCGCGCCATGTCGGCGACGCGTACGTCGGGCGGCGGTCCGTCTGGGGTCTGTGCGTCGGGTAGCCGTGCGTCGGGTAGCCGTGCGTCGGGTAGCCGTGCGTCGGGTAGCCGTGCGTCGGGTGGCCGTGCGTCGGGTGGCCGTGCGTCGGGTGGGATGAAGGCGTCGGTGACGCGTGGTCGGGGAGACTCCGAGTCGGAGCTCGAGGGTGCGTCCTCCTCCGCGGCGCACGCGGCGAGACCGAGGACCCATAGGACACGAAGCCACATCGCGGGCAGCCTACCGCGTTGGAACGAGTCGGGAGTACACTCGCGGAGATGAACACCCTCTCGATGCTCGTGGCGCTGCTCCTATCCGGTCCGCCCTCGGCCTGCAACGACCGCCAGGTCTGGGACCCCGACCTCGTGGCGCAGGTCAAGGCGGGCGTCGCCGAGACCCTCGAGGTCTTGGAGCAGAGCGGCGTCGTCCTCGACGCGAAGCAGCGCAAGCAGGTGTCGGGCAAGCTCTTCTCGAAGACGCTGTGGCGGCTCGTCCGCACGCTGATCATCGGCGGCGTCAACCACAACGCCGGGGCGATCCCCCTCGAGGGCGTGACCACCAAGGATGGCCGCCCAGTGACGCTCTACCGCAGCGCGTTCACGCCGCGCCCCAGCGAGCCGGGCTCGTGCTTCCGCGCCCTCGTCTCCGCGGGGGTTCGTCACGTCGTGAACCTCTACGCGGGGCCGATGCCGACGGAGGACCTCGAGGCCGCCGAGAAGAAGACGATCGAGGCCGCGGGCGGCACCTACTTCCGAGCCCGCGACGCCGACCACGCGCTCGCGGAGTGGCGCGAGATGCTGCGCAAGAAGGGCGATCGTGAGGCCGCGGCCACCGCCGTGGCGCGCCTGGTCAACGACCACATCCTGCGCCCCGGCGGGGAGGCGCCAAGCGGCGACGTCCACATCCACTGCGGAGGCGGGATGCACCGGACGGGGATGGTGGTCGGCGTCATCGAGCGCTGCGTGAACGGCGCCTCGGAGGACCGCGTTCTTTCGAGCTACCGGAAGCACGTGGGCTGGCGCAGCCAGCACGTCCCCGGTGGCTACGAGCAGGAGAATATGGACTTCATCAAAGCGTTCGACTGCGAGCGCTTGCGAACATCGCCGAAGCCCTGATCCGTACGCATCGAAGTGCCCCAGCGCATCCTCCCGCTTCTCGCGCTGCTCGCCTGCGAGCCGACGACCCCGACGCTCGAAGGCGAGCCCGACGCGCGAAGCGACGCGGCGGTCTTCGATTCGCGCCCGCCCGACGCCGGACCCGACGCGCGGCCGGACGTCGCCCCTGACCTCGCCGCCGACGCCGCCCCTGACCTCGCCGCTGACGTCGCCCTCGCCGATCCCTGCCCAGTCGACCACCCGGAGGGTGCACCCTCGCTTTCGCCCGGCGTGCCGCACACCGACAAGATCTGCCGCGGGCGATCGGCGTGGTACCGCTTGGACGTCCCCGCGGGGCACTCCGCTTCGGCGGTCCTCGCCTTCCGCCACGCCGCCGGCGACCTCGAGCTGCGGCTCTTCGCCGCCGATGGCGAGCTCCTCGCCGAGTCGGTGTCCGCCACCGACACCGAGCGGGTCGCGGGCCCCGTCGGCGTCGAGGCGACCCATGTGAGCATCGAGGTCTTCGGTTACCGAGGCGCCGGAGGCGTCTTCGTCATCACCCCGCGCCTCCACGACGTTCGTGAAGCGCGCGAGGTGCGCGTCGAGGGCCACGTTCGGTTCGAGGATCGGCCCTTCGGCCCCGAGGGCTTCACCGGCGAACGCGTCCCCAGCCCTGCGCGGAGCGTCACAGTCGAGCTCGTCCGCGACGAAGACGGGGCGGTCGTGGGGGAGGCGGTGACCGGCGCCGACGGTGGGTTCGTCCTCGACGCCGCCGCGCAGCCCGTCCCCCACACCGTGCGGGCTGCGAGCGAGCTCCGCCACCGCGGCTTCGTGACCCGTGTGCACGGGGCCGACGACGGCCTGCCCTATGCGGTCTCGGCCCCGCTCGTACCCGGCGAGCCCGTCGCGCTGCTGGCGGGGGCCGACGACGCGGTCGGCGGGGCGCTCAACATCCTGGACGCCGCCCACGACGCCTTCGCGACCATCGCCGACTTTGTCCCCGGGCCATCCCCCCCGCTGACCTATCGCTGGACCCCGGGCCGCGCCTTCGGCTGCGGGTCCTGCTACAGCGACGACACGATCCGTCTCGGCGGACAGCTCGAGGACCCCGACGAGTACGACGACGTCATCATCCTCCACGAGCTCGGCCACTACTTCGTCTCGCACTTCAGCCGCGACGACTCACCCGGCGGCACCCACCGCGACATGGCGGTCTCCCCGCTGCTCGCCTACGGAGAGGGGCTCGCCTACTTCTTCGCCACGCTGGTCCGCGACGAGCCGTACGTGGTCGACACCTTCATCGATCACGTGCGCTCCATCGACATCGAAGCGATGACCGTCGGCGGACGTCCAGACGAGACCCTCAGCGGGACCCGCGGCGACCACCCCGCCGGCGACTACCGGGAGGAGCTCGTCGCGGGGCTGATGTGGGATGCCTACGACGCCCCCTCGGAGGACGAGCCCCACGACGCGCTGGCCCTCGGCGCCGCCGACACCCTCCATCTGCTCATCGACGTCTTGCCGCAGCCCGGCGGTGACGTCGGCCCCCGCGGGATGGAGCTCACGGACTGGCTCAACGCGCTGGCCTGCTTCGCGGGCGCCGAGCCGGTGCAGCCGCTCATCGACGAGCGCGACTTCCCCTGGGATCTCGCCGAGCGACTCGAGTGTCGAAAGGGCCGCGTCCCCGCGCCGTATGGACTCGAGCGGCGCGCCGGCGGCATCTGGCTGGTCGGCGAGGCGCCCTCGGGCGCCCCCTTGCGAGTCGTCTCCGGCACCGACCGGCGCAAGCTGCGTGGCGGTCCGGTCCGATGCACCGCGCCGTGTCGCCTCGCCGACGCGCGACCCGATCTTCAGCTCGTCGTCACCAGCCCCGGCGCCCCCTGGGCCGGCGCCTCGTGGCTGGGCAAGGACGCGGCGGCTGCGCTCCTCGGCGGTCGCGTCGTCGCCGGAGCCCGGACCTATCCGAGCCAATGACGAGCGGCGGCACCTGAGTATACTCATACTCAGGTGTATTCGATGGCCCACACGCGACGAGCCCAGATCCTGATGGAGCCCGAAGAGTACGAGCGGCTCTCGCGCATCGCGGAGCGGCGGGCGGTCTCGGTCGCGGAGCTGATCCGGTCGGCGGTTCGCGCCGTGTACCTACATTCCGCTGACGAGCGAGCAGCGGCGGTGGACCGAATCGCTTCGATGAACCTGCCAGCCGCGCCCTGGTCGGAGTTGAAACGGGAGATCGAGGACGCCTGGCCGCCGGGTCGCCGCTGGCGAGCTGGACGCTGCGACCAGCGCCGAGGTCATCCAGGAGATCCACCACGTCTTTCGCATCGGCGGACACGGACTTCGACCGCGTCGACGGGATCACGAGACTGGACCCCACCGCTGCGTAGGTCGCATCGGGCCGCCCCCGCGGATTGTCACCGCGCCCCCAGCGGCCCGCCGTATGGGTCATGGGTGGAATGACCTTGCCTCGACGATGCGCAGCTCAGAATAGCCGGGGTCGGGTCAGCTCGCGTTTGCGAATGGTCACGAGACATGATGAATCGTGGGGCTCGAGCCCATCGGTGAGCGAGGAGAATGAGCGAGGGGGGCCTCTACCTGGCGTGCATGGACCTGCCCGTGGCGGCGACGCTCGCGGTGGGGGCGTTGGGGATGCTGGAGTTTGCCGCTGGCGACTACGTCTACGTCGGGACCGCGCGGCGTGGTCGGGCGGCGCGGGTGGCGCGCCACCGGCGGACGGAGGGGAAGCGGCCCCACTGGCACATCGACGCCTTGCGCGCCGCGTGTCGGTGGTTGGAGGCGCGTGAGCTAGACGGCGACGAGTGCGAGCTCGCGGAGCGAATCGCCGGGCTGCCGGGGGCCAGCCGTGAGCAGCGGGGCTTCGGCGCCAGTGATTGCCGCTGTCCGGGACACCTCGTGCGCTTCGAGCGGCTCCCCGAGTTGCCCGGCGTCCTCGAGCGCGGCGAAGGGCGCCTGGCGGAGGTGGTGGACCGCCCCAACCGGTTCATCCTGAACGCACGACTGCCGGAGGGCGATGTCGCGCGCGCCCACCTCCCGAACACCGCGCGCCTGACGGGCCTGGTCGAGCCGGGCCGCGCGGTTTTGCTCAGGCCCGCGCAGGACCCCAAGCGGCGAACGCGGTGGTCGGCGACGCGGATCTGGGACGGGACGTGGGTCAGCCTGGAGGCGGCGGGGGCGGCGCGGCTGGTCGAGGCGTGGCTCGACCGGGGCGGACGGCTGCCCGGGCTCGGTCCGGTGCGGAGCTGGCGGCGCGAGGTCAGCACCGGCGGCCACCGGATCGATCTCTGCGTCGAGCTCGCGGGCGGGCGCGATGCCTGGATCGAGGTCAAGTCGACGAGCCGCGCCCGGGGCGGAGCGGGGCTGTTGTCGCGGACGCCCTCGACCCGGGGGGCGGCCCATCTTGATCTCCTCGGCGACCTCGTCGAGCGGGGCGCGGTGGCGGGCTGCGTGATCGTGGTCCAGCGCGCCGACGCGGAGCGTTTGGACCTCGGCGGTGACGCGGATCCGGGCTGGACCTCCGCTGTGCTGCGCGCTCAGGCCCGCGGGGTCGAGATCATGGCTCTGGGCTGCCGGATCACGCCAACCGGCGGCTGGATCGAGGGCGCGCTACCCATCGCCTCCCGCTGAACGGGCGAGCAGGCGGGCCTCGTGCTTGCCGTTGTCCATCCAGCCCTCCTCGTACTCGATGATCTGGAGCGTGGCCGCCGCGAGCTCGCGCATCTCCCCGGGCGCGTATAGGTAGCGCGCGCTCGGTCGCGGGTGGCGCTCGAGGTTCGTCAACGTTGGATGGCAGAGGGCGATGAGCCCGCCGGGGGCGGTGGCGGTAGGGTAGCTCTCGAAGAGCGCGCGGTCGATGTAGTGATGGCAGTGGATGGCGTCCCAGGGCCCCGCGGGGAAGTCCCGCTCCAGATCCACCCGGACGCACCTCAGCTCTACACCCGACTCCACCGCCGCGCGGGCGGCGTGGTCGAGGGCCACCCCCGAGACGTCGGCGAGCGTGACCTCGAAGCCACGCCTGGCGAGCCAGATCGCGTCCCCACCCAGCCCGCCGGCCAACTCCAGCAGCCGCGCCCCGGGGGCGAGCCGTTCGGCCAGCCGCTCCAGAAAGGGCGAGCCCTCGACGGTGACCGGCCCCGCGCCGGCGTAGCGTGCGTCCCAACGGCCCTCGTCCTCGTCGCTCATGCGTTCAACCTCAGCCGGAAGTGGGCCCCCGCGTCGGGGGCGCCGCCGAGTGATAGCTCCCCACCGATGGCCCGCGCCAGATCCCGCGCGAGGGCCAGCCCCAAGCCCACGCCCGGGATCCCGCCCGCGGCGTCCAGACCGCCGCGGTCGAAGGGCTCGAAGACCGCCCGCGCGTGCTCCGGCCCGATGCCTGGGCCGTGGTCCGAGACCACGAACTCGCCGCGGCCGGCGTCGAGGACGACGTCGACCCCGGCGTCGGTCGCAGCGTACTTGCAGGCGTTGTCGACGAGGATGAAGAGGATCTGCTCCACCGACTCGGCGTCGAGCTCGAAGCCTCGGCCGGCGTCGCCGCTACAGGTGATGCGAAGGGGGACGCCGGCTTGCGCGGCCCGACGCGAGAGCGCCGGCGCGACCCGATCCACCAAGGCGCCACCGGTGATGGCCGCGCGACGCTGGGGATGGCGCCCCCCCTCGAGGCGGGCGTAGGCGAGCACGTTGGCCACCAGCGCCGAGAGCCGCTCGGACTCCGCCTCCAGCGTCCGCAGGTAGATCGCCCGCTGCTCGGGATCGGTGACCATCCCGTCGGCGAGCATCTGGGCGTACATCCGAAACGTCGTCAGCGGCGTCCGTAGCTCGTGGGTGACGGCGGAGACGAAGCGTCCGCGGCGCTCGGCGATGTCAAAGCTCGTCCGCAGCGTGAGCCCCACCGCCGCCAACGCGATCAGCGCCGCCAACCACACCACGCCGAGCTGGAGCCGGGTCGCCGTGCGCCCGCCGAGGTTGGTCTCCGGGGCCGTCGTCTCCAGGGTCACGGGGATCGCCGCGAGGCCGGTGTCCGGCGCGGGCCCGCGCCGTGGAGCGAGGCGCGCGTCGGGGAAGAGGTCGGCGATCGAGGCGCGGAGCCGAGACCGTGCCCGGGGCCAGTCGAGGAGGAAGCCTTGGAGCGAGACCTGGGCCTCGGCGCGGGCTACCCGCACGAAGGCCAGGCCAGGCTCCGGTCCATCGCCCAGCCACAGGGGGGCCAAGGGTCCCGCCCGCGGCGCGCCGACCCCCGTCGGGCCCACCAGGCAGCTCTCCGTCGCCGCCTCCCGCCTGGCCAGCTCCGTCAGCGCGGGCCGCGGCGACGCCTCGCGCGCCCGGGCCTCGGCCTGCTCGGCGATCTGGAGCGCCCGCGGGACGTCCAGCGCCTCGCTCAGCGCGGTCAGCTCCCCGGGCCGCTGTCGCGGGGAGGACAGCCCCCGCGCCTGGGTCCACTCGAAGTGCAGGCCGACCACGTCCGGTGCGAAGTCCCGCAGCGGCGAGGCGGTGTACACCGCGCCGGGCTCGAGGGGCTCGAGCGCGCGGTTGAAGGCGTTTCGCGGGCGGTAGGGGGCGTAGTCCACCGCCGGGCGAGCGGCCTCCCGCGCGAGGACCGCCCCCAGCCAGGAGTCCATCCGCCACAACGCGAGGCGCACCGATTGTCGATGGCGCGCGGCGGCCTCCGCCTCCGCTTCGGTGCGCTCCAGCGAGAGGACGACCGCGGAGAGCCACACCAGACCGACCAGCATCGCGGTGGCGCACGCGGTGAAGACGAGCCAACCCCTCTTCACGGGCGCTCCAGCTCGGCCTCGGTGGCGAGCCGATAGCCCTTGCCGCGGACCGTCTGGACGAACCGGGGTGGTCCACCCTCGGGTTCGAGCTTCTCTCGGAGTCGGGCGATGTGCATGTCGACCGTGCGTGACTCGACGCGCGCCGGGTCGCAGCCCCAGAGGTGTTGGAGCAGCTCGTCGCGCCCGACGGCGCGCCCTCGGTTCGCGGCGAGGTAGTGGAGGAGCTGCGCCTGGTGCTCGGAGAGGGCCCGCGTCTCACCGCCCGCGAGCTCGATCTGGAGCCGGTCGAAGTCGACGCGGCGGTCGCCGAGGGACAGTGACCGCACCGCCGAGGGGCGCTCCGCGGATCGGCGCAGGACGGCCTCCACCCGCGCCAGCAGCTCCCGCGCGCTGAAGGGCTTGACTACATAGTCGTCGGCGCCGAGGCGCAGGCCCCGGACGCGGTCGTCCTCCGCCCCCCGCGCGGTGAGCATGATGACCGGCAGCCGGGGACGAAAGCGACGCAGTCGCTGGAGGATCTCGAAGCCGTCGACGCCTGGCAGGAGCACGTCGAGCAGCACCAGATCGACGTCCCGCTCCACCGCGAGGTCGACGGCTTCGCCGCCGTCGCCGCACTCGCGGACGGCGAAGCCGGCGAAGCGCAGGGCGTCGATGAGCCCGCGCCGGATGGCGGGGTCGTCCTCGACGACCAGGGCGACGCGGTCGGACATCTCTTCAGCAGTACAGCGAGGTCAGGCGCTCGATCATACGACGGACATCCTCGGCGTGGGCGGCAAAGGCCAGGCTCCGCGCCCGAAGCGTCGGATGCGCGGCGGACAGCGCCGCCAACCCGCGAGCGTCGTCGGCGGCGGCCTTCAGGGTGTCGGCATAGACGAAGAGGAAGAGCTTCAGCGGCCACTGGTCCGCCAGCGGCCCGTTGAGCGTCGCGGTCGCCGCGGCGATGCCGTCGGCGCGCGTCGGGTCGAGCTGGTCGACCTCGTCTCGGATCCCGCCGAGCCGTTCGTTCAGCGACGCCACCGCGGCGGAGCCGCCGCGGGCTGGCGCGAGGGTGAGGCCCAGGGCACCGAGCAGCCGGAGATGTCGGTCGTGCAGCTCGCCCAGCCGAGCGAGGTGTCGACGATGCCCGACCAGGTGACGCCTCGCGTCGGCGCTCAAGGCGACGCCGGCGGCATCCAGCGGCGCGAGGGGCCCGTCCAGCGCCGCCCCAACGGCCGAGGAGGTGGCGTGGAGCGCCCGGTTGTACGGACAGCGCTCGGCGAGCCAGGCCGCGGCGGCTCGTAGATCGTCGCGGGTCGCCGGGTCGAGACCCTCGACCCGCGCGCGGAGCGCGTCGAGGACCACCCCGGCGTTCTCGGGCCCCTCGAAGACGAAGCCCACCAGGGTGCTGCGTCCCAGCTCGTCGATGGGCGCCGGGAGCGGCTCGGCGCCGAGGGGCGCACACAGCAGCGCGAGCGTCAGGATGGCGTGGCAAGATCGCTGCATGGGTCCTCCTTCGATGGAGGCGCAACGGTAGCGGCGTCGTCGTCGTCGTCGGGTAACACTTCCGTAACGACCCTGGAGGGTACATCGGACCTCGCCCCCGTCGAGATCGGGCCCTGACACCTCTTCAGCCTCCGCAGCCCCCTTCGGCGACTCCCTCGAGCTCACAGCAGCGTCCACCTTGGCTGACGAGGAAGCGCTCACCGCCGCCGGAGTCCGCGCATTGGCAGCTCCAGCGCCCGTCATCGAGCCGCTCGCAGCTCCGAAGTACGGCGTCGTCTCCGAAGTCGCAGTCCTGGTCCACCGCGACCGAGCGCTCGACGCACTCCGCGTCGCCGGCCGTGTCGACGACGCAACCCGCGAGCGTGAGGGCGAGGCTGATCAACGAGGCCCCCCCGGCGACATTCCTCAAAAGGAGGGGCGCGGCGTGCGTCCCGTAGTCAGGAGGTGCGTCATGCGCTGCGCGTGGATGGCCGTGGTTCTCACGGGTTGCATCGTGGTCCCCCCGGAGGGCACGGGGGACGCCGAGATCGAGGAGGACGGGTGGACCCACCTGCGGCGTCGGGACGCCGCGCCACCGCCCGAGCCGGCGCCGGACATCGAGGAGCCGGCCGTCGTGCCGGACGAGCCGGACGGGGCCCCTGCCCCGGCCCCGGCCCCGGCCCCGGCGCACACCCCAGCGGCGCGGCTGACCTGGATCGACGTCCCGCCGGATCCCGCCTCCGCCGCCGAAGCCGGGTGCGAGGTGGCGGGGCACAATGTGGGGTCCGGCCTGGCGGGCCTGTTCGCCATCGCCGACGTGGTCGCCACCGACTTGCTCCACCCGGACGCCGGCGGGGAGATCGAGTGGATCGCCCTCGCCCGACTCGAGGCCTCGAGCGCGGGGCCGGCGAGCCGCAACGCCACGTTGGTGTTCTCCGAAGGCGACCATGCCGCCGATGGCTATCGCATCGAGGGACCGGAGTCACGGCTCCCGGCGACGGTGCGCGGCGAGCATCTCGTCGCTGGCCCGGGGCGCTTCCACCTCGCGCTCCCGCTCCCCGGCCTCTGGCTTGACGGCGTGGAGTTCCAGGCCCGATTCGAGCTGGAGCCCCAGGGGTTCTGGGCAGAGGGCGAGGTGACGGGGTATCTCACGCGCGACACCCTCCGCGCCGCCATCGAGCTATGGCAGCACCGATGCGGCGAGCCCACCGCGCCGGCGTTGTGTCCCCAGGCGGGCCCCATCCTCGAGATGTCGTTGGAGCGGGCCTTGGAGTTGGTGCTCCAGATCGCCGGCGGCCTCGACGCGCGGCTCGGACCCGAGGGGCCCCAGCCGTGCGAGGGAGCTGGCTGCGACGCGATGAGCGTGTGCCTGGTGGTCGAGCTCTCGCCGGTCGAGCTTCCGAGGGAATGAAGCGGTAGAGTCGTCGCCCATGCGGCGAGCGCTCCTCCCACTCTTGCTCACGGCCTGCGGCGGCGCCTCGCCTTGGGCCGAAGCCGACTTCCGAACCGGCGAGGCGTTGGTGACGGTGGAGGCGGGCGCTCAGCCGCCGACGGAGGTGGGCCCGTGGCGCTGCGCGGTAGCGGCCTGGGGCGGCGAGACGGTGGCGCTCCTCCGGTGTCCCGAGGCCGACAGCCGCGCTGAGACGCTCGAGCTCGTGGCCCGCCTCTCGGAGATGGACGGCGTCCTGGAAGCGACGCCGAACCTCGTACGTCTTCGCCTGTGACGAAGGAGCGAACCATGTATCGAAGCGCGTCCGCGCTCTTCATCCTCGCGCTGTGTGCCTGCGAACCCGGCGGCGGCGGCGACGATGATCCGCTCACCCTCGGAGGCGGCAACGTCTCCGGTCGCGTCAGCCCCTTCACCCCCGGGGTGGCCAACGCGGGGTCGACCGTCATCCCGGCGCGGGCCCTCGAGGTCGGGGCTCGGATCGTCGCCGGGCGAGGACAGGCCCTTCTCGCGGTCGGGCCGGCGCCCTTTACGCCGGCCTTCCGGCCCCGCGACTTCGTCCCTGGCGAGGTCCTCGTGCGCCTGCGCTCGGACGTGTCGGTCGTCGACACATTGCACGTCCATCCGGGCCTCGGGGAGTGGCGCTTCGCCCCCGGCGTCTGGGGGTTCGCGCGGGTGCTCACGTTGCGCGTGCGGCGTGCCGATGGACGGGTCCCGGGCCACGAGGAGACGGCCCGTGTCGCGGCGCTTCTGACCCGGCACCCGGACCTCGCCTACGCCCACCTCAACCACTACAAGCGCACCTACCGCAAGCCGGACGACGAGTTCTACCCGTTCCAGTGGCACTACCAGCAGATCGGGATGCCCGCCGCGTGGGACCTGACGACGGGCTCCACCGACGTGGTCTGTGCGGTGGTCGACGACGGCGTGAACCCCCACCCGGACTTCGGCGACCGGCGCCTGGGGGGCTATGACATGATCAGCGATCTGGGCTTCGCTGGCGACGGGGACGGCCGCGACGGCGAGCCCTCTCAGGTCGCCGGCAGCCAGGGCGGCCAGAGCGTGTGGCACGGGACCCACGTCGCGGGGACGGTGGGCGCTTCGGCCAACAACGCGGGGCTCGTCGGTGTCGACTGGGCTTGCCGGATCCTCCCCGTGCGCGTGCTCGGCGTGGTCGATCCCGCCCGCGGCGCGGGTACCTCCATCGACATCATCGCCGGCATCGCCTGGGCCGCGGGTCTCGAGGTCCCCGACGCCCCGGCCAACCGCGACCGCGCCCACGTCATCAACCTCTCCCTCGGAGGTGGGCCCCTCGTCACGGCCGAGCAGGAGGTCATCGACGCCGCCGTCGGCGCTGGCGCGATCGTGGTGGTCGCGGCGGGCAACGACAACCGCGACGCCGGCGCCAGCTCGCTGGCGGGCTACGAGAACGTGATCGTCGTCGGCGCCACCGACTACACGGCCAGCCGGGCGCCCTACTCCAACTTCGGCTCGGTGGTCGATGTGATGGCTCCGGGGGGCAACGTGGAGGCCGACGCCAACGCCGACGGCTACCCCGACGGTGTTCTCTCCACCTACCTCAGCCAGGACGGCCGCGAGTCCATCATCGACTTTCTGCAGGGCACCTCCATGGCCTCGCCCCACGTGGCCGGCCTCGTCGCGCTCATGAAGTCGGTCAAACCGGGGCTCAGCGCCGCCGAGGCCGAACGCATCCTCAAGGACACCGCCGATCCTGGCGCCCGCTGCGACGCCGGCTGCGGCGCCGGCCTGATCAACGCGCCCGCGGCCCTCCGAGCCGCTGGCGGCGTGGCCCCGGATGCTCCGCCGTCCCTCTCCGTCTCCGCCGAGCGCATCAACCTCGGGGGCCGCGACTCGGGCCGGGTCATGCTCTTCAACGCCGGCGGTGGCGACCTCGGATGGAGGGCCTCCATCGGCGGCACGGCCGCCTCCGCCGTCCGCATCCGGGGCGACGACGAGGGCAGCCTCGGGCCCGGCGGATCCGCCGCCGTGGAGGTCCGCGTCGACCGCGGCGGGATGCCCGACGGCACCCATCAGGCCACCCTCGACGTGCGCAGCGACAACGGCGAGGCCCGACTGGCCGTCATCTTCGTGGTCGGCGCCGCGCCCGTCGCCGACGTGGGCCCCATCGGCGTCGCCACCGCGAGGCCCGACGAGGCGGGGAACATCATCATCGGCGGCGAGACCCAGACCTCCGCCGCCGACGGCTACGCCTACGCGCTGAGCTCCGAGCCCGGCGACTGGCTCGTCGTCGCGGTGGCGGACGTGAACCGGGACGGCAACCTCGGCTCCGGCGACTTGCTCGGATTCTGGCGCAACCCCGACGCCATCGAACCCGTCCGCCTGGACGGCGGCGCCCTCACTGGGATCGACTTCCCGCTCGTCCCCGTGCAAGGCGCCGACCTCGCCGAGCCACCCTGCGCGGATCTGCGCCGGTGCTGGGAGGGCTGCGCCGGCGACCAGGACTGCATTCAAGCGTGTCCCGCGAGCGGCGCCTGCGAGGGCTGTTACAACCGCACCGTCGCGCCCTGCCTCACCCAGACCGGCTGCCCCGGCGGCGCCTGCGTGTGCCCGAACTGCGGCCCCCAAGTCGATGAGTGTTTCGGACCGAACACCTGCGGCGCGGGTGGTGGTGGTGGTGGTGGCGGCGGTGGCGGCGCCCCGCTCGGAGGTGCCTGCGGGGGCGGCGACTGCGCCGCGCCCTACGAGTGCGAGACCACCGTCCCCGGCGGCTACTGCACCGCGCTGTGCGACAGCGACGCCGCCTGCCCCGGCGGCGCCTGCGTCCTCCTCGATGGTGATGGAGACGGCGTGCCCGACGTCGCCGTCTGCCTCGCCGTCTGCGCCGGCCCAGGGACGTGCCCCCGAGGAGGCGACACCTGCCAGGTCATCGACACCGGCGCCCAGGTCTGCGTCCCTTGAACTGCGCGCGGACTAGAACGACCCGCGCGGGATCAGGCTGTCGCCGTCACTGACAGCGCCCCGAGGGCGGCTCTCAGCCCTTCAGGCGGTCGATGATCTGGCCTGCACGGGCGAGGGCGGTGGCTTCGACGCCTTGGACCTCGAGGTAGCCCTGGGAGCTGGCGGGATTGAGGCCGTCGGACTTCTCCATCGACGAGTCGGACTCGTTGTAGATGGAGTGGGGCACGTCGGTGAGGCTGAGGAAGAAGAGGTTGCCCTTGTAGAGGCCGACTCGGACGGTGCCGGTGGCGTAGCGGGTGAGGTGCTCGATGCCGGTGATCGCTGCCTGGGTGGCCGGATCGAAGAGGCGTCCGTCGTAGATCTGGTCGGAGACGAGGCCGGAGAGGTGCTGGAAGAGCGCGGCGGCGCGCCGGTCCATGGTGGCCTGATAGACGCTGCGTAGGGCGAACCCCAGAAGCTCCATGCCCGGGGCCTCGTAGACGCCGCGGCTCTTGGTGCCCACGATTCGGTTCTCGAGGGCGTTGCGCATCCAGATACCGTTGCGGCCGGCGACATCGTTGGCCTGGAGCATCGCGGCGAGGGGGTCGACGTCCTGTCCGTCGAGCTGGGTGACTCGACCCTCTTCGACGCGGATGGTGACCTCCTCCACCCGGTCGGGGGCGTCCTGCGGCCAGACGCCCATGATGGGCTCGACGATGAGGCAGGCCGTCTCGAGGCTCTCGAGGTCCTCCGCTTCGTGGCTGAGCCCGCAGAGGTTGGCGTCGGTGGAGTAGCGCTTGGTCGGGCCGACGTCCGCCTCGATGCCCTGGGCCGTCAGCCACGCGGCCATCTCCTTGCGACCGGGGAACTGGGCGAGGAGCGTGGGGTCGCGCCAGGGGGCGTAGACCTTCATCTCGGGGGCGAGCACGTTGGTGTAGCGCTCGAAGCGGACCTGGTCGTTGCCCCGGCCGGTGGCGCCGTGGCTGAGCACGGTGCAGCCGCGCTCGCGCATCGCACCGAGCAGGCCCTGGACGGTGACGGCGCGGGCGATGCCGGTGCTGTTCCAGTAGCCGCCGTCATAGGTCGCCTGGGCGCGGAGCACGAGGAAGCAGGCCTCGGCCATCTCCTGCTTGAGGTCGACGACCAGCGTCTCGGCTCCGCAGGGCGCCATCCGGCGCGGGATGTCGTCGATGTTCGACTCGTCGGGCTGGCCGAGGTCTGCGGTGAAGCCACAGACGTCGATGCCCTCCTTGACCAACCGGGTGGTGACGGTCTTGGAGTCGAGGCCACCGGAGACGCAGATGCCGGCCCGCAGGCCCTTCAGTTCGTTGATGTTCATGGCGGGGAAGTTAGCGGCGAGGGCGCTGTCCGTCTAGGACGGTGCGGCGGACCAAGCGACCAAGTGATGTGCGTGCCCGCCGGCCGAGTTCAAGGCGCGAAGCC
>CAYOBQ010000135.1:0-25624 GCA_964402225.1 uncultured Nannocystaceae bacterium | reverse complement strand
CCCTCGTCGCTGGCGCCGTCGCAGTCGTCGTCGCTGCCGTCGCAGACCTCCGCGCGGACCGCGCCGCAGCCGCCTCAGGCGTTGAGCGTGTCCTCGTCGATGAGGCCGTTGCAGTTGTTGTCGATGCCGTCGCAGACCTCGACGGGCGTCGGGCCGCACTCGCCGCAGGCGTTGAGCAGCCCATCGTCGACGACGCCGTCGCAGTCGTCGTCTGTGCCATTGCAGACCTCGACCGGGGTCGGGCCGCAGGCGCCGCAGTCGTTGAGCAAGCCCTCATCGACGCCACCATCGCAGTCGTTGTCGATGCCGTCGCAGACCTCGGCCGGCAGCGGTCCACACTGCCCGCAGGCGTTGATGAGCCCCTCGTCGATGGCGCCATCGCAGTCGTTGTCGACGCCGTCGCAGATCTCGACGGGGACCGGTCCGCAGCCGCCGCAGGCGTTGAGCGTGCCCTCGTCGATGGCGCCGTCGCAGTCGTCGTCCATCCCGTTGCAGATCTCGTTCGGCGTGGGGCCGCACTCGCCGCAGGCGTTGAGCAGGCCCTCGTCGACGGATCCGTCGCAGTCGTCGTCCTCACCGTTGCAGACCTCGACCGGGTCGGGGCCGCACTCGCCGCACACGTTGCGCACGCCCTCGTCGGTGGAGCCATCGCAGTCGTCGTCTTCGTCGTTGCAGACCTCGGCCGGCAAGGCGCCGCAACCGCCGCAGTCGTTGAGCTGGCCCTCGTCCGTCAGCCCGTCGCAGTCGTCGTCGGCGCCGTTGCAGACCTCGACCTCCTGGGGCGCGCACTCACCGCAGGAGTTGACGACCCCCTCGTCGGTGCTGCCGTCGCAGTCATCGTCCTCGCCGTTACAGACCTCCACCGGCGCGGGGCCGCACTCGCCGCAGGCGTTCTCCTCACAGAAGCCCCCGGTGGATCGCTGAAGCACGAGGATCGCGTAGGACTGGCAGGCGAACTGGTTCCAGGCCAGCAGCCCCTGGGGCGGATCGAAGAGGCCCCCGGCCTGCTGCATCGAGAGCAGGGTGTAGGCGAAGTCGAAGTACCAGCGCGCCCCCTCGTTCGGATCGGCGTAGTAGCCGACGCCGCCGGCGCCGAAGCCGGCCACCCGGGCTTGGGCGGCGGGGACGAGGTGGACGTCGCGGTCGTGAAACGCCGGGGCCGCGTTCGGTCCGAGGACCCCTAGAGCGCTCGGATCGAGGTTGCCGGCGGCGGTCGCGACGCCCGCGCTCTCGATGAAGCGGAAGGCCCGCGAGGCGGCGAAGAGGTAGTAAAAGTAGGACTGGTCGAAGCCGCCCCAGGTGAGCAGCTCGGTGTCGCCGCGGTACTCGTAGCGGATCTGCAGCCAGCGGAGGAAGGACTGGACACCGGGGGCGTTGACGTCGGAGCCGCCCTGGAGTTGGACCCAGAGGCCGGTGGAGGTTTGTTGGAGGGAGGGGGCGAGGCCCGGGTGGTAGCCGTGGCCGAGCTCACCGGGATCGAGCAGCCCCTGGCGCTCGGCGTGCTGGACGTAGGCCAGCGCGCCGCGACCCAACGCCGCCTCGATACGGGCCATGCGCACGGCGTCGCGCCAGGCGGGGAGGCGGTAGACCGACAGCGCGGCGCCGAGCCCCGCGGTGGTGAATTGGGTGACGGAGGAGTCGTTGCAGCTCCCGTCCCGGTAGCACCAGTAGCCGGCGCCGTTCTGGTTGGCCAGCACGCGGTCGACGAGCAGATTCAGGATCCCGCGGGCTTGAACCTGCTCGACGCCACCGGTCCGCAGATAGACCGAGATCGCCATCAGGTCCACGCCGTCGCGGTAGCCGTAGTAGGCCCCCTCCACCGCGTGGTGGAAGATGAAGGCCATCACCCGATCCAGCCGGGCCTGGTCGGCGGGCTGCGCGTTGGCGTAGCCGGCGGGGGCCGCGTTGGGATCGACACCGCGGCGCTTCTCCAGCAACGCCAAGGCCGCGAGCCCCGCGGCGTCCTGGGCCGTGCTGGGGTTCTGGTAGACCGCCTGGGCGTCGAGCCAGTCGAGGCCGCGGTCGATCGCCGTGGCGACGTCGCGGCTGAAGTTCGTGACCTGAGCCTGGGCCGCCGTCGCGACGAAGACCACGGCGACGGAAGCTACAAGAGCGCGCAAACCGAACATACTGCTCCCCCGAGCGAGACTCTCTCCAGAAGAGGAAACTAGCGGCTGTTTCCGCACCCTTCAGATCTTCCGATTTTTCGCACTGGGTGGAAACATTCCGAAATAGCGCAATCAAAGAGCCGCCGCGCGGCCCCCCTCTTCCTCACGCATCGCCTGTGAATTAGCCACAACGCGGCCCATGAACGCAAGGATTCGCCGCCCTGTGGGGTTGTGTGACTTTTACCGCGAGTAGAACCTTTGCTCGGCGCCGGGTAGGTCTATTACCTACACAGTGTGTCTGACCTGGCGGCCTCGGTGCTGTACGGGCCGAGGTCCCGCCAGGCGAAGCGCGGGTGGGGCCGCCCCTCGATCGCGTTGGCCGTCAGCGCGCCGAGGACGGGGGCGAACTTGAACGCGTGGCCCGAGCCGCCCGCCGCCACGGCGAGGCCGGGTCGGTCGGGGTGGCGGTCGATGAAGAAGTCGCCGTCGAAGGTGTCGCAGTAGACGCAGAGCCGTCCGCCGACGACCGGGGCGCGCGCGGCGGCGGGCAGCCGCTCGCGCAAGAAGGTCCGAAAGGCGCCCTCGACCCCGTCGGAGGGTGTGCGCGGTGCCCCGGGCTCGAGTCGGCGACCGACGCCGTGGTGGGCGATCTTCAGCGTGCCGTCGGCGAGGGCCGGGAAGCCGTACCAGCCGGCACGCGCGATGTCCGCCGTCCAGGTGATGAAGGCCGGTGGCCGAAAGAGCTCGGTCTGGTCGGGGCAGAAGAGCAGCACGTCGTGGCCGCTGGCCCACATCCGGTCTCGAAGGTCACCGACGAGCTCGTGGGTCCGGGCGCCGGCCGCGACGAGCACGGCGTCGCCTTCGATGTGCGCGCCGCCGGCCACGACGCCGACGACCCGGCCGCCGCGCTCCAGCAGGCCGGTGACAGTGAGGTGCTCGCGCAGCATGACGCCCCGCGCGATCGCCTGCTCGGCGAGCTGCGCGATGATCCGCGCCGAGGCGGCCCACCCGGACCGCGGGTTGAGGTAGCCGTCGACGAAGCCGGAGTCGGCCCAGGCGGGGAAGCGACGCGCGATGGCCGCCGCGTCCAGCCGTTCGAGGGGGTAGCCGCGCGCTCGCAGCAGGGCGTAGCTGTCGTGCTCGAAGCCCCCCGGCGCCATCGGCTCGGTGCTGAGGAAGGTGGCCCCCGTCTGGTGGTAGACCGGCTCGTTCCAGAGCTCGTTCCAGTTGTCCCAGCCCTCGAAGGCGCGGGTCATGAGGTCGCAGTAGAGGGCGTCGTCCCCGTAGTCGGCGCGGAGGCATTTGGTGATGTCGGTGGAGGCTGCGTCCGGGGTGGGCACGGGCCCCGGATCGATCACGATCACCGAATAGCCACGGGCGCGGAGCTCGAGGGCGGCCGTGAGGCCGAAGACGCCCGCCCCCACCACCACCACGTTCATCGGCCGACCATCCGGCGGATGCCGTCGCAGACCGTGAGCACCTCGTGACGGTAGAGCTCGCCCCCGACCCGGCCGCCGGGGTTGATGAGCAGGCCGCCGATCTCGTGCGCCGCCAGGTGAGGGAAGAGCTCGTGGCCGGGCATCACGCGGTGGGGCTGGATGCGCGGATCGAAGGCGTCGAGGGCGCTCCAGTCGGTGAAGACGGCGTAGATCGGGGCGCCGCCCGTGACCTCGACGGCGTGGGGCCGGTCGCCCTGTACGAGCAACGCGAGGTGGGCGCGGACGAGCAGCAGGTAGACGCCCTGCCGGGTCGACATGTCGCGGGCCTGCGCGAGGGTGCGCATCCCGTCGAGCAGAGCTCCGTTCTTCAGCCGGAGGCGGTCGCCCGGCTGCTCGCGGACGCGCGCCTGCGGGTCGCCGAGGAGCGTCGTGGCGAGGTGGGCGAGGTCGGAGGTCGCCTGCGCGGGCGCGCTGCGGCGGGTGCCGTCGCTCGCGCGGAGCCGGACCATGCTCCGCCCGCGGCCCGCGTCGAGGACCACCCAGGCGTCGCCGGCCTCGAGGACGAGGCGGTTGGCGTCGCCGCCCTCCGCGGTCAGCCGGCGGATCGCCCCCTGGAGGTCGCTCACGCGCGCAGGTGGAAGGCGCGTGGGCGGAGGAAGGCGCGGATGCCGGCGTGGGAGAGGGTGGCGCCGACGCCGGAGTGGCCGCGGCCGCTCCAGGGGAGGCGCGGGGAGACGCGGTCGCAGCAATTCCAGTAGCTGGTGCCGGTGTCGAGCTGCTCGAGGATGCGGATCGCGCGGTCGCGGTCGGTGGAGAAGACCGCCGCCGTCAGCCCGTAGGGCGTGTCGGCCATGAGGCGGGTCGCCTCCTGGTCGCCGGGGACGCGCTGGATGCCGATGATCGGACCGAAGCTCTCGTCGCGCATCACCGACATCGAGTGGTCGACCTCGGTGAGCACGGTGGGCTCGAAGTACCACCCCCGGCGGTCCGCGCGGCGGCCCCCAGTCCGCAGGGTGGCGCCCTTCGATACGGCGTCTTCTACCTGGGCGGCGAGGATGGCGAGCTGCGGTTCGCGGGTGAGAGGGCCCAGGTAGGTCGCCTCGTCTGCGGGCTCACCCATCGCGAAGCCGGCGACGGTGGCCAAGAAGGCTTCGACGAAGGCGTCGTACACGTCGGTGTGGACGTAGATGCGCTCGATCGCGCAGCAGCCCTGGCCGTTGTTGTAGAAGGCGCCGTCGGCCAGCCCGGCGGCGGCGGCGGCGGGATCCACGTCGGGGGCGACGTAGGCGGGATCCTTGCCGCCGAGCTCGAGCTGCACCGGGCAGAGGTGGCGAGCGGCGGCGGTGGCGACCCGCAGGCCGGTGGCGTAGGAGCCGGTGAAGAAGACCCCGTCGGTGCGGTGAGCCAAGAGCTCGGCGCCGACGGCGCCGCCGCCGACCAGCGTCGCGAAGACGTCCTCGGGGACGCCCGCCTCGTGGAGGAGATCGGCCGTCGCCAGGCCGGTGAGGGCGGCACACTCCGAGGGCTTGTAGAGCACGGCGTTGCCGGTGAGCAGCGCCGGGACGTAGACGTTGGTCCCGACGAACCAGGGGTAGTTCCAGGCGGAGATGTTGGTGACGACCCCCAGGGGGGCGTAGCGAATCTCCTCCGCGGTGGCGCCCTCGGCCACGGGCGTGGGGCGCAGGTGGGCGGCGGTGTGCTCGAGGAAGAAGTCGATCCGAGCGGGGGTGGCGCCGAGCTCGCCCCGCGCCTGGCTGATGGGCTTGCCCGTCTCCCTGCTCTGGATGGTCGCGAGGGCGTCTCGGCCCTCGACCATCAGGTCGCGGAAGCGCGCGATGACGGCGGCCCGCTCCTCGTAGGGGCGAGCGGCCCAGGCGGGCTGGGCGGCGCGGGCGGCGTCGAGCTTCGCCCGGATGGTCGCGGCGGTGTCGGGTTCGAGCTGGCCGGTGACTTCGCCCGTCGCGGGGTCGTGTAGGTCGATCACTAGAACGCGTCCTGGTAGATGGCTTCGAGGGCTTCCTTGTCGACGGGCCTCGGGTTCAGCGGGTGACACCCGTCGTCGAGGGCGACGGAGACCAGGCGGTCGGTGGCGCCGGGGTCGACACCCAGGGCCGTCAGCGTGGGCGGGATGCCAATCTGGGCGCGGAGGGCGATGACCCAGTCGATGAACTCCGCGCCGTCCGTCGCCTTGGGGTCGACGGCGCGCGCGAGCCGTAGGAGGCGGTCGGCCTCGGTGACGAGGTTGAAGCGCAGGGCGGCGGGGAGCATCACGGCGTTGGCGAGGCCGTGGTGGGTGTCGCAGACCGTCGAGAGTGCGTGGGCGCAGGAGTGGGCGACGCCGAGCCCCTTTTGGAAGGCGACGGCCCCCATCAGGGCGGCGCACAGCATCTGACCGCGCGCCTCGAGGTGGGTCGGCCAGTCGGCCTCGCCGATCCGGTGTCCGGCCTCCATGCGCTTGGCGAAGGCGACGCAGGCCGGGAGGTGGGCGGCCACCATGGCGACGCCCTCAAGGGCGATGCCGTCGGCCATCGGGTGGTAGCCGCGGGCGAGGAAGGCCTCGACGAGGTGAGTGAGGGCGTCCATCCCGGTGGCGGCGGTGATCTTGGAGGGCAGACCGACCGTGAGCTCGGGATCGGCGAGGACCACGCGCGGGAGGAGTTGGGGGTCGAAGATGATCTTTTTGGTGTGCGTCTCGTCGTCTGCGACCACCGCCGAGCGGCCGACCTCGCTGCCGGTGCCCGCGGTGGTGGGGATCGCGATGATCGGGGGGATCGCCTGGTCGATGGGGCGCGCTCCGGCCTTGCCGTCCTCGTAGTCGAGGAGCTCGCCGGGGTGGTGGGCCAGAAGCGCCACCGCCTTGGCGACGTCGATCGGCGCTCCGCCACCGACGGCGACGATGCCGTCGGCGTCGTGGGCGGTGAAGGCGGCGACCCCCGCCGTGACCTGGGAGACCAGGGGGTTGCCGTGGACGCCGTCGAAGGTGGCGGTGGGCAGCTCGCCGGTCAACGAGACGATCTCGGGGTACCACGGGAGGGTCGATACGCCGGCGTCGGTGAGCACCAGCGGCCGATGGATGCCGGCGGCGGCGAGGGCGTCGCCGAGCTGGTGCCGGACGCCGGGGCCGAAGTGGATCTTCGTCGGGAAGTTGAAGGTGAAGGCCATCAGATGATCTCGAAGTAGCGGCGCAGCTCCCAGTCCGTGACGGACTGGCCGAACTGACGCCACTCCCAGCGGCGGCTGGCGACGAAGTGGTCGATGAAGGGGTCTCCGAACAGAGACCGGGCGATCTCGGAGCGGTCCAGGGCGTCGGCGGCCGCCAGCAAGTTGGCGGGGAGGCGGACCGCGTCTTCCGCGGTGTAGCCGTTGCCGACGATGGGGTCGAGCTCCAGCGCGAGGCGGTTCTCGATGCCGTAGAGCCCGGCGGCGAGGCCCGCGGCGACGGCGAGGTAGGGGTTGATGTCCGAGCCGGGGACCCGCGTCTCAAGGCGGGTCGAGGTCGGCGACCCCGGGATGACGCGCAGCGCGACGGTGCGGTTGTCGACGCCCCAAGTGACCTTGGTCGGGGCCCACATGCCGTCGACGAGGCGTTTGTAGCTGTTCACCGTCGGCGCGAAGAAGGGGAGGATCTGCGGGAGCAGGAGGAGCTGCCCGGCGACGTAGTGCCGGAAGGTGTCGCTCATGCGGTGTGGGTCGTCGGCGTCGTAGAAGAGGTTCGCGCCGTCGCGCCAGAGGCTCTGGTGCATGTGGCCGGAGCAGCCGGGCAGGTCCATGCTCTGCTTGGCCATGAAGGAGGCCAGGATCCCGTGGCGATAGGCGACCTCCTTGGCGCCGGTCTTGAACAGCACCGCCCTGTCCGCCGCCTCGAGGGCCGGTCCGTAGAGGATGGCGGCCTCGAGCACGCCCGGGCCGGTCTCGGTGTGGAGCCCCTCGATGGGGACGCGGAAGTCCTCGAGCTGTTCCATCAGATCGGCGAAGAACTCGTGGTTGAGGCTGCTGCGCAGCGCTGAGTAGCCGAACATGCCCGGGGTGAGCGGATTGGCACCGACGCCGCCCTTCGCCGCCATCGACTCGGGCGTCTCGGCGAAGTTGAACCACTCGAACTCGAGGCCGAAGGACGCCTCGATGTCCATCGAGGCCGCCTTCGCGACCTGTGCGCGGAGGAGCTGGCGAGGACAGACGGAGAGGGGCGCGCCCTGGGCGTCGACGAAGTCACCGAGGAGGAACGGCAGGCCCCCCTCCCAGGGCAGGTTGCGGAAGGTCGTGGGGTCGAGGCGCGCCGCGGCGTCGGGGTAGCCCGTATGCCAGCCCGTGAACTTCGTGTTGTCGTAGCACTCGTCGGCAGCGTCCCAGCCGAAGACCACGTCGCAGAAGCCGAAGCCATCCTTCAGGATGCCGCGCAGCTTGTCGACGTGGATGTACTTCCCACGCAGGACGCCGTCGATGTCGGTGATGGCGATCTTCACCCGGCGCGCGTCGATCTTGTCGATCTCGGCCAGGACCTCTTCGGCGGTGGTAGGTGTGCTCATTCGACCCTCGATGCGAAAACTCGAAGCGCAGGGATAACGGAACCTCTCGCCGAGCGGTAGCCTGATCGGCGATGTGGAGCGCACTCGGCGACGGCGAAGAGGACGCGGCCTCGGCGCTGGGCTTGTGGTCTCCGCTCAATCGCCGCTGGGCTTGTGGTCTCCGCTCAATCGCCGCTGGGCTTGTGGTCGATGCGGTGGTCGGGGGGGAATGCGGCGCACTTCGTGTGCGTGCGTGCTACGAGCCACCTGGCCAGATCCTGGATCGCGCCCGCGTATGGCGTTGAGGGTCCATCGCGAAGGAGATTCCGAAGCGTGCCCACGACCGGTTCGCAGGTGACGTCTACCGACGAGACCGCGTCGGTCGCGCCGAGTCTGGAGCGCAGGGTCGCGAAGACCTCGCAGCCGTTTGTCTCAGCGAAGGCGCACCAGGCCTGGAGCTCCCCATTGTCCGAAGACAGGACGATCAACCCGTCGGCGAGCTTCAGCAGGGCGGCGTTGTCCGGCGCGCGCTTGCCGCCAAGGTCGACCAGGAGGAGCGGGAAGCACTCGCACGCGCGCGCCACGCCCTGCGCGGTGCGTTGCACGAACTCGTCAGCGAACGCTGACTTCCGGCGTATTTGCGCGACGAGCTCTGGATCGGCCTCCGCCGCCCACATGCCCTCGCCGTCGGGTGCCGCGCGCTCCAGGAAGACGAAGTCGGTCGGGTGGCTCGACAGGATCTCTTTGTAGAGGGCGCTGACGAAGACCGATTTGCCCGAATGGGGGGGGCCACCGACGGCGACGACGATCCCGGCGCGGGTTCTCAAGCGTCGCCGAGCTCGATGTCGTCGAGCACCGCCCCCACGGTAAACCGTGGATCGTGGCTCGCCACCACGACGTACCCGAGGCGCGGGTCGAACGCCGCTATGGCTGGTGTCGCGTGCGCCTGGTGAACGAGCATCGCGTATCCCCAAACAGGCGCCCTGCCGTTGAGCAGTACGGGCTCGTCACCAGACAGATCGAGCCGCCCGACGGAAGCCGCGAACTCCCTCGGCGTGGTGATCCCCTCCGGGATGGCGATCTTCACCAGGCGGTACGCGCCCACCTCCGTCACAGAAAGAACCGGCTCCGGCATGCTGTCCTCCTCCCAATCGAAACCTGGCCGCTCCGCGTCCTCGAGATCCGCTCGAGCGCCCGCCTCCAGAGCTTCCGCCAACGACGCGGCGTTTGGCGAGGGAATACTCGTGCCAGCCGCGCCCGTGGACTTCAAGCTCGGTCGAGCTGAAGGCGTTGGGCTCGGGCGAGGGCGCGGGCCCTGCGGGTGACGTCGTCCGGGGCGCCGGGGGCGTCGGCGGCTCGGGTCAGGCAGCGCGGGAGCTCCCGGTGGGCGAAGGGCATCTCCGCGAGCGTCTCCTCCAACCGTGAGAGGCTGTCGCGGGCGCCGGGCCAGTCGCCTCGGTGTGCGGCGACCATCGCCGCGGCGCCGAGGGCCCCGGGGGCGAGGACACGCAGCGTGCCGTGGCTTCGCTCCACCACCGAGGTGAGGAGCCGCGCGGCCTCTTCGAGGCGTCCCTGGGCGGCG
The DNA here is from genome assembly GCA_964402225.1 of uncultured Nannocystaceae bacterium. GTDB lineage: Bacteria > Myxococcota_A > Bradymonadia > UBA7976 > UBA1532 > CAYOBQ01. Next base: position 15,990 of record CAYOBQ010000135.1, on the reverse strand, counting down.
CGGATGAGGCCGCGATCGAGGTCGTGCATGACCTGAACCGCGGCGTGGGGCGGGGCGAAGGCGGCGGCGCGCTCGAGGGCGGTCTCGGCGGCCGTGAGGTCGCCCCGGGCCCGGGCGAGGTCGCAGCGCAGGGTCCAGGTCTCCGACAGCCCGAAGACGTCGTCCACCGCCTCGCAGGCGAGGGCCGATTCGTCGAGGGCGGCCTCGGCGGCGTCGAGGTCGCCGGCATCGAGGGCGTGGTCCGCCGCGAAGCGCGACGAGCGGCGGATCGTTCGATGCGTCGCGTCCCCGGGTCGGGCGCGGGCCTTCAGCTCGCGCAGCCAGCGCCGGGAGGCCGCGTGGTCTCCGGCCCAGTGGCTCGCCAGGCAGCGCGTCCCGCAGGCCGTGAGCCAGGCGTCGTGGTCCGCGGCCGCGTCGGCGTCGCGCAGCGCCGCCTCGAAATGCGGCGCGGCGCGGGCGTGGTCCCCGGCCCACGAGGCGTTGGCGGCCAACACGCGGTGGGCCAGGCTGGTGGCGCGGGCCCAGCCGGCGCCCCCGGCGGAGGCGAGCTGAAGCACCGCGTCGGCGGCTTCGGTCGCGGCGGCGGCCTCCCCGCGGGTGTCGTGCAGGATCGCGCGCAACGCCTGGGCCATCCCCCGCCGCGGTGAGGTCGGCGGCTCGTCGACGGCCTCCAGGGCGCGCTCGAGGGGCCCCAGCAGCACCTCCACCGGCGTGAAGCGGGCGTCGACCATCACCCGCGAGAGCGCGTCGAGATAGGCCGCGACCGCTTCGTTGGGGTGCCCCCCGCGCAGGAGATGGCCCGCCCGGCGCCAGACGATGTGTGGGTCGTCGTCTGCTTCGAGCGCGGTGGCCCAGGCGCGGTGGTACGTCGCCGCGCGTTGGCCCACCTCGGACAACCACGCGGCGCGCAACAAGGCGTGCACGAAGCGCCAGCCCCCGCGTTCCGGGGCCGCCGCGAGCAGGCCGCGGTCGACGCCGCGGCGGACCGCCGCCTCGGGGAATGGCGACCCCGCCGCCGCGAGGGCCGCGCGCCACTCGGTCTCCTCGATCTCGATCCCCCCCACGGCCGCGAGCTCGAGGCCGATCCGAGCCGCCTCGTCGTCACCGATCCAGGCCTCGATGCGCTCACGCCACACCGCGTCCACGTCGGGGGGCAGCTCGAGGTCCGCTCCCGGCCTGAGCCTCACCCCCGTCGCCGTGGCCGCCAGCGCGCCTCGCTCCGCCCAGGCGCCCACCAGCGCTCGCGCGTAGAGCGGGTTGCCCGCCGCCCGCTGGCCGACCTCGGCGGCGACGGCCGCGGGCACATCGATCAGCGCGCGCACCAGCGTCGACCGGTGAGCCTCCGGGAGCGGCCCGACATCGATCCGCTCGAAGCCCGACCGACCGGTGAGCGCTCCCAGGGCTTCGGTCGCCTCCGTCGACTCCGCCAGCGCCTCCGACTGGAACGTCATCACCAACGACAGCGGTGTCTGGTCCGGGGCATCGAGGAGCGCGTTGGCGATCTGCCAGGCCGCGGGGCCCCACTGTGCGTCGTCCAGCAACAGCAGCGCCGGTCGCGCCGGATCCAGCGCCCGCGCCACCGCGAGGCATAGGCTGGTCTGGGTGGCGCGGTCCGGGGCGACGGCGTCTCGGGTCCGCGGACGCAGCCAGCCGACCAGCATCTGGCGAGCGCGCGCGTCGAGGGTCGGGGCGCGCTCGAGGAGGTGAGCTTGGAAGCGCTCGCGGGGCAGGCCGACGGTGCGCAGGGCTCGCTCCAGGCCACGCCGCAGCGCCGGTCCGCCCTCGCGGTCGAAGCGCAGGGTCCAGCCGCGGGCGGCGCCCACGACGCTGGCATGCTCCAACAGCGCCTGGGCGAGGCGCGTCTTTCCGTAGCCGGCGGCTCCGACGAGGGCGACGACCTGGCCGCTGTTCGTCTCGTGGACTCGCCGCAGCGCCGCCCAGAGGGCGTCGGCCTCGGCCTGCCGGCCGATGAGGGGGGGCGGGCGCAGCCCGAGGAGTCGCAGGCTCATGGGGCCCGGGGTAGGGGGGCGCCGAGCCCAGGAGGCGGGGATCGGCGGCGGCAGCGGCGCGGGCGCCGGCGGCGGCAGCGTGTCGGGGGCCACGAAGGGCGCGGCGGTGGCCATCGTCACCGTCTCGGCGCCGTCGTCCACCGCGGCTGGGCGGGGGGCGGCACCCGGCTGATTGAGCGCGCCGTCGGGCAGGTGCCAGGCGGCGTCGGCGGCGCACTGGAAGCGATCGCGCGGGGCCTTGCGCAGGAGGCGGCGGATCCAGGCCTCGAGCCCGGTGGGGACCGCCAGCCGCGCCGCGAGCGGGGGGACGGGCGCGGCGCGGTGGGCGGCGGCGAGGGCCGTCACGTCCCGTCCCACGAAGGGCGTGTGCCCGCAGACCAGCTCGTAGACGAGGCAGCCGAAGGCGTAGAGATCGGTCCAGGGGCCGAAGCTGCGCCAGCGCCCGTCGAATTGCTCCGGTGCCATGTAGCGCGGCGTCCCAGCCGTCGCCGAGCGCGACAAGTCGGTGGTCGCGCCGGCCCGTCCGGCCGCCCGCGCGAGGCCGAAGTCGGCGAGCTTCGGGGCGCCATCGACCCACAGGATGTTGGGGGGCTTCAGGTCGGTGTGCACGACCCCTCGGGCGTGGGCGTGGGCGAGGGCGTCGAGCAGGGCGCGCAGCACCGGGCCCAGCTCGGCCCAGCTCGCGGGGCGCCAGGGGCGCAGATCCCCCGACGCGAGCTCCATCACGAAGAAGGGCGAGCCGTCGGCGGTGACGCCGAGGTCCAGGACGCGGACGACGTTTGGGTGGTCGAGGGCCGCGACCGCCCGGACCTCGGGCTCGATCGCTGCGCGGGTTCCGGCGCGGAGGACCTTGATCGCGACGGGCAAGGCGTCCTCGATGCGGTGTCCGCGCCAGACGACGCCCATGCCCCCGCGCGCGAGCTCCGCGTCGATCCACCATCCGCCGGGGAGCGATGTCCCCGATCGGTCCATTGTAGTCGGCACCTCTCCGGTGTACCCCAACGGGGATGATGTTGCCGCTGTTGATCTCCGCCATCCTCGCCCAGGACGCAGCGACCGGCCTCGTGCTGGTGCTCCACGCCGGCTTCGGCACGGCGGGGCTCGAGGTCACGATCTCCGGCGACGAGAACGGAGACGCGACGGCGAGCCTGGAGGTGGCGGTGGAGGACGGGGCCTATGCGCCGGCGCACCGACTCTCGCGGGTCGCCCCGGACCGCCTCGCGGGGAGCGTCTTCGGGCTCGAGCCGGAGCAGGACTTCTCGGTCCGGGTGACGCTCGCCGATCCCGACGGCGTGACCGACGAGACGCTGTCTGCGCGGGGGCGGACGCGCTCGAAGACGCCGCCGGCGGCGGATGGGCGCTCGATCCACGTCTCACCCGACGGGGACGACGGCGACACGGGCGAGCGCGAGGCGCCGCTGGCGACGATCGCCGAGGCGGCGCGGCGCGCGGAGGCGGGGGACGAGGTCGTGCTGCTCCCCGGCGTCTACCACGAGGCGGTGCACCTCCCGCGGTCCGGTGAGCCCGGGCGTCCGATCGTGTTCCGCGGCGAGGGGGAGGCGGTCCTGGATGGCAGCGCCCCGGAGCTCTTGGGGCCGGCGGCGTGGCGCGACGATGGGGAGGGGATCTACAGCGCCCCCTCGGGCCCGACGTATCGCGTCTCGGTGGATGGGCGGCGCCTCTGGCGCTACCCGACGATGGCCGGGCTGCGGGCGCTCGCGGAGGGGACGGACGGCGGGTTCCACGTCGACGGGGAGCGCGTCTGGGTGCGCTTGCCCGGGGACGGGTCCCCCGAGGGCCATCGGATCCAGGTCTCGGATCTCGCCCGCGGCTTCTGGCTCCAGGGCGTGTCGCACGTGGTCTTCCGGGACCTGACGTTCAGCCACTTCGGCAGCGCGGAGTTCTCCGAGGGCGTCATGGTCCGCGACGGTTCGCATCACGTCTGGGTCGTCGGCTGCACCTTCGAGAGCCAGCAGCCGGGCATCTGGGTCAAGGGTGAGGTCGACGGGCTGACGGTGATCGGCAACGAGTTCTCCGACGTGGGCTTGCCGGAGTTCCCCTGGGACGCGGTGAAGGACCAGGGGGGCCTCGAGTCCGGCGCGGTGATCGTGGACAGCCACTTCGACGGGGTGGGCTTCAGCTTCCTGGACAACACGGTGCGCGACAGCTTCGACGGGCTCGACGTCTGTGGTGACGACCCCCTGGATCACACCAACGAGGTCGAGGTGTCCGGCAATCGGTTCTTTCACATTGGCGACGACGCCATCTCCACCGACGGCGTCTGCTCGAATCTGCGGATCGTCCACAATCGGATCGACGACGCGCTGGTCGGGGTCTCGGTGGCGCCGGCTGTCGTCGGGCCGACCTACGTGGTGGGCAACGTGATGACCGATCTGAAGAACGTGGCGTCGGGGACGGTCTGGCTCACGCGCCCCGTGAAGTTCAACGTCGGGGACGACCGTCCGTCCGGCGAGGTCTTCGTCTACCACAACTCCGCGCAGACGCTGGAGCCCGAGCAGGAGGGCTTCGCGGTGACGGACCACTCGCGGTGGGAGCGCGTGGTGCTGGCGAACAACCTCTGGAGCGGGACGGAGTACGCGTTCTTCTATCAGAACATGGGGGACGAGCCCTTCGAGCAGGACCACGATTGGTTGCACACGACGGATCCGGAGCGGCTGGTGGCGTTCCAAGCGGGGCGGTACCCGACGGTGGCCGAGTATCAGGCGGCCACCGGCCTGTGCGCGGGTTGTGTGGCGGGGGATCCCCGGGTGGACGCCGAGCTGCGCTTGCTGGTCGGGAGCCCCGCGATCGACGCCGGGCGGGTGATCCCCGGGATCAACGACGGCTTCCACGGCGCGGCGCCGGACATCGGAGGGTGGGAGCGGCGGGCCGCCGAGCCGCCCGAGCCCGACGCGGGGCCCGACGTGGGCGCCGACGCGGCGCTCGACGAGGGCGTGGACGCGGCGCCCCCGAGTGACGCCGGCGCGCGACCCGACCAGGCGGTGGAGCCCGGCGGCGGGGGCGGAGGCTGCGACTGCCGTCAGGTGCCCGGCGCGTCAGCGCTGCTCTGGTTGCTCTGCGTGGCCCGGAGGCGTCCCCGGTGGAGTTGAGGCGCAGCCTCTCGCTCCTCGACGTCGTGGCCCTCGGGATCAACGGGGTGATCGGTCAGGGCATCTTCCTCCTCCCTGGCATCGCCGCCGCGAAGCTCGGGCCGGCATCGATGCTCGCCATCATCGCCGCCGGGGGCCTCTCCTTCCTCATCGCGCTGTGCTTCGCCGAGGTGGGGAGCCGGTTCACGGCGACGGGCGGCGCCTACGTCTATGCGAAGGAAGCCTTTGGCGACTTCGTGGGCTTCGAGGTCGGCTGGATGACCTGCTGCGTCGCGGTGATCTCCTGGGCGGCGCTGGCCAACGGCTTGACCCTGGTGGCGGGGCACTTCGTGCCGGCCGTGGCGTCGGGGTGGCTCCAGCCGGTGGTGGCGGTGGGCGTGATGGCGCTGCTCGCCGGCGTGAACCTCCTCGGGGCGAAGTCCGGCGCCTCCCTCTCGACGCTCTTCTCCGGCGCCAAGCTGGTCCCCATCGCCCTCTTCGTGGCGGTGGGCGTCTTCGCCATCGATCTCGGGCGCTTCGAGCCCTTCGCGCCCCAGGGCTACGAGCCCCTGGCGGAGGCGACGCTGGTGCTGCTCTACGCCTATGTGGGCTTCGAGACGCTGGTGGTCCCGGCGGGGGAGATGCGCAACCCCCAGCGGGCGGTGCCGATCGCGCTGGTGCTCGTGCTGGCGTTGGTGTCGGTCGTCTATGTGGCGGTGCTGGGGGTCTGCGTCGGCACCTTCGACGGCCTGGCCGGGCACGCGAACCCGGTGGCGGCGGCCTCGGCCGAGCTCATGGGGCCGGTGGGCGGGACGATCGTCGCGGTGGGCATCGTGGTCTCGGTCTTCGGCACCAACGCGGGGGCGGCCCTGGTCTCACCGCGCCGCTTCTTCGCGATGGCCGAGCGCGGCGACCTCCCGCGGGTCCTCGCCTCGGTCAACGCCAACACCGGCGCCCCCGTCGCCTCCATCGGGCTGATGCTGTGTCTCTCGGCGGTGCTGGCGGCCACGGGCAGCTTCAAGGAGCTCGCCGTGTTGGGCGTGGTCGCTCGGTTCATGCAGTACATCCCGACCTGCCTCGCCGTCATCGTGCTGCGCCGCCGCGGCTCCGCCCCGGGCTTCAGGTTGCCCTTCGGACCGGTGTTGCCTCTGCTGACGGTGGCGCTGTGTCTGCTGCTGTTGTGGAACACCGATCCGGTGAAGCTCGCGAAGGGCGGCGTCGCGCTGCTCATTGGCCTCCCGCTCTACGCCCTCGCGCGTTGGCGAAAGGCGCCGGTGTAGCGATTCCCTACACCTGTGGCGGCGCCCTGCGGCGACCTCCTACGCTCACGCCCCGGGCCCCACACAAACACGCCGCGTCAGACCTGGCACGCCCGCTGCACAAGGGAGAGAGCAACCGCAACTTGGAGAGACATCATGCGCGCCATCCTCACCGTCATCGCCCTCAGCTTCGTCGCCAACACCGCCCTCGCCAGCCCCCGCACCCCGCGCAGCACCCACCGCGAGCAGGTCGCGGCCGCGGCGTTGCTGGACCGCCTCGAGGTCGCCCGCGGCGAGTTGGCGCACCGCATCGCGACGGCGGACGAGGCAGAGGTCGTGCGACTGGAAGCCACCGAGGACGAGCTCTCGGCCGTCTACTGGAAGCTCTCGCGGGCCCTCGACGGCGCGTGGGGCCTGTGCGACGGCGAGTGCCCGACGCCGGAGGTCTTCCGCGCCACCGTTCGCACCTCGAAGCGCCGGATCGAAGACCTGCTGAAGCGGGCTAGTTGATCCCCACCGTGAGCCGGGCACCGAAGATCACGTCGGCGATGACCTGGCCGAGGGGGGCCGCGCCGCCCTTGGCGTTTTTGTGGTTCGGATCACCGTTGCCGTCCGCCACCAACGCGAAGCTCGTCGTGAGCCCGAGGGTGACCTGGTCTGTGGGCTCCACCTCGATGCTCGGCCCCGCATAGAGGAACAGGCCACCGGTGTTCGTCACCTCGCCGTCCGAGGCCACCTGCGCCACCGGGACCACGCGCTCCCCCCCCACGCCGTCGTCCGGGTAGTTGCGCTCCGCGTCGACGTGGTCCGACTGGATGAGGTTGAGATCGATCTGGGCGCCCACCCGCAGACGTCGGTCCCAGAACGGGAGCCCGTACATCGCCCCGCTCACGAGCGTGTACTCGTCGCCGAAGTCATATCCGGCGTCGTTTTCGCCCAGCGGGAGCCGCATCGAGAGCAGCTCGTACCAGGTAACGGACCCACCGAAGGTCTTCGAGAAGGCGACGCCCGGGAGGAGCTCGAATTGACCCGACCCCGCCTGGAACGGTTGGGGCAGGCGTGGATCGCCCTCCTCGATGCTCCCGGTGGGGAAGCGCGCGCCGAGGCTCGCGGCGACGAAGAAGCCCTCGTCGCGCATCGCCTGCGGGAGCACCTCCACCTGCACCCCGGCCGACACGTCGCCGAGCCCCACCGCCTCCCGCGATTCCAGGGCGGGTCTCACGTTCTCCTGGAAGTTCGTGATCTGCATGTCGCTCCACTCACCGCCCTTGGGGTTGGTCGGGAACATGCCCTTGGGGGACGGCGGCGGGTCGCCGATCTCCTGGAACTTCTGGACGTAGGGGATCTGCACGCCGACGGACACGCGGTCGAGCACGCCGTAGGAGATGCTCAAGGTGGTGGCGTTGATCGTGGCCTCGCGCTTGCGAGGGTCGTCGACCTCCTCACCGCCAGCGACGAAGGTCCCGTACTTGCCGAGCTCGTTGTAGAGCGTGAAGCGCAGCGCGCCGGCGCTCGTCGTGCCGCTGTCCACGGCCCCCACCACGCTGGTCCCGTGTGAGCAGCCACAACCACCGACGGCGTGGGCCGCCTGCGGCACGAAGCCCGCGCAGACCGCGAGCCAGATCCAATTCCTCATCGTCGTCCCCCTTGTAAGTCCGTACCTCACTACGGGGTCAACTCAGGGAAGTAACTTCGAAGTGGCCCCGTTCACCGTCGCCTGGCTCTGGCCGGGCCAGATCCAGGTCGCCCCGTCGGGGGCGTGGATCTGGACGCCGGTGCACAGCGCGTAGCAATCGGTCGCCGGGTCGAGCAGCTCGGCGGCCATCGCCTCGAGGTCCGCGGCGATGACGGAATGGGCCGCGTGGGTGATCTCGGCGAGGTCGGGCAGGTGGTCGTGGGGCAGCACCTCGAGGAGCCGAGCCTTCAGCAGGCTCTGCTCCGCGTCGAGGGGGTCGTGACGCAGTCGGAGGCACCCGCCGTGGAGCTCGTCTTTGAAGGCGACCAGCGCGCCGCACGCGGTGGAGGGATCCGGGCGCCCCGGGCGTCGGCAGGTGCCGGTGCCGCCATCGGCGTCGATCCCGATGTGGGCCATCGCGACGTAGAGGTAGTGGGCCCGTCCGTCTACGACCGGCGCATGGTGGTGGGCCGCGGCGAACCCCGTGCGGCCGAGGGAGAGCAGGCCGCCGAGGCCCGACAGATCGAAGGCCTCGCCCCACGCCGCCTGCATTTGCTGGCGCAGGGGCCGGGCCAGCTCGTCGCGACAGGTGCCGACGGAGGCGAGGGTGTTCTCCGCCGTGAAGCCGAGGTCGTGGAGGGCCCTGTTGAGCCGCTCCACGAGCTCGTCTTGGGGCACGGCGCCGGGGAAGTGGCGTTCCAGGGTGCCTTGGAATGGGCTCATGGACAGGGTTTCTAGCGCAGCTCGTCCTCGAATAGAAGCGCGCCCTCCTCGAGGATGAACGGCTCCTCGCAGATCGGGTCCTCGTCGATGACCTCGAGCTCGAGGGGGGCGTCGCAGGCCTCCTCGCACGGGGGCTCGGCGGGCGGCTCCTCGTCGCAGCCCGGGCACTCGGGCAGGCCGCCGTCGGTGACGTAGAAGCTCGTCGTCGTGTAGCGCTCGAAGGCCGGGACGACGATGTTGAGGCGCTCGTCGCCCTCGAAGATCGACTCCCCGGCGGCGGTCATTGGAGCGTAGGCGTCGAGGTGCAGCCGGACCTCGTAGGTGCCCTGGCCGATGTAGTCGGAGAAGTCCGTGCGCCAGGGCCGGTTGGGGGCCAGGCGGCTCAGGGTGATGGGCACCTCGGAGCCGTCGGGGCGGCGGACGACGCCGTCGATGTAGAGCTCGCCGTCGAGCTCGATCTCGTAGCCCGGGGTCGCCGTGATGCGGACCGGCGCCGCGACGGACGCCAGCCGTGGCAGGGCGGCGGCGACGAAGTCGGGGGCCGGATGCTCGACGTGGGCCAGCGCGGTGCCCTCCTGAAGACCGCCACCCGTGGGCAGGGCGCGCAGGGTCCACATCCCCGCGGCGGGGTGGGGGACACGGACGAAGAGGTAGTAGGGATCCGCCGTCACCTCCGGCGAGTTGTGGTCGAAGAGCTCGCCGTTGGGGCCGTGGAGCTCGAAGCCGACGGACCACGTCACCATCTCGGCGTTGCGGCCGGCGATGAAGACCATGAGGGCGTCGGCGCCGGGCTCGACGGGGACATCGAAGCTCGTCTCCGGCACGATCGGCTCGGCGGGCTCGCCCTCTTCCCGCGCCTGGTCGGGGAATTGGGCGACAGCGAAGCGCGTGCGGGGCAGGGCCAGGGCCTCCCCGCGGTGGCGCGCGGCGAGCTCGGCGTAGATCGCGGGCAGCTCGGCGATGTCGGGGGCGGCCAGCACATCGCCCCCCGTCTCCTTCGAGATCCTGCCCAGCAGCGCGTTGTCGGCCTGACGGCCAGCGGGGATGCTGAAGACGCGCACGTTCATCTTCTTCAGGGCGGCGGCGGCCTTCGCGGGATCGCTGCCGGCGTTGCTGTAGCCATCCGTGAGCAAGAGCGCGGTGCGGCTACGGCCGGCGGTCTTGACGCGGGCGAACTCCGTCCGCGAGGCGTCGAGGGCGCTGCCGATGGCGGTCGTCCCGCTGGCGACGAGGGCGTTGATGTCGGTCCGGTAGGCGGCGGCGTTGCCGGTCGTGAGGTTGGCGACGCGGCGGACCAGCTTGTTACCGTCATTGAAGCGCATCAGGCCGAGTTGGATGCCGCGGCGCTGTTGCAGATCGACGAAGGCGCGGGCGGCGGCCTGGGCGAAGCTGAGGCGGCTCTCGGCGCAGGGCTTCTCGTCGATCTGGCCATCGCGGTCGTCGTCGACGCGGTTGCCGCAGACCTCGACCACGCCCTTGCGAGACGACCACGCCATGCTGCCGGATCGGTCCATCACCAGCAGCACCTGATCGCTGCCGACGATGTCCTCGACGAAGGTCGGGGGCGTGTTGCACACCGCGGGGGCGGCCTCCACGGGGCGCCCCGCCGGCGCCGTGAGGAACGTGTAGTTCTTGACCAGCGCATCCCAGTCGGAGCCGCCGTGGGCCATCGTCTGGTCGCTGGTCTCCCATCGGTTTGTGTTGGTGTTCCACAGCTTCTGCGTCTTGCACTCCTTCCAGGCGCACACCTCGCTGCCGTCGCCGGCCGTCGAGATGAAGGGGCCGACGGAGGAGAGCCGCAGGTTCTTCAGGTCGAGCTCGATCGTCAGCGTGGTCGAGCCGGGGATGCCGGCGAGGTCGAAGCGCGTCGGCTCCTCGCTGACGCGGTCTACGGATCGGTCGGCCTTGAAGTCGACGGTCCACTGCTCGATCTGGACGAAGGACCCCGCGGTGCCCCCCGTGACCTTGCCATCGATGGCGGCCGTGACCGTGTACTCGTCGACACCGGAGCGCGTGAAGTAGAGGTAGACGGGCTCGGCGAGGCGCTTGCCATTCGAGTCGTAGATGGTGGTCTGGGTGCGCGTACGGGACGTGTTTCGCGCCGTGATGAAGCTGCGGCGATCGAAGGTCTGGATCGCGCCGCCCGCGGGCAGCAGGCCCGACACGCGCACCGAGGTCGTCTTCCCGCCGGGCTTGCAGCCGACGTTGCCCTGCAAGGGGTCGTGGTTCTGCTTGACGCTGAGCTCGCTCATGAGGACGGCCTGGCAGGTGCCCGCGCCGGCGCAGTCCGAGTCGCGCAGGCAGCGCTGCCCCGCGCTCGCGCCGCCGACGCACCTCACGGAGCCGGTCTGCTGCATGATCGAGTGGTTGCGTTCATCCGTCGCGTCGAATCCGGGGCCGATGCCGCAGGCCCTCGTTCGATCCTGCTCGTCGTATTGCTCGCCGAGCCCGAAGGCGTGGTGGCCGAACTCGTGGGCGAGGACGTCGGCCCGAAAGGACGCGCGGTTGGAGAGGCTCATGCGATGCCCCGGCGTCCCGAGGCTGCGGCCGTTGAGGTAGCTGGATCCGTTGGAGCGGAAGTCGGTGCCGTAGAACCAGAAGCCCGCCTGGTCCTCGTCGGTGGCGCCCCCCGTGAGGCGGATCTCCTTCAGCTTGACTTGTCCCTCCGTGGCGTCGCACAGCATCGTGCTCATCCGGGTCAGCGCCTGTTTCGAGTCGGCGAGCTGCTGGGCGTTGGGCACGTAGCGGAAGTTCACCTGGAACTTCGTGTCCCCCGACGGGTTGGCGATGGAGCCCTTGCCGGCGAAGGCGGCGGGGGCGGCGAACATCGCCACGAGGCTGGCGACGAGGAGTCGTGCGTGGACCATTGAAGACCTCCGTTCGTGGTTCGCAAGGTGGCTACGTGAACGGGGCCCGGGCTCTTTTCAGTGCTTGCGAAATGGCGTGCGGACGTAGTCGAGCTGCTCGGCGGTGGAGGCGCCCTCCGTCACCCGGATCGCCTGGTCGACGGCGAGGTCCTTGAAGACCTGACGCTTCTTCGTCTTGGGCCAGAAGACCTCCAGGCGCTCGACGCGCTTCGCGGGGCCGAGGCCGATGTGTTGTCGGAGGGGGTTGCCTCCGAAGCTGCCGCCGCTGTCGACGTGTCGGAAGATCTCCCGGCGCTCTCCCTTGCGGTTGCGCACCACCGCCTTGATGCGGGCGCCGATGGCCGAGCGGTTCGACTCGACGCCCACCGCGTGGACGACGATCCAGTGGTTGCGGTTGCCTGGGTTCTCGTAGAAGGCGTTGCCGAAGGCGTCGCCGGGGAAGGCGCCGCCCATCTGCTCGAAGACGTCCTGGTCGCCGTCGCGATCGAGATCGGCGAAGGCCACGCCGTGCCCCTTCTGGAGGTGGGCGAGGCCGCTGGTGAAGGAGACGTCCGTGAATCGGCCCTCGACGTTGCGCAGGGCGACGTTGGGCATCAGCCCCTCGTAGTCGGGGTAGCCGGTGCCGAGGTAGACGTCGAGCCAGCCGTCGTTGTCGAGATCCCCGAAGTTCGAGCCCATCGCCAGGGTGTGGGCGCGAAACTCACGGTCCTTCGTCACGTCGCGGAAGCCGCCGGCTCCGTTGTTCCGATACAGCCGCGTGCGCTCGCCGGGGTGGGGGATGCCGATGTAGGAGGCGGCGATGTGCCACACCGTAGGGGCGTCGGTCTTGGGCGGCCCGTAGCCGTTGAAGGCGACCAGGTCGAGCCAGCCATCGTTGTCGAAGTCCCACCACCACGTAGGGAAGCCGATCATCGGCTCCGTGACTCCTTTCTGCACGGCGAGATCGGTGAACGTGCCATCGCGGTTGTTGCGGTAGAGGCGGTTCGCGGCGCCGGCGTTGGAGACGTAGAGATCGGGCCAGCGGTCGCGGTCGAAGTCACCCCAGACGACGCCCTTCGTGAAGCGCCGGTCCTCGACGCCGGCCTGGATCGTCACGTCTGTGAAGGTGCCGTCGCCGTTGTTGCGAAAGAGCTGGTTGGGCCAGCCCTTGGGGCTCTGCGCCTCGTTGCCGACGTAGAGATCGAGGTCGCCATCGAGGTCGAAGTCACCCCAGGACGCCGTCTGTGTGGGGTAGTGATTCTCACCCAGGCCGGCGGCGAAGGTGACGTCCGTGAAGCGCCCCGCGCCGTCGTTTTGGAGCAGCGAGTTGGGGTGCAGCCCGGCGTGGCCGAGCCAGGCGCCCCGCAGCACGTACAGGTCGGCGTCGCCGTCGTTATCGTAGTCGGCGTGGATCATGTTCAGCCCGCCGGTGATCCCCGCGAGTCCCGCCTCGACGCCCCGCTCCGTGAAGCTCCCGTCGCCGTTGTTGGCGAAGAAGGCCATGCGCTTGGCGGGGTCCCAGGAGCTGGTGAGGATGTCGAGGTCGTCGTCTCCATCGAAGTCGTCGACGATGCCCCCACCGGAGAGCGAGACCCGGTCGAGCCCCAGCGAAGCGGCGATGTTTCTGAAGTGGGGGAAGGGCGGTGACGAGAAGACGGCGGGCTCGATGAGGTAGGACTTGGGCACCTTCCGTGGGTACTCGGCCAGCGTCATCGAGGCGATGTTGAGCAGCCAGCCCGCCGCCACCCGGCGCTCGTGGGAGACGCGAGGGTGTTCGATGACCCGAATCAGCGCCTCGATGGCCTTCGTAGAGCCCTCACGGCGTCGGTGAATCGCCCCGCCCCGAAGCGGCATGATGCAGCTCTCGCCGGTGTGCACCTGCGCACAGTTCTCGTCCTCCGCCACCCGCAGCCAGGCCACGGCCAGCGCGTAGTCGAGCTGGATCTGCGCGTCCTTCTTCTTAGGCGGCAGCTTCGAGGCCAGGGCCCGCGCCGTCTCGATACGCGCGGCGGCCTTGCGCGGACGCCCCACGCGCATCTCGTTCCAGGAGAGCTGGTAGAGGAGCGTCACCTTCTCGAAGGGGTCCGTCGCTCGCGCGAGCCGCGGCTCGAGCTCGGCGAATTGCGCCTCGCCGAAGTAGTCGTTGGGCTGCTTGGCGACCTCGGCGAGGAGGCGAACCATGCGCTGATGCCCCTCGCCGCGGGCCGGCCCCACGACCGGCTGGCTGGTGGGCGCTGAGGCGGGCTGGGGCGCCGCGTCGGGCGCCGCCGCGGGTGGGGATGCAAAGAGGCTCCCCGGCGAGCGAACGGGCGTCCGTTCGGAGGACTCGGTGCAGCCCAGGGCGAGCAGGAAGAGGGCCGATGCGTGCTTCATCGACGGCACCATATCGCGATCCACCGGCTCCCTCGAACGAGCAATCTCGGAGCATGATTCACGGGACATCCGTCGTGGACAGAACCGTCCTTCCTCGCGCTTGGCACCACGCCGCGGGTGAGGAGGTCAGGTGGCAAACCCCGAGAAGTACCAGCAATGCCGATGCAAGGGCGGTCGCGCAAGCCGCCGTTGCGCGTGTTTGAAGGCCGGCGAGCCCTGCGGGGGCGGACTGCGATTGCCAGGGCTGCGCGAATCCCCTCAATGGCGTCGATCTGGGTCCGTTGTCGGGGTGCACGATCCAGAACATCGAGGCTTACGAGAGGCTGACGCCAGCCGAGCTGGCGAGGACGTTCGAGTCCCCGTGTGGGTATGGGGAGGTCACGCTGGAGTCAGTGCTGACGAGGGTCGACTGTTCGGAGTGCTAGGGATTGCGATGGACCGGGCGCCTCTCCAGACATCTGGTGAGGCCACGATCTCCATCGGCGGCGACGACGCGCAGGACGGGACGATGGCGTCCCCGTGGGCCACGCTCCAGCACGCCGCCGGCGAGGTCGCGGCGGGAGATACCGTGACGGTCCACGCGGGGACGTACAGTGGTTTTCTGGTCGATGGAGAGCCGCTGCGAGATGGACGTCCGGGGGCGCGGGTCACCTGGCGGACCGCCGGCGATGGCGAGGTGCTCATCGACCGTCCGGGGCCCGAGAATTACGACCGGGGCGGGACCACTCGCGGTCTACACGACGCTACAGGCGTGCTACTCTGCGGACTTTGGCTTCACCGAGCCAGAGGTGGTCGAGCTCGCCAAACGGGCGGGGGCAACCGACGATTTGCCGGTCCTGCGCGAGTGGTACAACGGCTACCAGGTCGGACCGACGACGGTCTACAACCCGTGGTCGGTGCTCAACTTCCTCGATGACCCGGAGCGCCAACCGATCTCCCACTGGGCCAACACCGGTGGCGACACCCTGCTGCGCGAGATCCTGCTGCGCGACGGGCTCGGCACCTTGGAGGAGCAGGAGACGCTGCTGGGTGGCGACTCGGTCACGAAGCCGGTCGGGGAGACGATCACGCTGCGTGATCTCGACGCCCAGGGGGACGCCGTCTGGGGGTTTCTGCTGTTCTCCGGCTATCTCACGGCCACCGAGGTCTCCTACGAGGGGGCCGAGACGCGGGCGGTGCTGCGGCTCCCCAACCGGGAGGTCCGTGGCCTCTTCGAGCGCGTCTTCATCCGCTGGCTGCGCGCCGCGATGGGACGTGACGGCCTCGATGTCCTGGTGCGCGCGCTGCTCGCGGGGGACGCCGAGGCGACCCAGCACTACCTGACGCGGGTGCTGACGGAGCAGGCGTCCTACAACGACTTCCCACGCTCCGCTGGCGAGGCCGTCTACCACGCCTTCGTCCTGGGCCTGCTGGTCCGCCTCGCCGCCGACTACGAGGTGCGCAGCAACCGCGAGTCGGGCTTCGGTCGCGCCGATGTGTTGGTGATCCCGCGCCGCCGGGGTGAGCCGGGGGTGGTGATGGAGCTGAAGGTCTTGGGCGAGGGGGCCGAGCTCGCCGCGTCCTTGGACGCCGCCCACGCCCAGATCGCCGAGCGCGACTACGCCGCGGAGCTTCGGGCGCGCGGGGCCGAGCCGGTCCACAGCCTGGCCGTCGTCTTCGACGGCAAACGAGCCCACGTCCGCGCCGGATAGCGCGAACGCCCCGGGCTCCGCGCGTTTGTAAACGCCATGGACCTCGCGATCTCGGACGCGGCGACGGAGCGGGTCGACGCCCTCGCAGCCGAGATGCTCCCGCGCTTGGCGGGGCTCACTCGCTGGGCCGAGCAGATGAAGCAGTGAGCGACCCGGCCCCGGTGGTGCCCGCCGCCCGCGTCTAGAACGGTGCGGCAGAGTCGCGACGCGGCGCGCTGCACGCGCCCGCCAACCGATTTCAGCGTTGCGAAACCTACCGATATCTTCGGATATGGGTGCAGCTCCAGTGCTACGACGTGACGACGCTTGGGTGGATTCATGCCGC
>CAYOBQ010000134.1:0-25922 GCA_964402225.1 uncultured Nannocystaceae bacterium | reverse complement strand
GAAAGCTGACAGCCTCTCCAAAGACGACCGCAGATCTGGGATTTGCACCCAGCTCTACAAGCGGCGCCTACGCGATCCGTACTGGGCCGACAGCCAGCGGCGGATCTGATCTACCCCCCGAAAATGCGCGAGAAGTCGCCGCTCGCACGCTTCCACTTCGCCTTCGTGACCTGCCAATCGCCACCGTCCCTCACGAGTTCGAAGCGAAGGTCGAAGACGTCCGCCGAGGAGAGCTTCGCGAGCACCGAGGCGTTGGCGATCGGCATCCCAGCGGCCGCCGCGACGAGCTCGACGGTCGCGCGGTCCGCCCCGTCCAGCTCGATCCCACGGATGTTGACCAGCACGTGGATCGACTGCCTGCGCAGGAAGATGAACTGCAGCGTGCTGACGAGCTTGCCCTTGTCGTAGCGCCGGTCGTCCTGATAGCCGTCCGCGACCAGCTCCTTGATCCGACCGATGTCCCGAGCCTCCACCGCCTCCTCGAGGGCGACCACGGCGGCGCGGACCTCGGCCTCCGGATCCCGTGGCTTCGAGCTGCACGCGAGGGCCAGCAGCGCGACGGAGAGGAGCAGCAGACGTGGCATGGACGGGAGCATAGCCCAAACCGGCCCGCCTCGGAGATATGGGTATCGGGCGGCGGGATGGATGGTGCACAACCGTCGCCAGGGACGGCCGCTGGATTGGAAGCAACATGTATCGATCGCTGCTCTTTGTCCTCACCGCTCTCTGTCTCGTGCCGGCACCCGCGCTGGCCGACCACGCCGCGGATCCGCTAAAGATCTCGGGGGACCTCCGCTTCCGAGACGACATCGATCTGCGCGAGGGCGACGGAATCGAGTCCGACGCCGAGAGGCGGTGGCGTCCGCGGCTGCGTGCGCGCCTCGGTCTCGCGTATGCCACGGCCGTCGAGGGGCTCTCCATCGGGATGCGCTTCGCGAGCAACGTCGGCTCGCCGGGGAACTCTCCGCACCAGACGTTCTCCCTCACCGAGGTCAACGTCCTCACGGTCGACCGTGCGTTCTTCAAGTACGCGCCGTGGAAGTCGGTCTCATTCACGGCAGGCAAGCACGGCTGGCCGCTGTGGCAGCAGACGGAGGTCTTTTGGGACGAAGACATCCAACCGGAGGGCTTCACCCTGGCCGGGGTCGTGGATCTGGGGGGCGGCGGGAAGATCCACCTCGTGGTGGGGGACTACTTCCTCGACAACAACGGGTGGTCGGAGGGCTTCACGGAGAACGACGAGCTGCTCGTGGGTCAGGTCCGCTACGGCGGTGACTTCGGGGTGCTGTCGCCGACGCTGGCGTTCTCCTTCGCGAAGTCCAACTCGAGTTTCACCGACGCCGCCATCGATCCCAACGCTGGGATGCCGTCCGCGGGCCACACCTTCGAGGAGCCTCTGTTCTGGTCGGCGTCGGTTCAGGTCAAGCTCAACGACCTCCCCGTCGGCGTGAAGCTCGGCTTCGACCTCCATCGAAGTGACGCCGAGGCGGATACGATGGAGGCGCCTCACACCGCAGGGATGGTGGGCCAGCTCCGCTTGAGCAAGGGCGTCGTCGGTGTGCGCTACTACTACTACGATGTCGAGGAGGCGGCGGCGCCTTTCTTCACCAACGCCGCCCTCACGCAGGACAACTTCCCCAACTCGCGCGGCGGCGGCCTGGCCGGCTTCATCGGTCACCGCGTTCAGCTCGACTGGAAGGTCGCCAAGAACGTCGGCGCCGATCTCCGCGTCTACATGCAGGAGGGAAAAGACGACAACGAGCTCGCCTTCGCCGAGACGCCCAGGCGCAAGATCCAGCGCTACCAGCTCAACCTGAACTTCAAGTTCTGAAGGCGACCGCCTCGAAGGCACGCGGCGCACGCGTGAGGAGGCGCTGCGCCTCGTCGGCCACCGGGGCGTGGCCATCGCCGAGCTGCGGGAGGCTCTGCTCGCCCAACAAGACACCCCGATCCCCCTGAGCGCCCCCACCCGTGTCTTCGTCTCGTATCGGTGGCCGGGCGAAGCGCCGGACCCCTGGGTGAAGGATCTCGTTGGTGCCGGACTACAACGAGCGCGTGGGCGCTGGCCCCGCCCAGCAACGGCTCCCCGACGGGTTCCGGCTGGTGCGCCCCGGTCGACCGGGCAACGTCCTGGACGCGCGACCCCCGCGGGCGCTCCAGGCTGCGTTGGACCGGTATCTTCGCTTCGCCGAATCCCCGCACTCCCGGACGGCCACCTCCAGGTGGCGCGGGTCGCGATCCAAGGCGAGCAGTACGAGGTGGCCTGGGGCGCCGCGACTCGGGCCGCCTCGATGGTCTCGGACCAGACCGAGCCGGCGATCATCGTGGCCCACGCAGGGTACAAGACCGGTCGCAATCGGGAGGCGGTACGCGTTGGCGTACGGGCGGTTCAGGCCGATCCTCGGGACGGCGTCGCGCAATGGGCGGTGGGCAACGCCCTCGACGAGCTGGGCCAGCCCCACGCGGGCCTCGCCCCGCTCGAGATCGCCCGCGCGCGTCGCCCCGAGCTGGCTACCATCCAAAAAGGAGGCGGGCTTCGTCTGCCAACGCCTCGGCCGGCTGGCCGACGCGCGCGTCAGGTACGAGGCGGCGCTGGGTGCCTCCGAGCTCGATCCCAGCGTCGCGCTCAACCTGGCCAGGCTCGCCATGGAGGCTGAGGACCGGCCCGAGGCCGACCGATGGATCGCGCGGCTCACCGAGGCGCTCCCCGGCCACCCGCTCCCGAGTGAGCTGACCGCCACCCGCGACGCCTGGCTCGCCAGCGGCCGGACGCCGCGCTTCGTCCCCCGCTTCGAGGTCGCCTCGCCCGTGGCCCGTTTCCTGTGCGACGGCCGCGGCGCCGACGTCCCCACCGCGCGACCCAAGGGCGCCCTGTGCGCCGCGTAACCCGTGCGAACTCTGCGGCGCCGAGGGGCAGCTCCCCGCGATCCCCCTCGGCGCGCTGGCCCAGCTCAACTGCCCCTACTGCCGGACCCCCCGGATGCGTTGCGAGCCCGTCGAGGCGCGGTGAATCGGTGGCGGGTGTGTTCATCCGCACACCCCAAGCCAAATGACAGATGCCGAATTGCGGCGCATCCGCGATACCGGCGCACCAGCCTGGAGTCTCACGAATGGTGGCCATCGCCCGGGCGGCGATATTCGGCGTGCTGCTCGCGTCCGGCTCTGCCTGGGCGGGGGAGGCCGGCGCCGACGTCGCCTACCGCGCCTTCCCCGTCGTCGGGAGTCGCGTCGCGGTGTGGGTGGCCGCCCAACTCCACCTGATGTTCGCCGCGTTCGTGCTGGCGGTGCCGATCTTCGCCCTGATCATCGAGTTCATCGGCTACCGCACCAACGAGAAGCGCTACGACGACCTCGCCCACGAGTTCACGAAGCTGCTGTCCGTCGCCTTCTCCTTCACCGCGAGCCTCGGCGCGCTGCTGACCTTCTTGTTGGTCATCCTCTACCCGAAGCTCATCCAGTATCTGATGTCGATCTTCTCGACGACCTTCTACCCCTACGGGCTGCTCTTCTTCGCCGAGGCCGCGTTCCTCTACGCGTACTACTATGGTTGGGGGCGGTTCTCGCCGAGGGTGCACCTGGCGCTGGGACTCGGGCTCAACATCGTCGGCACCGCGATCATGTTCATCGCGAACGCATGGGTCACGTTCATGACCTCGCCGAACGGCATCTCGGAGACAGGGGCGCTGATCAGCACCTGGGAGGCCGTCGCCAACTACACCTGGATGCCGATCAACATCCACCGGCTCATCGCCAACGTGTGCTTCGGCGGCTCCATCGCCGCGGCGTACGCGGCCTACCGCTTCCTGGGAGCCAAGACGGACGAGGCGCGCGCCCACTACGACTGGATGGGCTACATGGGCAACTTCGTCGCGATGGTCGCCCTGCTGCCACTGCCATTCGCTGGCTATTGGCTGGGCAAGGAGATCTACGGCTACTCCCAGAACCTGGGGATGACGCTGATGGGTGGCGCCTTCTCCTGGCTCTTCATCATCCAGGCGGTGCTCATCGGCATGCTCTTTCTGGGCGCCAACTACTACCTCTGGCTGGGCATGGGTCGCATCGCCGGCGCCGAGCGTTTCCGGCGCTTCATCAAGTACCTCCTGGCCTCGATCGCGGTCTGCTTCGTGGTCTGGGCCACGCCGCACTCGATGGTCGCGACCATGGAGGAGGCGCAGCGGATGGGCGGCTCCCACCACCCCGCCCTCGGCGTCCTCGGCGTCATGTCCGCCAAGAACACCGCCGTCAACATCCTGATCCTGACGACCTACGTCAGCTTCCTCCTCTATCGACGGGGGAACAAGGAGGCCACCGTCTCCTGGGCCAAGGCCGGCAACACCGCGCAGCTCCTCATCTTCGTCGCCGCGGTGTCGGTGGTCCTCTTCCTCGGCGTCTACGGCTACTTCGTCGAGGCCAAGGTGCGCATCGGGCTGTCGATCCCGCAGGTCGGCGCGGTGCTGCTCACCATGGTCGCGGTCACCATCATCGACCTCTTCATGTTCCGCAACGCACGGGAGACGGGCCCCATCGCCTGGGGCAAGATCCCGGCGAGAGCCCAGTACGCCCTGCTCTTTCTAGCCGTGACCTACACCTGGCTGATGGGCTTGATGGGCTACGTCCGCGCCGGCCTGCGCCAGCACTGGCACGTCTACGGCGTGATGCGGGACACCTCCGTCGACGCGTTCACCCCCACCCTCGGCTACGCCAGCCGGGTGGTCTCCGTGACGGTGCTCATCTTCTTCGCGCTGATCGCGGTGGTCTTCTGGCTCGCGGGGCTCACCTCGCGTGCCCCCTACCCGCGCGAGTGGAAGCCGCGATGAAGACCACGCTTCAGCTCGCCGTCCTGGTCCTCGTGGTGACCGCCTTCTACGACTACGTCGGCCACTGGGTCCCGCAGAAGGAGGTGCACCCGCCCCAGGAACGCGACCTCTCCGGCACCCTGACGACGGACGAGATGATCGCCGCCGGTGAGGCGATCGCGAGCGGGAAGGGCACCTGCATGAGTTGTCACACTCTGCGCTCGGGCGTGGCGGGGCGCTTCCCCGACCTGGCCGGCATCGGCGCTCGGGCGGGGCGCCGCAGGCCCGGGATGAGCGGCCTCGAGTACCTCGCGGAGTCACTCTACGAACCCGACGCCTTCATCGTCGCCGGCTTCAACCCCGGCATGACCCCCGCCCACAAGCCCCCGATCGGCCTCGACGATCGCGAGATCCTCACCGTCCTCGCGTACCTGCAGAGCCTCGGCGGCACGCCGTCGGTCACGATGCAGACCCGGCTGAAGTACCACGGCGCAGCCCCCGTCGCCGTCGCGTCTGCCGCAGACGACCCCGAGACGCTGCTGAAGACCTACTGCGCGGCGTGCCACGCCCTCGACCGACCGGACCGCCGCGTCGGACCGAGCCTCTTCGAGCTGGGCGCGCGCATGACGCGGCCCCAGATCTACGAAGCCATCCTCGATCCCGACGCCACCATCGCGGATGGCTTCCCCCCGGGCCTGATGCCCGCGACGCTTCAGTCCAGCGGCTTCTACGACAAGGTCAGCTCGGCCCAGATGAAGGCGGTGGTGGCGGCGCTCGTGGCCCCGCGGGCGACGCCATGAACCTCGTCGTCGTGACAGCGATCGCCGTCGCCCTGTTGGCCCTGCGCTACCGCCGGATCGGCGCCGCCCTGTGGGCGGTGGTCTGGCTCGCCGCGGCCTACGCCTTCGCGAAGTGGGCGATCGTCCCGCCGCTGCCGAGCTCGATCGTGAGCCTCTACATGCTGGTGGCGGTGCTCTCAGTGGCCGCGTACTTCACCGCCGACGACGAGCGCCCCCGCGAGATCGATCGCCAGCTCCGCGCCTTCGTGACGGAGAAGAGGCTCCGCCTTCCGCTGGTCGGGGTGCTCGCGCTGGCACCGATCGGCGTGGGCGCGAAGGTGTACCTCGCCCTCCGCGCCACCGCCCCGCAGCCACCGGCCTTCGGACGCACCATCCACCCGGCGCCGCCCTCCACGACCACCTTCCGGGGTCGCGAGCTCGACCTCACGAGCCTGGACAACCCCTACCGCGCGCTGGAGCAGACCGACCCGACGAAGTTCGCCGAGCACGTGCGAAGCGGACGCCGCGTCTACCACCAGAACTGCGTCTTCTGCCACGGCGACGACCTCGCCGGGAAGGGGCTGTTCGCCCATGGCCTCGACCCCCTGCCCACGAACTTCCAGGACGCCGGCACCATCGCCCAACTCCAAGAGAGCTTCCTGTTCTGGCGCATCGCCAAGGGGGGCCCGGGGCTGCCCGAGGAGTCGGGACCTTGGAGCTCGGCCATGCCGGCGTGGGAGCCCCTGCTCACGGAGGCGGAGGTGTGGGACGTGATCCTCTTCCTCTACGACTACACCGGGCAACGCCCACGCGCCCGCGAGGTGCACGAATGAGCCGAGCGGCGATTGAGCGGAAAGAATGAGCCGAGCGGCGATTGAGCGGAAAGAATGAGCCGAGCGGCGATTGAGCGGAAAGAATGAGCCCCCGCCTCTGCTTGCTTTTCGCGCTCGCGGCCCCGGTCCATGCCGGTGAGCCCGATCTCGGCACCGAGGCACAGCGCGCCGCCGGCGAGGCGCTCTACGAGCGGATGTGCGCGCAATGCCACGGCGAGGAGGGCGACGGCGCTGGCGAGGGCCACGACTTCTTTGATCCGCCCCCCCGGGACTTCACGGGGGGCGCCTACAAGATCCGCACGACCGACAATGGCGAGCTGCCCACGACCCAGGACCTGGTGTCGATCATCAGACGTGGCATGCCCTTCACGGGGATGCCGCCCTGGCCCGACCTCACCGACGAGGAGCTGTCGAGCCTCGCCTACTTCCTCAAGACCTTCGCCGAGGACTTCGCCGATCCCGACGCGAACGTCCCGCCCAAGAGCTTCCCGCCTCCGCCACCCTTCAGCGCCGAGTCCGCCGAGGCGGGGCGTTCGGTCTACGAGGACAACAAGTGCATCGACTGCCACGGGGTCCAGGGCCGCGGCGACGGCGAGTCGGGCCCTACGCTGACCGACGACTGGGACCACCCGATCCGGCCCGCCGATCTCACGCGACGTTGGACCTTCCGCGGAGGTGGCGCCCGAGCCGACCTCTACCGCACCCTGACGACCGGCCTGAACGGCACGCCGATGCCGTCATACGCAGACTCGATCGACGAGGCGAAGCGTTGGCAGCTCGTCGACTACGTCTACTCGCTCTCACCGAGCGCTTCGCCGGGGCGGACATTCACCCTCGTGGTCGAGCCGGTGACGGGCGCGATCGATCTGAGCCGGGGCAAGGCAGCCTTCGAGGACGCTGCGCCCGGCACCTTCCCGGTCATCGGCCAGGTCGTCGAGATCGGGCGCGCCTTCCAACCCTCCGCGACCGAGGTCGAGGTGCGGGCGATCGCCAACGCCGACGAGGTGGCCGTGCTGCTGGTGTGGCACGACATGACAGCCGACACATCGGGGAACAACGATCCGCGGGCGACGGTCGTCGAGGGGGCCGAGCCTCCGAAGGAGGCCGTCTTCTCCGACGCCGTGGCCTTCCAGATCCCAGCGCACGCCCCGAGCGGCGCGATCAAGCCCTACTTCCTCTTCGGCGACGCCCGGCGACCCGTCGAGCTGTGGTACGCCGACCTCGCGCGGGAGGCCGCGGTTCTGATGCAGGGCAAGGGCGGCGCGCGGTTGAGCGTGATTCCCGGTGAGCTCGACCGCTTCGCCGCCTACGACCAGGGCGAGTGGTCCGTCGCCTTCAAGCGCCGTCGCGCGGGGACGATGCCCTTCGAGGACGACGCCTTCATCCCCTTCGCCGTCTCCATCTGGGACGGCCTCCGCCGCGAGCGCGGCAGCAAGCGCGGCGTCACCTCCTGGTTCCACCTCTACGTGAAGCCGGCCGAGGCGCCCGACCCAGCGGGACCCGCCGTCGCGGCGGCGGGCCTCGTGGTCCTGCTCGAAGCCCTCTTTGTTCTGTTCTTCCGTCGGCGCGCGGCCCGCGCGCAGGCGGCGTCTCGAGAAAGGAAGCACCCATGAAGAAGTCACTCCTCGTCTCCGCCTTCGCCCTGGCGGCCTTTGGGCTCTCCACCGACGCCCTCGCTTACCAGGGCGGCGCCGTCTCCGGCGGCGGCACGATCCGCGGCGTGGTCATCAAGAAGGGCGCCCCGGCGGATCCGGTGAAGAAGGTCCACAAGAACATGGCCGAATGCGGCCCGACCGTGGCCGCCGAGCGACACGTCGTCTCGGCCTCGGGCCAGGTGCGCTGGGCCGTCGCGATGCTCCAGGGCGTCGAGGCGGGTAAACCCCTCGACACGGCGGCAGACGTCGTCCTCGACAACAAGGGCTGTCGCTTCGAGCCCCACGTGATGGTGGCGCCGACGAAGGCGAAGCTCACCGTGCGCAACAGCGATCCGATGCTGCACAACGCCCACTTCTACCTGCTGAAGGGGAAGAAGAAGAAGAACGTGCTCAACCTCGCGCTGCCCCGGAAGGGCCAGGAGATCAAGAAGAGCAAGATCCTGCGCAAGTCTGGCCTGCTGTCCGTCGTCTGCGACGCCCACGACTTCATGCAGGCCTTCGTCTGGTCGCTCCCCCACCCGTACGGCGCCGTCACCGACGCCAGCGGGGCCTTCGAGCTCACGGACGTGCCCGCCGGCGACCACAAGCTCCGAGTCTGGCACGAGGCCTTCGGCGAGAAGGTGGTCGACGTCACGGTGAAGGCCGGCGAGACCATCCGACTCGAGATCGCGCTGTAGCGGTGGAGCCCTACCTCGTCGCCATCAACCTCACCTCGCGCTGCAACCTCGCGTGTGGCCACTGCTACCTCGACGCGACGAAGCGGGCGACGCAGGGGGACGCCTTGGGCTATCGCGAGGCGGCCCAGGTGCTCACGGAGCTGGGGGCGCGCGCCCCGGGCACCATCGTGGTGCTCACGGGGGGGGAGCCGCTGCTCTGGTCGCGCCTCGATGACCTGGTGGCCCACGGGGTCTCGCTGGGCCTGCGGATGGTGCTGGGTACCAACGGGCTGTGTCTCGATGCGTCCCGCGTCCGCGCCCTGAAGGCGCTGGGACTCTCCGGTGTCGGGATCAGCATCGACGGGGTGACGGCCGCGGCCCACGACGCGCTGCGCGGTATGCCCGGCGCCTTCGAGCGGGCGTGCCACGCGGTGCGGATCTGCGCCGCCGCAGGACTGCACGCCCAGGTCCACTTCACCGTGACCCGCGCCACGCGCACCGATCTGGCCGAGGTCGTCGGGCTCGCGAAGGGGCTCGGGGCCGCGATCGTCCACTTCTTCTTCCTGGTCTGCGTGGGGCGTGGCGAGCGGCGGATGGATCTGAGCGCCACCGAGTACGAGACCTGCCTCGAGGAGATCGCCGACCTCCAGGCGAACAGCGCCGGGATCATGGTGCAGACGCGGTGCACGCCTCACTTCAAGCGCGTGCTCTACCAACGGGATCCCGCGGCGGAGTTCACCCGCGCCTTTGGGTACGACGGCGGCGGCTGTCCCGCGGCGACCCACTACGCACGCGTCGGTCCCCGCGGCGAGGTCACGCCCTGTCCCTATATGGAGGTCTCCGGCGGCAACATCCGCGATGATGGCTTCTGGGACGTGTGGGATCGCTCGCCCCTCTTCGCCACGCTGCGGCGCCCCGAGCGCCACGGCGCCTGCGGGGACTGCGAGTTCCGAGCGTTGTGCGGCGGCTGCCGCGCACGCAGCTTCATCGACAGCGGCGATCTCCTGGGCACAGACCCGAGCTGCGCCCACACCCCGCGAGGGTCGGCCGCGCCGATCGCGCTGCCGGAGCACGGCGCCCGCTCGGAGGTACGTTGGACCACGGAAGCCAGCGATCGGCTCTGCCGCGTGCCGCTCTTCGTTCGCCCATTCCTTCGTCGTCGCCTCGAGCGGGAGGCCCGTGAGCGGGCCGTCACCGTCGTGACGATCGCCCTGATGGACACCTACCGCGCCCGCCGAGAGGCGGAGCTCGGTTGTCGCTTCGGCGACCCGAGTGACCCCCCCCCGTCCCCGAGGAGAACGCCGTGAGAGCGCACGCCTACGAGACCGATCGGCCACCGTCCGTCGCCACGCGTGGGGACACCGTCGTCGTGCACCACGGGCAGGAGTCGACCGTCCTGCCGCTGAGTCCCCTCGCGGGACCCCACATCGAGTGGTTCGCGGAGGGGCGCCGCGCCGCCTACCGAGCGATCGTCGGTGGCGGTGGCCCGATCCGCGCCTTCGCCCAGCATCTGCCGATGGTCGTGACCTGGAGGCCGGGGGGGCTGTTCCCCTGCAACTGTGGAAACAAGGGGGTGGGCTTCCTGCCCCGTGACCAGCACCTCGGCCACCACATCGAGGCCTTCGAGCGGGTGATGCGCGACACCAGGGACACGCCTTGGGAGGCGTCGCTGAAGGAGCGGATCCGCACCGTCGGGCGCTTCTACTTCGATCACGAGGCCGTCGACTACCGGCTCTTGACGGGGCTCGAGATCTTCAAGAAGAGGACCTACGCCAACCTCGAGCGAAACCCCTTCGCGAGCCTCTTGTTCACCGGCGAGGGCCCGACGTACTTGAGCTTCCAGCTCAACTGCGCGGTGGAGGTCATCGAGGAGGGCGACCCCCGCCACCGCTTCGTGATGCTCGCCCGCACGATGTTCGAGCACGACGACTTCCACATCACGCAGCAGCGCTTCCCCTACGCCTACCTCTTCTGGATCACCGAGCTGCTCGACAAGACGCCGTTCCAGGTCGAGCCCCCGCCCGGTGAGGTGCCGGAACCAGTGGTCACGGAGACCGGCGGTGTGTGGCGCCAGGAGGCCCTCGACATGGTCTCCCGGGCGCCGGGCATGGTGCAGGACTTCATTCGGAGCTCGGTGGAAGCCTTCGCCGCGGCCCGTGGCATCGAGGAGATCACCCCGCAGCTCGTGGCGCGGGCGCGCGACGCCTACCTTGAGCGGAAGAGCGGGATGGGACGATGAGACCCGGTACAGAGTCGCGCTTCGGCTACCACCACGTCGCGCTGGCCGTCGACAACTCCGACCACTCCAGCCGGGGCGTCGAGTTGGGCCTCGGGATCGCCGCTGCCTTCGGCGCGCGGGCCACCGGCACCCATGCCTACGCCGCGAAGCTACACGACATGCGCTTCCGCCAGATGGAAGGCGGGCTGCCGGAGCAGTTTCGCAAGGAGGACGAGCTCGAGCGACAGCGCGAGGTCCACGACACTCTGATCACGCGGGGGCTATCGGTCATCACCGACGCCTACCTCGATGTGGCGGCCGACCGAGCGAGGGCGCTGTGGGTCCCCTTCGTCCGCAAGTCCCTGGAGGGGAAGAACTACCGGGCCCTGCTCGAGGACGTCCGGGCCAGCGACTACGACCTGGTCGTGCTCGGCGCTCGGGGGCTCGGCGCCGTCGGGTGCAGCACCATTGGTAGCGTCTGCGAGCGCCTCGTGCGGCGCCTGCGGCGGGACGTGTTGGTGGTCAAGGACCCCGAGCGTGGCCTCGATCGCGGGCCGATCATGGTCGCCGTCGACGGCTCGGCGACCTCGTTTGCGGGGCTGCGCACCGCGCTGTTGCTGGCGGAGCACTTCCAGCGACCGCTGGAGGTGGTCTCCGCCTTCGACCCGTTCTTCCACTACGTGGCCTTCAACAGCATCGCCGACGTGCTCTCGGAGGAGGCGGGCCAGGTCTTCCGCTTCCAGGAGCAAGAGGCCCTGCACGAGGAGATCATCGACTCGGGGCTGGCCAGGATCTACCAGGGGCACCTGGCCATCGCGGAGAAGATCGCCGTGGAGCGCGGCGTGGAGGTGGAGACCACGCTGTTGGCCGGCAAGCCCTTCGAGGTCATCTTGGAGCACGTCTCGAGGCGCGATCCCTGCCTGCTGGTGATGGGTCGCGTGGGGGTGCACGCCGACGATGAGCTGGACATCGGCAGCAACGCCGAGAACCTGCTGCGCCAGGCGCCCTGCCACCTGCTCTACAGCAGCCGCCGCTTCCAGCCGCCCGTGGAGCAGATCGCCGAGGAGACGACCTCCTGGACCGAGGAGGCGGAGGCCTCGATGCTCCGCGTGCCCTCCTTCGTGCGGAACATGGCGCGCACCGCGATCCTCCGCTACGCGATGGCCGAGGGCCACACGGTGGTGACCTCGAGCATCGTCGACGAGGCGGTGGGCCAGCTCCTCCCGGCGTCGGCGATGGAGGCGATGGGCATGATCGCTCAGGCCGCCGCCAAGCGGGAGCGGGAGACGACCGCGTCGGACGCGTCGGCCTCGGTCGACGGGGCAGAGCCGACCTTCGACGGGCGCCACGTCGTATGGGACGACGAGGCGCGCGTCCTCCTCGACGGCCTCGACGACTCGGTACGAAGAAACGTCGCGCTGCGCGCCGAGAAGCTCGCCCACCGGGACACGGGGGGCGTGGTGACGGCCGCGGTCGTGGCCCAGGTCACGGGGAGGTCGGGAGGGCCGCGGTGGTCCGAGGCGGCGGCGGAGCGTATCGAGCGGGTCCCCGCGGGCTTCATGCGCGAGCGCAGCCGCGCGCGGGTCGTCGAGTACGCCCGGAGCCGTGGGCTCACCGAGATCACCCTCGCCGCGTGTGAGGCGGGCCTGGCGCGCGCGCGCGGCGCGATGATGTCGATGGTGGCGCCCAGCGACCCGACGGCGGCGCCCCAGGAGCTCCCGTGGACCCCCGCGGCCGAGGCCCGCATCGCGTCGGTGCCCGAAGGCTTCATGCGCGACCTCACGCGACAGCGTGTCTGCGCGATGGCCCGGAGTGAGGGGCTCGACCGAGTCACGCTGGAGGTCGTCGAGCGGAAGTACGCGGGCTGGGAGGAGGGGTCTGCGCAGGTCGACTCGATCCTGTACTGGACGCCCGAGGCGGAGGCGCGCATCCAGCGGATCCCACCCTTCGTGCGCGGCATGGTGATCAAGGAGATCGAGCGGCGGGCGATCGAGCAGGGCAAGGGCGAGGTCGGGGTCGATGTGATCGAGGGCGCGACCTCGGCGTGGCGCGAGACCGGCGGCTTCCACCCATGAGCGCCCTCGCCGCCCGACGGGGGTCAGCCGAGGGGCCTGACTCAAGGTCGCGCCAGGAACTCGTCGACTCCTCAAGGTAGGGATGGTCTCACGCGAGCGCGGGAGGCGAGAGACGTTGACGATTCGAGGCAAGCTCGCCGGCGGGGTCCTCGCCGGACTCTTGGCGGCCGGCGCGGCGGCGCTGCTGGTTCATGCGGTCGGAGAGCGATGGACGACCTACCAGGCCGACGTCGCGCAACGCCAGGCGCTCCTGATGGAGATGCGCGGGCACTTCGGCTATGGCGGCTTCATCCACAACTTCAAGAACCTGGTGATCCGTGGGTCGGAGAAGCACCGGAGGCGCGCGGCGGCCAACCACCTGGAGCTCGTGGCCGCGATCGACGCCTATGGCGAGCTAGACGATCTCTCGAAGGAGGAGGTCGGCGCGCTCCGGGCCGTGCGGAGCACCGCCGCGGCCTATGGACGCGGCGTGGAGGTCGCCTGGAGCATGGTGGACGCCGAGGACCCACGGGCCGGCGCCTCCGAGCGTGACCGGGCCGTGAAGGTCGACGACGGCCCAGCCCTCGCCGCCTTCGAGGTCCTCGCCGCCCGCTACGAGGCGCTCACGGCGGCCTCGACGGAGGCCGTCTCCGACGCCATCGGTGGCGTCGTGGTGGCGCTCACCCTGGTCGTCTTCTCGCTCTTGGGCGTCACGGCCGGGTTCTGGTTCCTCGTCAATCGCAGCGTCCTGGTGCCCCTCGCCCGGACGATGGAGGTCCTCGGCGCCGTCGCGCGGGGCGACTTGACGGAGCGGGTCGCGCCCGACACCGACGACGAGGTGGGCCGCATGGGGCAGGCCCTCGACTCGGCCCTCGACAACATCTCTGCGGCGCTCGTGGCCATCGACCAAAACGCGCGCGGCCTCGCCGGGGAGTCGGCGCAGATCCAGAGCGTGAGCCGCTCGATGGCCGGCGACGCCCAAGGGACCGCCGCCCAAGCTCAGCTCGTCTCCGGGGCCGCCGCGGAGGTCAGCACGGCGGCGGAGTCCGTCGCCGTGGGCGCCGACCAGTTCTCCCAGGCCGTGCGCGAGATCGCCGCCAGCGCCCAGGAGGGGGCGACGGTGGCGCGGGAGGCGGTGGCGGTGGCGGAGTCGGCCAGCGAGACAGTGTCGAGGTTGAACGCGAGCGGCGTCGAGATCGGCGGGGTGGTCAGCGTCATCGGCGCCATCGCCGCCCAGACCAACTTGCTGGCCCTCAACGCCTCCATCGAGGCCGCCCGCGCCGGGGACGCCGGGCGCGGCTTCGCCGTCGTCGCCAACGAGGTCAAGGAGCTGGCCGCGGCCACCGGACAGGCGACCGCCGAGATCGTCGCCCGCGTGGCGGAGATCCGCACCGACACCCGCGGGACGGTGGAGGCCATCGAGCAGGTCATCGAGATCATCAACCGGATCAACGACTTGCAAGGCAACATCGCCGGCGCCGTCGAGGAGCAGAGCATCACCACGGCCGACATCAGCCGGCGCATCTCCGACGTGGCCCGATCCGGCGCCGACATCACGGACACCATCGACGGCGTGGCGTCCGGCGCGGAGCGAGCCGCGGGCGGCGCCTCGGAGACGAGCGCCGCCGCCGCCGAGCTGTCACGCGTCGCCGTCGAGCTGCACGAGCTCACGGCCCGCTTCCGCTACGGCGCTGTACAGACGCCGTCGGCGTGATCCTCATCGGGCGCCTCGTCCGGTGGCCGCCGCCATCGAGGGCTTGACGCGGGCCGCGGGCCCGCTATCGTCTGGAGCCAGACCCCCGCGCCAACCGCGGCGCGCCCAGAGCAGGAGGTGACTGATGCGGGTGCTCAACACAGGTCACAACCCCTGCTGCGGGCTGGCGACGCGCTGATCCCGACCGGCTCGGCCGGCGCCACACCGACAGCGGAATCCACCCCGACGGGGTGACTTCATCAAGCTTAGGTGTATCCATTGAACGTTCTCGATTCCTGGGGGTGGAACCCCCACTTCGCCGCGCACGCCGCGCGGTTTCCCGAGTTGGTCCCGGCGCGCGTGAGCGCGGAGCATCGGGGCATGTACGAGTTGGCCGGCGTCCCCGGGCTGCGCTGGGGCGTGGCACGCGGTGCGTTGCTCTACGATGACGAGCGCCCCGCGGTGGGCGACTGGGTTGGCGTTCGGCCGCAGGACGCTTCGGAGCTGGCGCCGATCGAGGTGCGCTTCGAGCGACGCTCGACCTTCGTCCGGCGCGCGGCGGGGAGGCGGTCCGAGCGGCAGGTCATCGCGGCCAACGTCGACGCCGTGCTGTTGGTGTGCGCCGTGGGCGGCGACTTCAACCCCCGGCGAGTGGAGCGCTATCTGGCGCCCGTCAGGCAGTGCGGGGCGGAGCCGGTGGTGGTGTTGAGCAAGACCGACCTCGTGCCCTCCCTGGACGGCTACCTCGACACGCTCTCCCGCGTCGTGGGCGCCACCCAGGTGGTGCCGGTCTCGGCCCTCGAAGGGGCGGGGCTCGATGGGCTGCGGCCTTTCGTGGCGGCGGGCCGCACGGCGGCCCTCGTCGGCTCGTCGGGGGCGGGCAAGTCGACGCTGATAAACGCGCTGGTGGGCTGTGCGCGGATGGCGGTCCACTCGGTGCGCGCCGACGACGACCGGGGCCGGCACACGACGACGCACCGTCAGATGCTCGCGGTCCCCGGGGGCGGCGTCATCGTCGACACGCCGGGGATGCGCGAGCTTCAGCTCTGGGACGGCGCCGACGGCCTGGCCGAGGTCTTCGCCGACGTCGAGCAGATCGCTCTGGGGTGCGCGTTTCGGGACTGCGCCCACGGTGAGGAGCCCGGCTGCGCGGTTCAGCGCGCCATCGTCAGCGGCGAGCTGGCGGTCGATCGTCTGCGTAGCTACGAGAAGCTCGGGCGGGAGCTCGCGCGGGAGGCGTCGCGCCACGACGAGCGGGGCCGGCGGGCCTTCGAGCGCGACCGCAAGCGGCGAGCGCGGCTCCTGTCCAGGCGAATCCGCGCGTCGCCGGACCACAAACGGTGATCAGCGAACCTCCAGCCGGAGCGGGGCGGCGCGGGCCCCGTCGACCTCGAGCTCCACCCCGACGGGGCCGGCCTCGGCCCGCAAGCCGCGCACGGGGAGCTGGATCTCGACCACCCCCGGGCGGCGGCTGGCCGTCGCCCCCGGGGCGCCGAGGCTCTCGGACCAGACGCCATCGCCCTCGGGGAACCGCGCTCGCAGCGGCGCCTCCAACGTGTCGACAATCAGCGTGACGGAGCGGGGCGCGGCGGGGACCGCGATGCTGATCTTCACCGTCGCGCCGCGCTCCACCGGGATCGGGGCGCCGACGTCCACCCGCTCTGCTGCGCCGGCGAGCGTCTGGTTGCGCTCCACCTCGACCTGGGTGGGCAGCCGCGGCGCGCCGCCGGATTGCATCCACCACAGGGACCCGGCGACGAGCAGCCCGGCCGCCGCGGCGAGGACCCAGATGGGGCGGCGCCGACGCGGTGGCGCGGCGGCCGGCGCCTGGGCGGCGTCCTCCTCGGCGAAGCCCTCGAGGAGGGCGCGCAGCAGCCCGTCGAGGCGCGCCACGGCGCCGCTTCGATCCTCCGCGCGCGCAGGTGAGAGCTCCCCCTCGAGGGACTCGAGATCGGCGAGCAGCTCGTAGGCCTCGGGCAGCCGCTCGGGATCGGCGAGCACCCACGCCGCCGCGTCGGCCTCGCTGCCCCCGTCCCCTAAAACGTAGTCCAATAGCTCGCTCACGACGCCTCCATCATGTCTCACGTCGGTGAACGCATCGATTGAGCAGCGCGAGCAGTTTTTTTCGGCGATGGCACGCGTTCGCCGCGGAGCCCGGTGGCCAGCCCACCTCCGCTTGGGCCTTGGGCGCGCTGTCGAGCTGGAAGCTCCGCTCGAGGAAGCTGCGGGGCTGGGCCTCGAGCTCCTCGAGGCAGCGCCGTACGCGGGCCTGGCGCTCGGCGGCCACCAACCCGCGCTCGGCGGCGGGCGCCTCCCCCGGCTCCCGGGCGGCTTCACCCGTAGCGAAGAACCGCTCTCGCTTCTTGCGATGCTCGTCGACCACGAGGTTGTGAAGCGACCGGTAGGCGTAGCCGTAGAGCCGCCCACTGGACCAGCCGCGCAGCGTGTCGGCGCCGTAGGTGTTGAGGAGCCGCACCACCACCGTCTGGGCGAGGTCTTCGGCGCGCAGCGCGCCCACCCCGACCGTGCGACCCCCCGCCAGTTGCCGCGCCCGCCGCACCAGGGCCGATTGTAGCGCCGCGAGCGGATCGGTCCGGGGATCCTCGCGTCCGCCGGAGACCTGGAGCTGAGGTTGGGCCACGCCGTGGGGTAGCTCCCCCGGCCATCCGTGTCAACGCGGAGCACGCTGAACCAGTACACACCCCGATCAGCCTGCCGAGCGCGAAGAGCATGGCCAAGGTCCAGTTGCGCGCCGTGTGGGGCCAGTGGACCTACGCTGAGCTCGACGATGGCGGTACCGTGGACGGCGGTGAAGCGGTGTCGATCGAGTATCTGTAGCGCGCTCCTGCTCGTCTCGGGCTGCGGCGACGCGCCCGTCGACTGGTCGGCGGTGCGCCAGGCCGCCTGCTCGGGCGAGCGCGCCGCGGTCCTCGCGCACCTCGAAGACCCGGGGCCGCTCTCCGCCGCCGACGCCATCCTCCGCGGGCGGTACCGCGCCCTGGCCCTCGACGGCGCCGCGGCGGGCGACGCGCTCCGCGACACCCAGGCCCTGGAGGCCGCGCACCCCGATCCGCTCCCCCTCGAGCGCGCCCTGGACTACGGCGAGCTCGCCTTCTTCCGCACCTTCGGCGCCCCCGTGCAGCGGCTCCATGCGACGGCCCTCGACGCTTTGGGCCGCGCGTCCGGTGCCCCCGGCGGTCCCGCCCCGGACGCGCTCGGCATCCCCGGCTGCCCCTCGAAGCGCACGCTGGCCCAGGCGCGAGGCCTCGTGCGCCTGCGGGTCGGGACGGCGGCCTTCCACAACAACGAGTGGTCTACCGCCGCGGCGCACCTCGAAGCCGGCTTGCTCGCCCTGCGCGCCGCCCACCCCGGGGGCGACCGCTTCGGCGACCTCTCCTACACCGCGCTCTTGCACAACAACTTCAGCGAGCTCGAGTGGGCCGCCGGCAACCTCGACACCGCCCACGCCCGTCGCCTGGAGGCGCTGCGGGTGGCCCTCGAGGTCGGCGCCGAGCAGACCGCGGGGCTCGCGGCGGCCGGCCTCGCGCTGATCGGGGCCGATCTGGACGTCCCGGCGCCGGAGCTCGCCGACCACTTGCTCGCGACGCACCTCGCCGAGCGCTTCCTCACCGTCGCCGGCGTCCGTCGCCCCTTCCCCTGGCTGGCTGGCATGCGCGCGAAGCTGATGGCGGTGCGCGCGGTGCTCTTGGCCCGGATGTTCGGACCCCTGGCCACCGACGAGGTCGAGCGCCTGCTGGTGGAGGCGCGCGGGCTGGTCGCGCTGGCGGACACCGACTGGCCGACGATCGGCGTCGCGATGCACGCTGGCGTCGCGTGGGCGGCGCTGGGGGACGGGCGCGGCGCGCGGGGGGCGTGGGTGGCGATGCTCGACGCCATGGCGGCGCTGTGGACCTCCTTCACAGACGCCCGTTTCCAGCGTGGGCTGCTCGACCACTACGCGGGCTTCGTCCGGCGGGTTCTCGCGGAGGCCGTCGCCACCGACGACGCCGATCTGGCCCTGCACGCGATGGAGCGTTCCAAGGACATCGCCCTGCTGCGGCGCTTCGCCTGGGGCCCGGCGAGTCGCCTCGACCCCGGCTCCTGGAGGCTCCCCGCCCCGCCGACGTTGCCCGATCTGCAAGCGGCCCTGGGCGTCGATGACACGCTGCTCCACTACGACCGCATCGACGGCCACGTCGTGGTTCTGCGCGTGACGACGGAGATGGCCGCCCTCCACACGGCGAGCGACCTCGGCCTCGACGGGTTGCTCGCGCGCCATCGACGGGCCTTGGCCGGGGACGGCGCCGTCGAGGGCACCTCGCGGCGGCTCCACGCCCGCTTGATCGCGCCGCTGGGCGATCTGAGTCGGCGGCTGCTCATCGTGCCCCGCGGGGCCCTCCACTCCCTCGCGTGGTCGACGCTGCGTGGTGACGCGGGGTACCTCGTCGAGGACCACAGCGTCCTGTTGGCGCCGAGCGCCACGCAGGTCATGGCCATCCGGGCACGCGCCGCGGTGCGCGCGACGTCGGCGCCCTTGGTCTTGGTGGTCGGCAGCGCGCACTTCGACCCGGTGGCGGTGGCGGCGGCGGCGGGGCGCCCGGGAGCGCCCGCGCTGGTCGACGAGCCGGCGCTGGTCGCCGGGACAGAGGCCAAGGTCCTCCACGTGAAGGCCCACGGGCGATACCTCGCGTCGGATCCGGCGGCCTCGTACCTGGAGTTGCCGCCGCGGGGGGCCTCCGACGGGCGCGTGACGCTGGCCGAGCTCGCGGGCGCTCCGCTGCGGGTCGGGACCGTGGTCCTCCAAGCCTGTGAGGCGGCGCGCTCCGAGCCGGCGCCGGGGGATCAGGTCGACAGCTTCGCCCGAGCCTTCCTCGCCGCTGGCGCCTCGAACGTCGTGGCGCCCCTATGGACCCTCCCCGAGGCCACCACGCGCATGGTGACGCCGGCCCTGCATCGCCAGCTCCGGGGGGGGGCCGACGCCGCCGAGGCGTTGCGGGCGGTGCAGCTATCGATGCTGCGGGGCGCCCACGGCGAGGCGGCGCGGGATCCGAGGGTTTGGGGCATCTACGTCGCGACGGGCGCGCCCCGCGGCTGAAGGCTCCGCACAAAAAGGAGCCGCCCGCGATCAATCTCCCTTGGGGTCCCCGTGTGTGTCGTTGGGCGTCGCTCATTGGGGGCGGCGCGAAGTCCAGAGACACAACCCACATCCCAAGGAGGAAGAAGAATGGGTCTCTACCACACCAGCCACGCGCGTCGCGTGGCCACCGCCCTGCTCGGCGCCGCGATGGCGCTGGGCGCCAGCCAGTCCGCGCAGGCCGCGACCTGCGCGAGCGTCTGTAGTCCCCAGCGCTCCTGCGCCTCGGCCTGCGACGTCGTCCTCGAGGAGACGGAGCGCTTCGGCTACGTGACGCAGGTCGTCGCCACCACCGTCCAATCGATGACCTGCGGTGACTACGGCCTCTGCGATCTGTTCGGGCCGCCCGTGATGATGGCGAGGCGGGCCAACGCCGCCTGTGAGGCGCGGGCCGAGGGGGCCGACGGCCTGGTCCACTACCAGAAGACCGAGCTCCACGGAGACAGCTTCGGCAGCGACGACTTCGGCGCCGGCTACTCCGTGCGCGCGCACTTCGAGGCCGCCGCGAGCGACGACGAGTCCGACCGCTCGACGTTCCGAGGCGAGGTCAGCGGATCCGCCTGGGGCAAGGTCTTCGGCAACCAGCGGGAGCTCGCCTCGGGCCGCGTCGAGAGTACGGCGCGGTACCACGACGCCGACAGCGTCGACTTCACGGCCGAGCTCCGGATCGGGGGGCAGCAGGTCTTCCGCGCCACCAAGGGGACCGGCCCGACCTCGGGGAACCCGAGCATCAGCCGGACCGTGTTCTCAGTGGACCGGAACATCCCGCTGGGTCCGGCCCTGTTGAACGTCCAGGCGAGGGCCCAGTTGAAGGCGAACCTCGACTACCGCGTCCACTGGGGGCTCGCCAGCGAGGCCAACGTCCAGGCGACGCCCCACTTCGAGGCCGACGCGGTGCTCGCCGCGGCGGTGGGTGGGACCATCGACGCCGCCGTCGTCGAGGCCACGCTGCGGGCCGGCGTCGAGGGCGCCCTGGTGCTGTTGGACGTCGCGCTGCCGGCGACCCTCTCGGTGGGGATGCGTCGCGTCTCGGGTCACCACCAGCTCGCGTGGAGCTGGAACGTCCCGCTGCACCTGACGACCCTCGCCGGCGACCTCTCCGTCTTCGTCGAGTCGAAGCTGCGGATCTGTCTGCCCTGGGTCGGTTGCTACACGGTGGTCGGACATAAATGGTCCACCGAGATCGCCGAGTTCGGCGGGTTCTCCACCCAGCGCACGCTCACCAGCGGCGAAGGGTGCGTGAGCCTGCCGGAGGGGCGCCCGGCCCGCGCCCGGTTCGCCCAACGCATGATGCGGCGCCGCTGATCCACCCACCCAAGGAGACCGTGATGTCCATCAAGACCCTCCTCTCATTCGTCTGCGTTTCGGCGGTCCTGGTGGTCGCGGTCTCCGCAGCGCTCGATCCCCCGGAGCC
Organism: uncultured Nannocystaceae bacterium; assembly: GCA_964402225.1. Classification (GTDB taxonomy): domain Bacteria; phylum Myxococcota_A; class Bradymonadia; order UBA7976; family UBA1532; genus CAYOBQ01. The sequence continues at coordinate 4,690 of CAYOBQ010000134.1, read as the reverse complement.
GACGGCGCCCCGGTCCGCCCGTGTGGTGGACCGTGCGCCTCGGCCCCTCCTCGCGACCGCGTCCCACGGCGCCGAGCACGTCCAGGCCCACACGCTGCGCTACGTCGCGCGGGTGGAGGTCGGGGGCGAGGTCGCCTACTCATTGAACCTGCGCGGGACCTGGCGGGCGGAGCCCGTGAACGATGGCCCCGAAGGGGTGACGATCGCCGCCGCCTTGAGCGACGCCTCGGTCGAAGACCCCGCGCTGGCCGCGCAGCTCGCCACCCCCTTCGAGCTGCGGGTCGATCGCGACGGGCGCCTCGTGGCGCTCGCCTTCGAGCCCTCGGTTGGCGCTGGCGCGCGCAACGCGTTGCGGGCCATCGCCGCCCTCGCGCAGGTGGTCGCCCCGGAGGGCGCCCAGCGGATCTGGGAGGCGCCGGAGCAGGACGCGACGGGTCGCTACCTGGCGCGCTACCGGCGCAGCGGGGAGACGCTCACGAAGTCCCTCGGGGCCCACACCCACGTGGTCGGTCCCGATGGGCTGCGCCCCGTCGCCGACATCGGCGAAGCGAGCCGCCTGGGGCGCGTGGAGATCGAGCTCGACGCCCATGGCGCGCGCCGACTGGAGGCGCGCGACGCCGTCACGCTCGATCTCGGGCAGCTCGCGGTGGCGTTGCACGCGGAGCTCGATCTGGCGCGCACGACGGCCACCGGAGGCGCGCTCACGCTCGGCGCCCTCGAGCGGGTCGACCTCACGCAACCGCTCGGCGTCGAGGAGGCTCGGGGACGCGCCTCGGAGAGGCTCGCGCGGCGACGCCCGACCGCCGAGCTGCTCGAGGCGCTGGCCGCCACCGAGGGCGTCGAGCGCGCGGAGCTCATGGTCCAGCTCACCGCCAAGGTGCGTCAGGACCCGGCCCTCGCCGCCGAGCTCGTGGCGGGCCTCCTCGAGGGTCGCTTCGAGGGGGCCGGCGCCACCGTGGTCGGCGCGCTGGGCAGCGCGCACCACCCGACGGCGCAGCGCGCCCTGGTGCGCCTCGCCGAGGCGGGGGACGGGGAGCTCGAGGCCGCCGCCATCGCCCAGCTCGGTCTGGGGGAGGCGCCCACCGACGAGACGACGCGGGCCCTCGAAGGCTGGATGGACGAGGCGGATGAGCAGGTCCACGCCACCGCGACCCTGGCCTTCGGGAGCGCCGCGCGGGGCGTTGGCGCGGAGCGGGCGGTGGAGATGGTCGACGAGCTGTTGGACCGACTCGACCACGCCGAGACCCCCGACCAGGAGTCCCTCGTGCTCGACGCGCTGGGCAACAGCGGGGCCCCCGAGGCCACCAGCGCGATCCGGGCGGCGCTCGATTCGCCGGACCCGAGGGTGCGCCGCGCCGCGGTGGGCGCCCTGCGCAACGTCCCCGATCCCGAAGCCGAGCCGCTGCTGGCCGAGGCCCTCGCCAGTGATCCGCACCCGGCGGTGCGGCTGGAGGCCGTTCGGGTCGCGGCCAGCCGAGGTGCCCAGCCGCTGCTGCCAGCGCTCGCCGACGCCCTGCGCGCAGATCCCGAGCGCACCGTTCGGTTGGAGGTCGTCGTCACGCTGATGCGTGCCCTCGGGGCCCCCGGCGTCGAGGCGCTGTTGGTGACCGCCGCCGAGGAGGACCCCGACCCAGAGGTCCGCCGCGTCGCGGAGCGCGTCGTCTCCCGCCTCGCGCTGTGAGCACAGCGGCGACTCGTCGGAGACGAGTCGCGTCAGTTCCCCGCCTGTTGGGCTTGGATGGCGCCTTCGGCGGCGGAGACGATGGCCGCCATCGTCGCCGCGTCGGCGCCCGAGAGGTCTCCGTCCGTCAGGCCCATCACCGAGGCCGGGCTCCAGGTGTTCGCCGGGATCCCGAATCGACCGGCGAACGCGCTCCGGTGGGAGGCCGGGGGGGCCAGGGTGAAGGTCGCGGGACCGGCGGGCGTCCAGGCGCCGTCGGTGCACACATCCCACTTGACGGTGACCTGCAACATCGCTCCGAAGCGGGCGAAGTCGCGGTTGTTGTACGCGGCGATCGTCTCGGCGAGCTGCTCCGGGACGGCGCCGAGGAGATCGCTGTTGGAGACGTGGTCGGCGGCCCCCATGAGGCTGGCGATCCCGGTCAGCGCCGTAGCGAGCCCCACCGCGTTGAAGTGCGGGAACCTGACGCCGGGGTTGGCCATCCCGAAGTGGGTGAAGACCAGGTTCGAGATGCTGCCTTCGGGGCTGCACGCCTCGGCGGGCGCGTCGTTCGTCTCCGGCCGGTCGTCCCCCGTCTCCGTATCGCCGTCGCCGAAGCACGAGTCGCAGATCTCCGCGATCGTCGACACGACCCCGACCGCGGGGGAGAGGAGCTCCGCGCACGGTTCCAGGTACTCGACGCAGGTGGCCCACCAGCCGCCCTCCTCTTCGGCTCCGGCGCTCTGCTTCGCGTCTGCCTCGGTACTGGCGGTGCGGGTGGGGGTGTCGTCGGCGCCGCGCGTCTGGGCGTCGGCGGAGGCGGCGAGGAGGGCGAGCAGGGCGATGCGAATGGTGGTGCGGATGGTGGTGCGGAGCATGTTGGCCTCGAGGTGTTGGTTGACGCCCGAACCCTTTGCGCGTCGCGTGCCAACCCGCGGGGCCGGGGGCCACGGGCCTGGGGGCCGGCGAGACCCTGTCGGCGGACGTCCGCGGACGTCCGCCCCGCAGGTGCGATAGGATGCTTCCCATGCTGCACCGCTTCGTCTCGCTCGTGCTCTTGCTCGGCTGTGGGGAGGGCACGACGGAGGCCGAGCCCTCGGGGACCGCCATCGCCGAGTCCCACGGCGAGCTCTACGAGGCCGTGCGTGCCCACCTCGGAGGCGCAGAGTACTTCGTCGAGGGCGCGTGGCGGTCCCACTACGGCGACGCGCCGTTCTATGGGCCGGCCTTCGATCTGGCCCACTGGGCGGCGACCGGTGACGAGGCCCACCGCGCGCGCGCCGTGGCCGCGCTTGACCATGACCTCGCGCAGGTCGAAGCGGCCCTCGCCCAGCCCGCGGCGCTGCTCTCCGACATGGAGCCGCTCTCGATGGCCCTGCTCGGGCTGATCGAGGCCGGGCAGTACATCGATGAGCCCCGCTACCACACCGCCGCCGACGAGATGGTCGCCTTCGTCGACCTGCTCGCCGAGCGCTTCGACGACTACCTCGATGTAGCCCTCGGTGAGTTCGCCGGCGACACCTACGGACCCACGGCGATCTCGTCCTTCCTCGCGCTGGTCCACCTCCAGCACGTCTTCGCCCACCCGGACCACCAGCCCGAGCTGCACCTGCGGCGCGCCGCGGAGATCCTCGAGCACATCCACGAGCGCGCCTGGGACGAGGGCCTCGGCGCCTACCGCTTCGCCCCGGAAGACGACCGTCGGATGCTGTATCCGAACATCACGATGATGCTCGCCTACGGGCGCCTCTTCGCCCTCACGGGCGAGGGCGAGTGGCTCACGCGTGTCGAGGCGATTCGCGACGGCATCGAGCCCCTACGGGACCCCGCCGGCGATCACTTCCACTCGCCCTACAGCGCCGAGTACATGGGGGCGAGTGACGAGGACTACGTCACGCTCTCGAGCCAGAACTACCTGCTGCTCGGGCTCTGGACGGTACACATCGCCACCGGCGATCCGCGATGGCTCGCCGACATCGACATCGTGCTGGCCTACCTCGAGAGCCACCTCGCCCACGAAGGGCGGATCCTGCACCACTGGATGAACGGCCGAGTCGCGATCCCGGAGGACCCGGAGTTCTACTGCACGGGCTGCAACCTCCAGACGCTCTACGTGCTCGCGCTGCTCCGACGCGAGGGCTTCCCACCACCGCGTCCTAGGACGGTGCGGCAGAGTCGCGACGCGGCGCGCTGAACGCGCCCGCCAACCGATTTCGGCGTTGCGAAGCCTACCGATATCTTCGGATATCGCTACGGCTTCGCGCCTTGAACTCGGCCGGCGGGCACGCACATCACTTGGTCGCTTTGTCTGCCGCACCGTCCTAGCAGCGCTATCTCGGATTAGCCCGGTAGATACGAAGTAGAGATGCGGAATCCCCAGCGTATGCGATCCTCGTGTCGTGGATGCTGCTGTGCGAGATCGCCTGCTCTTGATGAACCCCTGGTTCTCGAGGCCGGAGGCGTTTCAGGAGGAGGTTCGACGCCAGGTACCCGTCCCGTTTGTCCCGCGTGAGGTCGATGAGCGCGGGTTCGATGACCGCCGCCGTGCGAAGCTCCTGGTGGGTCCGCGTCAGGCCGGGAAGTCGACCTGGATCTGGCATCGACTTCGCGAAGCACGTCCAGATCAGGTGCTCTTCCTCAACGCCGAGGAGCGTTTGGTGCAGCGTTGGGCACGGTCGGCGGTGCAGGTCGTCGCCGACCTCGGCGTCGCGTCTCCGTCAGTGCGCACGATCTTCGTCGAGGAGGCGCAGCATCTCGAGGAGGCTGGGCTCTTCCTGAAGGGACTCGTCGACAGTCGTAGGGGCTGGGACATCCTCGTGACCGGCGCGTCTTCCTATCATCTCGAGGCGAAGACTCGGGAGAGCCTGGCCGGGCGGGCGGTGCGGCGCCGGTTGCTCCCCTTGTCCCTCGGTGAGCTCGTCGCCCACGAGGCTGGCCCGGTCCCGGCGGCGCGCCATCACGCCGCCCGGCGCATCTGGTCCTGCCCCGTTTCTCCAGACAGTTGAGTTAAGCGGCCAGGGCCGCTTCCTG
>CAYOBQ010000133.1:0-26334 GCA_964402225.1 uncultured Nannocystaceae bacterium | reverse complement strand
AATCGGTTGGCGGGCGCGTGCAGCGCGCCGCGTCGCGACTCTGCCGCAGTGTCCTAGTTGGGTTCGGGGGGCGGGGGAGCGTTGGGATCGGCCGGCGGCGGCGGCGGCGGCGGCGGGGGAGGCGGAGCGGCGAAGGTGGGGCTGTCGCCGCCGGACGCGGCGCCGCTGCCGTCGGGGGCCGTGCGCAGGCCGATGGCCTCCTTCACGCGCAGCTTGCCGCCGTCGGGCTGGAGGCAGACCGCCGAGTAGGTGGCCCCACCGGCCGCCTCGTTGGCGTAGACCCAGCACTCGGAGCCGGCGCGACGTCCCAGCCAGGACACCTTCCACTTCGGCTCACCGCAGAAGCGCTGGAGCTGCGTCGTCTTCCACCAGAACTCAAGCGTGCAGCTCTGGAGGTCCTTCTTCGCCCCCACCCCTTGGTAGGTCGCGATTACGTTGGCGTTCTGGGCTCCGCCGGCACACCCGAAGGCGAAGATGGCGACCCACGCGGCAAGGCAGATCCGCATCTGCATTCATCCCTGTTGTTGGCGCGCGGGGAAGGTACACGAGTCCCGACCAGGAGGTAAGGGTCTACTCCGGCGGCGTGCAGAGAGCCGCGTCCACGCAGGCCCAACACCCCGCGTGCTGCCCGGCGATCGTGCCCTCCGGGCAGGGCTCGGGCTCGGCGTCGCAGACCACTGGCTCCTCGTCTCCACAGCACGCCTCGGTGCGCGGGTCCTCGACGCAGCGCACCACACCGTCGTCGCCGCAATCGCACCAGGGCACGCTCAGGCCGGCGACCGGGCACGCATAGCGCCAGACGTCATCGGCCTCGCACCTGCTCCCGGGGCCCGGCGGGCAACTCAGCGGATCCACGCACACCCAGCAGCCGCCGCGGAGCGTGGCGACGTGGTCCGCTGCTTCACACTCCGGCGCCTCGGCTTCACAGGTCTGCTCCAGGCCATCGCTGCACGGATCTTCCACGCGGGCCGCGTCGAAGAGCGCCGGACCGTCACCGTCCTCGGACTCGATGCCCCCGTCCGGCGGCGGGTGGGCCACGAAGCCCGCGTCGGGGTCCGGCGCCTGCCGTTGCGTGCCGGCCATGTCCTGGTCCGCGAGGATCGGCTCGGTGTTCACGCCACAGGCGACGAGGGAAACGGCGAATACGTTGATCAGCGCGCGCATCGGTACCTCCACCTCCTTCGCTGGATGCAGAGGCCATGCCATCCGTGAGGCGAGGCCGCGGGGGGCGACGCGCTCACTTCACCTCGGAAACCTGAGAGCCCGCCTCGGAGAACTACTGCTGGAAGCAGTACAAGCCGCGCTGCTGGTCGCACCCGGCATAGCCCTGATCGGTCCAGTCCGCGTTCGACAGGTTGTTGGCCCCATGGCGCCCGCGAGCCGGTGGCGCCGCCGAGGTCCAATTGTCGCAGCTTCCAGACGGCGGCGGGTTCGGCGCTGGCGCCTCGACCCCGGCGCTGGTGGTGCCGGTCCACACCTGCCCCGGTGGCACCACGTTCCCGTCGGCCCCGATGTTGATCGAGACCAGGATCGTCCCGTCCGTGAGGTCGGCGTAGTCATCGGCGATCCGCGACTTGTCGGGCATCACGAACGGCCCCGCAAACTGCGTCACCCGCGCCGACGCGGCGGCGCCGGCGTCGCTGAGCCACGCGACGTAGTTGCCGGGCAGGCTGTTCGCGTTCGCGTCGTTCTGGCACCGCAGATCGGCGTCGTCGAGGCCGCTCCCGCTGTTGTCGTCGTCGAGATCACCGGTGTGGATCGTGCTCAACGCGAAGACGATCTTCGCCGCCACGCACGCGTCGTTCACGCAGGCCTCCCCCAGCGCACACTGCCCATCGTTGGCGCACGTCGCGCAGCGCCCGTTGCCGTCGCAGCGCCCGCTCAGGCAGTCGCCGCCCTCGTCGCAGCGCAGGTTGAGAGCGCAGTCGTCGCAGGTGCCCCCGCCGCAGTCGAAGTCCGTCTCGTCTCCGTTGATGACCTCGTCGTCGCAGGCGGGCGCCACGCAAACCGGGATCTGCAGACCGAGGTTGCACACCCCGCTCGCGCAATCCCCATTGGCCGCACACCCCTCCCCCGCGGCGCACGGATCACAGTTGCCGCCGCAGTCCTGGCCCGTCTCCGCTCCGTTGCTCACGCCGTCGTCGCACGCTGGCGGCGTACACCGGCCGTTGCACACGGTGCTCTCGCAGTCGCTGCCGAGCAGACACAGCAGGTTGTCGCCGCAGTCGGGGCACCCCCCACCGCAATCGACGTCCGTCTCGTCCCCGTTGAGCCGCGAGTCGCCACAGGCCGGGACCGCGCACTGGTCGACGTCGCAGAGGTTGCTGGTGCAGTCGGCGTCGGCCTGACAGGTGTCGCCGTCCCCGCACGCGTCACAGACGCCGCCACAGTCCTGGTCCGTCTCGGTCCCGTTGGTCACCCCATCGCCACACGCAGGCGGCGCGCAGCGCCCCCCGGTGCACACGCCGCTGGCGCAGTCCCCGACGGCGTCGCAGCGCAGATTGTCCGCGCAGTCCGGGCACGCCCCGCCGCAATCGATGTCCGTCTCGTTCCCGTTCTCGACGCCATCGCCGCACGCCGCGACCTGGCACGTCCCCCCGTCGCAGACACCGGACTCGCAGTTGTCGTCGTCGGCCCCGCAGCCCAGCCCGTCGGCGCACGCCGCGCACTGGCCCCCACAGTCCTCATCGGTCTCGGTGCCGTTGCTCTCCCCGTCGTCGCACGCCGGCGGCGTACACCGGCCGTTGCCGCCGCACACCCCGCTGGCGCAGTCCCCCGCGAGGGCGCAGCGCAGGTTGTCGGCGCAGTCCGGGCAGCCCCCGCCACAATCCACGTCCGTCTCGTCCCCGTTTTGGACCAGATCTCCGCAGCCAGGCCCCGCACAGCTCCCGCCGGTGCACACGCCCGACTCGCAGTCGTCGTCGTCCCCGCAGCCCAGCCCGTTGGCGCAACGGTCGCAGCTCCCACCGCAGTCCTGGGCCGTCTCGTCCCCGTTCTCTACGCCGTCCCCACACGCCGGCGCCTGGCAGACGTTCCCGGCGCACACCCCGCTGGCGCAATCACCGACGTCACCACACGCGCGGTTGGGCGCGCAGTTGGCGCCGCAGGCCCCGCCACAATCGACGTCCGTCTCGTCCCCGTTCTGGACCAGGTCATTGCACGCCGGCACCGCGCAGCTATTGCCCACGCACATCCCGCTGGTGCAGTCCCGCGGCGCCAGGCAGGCGACGCCATCGTCGCAGGCGCCGCAGACCGGCCCGCCGCAATCCTGCCCCGTCTCGGCGCCATTCGTCGTCCCGTCGTCGCACGCGGGCTCCAGACACACGTCCGCGCCGCTGCACACGCCGCTGGCACAGTCCCCGTCGTCCGTGCAGGAGAAGTTCGCCGGGCAATCGGGGCACGGCCCGCCACAGTCCGTATCGGTCTCGGTGCCGTTGTGGACCCCATCGTTGCAAGCCGGCACGGCGCACTGGTTGTTGGGGCAGACCAGGCTCACGCAGTCCTCGTCAGCCTGGCAACCGAGCCCGTTGGCGCACGGATCGCAGGGCCCGCCGCAGTCCTGCCCCGTCTCGTCGCCGTTTTGCACCCCATCGTTGCACCCGGGCGCGCTACAGCTCCCGTTGGTGCACACGCCGCTGGCGCAATCACCGACCACCGCGCAGCCGAGGTTGTCACCACAGTCGGAGCAGCTCCCGCCGCAGTCGACGTCCGTCTCGTCTCCGTTCTGCGTCGCGTCGTCGCACGCCGGCGCCGCGCACTGGTCGTCGTTCCCACACACATCGCTGACGCAGTCGCGATCCGCCCCACACGGCTGGTTCGTCGGACACGGCGGACACGACCCCCCACACTCGCGGTTGTTCGGCGCGTCGCTCCCCGTCTCGCTCCCGTTGACCACCCCGTCGTCGCACGCCGGCACCGAGCAGGTCCCGCCGTCGCACACCCCGCTCGTACAATCGTTGGCGTTGCCGCACCCCAGGTTGTTGGCGCAGTCGGCGATGCAGCCACCGCCACAGTCGACGTCGGACTCCCCACCGTTGGCCACCCCGTCCTGGCAGGTCGGCTCCCGGCACACGTCGTTGGTGCACACCCCGCTCGCGCAGTCATCACCGTCCTCGCACCCGAGGTTGGCGGCGCACTTGGGGCACAACGGACCACCGCAATCCTCCCCCGTCTCCTGCCCATTGGTGGTGTTGTCCTGGCAGGTCGGCACCTGGCAGGCGTCCCCCTGGCAGACCTGGCTCTGGCAATCGCCGTTGACCCCGCAGCTCAGGTTGTCCGCGCAGTCGGCGCAGCTCCCCCCGCAGTCGGTGTCCGTCTCGTCCCCGTTCAGCACGCCGTCGGCGCACCCGGCCCCCACGCAGGTGTTGTTGTCGCAGCGCCCACTCGCGCAGTCCCGGGCCAACGCACACGAAGAGTTGTCCGCGCACTTCGGACACACCGGCCCACCGCAGTCCCCATCGGTCTCGGCGCCGTTCGTCGCCCCGTCGTCACAGGCGGGCACCGCGCACGTCCCCCCCGTGCAGCGCCGGCTCTCGCAGTCGTCGTCGTCCCCGCAGGTCCGGTTGTCCGGGCACCGCGGGCACGTCGCCCCACCGCAGTCCGTGTCCGTCTCGTCACCGTTTCGCACCCCATCGCCGCACCCCGCTCCCGCGCAGCTCCCGCCGTTGCAGACCCCCGTGTCGCAGTCGCCGCCGTCACCGCAGGTCTCCCCGGCCCCGCACGGATCGCACGTCGCCCCGCCGCAGTCCGTGTCCGTCTCGTCACCGTTCGTGAAGCCGTCCTCGCAGGCCGGCTCGGCGCACGAGTTCCCGATGCAGACGCGGCTCTGGCAGTCGACGCCTTGGCCGCACCCGAGGTTGTCGGCGCACCGCGGGCAGCTCCCCCCGCAGTCGACGTCGGTCTCGTCCCCGTTGCGCACCCCGTCACCGCACCCCGCGCCGCCGCAGGTGTCGTTGCTGCACACGCCGCTCACGCAATCGCCGCCCGCGCCGCACGCCGCGTTGTTCGGGCACCGGTCGCAGGCGTTGTTCCCCCCGCAGTCCTGGTCGGTCTCGGTCCCGTTGTGCTCCCCGTCGTCGCAGGTCGGCGTCTGGCAGACGTTGCCGGTGCAGACGCTGCTCACGCAGTCGCGCGGCGCATCGCACCCCCGGTTGTCGACGCACGGACCGCACGTCGGCCCGCCACAATCGACGTCCGTCTCCTGGCCGTTTTGGACCCCGTCGCCACAGCCCGCCCCAGCGCAGCTCCCGTTGTCGCACACGCCGGTATCGCAGTCCGCGCCAGCCACGCAATCCTGGCCAGCGGTGCACGGGTCGCAGTCCTGACCACCACAGTCGGTGTCCGTCTCTCGCCCGTTTTGCACCCCGTCGTTGCACGCCGATCCGCTGCACCGGCTGGCCGCGCAGACCCCGTTGGCGCAGTCGTCGTTCTCCAGGCACGCCAGGTTGTCGCCGCAGGGGTCGCACGCCGGCCCGCCGCAGTCCACGTCGGTCTCCTCACCGTTGGTCGTCACGTCGTTGCAGCGCGGCGCCCGGCAAGTCTGCCCCTGGCAAACCAGGCTCTCGCAGTCCTCGTGCTCGAGGCAGCTCCGGTTGTCGGGACACGCCGGACAGTCCCCCCCGCAATCGGTGTCCGTCTCGGTCCCGTTTTGCACCCCGTCATCACACGCCGCCCGGCACACGAAGACGTCCGCGTCGCAGATCGGGTTGTTCGGATCGTCACAGCCGTCGTTGTTCGCCGGATCGCAGGCCCGGCAAATCCGATCGACGCACTGGCCGGCGGGCGCCTGGCAGTCCCCGTCATTCGAGCAGTTGACGCAGCGGTCGTCGTTCGGCGCGTCGCGGCGGTCGCAGATCGGTGTCTGTCCGCCGCACACCTCGTCGTCGTCCCCGCAGACGCACGTGCGCGCAGCGCACTCGCTCGAGCTCAAGGCGTCACAGAAGCCCCCACAGGCCGTACAGCCCTGGCCACCGCCCTCGGCGTCGAAGCTCGTGGAGACGCACTGGAAGTCGCAGCAGATCTCGCTCGCGTCGCACCCCGCGTGGCCCCCCGGGTTGCACACCTCGCAGCGGCCCAGGATGCACTGCGTCGCCGCGCCACCCGTCGCCGCCTGGCACTCGCCGTTGTCGGCGCAGGCACGACACTCACGGTTGCCGTCCTGGTCCTCTTCGCAGAAGGGCGCCGGGTTCGTGCAGCCGTTGTGGTTGGCGGGGTTGCAGCCCGAGCACGAGCCGTCCGCCGTGCACTCGGAGTCGACCCCGCACGGATCCTGCCCGGCCCCGACGGCGTCGACCGCCTGCTGGTCGTCGCAGCGCACGCACGCGAGATCACCCCCCCCCGTGTCGACGCAGATCGGCGCGTTCCCGCTACAGCCGACGTTGCTGCCGAGCTCGCAGCGCCGGCACACGTTCACCGGTCGGTTCTGGCCGTTCTCGTCCGGGAGCGTGAGCTGCACGCACTCGTCGAGGGGCCCCGGCCGCGTCCCACACTCACCGCTCGGGTAATTGCACTCGCGGCAGTTCCCGTTCGCGCCGCAGATCGCCCGATCGGCCTCCTCGCCACAGTCGTCGTTCTCCTCCTGCCCCTCGGGATCGCACTCGCTGCAGAGGTTGTTGACGCAGTACGGCCGCCCGGGATCGGTGCAATGCCGGTTCTCCAAGCAACCCACACAGACCCCGCGGTCGCAGACCGGCGTGTTCCCGTCGCACGGCTCCGAGTTGCCGCACCGACACTCGCCGCTCACGCACCGGTCGGCGGCGTCCGTATCACACGGATCGCAGCCACCACAGCGCTCGAAGTCCGACGCGGTGGGCGTCTCGCAGCCATCGGCCTCGGTACAGTCGGCGAAGCCGTCGGCGCAATCGGTCTGCACGCAGTCGCCATCGACGCAGGCGGCCTGCGCGTTCGCGAAGTCGCAGACCCGCGCGCAGATCCCGCAGTTCGCGACCTCCGTGTCCTTGTCGAAGCCCTCGTCCGTGCGCCCGTCGCAGTCGTCGTCGATGTCATTGCAGACCTCGCCAGCGCGCGGCAGCTCCCCTCCCTGCGGGGGCCGCACGGTGCAGGCGTATTCGCAGCCGTTGGCGGGATCCTCGTCGAGGTCGTTGAAGCCGTCGTCGCAAGGCCCCAGCTCGCAGAGCCCGTCGGTGCACAGCGGTGTCGCCCGATCGAAGTCGCAGCGGTTGTTGCACACCCCGCAGTGCTCGACCCGGAAGTAGATGTCGCTGGACTTGTAGTCCTCGTCGATCCGCCCATCGCAGTCGTCGTCGAGCACGTTGCACTGCTCGTCCTCGCCGCCGATCCGCTCGAAGAGCGCCGGGCACTCCTCGGCGGGGATGAAGTTCGGCTCCTCGTCGAAGTTGTTGATCAGACACTGAACCGTGGGATCTCGATCCTCCTCGCCGACCACCTCGTTGCAGCGCAGGAAGCCGGTGCACTGGCACGCCGGGTTGCCCGGCTCGCCGGGACGATACATCTGCTTCGAGCAGGGCTGCCCCAGACGCTCGGCGTTCTCGGCGCCCTCGCAGCTCTCCACCTCGCAGCCATCGACGTGCTCGCGGTTGCGGTCGCTGAAGCCCGGGGTGCAGGCCACCACCTCGCAGCTCCCGCTGTCGCAGGAGGCGATGGAGTTGGGCAGACGGCACTCGACGTCGCACGCCCCGCAGTGGTCGGCGTCGGTGTAGACGGTCTGCCCGTTGCGCTGAATACCGAAGTCCTCGTCGACCAGGATGTCGCAGTCATCGTCGACCTCGTTGCATCGCTCGGGCGCGGCCCGGTTGACGTTGGGGCCGGTCTCGGGGTCGTCGTCGCAGTCTGGATCGCACAGGTCCGGTGACAGACCGACCACCGGCAGCTCGCAGGGCACGCCGCAGGTCGCGAACCCGTCCTCGTCGCGATCGAAGTCCTCGTCGGCGGTGCCGTCACAGTCGTCGTCGAGCCCGTTGCACAGCTCGATGGCCGGCAACACCTGGCCGGTGCAATCCTCCGGCGCCTCCCCCGGCAGGACCCCGTCCGCGCACACCCGCAAGCCGTCGTTGCACAGCCCGACGCCCCGCGTCTCCGCCGCCCCGGTGTAGCAGGGGACGTCGCCATCTTCGTCCACGCGGCCGTCGGCGTCGCAGTCGTCGTTTGTGCCGTTGCAGACATCGGCGTCGTCGGCTGGATCGACCGTGCGCCGGCACTCGCAGCCGTCGTCGTTGAGCAGGTTGAGGTTGAAGAAGTTCGGCAGGCAGTCCTCGGCGCAGGTGAAGGCGGGCGGCACCGCGTTGTCGCTGACGCATTGGGGCACCCAGTTGCGGGCGAGCTGGCCCCCGGCCACGCGGTCCTCATCGCGACACGAGTTGCCGCACTCGCCGCAATGGAGCGGGTGGTTGTAGTCGCCGCGCAGCCCAAAACGAAAGACCTCGTCGATGTTGTTGTCGCAGTTGTCGTCGACGCGGTTGCAGCGCTCCTCGGCGTCGGGGTTGGTCTCGGGATCGTCGTCGTCGCAGTCGCTGCGCGGGTTGCAGCACTCGTCTGACGGGCAGCAGGGCGGGAAGCAGTCCTGGGCGCATTGCGCCTCGATCTCGGCGGGCGGATCGACGCAGTTGTCGCGGCAGAAGTCGATCGTCGCCTGGTCGCACGCCGGGTTGCAGCGTCGGTCGAGCTCGTTGCACGCCCGGATTCCGAGCCCTTCGCAGTCGCGACCGCAGGCCCAAAACGAGTCCCCGTCGCTGTCGAAGCCCTCGTCGGTGGCACCATCGCAGTCGTCGTCCGTGAGGTTGCACACCTCGGTGGCGTCGGGGTTGGTGGCGCGGCCCTCGGCGGTGGGCGAGTCGTCGCAGTCGACGCGCAGCCCCTCGGCGCAGTCCAACGCCGTGGGGATGGGCTGGCCCTGGCCGTCCATCCGCCTCGGATCGCAGCGCGGGCAGAGCTGGAACAAGTCCTCGTCGCGATCGAAGGTCTCGTCGACCGTGCCGTCGCAGTCATTGTCGATGCCGTCGCCGCACACGTCTTCGCTGGGCCGGGTGCTGCAGCGGAGCTGCGGGTCGTCGGCGTCGTCGGCGTCGGGGTTGCATTCGACGACGCCTCCGTTCTGCGCGCAGGCACCCAGGCCGCAGCTCTCACGGAGCGCGAGGGCCTCGATGACGCCGATGGTCTGCGGGTCGTCGTAGAGGATGAGCGCCTCGGCGGGGATCGCGGACTGCCGATCGAAGTCCTCGTCGGTGGCGCCATCACAGTCGTTGTCCGCACCGTCGCAGGTCTCGCGGGGCAGATCGCCCACCCCCTGGCAGCGCAGGTCCTCGCCCCCGGGCGCGCACACCACCTGCGCGTCGGTGCACTCACCGATGATGCACGCGTCTCCCTTGAAGAGGGTCTGCTCGATCCCGGCGGCGTTGAGCGCCTTGGCCCCCCGCGGCGTGCTGCCATCCTGCGGCGGGGGATCGTTGATGAAGTTCTCGTCGATGGCGCCATCGCAGTCGTCGTCGGTGTCGTTGCAGCTCTCGGGCTGCGTCGCCCGGCCGTCCGGGCAGCCGTTTGACTCGCGCAACGTCTGGCAATGCTCGTCGTCGTCCTCCACCCCCTCGTGGGGCACGCACGCGCCGCCCTCGACCTCACAACCGAAGCGGACGAAGTCCCACTCCGACACGCCGTTGCCCTCGGCGCCGAAGACCACATAGGGCGCACCGCTGGGTCGCTCGACGTTCCGCGCGACCTGCTCGGCGACGAAGGGCTCGGCGACGGGCGTCTCGAAGTCGTCGACGAACACGGTGAAGCTCGCCTGATCGCTCTCCGTCGCCGCCGGCGTGTAGACGATGCGGACCACATGGAAGGCCTCGGCGTCGATCTCCGCCAGCGGCTCCTGGCGCTTCACGCCGGTGCGGAGGCCCACCACGCCGTTGCCCACACAGACCGAGAAGCGCGAGCGGATGTTGGGCCAGAGCTCGAGGGTCGCGGCGCAGTCCTGCCCCCCACCCTCGATGCGCAGCCGCGCCTCGACATACGCCGGCAGCGTGCTGTCGCGCCAGTAGTCGAGGGCGAAGCGGGGCGGGTTCTCGCCGCCGGTCGACGCCACCCGGAGCAGCCCGTTGTCGAGGGCGACGATCGCGCCGTCGGCGCCCTGGAGGCGGTCCACGAGCTGAAGCTTCTCGTCGGCCTCCTCACCGAGGTCCTCGCTTCGTCGAGGGACGAAGTCGCCGGCGAAGATGCCCGAGGCGCAGACGTCCTTCGGCACGCACGCCCCCGAGGACGGCGCGCAGCGCTCCTCTTCGGGGCAGTCGATGTCGGTGCTGCAGCCGGTGATCGGCTCGGGCTCGGCGCAGGTGAGCGAGAGCGCGGCGAAAGAGAGCAGCGCCACGAGGCGCTCTGCGCGAGACGTCACCATGTATGGACCGCCGCTGTCGCGCCCTCGTCGTCCCCGCCGTCGGGGATGTCGCGGAAGGGAGACTCGTTGGATTCGGGCCACAGCAGGATCGCTGCGCCGGTGATCAGGAGCGCGGATCCGACCCCCATGCTGATCCACATCCCCGTCCGATAGTCATCGTAGTCGTCGACGAGGCGCGCGTGCTTGTCGGCGTCGCGCTCCGTCAGGCCTCGCGTGTCGGTGGCGGCGCTGTCGGCGAGGACGCCGAAGGTGGTCCCGAGGGCGACGCCGACCAGCCCCACGCCGACCGTCGACCACCCGACGGGGGGCCGCCAACCGCGCGACTCCGGCTCGTTCGCCTTGCCGTGGACCATGCGGAAGGCGTCGGTGCGAAAGAGCACCGTCTGAGCGAGGCGGGGATCGAAGCGGGCGCTGTGCTTGCCGCGCGAGTGGTAGTCGGCGAAGAGGAGCCCCTGGGCCGGCTTCCCCGGCAGCGAGAGCTCGACGGACGGGACCTCGACCCCCGGCGTGAGCTCCCACCGCCAGGCGCTGAAGGCCGTCTGCCCGGGGTTGTTGCGCATGCGCTGCTCGCGCTGGGCGAACCACTCCCCCGCCGTCAATCGATCGAGCTCGTCGACGAGGTCGGGATCGAAGGCGACGACGACGTCGACCTGGACGGGGTTGTCGTCGTTGGCCTTGCGGGAGACATCGAACTTCATCTTGAGGCGGCTCGGGCCGCTCGAACCGCAGGCCGCCATCAGCGCCCACACGATGAGCGCCGACGTGGTCCTGGCGATTGCGTCACTCCGCATCGTGCGCCTCGATCAACTCCGTCGCACATCTTTGGCCATCTCGTCGAGGCGGGTCAACTTGTGAGGAACCCCGAAAAAGGGGACCCTCGCGTGCTGTCCAGTCGCGCTGATTGCGGGGTGAACTTGAACGAGATTCGGAACTGGGTCATCGCCGGGCTGATCGGGGCCGCGCTGGTGCCGCTCGCGCTCAACGAATGGGCCGAGGTAGGCGCACGGGGACGCGCGGAGGCCGAGGTCCAGGCGCGCCTCGCCGACGTCGGTGCGGCGCTGAAGGCGGAGCGCTTCGAAGAGGCGGTGATGGCGGCTCGCGCCGCCGCGGCCCTCGCCCCGACCTCGGCCGAGGCCCGAGACGCCCTGGTCGGCGCCGAGGTCAGCCTGCTCACGGAGGCCCCCGAGCGCACCGCCAGATCCGACGCGCCGGCGATCGGCGCGCGGCTGAGGCGAGCCTCTGTCACCGCGTCCGGTGAGGCGCTCTCCCGCCTGCAAGTCGCCCTCGGCAACGTCGAGCTCGTCACCGGCCAGGGCGACCCAATCGCCTGGTATCGCCTGGCCGCGGCCACGCACCCCGAGTCCACCCACGCCCAATACTACCTGGGCAACGCCCTCGTCCTGAGCCGCAAGCACGCCGACGCCGAGGATCCGCTGAAGAAGGCGCGCAAGCGCCTGCCCCAGGACCCTCGACCCCTGGTGGCGCTGGGGCTCGTCTACGAGCACCTCGAGAAGTGGGCGCTGGCCAACGAGGTCCTGACGGAGGCCAGCGAGCTCAGCCCCAGCGCCGAGACCTTCGCCCGCCTCGGGCGCGTTCGGGTCGAGCAGGAGAAGTGGGCCGACGCCGTCGAGGCCCTCGAGCGCGCCGTCGAGGGGCTCCCATCGTCGAAGCAAGCGCCGGTCCTCGCCCAGCTCGGCCTCGCGCTCTTCCACACCGAGAAGCACGCGCGCGCCATCGGCTACCTCGAGCGCGCCAACGCCCTCGCCCCCTCGATAAACACCCTGTTTCGGCTGGGCGTCGTCCGAGAGGCCGCCGGCCAGCACGGGATGGCCGCCGGGATCTTCGCCAGCGTCGTCGCCCAGGACCCCAACGCCGGGGAGGCCCACGCTCGGCTCGTGAAGGCCCTGGTCGCGGAGGGGCGAGCCGACGCCGCCCGCGCCGCCGCCACCCGCTTCGAGCGCCTGGCCGCAGGTGACGAGTCGATGACCCGCTACGCGGTCGTCATCCAGCGCGCTCTGGACCAGCTAAAGACTACGGAGTAGACGCCCCGGCGTCCGCTGGGCGTCGGTCGGGATAGGCGTCGGCCCCCGGCGCCGTGCCGTGGACGGCGATCCGCAGCGTGCGCCGCAGCGTGAGCGCCTGCTCGTCTTCGGGCGCGAAGCGCAGCCCCGTCTCCACCGCCGCCAACGCGTCGGCGGACTCTCCGAGGTTGTTGAGGCACATCGCGAGGTTGAACCAGGAGAAGGCGAACTCCGGATCGACCTTCAGGGCACGACGCAGCACCTTCACGGCGCCGCGGTAGTCCTGGTCGCCGATGCGCAACATCGCCAGCTCGTTGAAGGTCTCGGCGTTCTTGCCGCCGCCCGCCGCGATCGCCTCGCGGAGCAGCTTGTCGGCGGCCTTGAACTCCCCCGCCACGCCCCGCGCGACGGCGAGCTTGCGCAGGAGCTGCTCGGTCCGACCGGCGCTCTTCATCGACGCCTCGTAGACCTCCGCCGCCTTCGCCGCCTGGCCGACATCGAAGAGCAGCCCCGCCAGCTTCGTGGCGTACTCGAAGTCCTCGGGGTGCTTGTCGAAGAGCACGCCATATCGATCCACGGCGTCCTCGAGCTTCTCCGCCGCGACCTCCAGCCGCGCCGCCTCCTGGTTGAGGATCCGGTCGTCGGGGTGCTCCTTCAAGCCGGTGTCGAGGAGGGCGATGGCCTGCTCGCCGTGCTCCGTCTGCTCCAGCATCTTGGCCCCCGCGACCCACGTCTCCACCGAGCACAGCGTCCGCCGGCAGTCCTCCACGAGCGCCGCGAGGGCGCCGCCGCCGTCCTCGGTCTGGGCGAGCAGCGCCGCGAGATCTCGCCGCGTCGGCCCGTAAGAGGGCCGCAGCTCGAGGGCCTCGTCGATCCGCAGCCGCGCCTCCTCCGCGCGACCCGCCTTCATCAGCGCCCGGGAGAGCTGGACGAGCACGCCCTCGGGCTGCTCGGAGAGCGCCCGCGCCCGGGTCAACGCGGTGATCGCCGAATCGACGTCGCCGATCTGCTGGTGGGCCTGGGACAGCGCCCCCCACGCCTCTGCGCTTCGTGGCGCGCCTTGCACGGCCTGTGAGAGCGCGTCGAGGGCCGGCTGGCCCTCCTCGAGCAACAGGTGGATGGCGCCCAGCGTCAGCAGCGCCAGGGCGTTGTCCGGGGCCGCCGACACCGCCGCCTCCGCCTCGGACTTCGCGGCGAAGAAGGTCGGCTCGTGCCGCGTCTGGTTGGCGAGGCTGAGCCGCGCCGCCGCGAGCCGGGCCCGCGCCTCCCCCGCGTCGATGCCCCGGGGCGGGTGCGTCGGCCTCAGCCCCGCCTCGGGGTTGGCGACGACGAACTTCTCGTCCCCGGCCTGCCGAAGCTTGGGGGCGACCTTGGGCACCCGCCGGCGGATGAAGTGGTCCGTAAACGAGGTGTGCGGGATGTCGCGCGCGCCGATCTTGCGCAGGTGGCAGCCCACGCAGTCCGTTGAATCCTCGGCGGCTTGATGGGCCGGCCGGCTGCACGGCTTCCGGGTGTGGCAACCCTGGCACGCCGCCCGCGAGCGGTTGGCCTTCGCCGGCATGTGGGGGTCGTGGCACGACGTGCAGCGGAGCTTCCCGGCGGACTCCGTGAAGCACCGGCTCAGCCGCAGGCGCGCGGCCTGGTCAGCGACGCTCGCCGGGGCGTCGGGGTTCGGATCGGCCTCCACGTAGATGCTCAATACGCGGTCGATCGGCTCCCGCGGATCGGGTGGCAGGCCGTCCCAGTCGAGGGCGAAGACGCGCGCGGCCCCCGGCAGGTGGCATTGCTCGCAGATCTCGATCGCCTGCTCGAAGGGCCGCTCCCCCGGGTGGTAGAGCGGGTGCGCCTCGGCGTCCTCGACATGGTCCCGGCCGGGACCGTGGCAGCGCTCGCAGCCGATCCCCAGCCAGCGCTTCTCGCCCCCCTTCCACAGCGCCTCGGGGAGCTCGGGCGTGAGCGTGTGGCAAAACAGGCAGGGCCGGCCCATCACCCGCCCGAAGCGCGCGTTTTGCTCGGCGTAGCCGGGGCTCATATCCCACTGGCCGGTGCCGGTGTAGAAGGTCAAGGGGAGCTGCCGGAGCGCGCCACGAATCTGCGCCAGGTAGGAGCGCGTGTGGGCGCCGGACCCGATGACGAGCTCGGCGGCGTGCTCTTCCTCGAAGACCGCTCGGCCCCCGCGGAGGCGGCGCTCGGTCTGGCGCACCGTGTCGCGCCCCGCGACCGCCTCGTAGTGGAGCCCCGTGGAGCGGTGGACGACCTCACCGCTCGCCGCCGGTGGGTGCCCGCCGGCGACGCCCGGTCGCGTCACGGATCGCGCCATGGCGCTCGCCACGAAGGTGTCGCTCACGTCCGGGTGGCAGTCCGCGCAGACCTCGCTGCCGACATAACCGGCGGCCTTCAGACGCGCGGCGTAGGTGCCGGGAGCCGGCGGCGCTTCGACCTTGGCGGCTACCGGCGCGGGCGCCTTCGGGGGGGGCGGCGGCTTGGACCTGGTGCAGCCGGTGAGGGCCACCACGGAGGCTATGGTCACAAAGGCTCGCACGCGCGCGGCCTCCTCGTCCGGGGAGCGAATCGTACGGATTGCTATACTACGGGGGCGCACGTCGCCTCCATCCCCACGCCGGTTGCTATACTCCCGAGGTGCGCGCCCCGCTCCTCCTCCCCCACCTCCTCCTGCTCTCCCTCGCCTGCACCGGCGAGGCCCCCGGTCCCGACGCTGGAGCCTCGGCGCCGCTACGCCTCGAGGTCACGCAGCCCGCCGTCGACGCCTGGACGAGCGGCCCCTCGGTGTGGGTGCGTGGCCGGGCGGTAGGCGCCGAGCGGGTCGAGGTTCAAGGCGCCGAGGTCGCCATCGACGCCGGCTACTTCGCGGTCCAGGTGCCGACGCCGGCCACGGGCCCCTGGACGCTCCGCGTGGAGGCCACCGGTCCGGCCGGGTCGAGCGTCACCGTCACCCGCGCGCTGAGGCAGGTTGTCGACGCGCCTCCCCCGGACGCGGGGGCCGTCGCGCCGGACGCGTCGGTGGCCAACGACGCTGGCCTCGCGGGCCGCGAGCCACCGCCCCTCGCGTCGCAGACGCCCTCGACCCCCGACTTCGAGGCGCCGCCGCCGATCCCCGGCGACATCGACGTCCCGACCTTGCGGATCGACGCCCCCACCCGACGGGCGGTGGTGCCGGGACCGTCGGTGGAGGTCCGGGGCGCGGTCGAGGGCACGGCACCGCTCTCCGTCACCGTCGATGGTGCCCCCGGGCGCCTCGACGACGAGGGCGCGTTCCGGGCCCGCATCGCGCCTGCGCCGGGCCCCCACGTGGTGCGTGTCGAGGTCATCGACGCCCGCGGTCTGCGGGCCCGCGCCGAGATCCCGATCTACGTCGGCGCCGTCGACGAAGACCTCACGCCACCCACCTTGATCGTGGATCAGCCCCAGCGCGACGCCATCCTCTACGCCGACGACCTCGCCGTCTCAGGGCGCGTCACCGACGCCGAGAGCGGCCCGCTGGAGGTGCTGGTCAACGGTCAGCCCGCCCGAATCGAGGGCGACGCCTTCGCGCTGCGCCTCGAGGTCCCACCGGGTGACGGCGTGCTGGAAGTGGAGGCCACGGACTGGGCGGCGAACAGCGCGCGCCTCGAGGTGCCCTACACCCGCCGCCCGTCCACGGAGGGCGGCGAGATCCGTCTGGTCGACGCCGTCGAAGAGGCCTTCGGCGACGATCCGCCGGCGGCCACCGGCGACACCGCCGGGATTGGCCTCGGGGCTGCGGCGATCGACATCGATGGCGACGGTGATCTGGACCTCGTCGCGGGCGGCACCGACCAGCTCATCTACAACCCACGGGGGCCGGGACGGGCCTTCGAGAACCTCGGCGTCGTCGATGGGCACGTGCGCTTCGCGGAGTGGCCCGGGGCGCTCCAGCCCAGCCTCGACGGGCGAGCCGCCTACGCCTTCGCCGTCGGCGACTACGACGGCGACGGCGACGACGACCTCTTCGTCGCTGGCGAGGGCGGCGATCTGCTCTATCGAAACGACGGCGGCGTCCTGATCGAGGTGGGCGAGGTCGCCGGGGTGACGGGCGACCTCGGTCGCAGCGCCGGCGCGATGTTCGCCGACTTCGATCGCGACGGTCTCGACGACCTCTATGTCCCCGGCTTCTCCACCGAGGTCGCCGCCCAGCGGAGCCACCCCCGCGACGACCCGCTGGCCCCCCACCCCGCCCTCTACTTGAACAACGGCGACGGCACCTTCCGCGACGTGACGGAGGCCTCGGGGCTCCGCGCCGTCTCCGCGAGCACCCACGCCGCCCTGGTCTTCGATCTCGACGGCGACGGCTGGCTCGACATCTACGACGCAAACGACGTCTTCGCCAGCGGTCCGCCGGACCAGCTCTGGCTCCAGGCCCCGCCGGGCCCCGACGGCGCCGTGCGCTTCACCAACGCCACGGAGGCCTGGGCCGTCGACGAGCGCACCTACCGGATGGGCCTGGCCCTCGGTGACCCCCAAAACGACCTGCGCCCAGACCTCTACATCACCGACATCGAGCCCAACCGGCTCTACCCGCTGTGGGAGGGGCCGCCGCTGGTCGACACCGCGGTCGCCCTCGGCATCACCAACGCCACCATCCCCGACCCCGTCCAGCCCCAGCGCCTCATCAACCTCTGGAGTTGGGGCGCCCTCTTCGTCGACCTGGATCGCGACGGCTTCCAGGATCTCTTCGTGGCCAACGGCGCGATCAGCCCGCTCTTCGAGCGCGTCACCTACTTCCAGCTCCCCTACGTCTTCCACAACGAGCGCGGCGAGGCCTTCACCGACGCCAACGAGGCCATCGGCCTGCCCCACCAGGCTCCGTTCAACGAGGCCCTGGCCCGAGAGCTGTGGGCCCGCGGCGTCGTCGCCGCCGACTACGACGGCGACGGCGACCTCGACTTCCTCCTCTCCACGCTCTTCGGCCCCTTCCACTACCTGCGCAACGACTCGATCCCCGCGGGGCGCGCGGTCCGCATCCGCCTGCGTGGCAGCCTCAGCGGCCCGGCCGCGGTGGGCGCACGGGTGCGAGTCACCGCCGACGCCTGGACCCACGCGGGCTTCGTCTACGCCGGAGGGAACACCCGCAGCGTCGCCGAGCAGGTCGTCGAGGTCCCCATCGGGCGCGCCCGCCGCATCGACGGCGTCTGGGTGGACTGGCCCAGCGGGTGGACGCAGCACATCCCCACCCCGACGCTCGAAGAGGTCGACGCGGGGACCCTCTCCATCGAGGAGCCG
This sequence comes from uncultured Nannocystaceae bacterium, assembly GCA_964402225.1. Classification (GTDB taxonomy): domain Bacteria; phylum Myxococcota_A; class Bradymonadia; order UBA7976; family UBA1532; genus CAYOBQ01. The sequence continues at coordinate 8,694 of CAYOBQ010000133.1, read as the reverse complement.
AGGTGGCTCGAGTGGCCCCGCTACGCCGAGGCCGGCGGCGCCGTCGAGCTGCGCCTCCTGCCCCCGACAGAGGGCGCCTGGACGCTCCACGCAGGCGGCGCGCCGCTACCGCTGCGGCCCTCGGGGGACGCGCTGGTGGCCACGCTGCCGCCCCACGAGGCCGGACGCGTGGTGGTGGAGGTTCGGCTCGACGACGAGCCGCTCCCCGTCCGCCCCTGGGTCCTCTATCGCTGAGTCGCGACGCGACCCGTGACCGGGTCCGAGTCGTCCGACTCGTCGTTCGATATCGGCAGCGGATCGGTGTCGGGGACCGCGAGGCCGAGGCCCGTCGCCACCCGGTCCGGATCCGCCGGCTCCACGGCCCGCGGGCCGGTGTCCAGAGCGACCACGCCGGTGGCCGTCGCCGGCTCGTCGACCTCCACCGTCAGCCCCTCCGGCGGGAACGGATCGGTGTCGGCGACCATCGCGCCACGCGCCGTCGCCGGGTTCGAGTCGGAGCGGCCGTCGGTGTCGGCGGGGATGAGCCCGTGGGGATCGGGGATGGGGGTGGGATCGGGCTGGATCACCGGGAGGAAGGGATCGGTGTCCGGGACCACCCCTCCCAAGGCCGTCGTCGGCGACGGTTCGGGTTTCGCGTCGGGGACGAGCTCACCGGTGACCGTCGCGGGCTCCCTCGCGGTGACGGGCGCCCCCCGAGGTACGGGGGCCGGGGCGGGGGCGACGGTGGTGGGTGGGGCGGGCGGGGCGGGCGGGGCGGCGAGCGGCGGGGTCGGGGCCTCCGCCCCCCGCGTCCCGAGCCAGACGGCGCCGCCGATGATCAGCAGCAGCACGCCCGGCCAGGCCGCCCGGCGCATCATTCAGGCACGGGGAGCGTGCACCGGTCGCCGGTGCCGTCGAAGTTGCTGTCCTCCTGCTCCGGGTTGGCCACCCCAGGGCAGTTGTCGGGGGGCGCCATCGGCATCCCGTCCGGCGTCCCGTCGATCGCCCCGTCTCCGTCCCGGTCGTCGGCGCAGATGTCGCCGATGCCGTCCATGTTCTCGTCCTCCTGACCTTCGTTGGCGACGATGGGGCAGTTGTCCTCGCCGTGCCCGATGCCGTCCTCGTCGAAGTCGGCGTCGGGGCCGCAGGCGAGGGCGTCCTGATCGCCATTGGGGATGGTCGGGCAGTTGTCACCGGAGTCCGCCACGCCGTCCCCGTCGCTGTCGAGCAAGCCCACGACGAAGTCGCACGCGTCCCCCTCGCCGTCCCCATCACCGTCGACCTGGTCGTTGTTGGCGTCGAAGGGGCAGTTGTCGTCCACGTCGGGGACCTCGTCCCCGTCGGAGTCCACGGCCACCTCCGGCGGGATCGTGCAGGCGTCTCCCGTCCCGTCGAAGTTGCTGTCCTCCTGGTCGGGGTTGGCGACGCCGGGGCAGTTGTCGGGCAGCACGCCCATCCGCGTGATGTCGACGAACCCGTCGCCGTCGAGGTCGTCCTGGCAGGCGTCGCCCTGGCCGTCCTCATCCTCGTCGGCCTGATCCACGTTGAAGATCAGCGGGCAGTTGTCCTCCGCGAGGCCGATCCCGTCATCGTCGCCGTCGGCGTCGGCCACACACGCCGCGCCAAGGCCGGGGAAGGGCCCCGGCGGCGCGGGCTCCTGCTCGGGGTTGGCCTCGAACGGGCAGTTGTCCTCATCGTCGGGCACGTCGTCGCCGTCGGTGTCAAGCTGGCCCACGACCGCGTCGCAGACGTCGCCGTCCCCGTCGAGATCGCGGTCGCCCTGCTCCGCGTTGAAGTCGAAGGGGCAGTTGTCGACCAGATCGCCGATCCCGTCCCCATCGACGTCGGCGTCCTCCTGGCAGGCGTTGCCCTCGCCGTCGCCGTCGAAGTCCTCCTGATTCGGGTTCCCGACCAGCGGGCAGTTGTCGTCAGCGTCCTGGACCCCGTCCTCGTCGGCGTCGCTGTCGTCGTCACAGGCGTTGCCCAGGCCGTCCTCGTCGAGATCCATCTGGTCGTCGTTGGCGGCGTCGGGGCAGTTGTCCTCGTGGTCCTCGATGCCGTCGAAGTCACGGTCCATGAAGCCGCCCTCGCAGACGTCGCCGATGCCATTCTCGTCGGCGTCCTCCTGACCGGGGTTGGCGTCGAGGGGACAGTTGTCGTCGATGTTGTGGACGCCGTCGCCGTCGAGGTCCTCGGGATCGTTGTCGTCGCAGGCGTCGCCCACCCCGTCATTGTCGCTGTCGGTCTGGGCGGGGTTGAACGCCCCCGGACAGTTGTCCTCCGCGTCGTTGACGCCATCGGCGTCCATGTCGTCGGCCTGGTCCTGGTCGCACGCGTCACCCACGCCGTCGACGTCGATGTCGCCCTGGTCGGGGTTGGGATCGTTGGGGCAGTTGTCGAGGGCGTCTTCGACCCCGTCCTCGTCGGCGTCACCGGGGGGAGGCGGCTCATCGCAGACGTCGCCGATGCCGTCCTCGTCGGCGTCTTCCTGGTCGGGGTTGGCGATCTCGGGGCAGTTGTCCTCGTCGTCGGCCACCCCGTCACCGTCACCGTCGTCGGGTGGCGGCGGCTCGGCGTCGGTCTCGGCGCCGTCGGGGAGCGGCGGCAGATCCGCCAAGACCGAACCATCCGGGAAAGGCGCCGCGTCGGGGAGCGGGCCCTGATCGGGGGTCGGCCCCGAATCGAGCATCCCGCCGCCCATCCCGCCGCCGCCGCCCATCCCGCCGCCGCCGGCGTCGACCTCCTCACCGCCGCCCCCGCCGTCGTCACAGGCGACGGAGATGATCGAGACCAAGCCTACCAACACGTACCAGCGCGACGCGCGCATCAGACCTCCCACCGGACGCCGAGGCGTCGCCACGGCCCCACGCCGCGCGACGCTCAGCGGAATTTCATCAAGAAGTATGCAGAACGACCGCGGGTCAGCGCACGCACATGATCGAGCGGTTGCAGTAGTTGTGGTTGTCGCCGCAGTTGAAGTGGTTGAGGTTGCCCCAACCGGGGATGCCCACGTTGCCCACCCCATTGCCGCAGCGGTTGTACCGGTTGACGGCCTCGGTGTGGTAGCTGCCGTTCGGGCGCCGCCAGCCGTTCTGGGTGACGGTGCGGAACTGGTCGAAGGTGATCAGCGTCCCGCGGTTGCCGGCGTTGCAGTAGCCCTGGGCGCTGCCGCGCACGCACTGCGCGCTCAGGTGCGAGACGCAGACCCCGCCGAAGCGGCCCACATCGCAGTTCTGGTTGTTGTTGCCGCCGCCGCCGCCGCCGTTGGCGACGCACATGATCGAGCGGTTGCAGTAGCCGTGGTTGTCACCGCAGTTGAAGTGATTGAGGTTGCCCCAGCCGGGGATGCCCACGTTGCCGACGCTGTTGCCGCAGCGGTTGTACCGGTCGACGGCCTCGGTGTGGTAGCTGCCGTTGGGTCGGCTCCAGCCGTTGCGGGTCACGGTCTGGAACTCGCTCATGTAGATCAGCCGGCCGTTTCGCGCCCGGCAGTAGCCCTGGGCGCTGCCGCGCACACACTGGGCGCTGAGGTGGATGACGCACACGCCGCCGTAGCGACCGACGGCGCAGTTCTGCTCCTCTTCGGGCTCGTCGCACTCCACCGTGCCGTTGGCGTTGAGCCCGGTGACAAACTCCCCGTCGTCACACTCGCCGCCCCGCACCGTCACCTTCGCGGCGGGGATGTTCGGCCCGATCCACTGGCCGTTCACGTTGATGACGTTGGTGTTGCGCATCCGCAGCAGACCGTTGATGCGCAGGTTCTGCCCCGCGCCGTCGGGGCCCACGTAGGTCCAGCCGCTCTGGGCGCCGAGCACGAGGTGCGTACGCTCCGAGTAGATGCCCGGGATGTTCCAGGCGGCGCCAACGCGCAGCAAGTTCCCCGTCTCCCGGGTGCGGAAGTAGTTATAGCCGCGGCTCCCCTGGATGGTGACGCCGTTGGTCTGGAACTGCGTGCGGGCGGTGATCGTGTTGGCGGTGAAGTTGCCGCCGAGGGCCATCTCGCCGTTCACCGTGAGCCGCCCGCCGACCACCAGATCGCGGGCCACGTTGCCGCTGCCGGAGACGACCAGGTTGCGGTCGAAGCGCCCGTCCCGCGTCACGCGGAGGTCGCCGATCGAGTTGTTGCGCCCACCGCCGACGAAGAGGCTGCCGATGGTGTAGACCGCGCCGAAGCCCGCCGAGTCGAGGACGATGGGGTTCCGGCTCCAGATGCGGTTGATGGTGCCGTTGTTGTTCATCCCCCAGTTGTTGCCGCCGGTGCTGAAGCTGAACTGGCTGGCGTTGGTCCCGGCCCGGATGTTCACCGTGCCGCCGACGTTGGCGTGGGCGTTGACGTTGACGGTCCCGGCGGTCAGGACGCTGGGGACCGTCGCGTTGCGGCCCGCGATCACGTCTCGCCCGGCGTTGACGTCCGCCCCCGAGATGATCCCGCCGCGACCGCGGACGGTGCCGTTGGCGTCGATGTTGCCGCCGCCGCGCACGTTCCAGCGCACGAAGGTGTTGCTGTCGAGGCCGTCGAAGAGGTCGGAGTCGATACCCGAGCCTGGGCCGTCGGCCTGGCGCAGCTTGTCGCGAACCTGCTGCGGCGTGTCGGGGGAGCCGCGCTGGCCCTGCTCACCTTGCTCACCCTGTCCGCCCGCCGCGCCCGCGGCGCCCGCGGCGCCACGCTCGCCTTGCGGGCCTCGGGCGCCGGCGGCTCCGGCCGCTCCCGCGGGCCCCGCCGGCCCCGCCGCCCCTCGCGCGCCTTGCTCACCGCGCGCCCCGCGCAGGTTGGTGGGGTCGCCGACCCACTGCCCCTGAGCGTTGATGACCTCCGTGTCACCGATCGACACGGTCGCCGGGTGGATGTCGCCCACCACGTCGTGGGCCAGGTTGGCCACGAACGCCGCCGGGGACTTCCCCATCTTGATGCGCGGGGAGAGCTCGTCGCCGTCGTCGACGGCGATGCTCATGAACAGGTTCCCCAGGAACATCGCCGCGGTGAGCGCGTCGTCCCCGCCGCCGATCTCCACCGCGTAGAAGCCATCGACGAACTCCAGGTCCGCGATGGTCTCCTCGTGCACCGGGTTTCCGCCCTGTGCCCCCTCGTAGTAGCGAATCGTGATGTCGTGCTCACCGTCGATCGCGGTGCCGTCGGCGTTGTAGATCACGCCCTCCTGGACCATCACGTCATCGATCGCCCACGCGGGAGCGGCGACGAGCCCGACAATCGCCACCAACCAGAACGTCCTCGACCGGCTCATCTCATCCCCCGTATCCGTCCACTTCACGCGAGCCGCGAGCTGCGGCCCCGTACAGGTTAATAAATACTGGATTCCTGTACAAATGGAATTCTAGGTTTCGCAGCCGTTCGGCAGCGCGTCCCTTGAGACGCAGTACGTCGCGGCCACCTGTGGGCCCGGCGCCACGCAACAGGGCCGCGGACCGTAGCCGACGCAATCCGATGGCTGATCGCACGGCTCGGTGCACACCGGTCGCCATTCGGCGGCGGCCAACTCCCAGCACTGGAGGGGAAACTCGCAGCGGAAGCCCGGGCAATCCTCGGCGGGCCCCGGCAGCGCGGCGTCGGGCGGGCGCATGTCGGGAGCGGCCAGGTCCGGGGGCGCCCCATCGGTGGGGCCCGCGTCGGGGGTCGCCGCGTCGGGGGTCGCCGCGTCGCGTATCGCCCCGTCGCGAGTCGCCCCGTCGAGGGCCGGCGGCGCCTCCAATCGCTGCTCGGGGCTCGCCCCGAGGCCCACCACCACCCCATGTGTCCCCCGCAGAAGGTCCCCCCCCACGAGCAGCTCGTCCCCTTCTCCCCAGACCGCGTGGAGGGTCTCGCCATCGATCCCGTCCACCGGCCCCCGGCGGGCCCACCGCCCCTCGAGGTCGCGGTGAAGCACCACCCCCCGCATCCCCGCCGCGATCGCGCCACCGTCGCTGCGCACGAAGACGCCGCTCAACCCGGGGGTCCCCGCAGGCAGCGCCTCCCGCACCCAGCCCTCCCCCGTCCATCGAAGGGCGACGCCCGCAGACAGCCCGCCCACCGCCAGGACCGGGCCCCCGGGCCGCCCATGAACCGTCACCAGCCGGTCCCCGTCGGGCGGATCGAAGCGCCGGAGCCGATGCCCGTCGTAGTGCAGCGCGACGCCCACCCCCACGATGAACACGTCGTCGGGGCCGGTGCCCCACAACTTGTAGAGGTCTCGGTCGAGCCCCCCGGGCGGCTCGACGCGCCGCCAGCGGCCGTCCCCGGAGGAGCGCAGGACGATCCCCTTGGGGCCCCCCGCGCGGGGCGATCCCCCCACCGCCCAGAGATCGCCCGGCCCGGATCCCCACAGGCCCCACAGCGTCACCTCCGCTGGCAGCCCCGTCACCTCGGGGCGCCAGCGGTCGCCGTCGAAGCGCAGGACCCGACCCCCATCGCCGCAGGCCCACACCGCGTCCGCCCCCGCGCCCCAGGCCCACCAGAGCGTCGGGCCGGGGGGGATCGGCCACGCGGAGAGCCCCGAGTCGGAGAGCTCGGCCACCACGCCGTCGCCGCCGGAGTGCCCACCCACGAGCCACGCCCGGGTCTCGTCGCGCCAGAGCCCGAGCAACAAGGCGTCGGTCCGAGCCAGCACCCGCAGCCCGGCGTCGGGCGCGCCGAGGTCCGCGACCGACGCGACCTCCGGGGCGCTGCAACCGAGGAGGCCGAGGAACAGGAGGGAGACGTTGCGCACGCGCGGACCATACGACATCGACGGCGCTTGCCCGCAAACGGGTGCGCGACGCGCCGATGAAGCGCACAATCCCCCTCGGCGATGAGCGACCACCCGACCATGATGGCGTGTCTGCACCCCGGCTGCGGCTTCGCAGCCATCGCGAACACCAGCGAGCGCTGTCCCGATCACGGATGGTGGTTGCTGCCGCGGATGGAGAAGGCGCCCGAGGTGATCGCCGACCGCTTCGTCGTATTGCGGCCGCTCGGCGACGGCGCGATGGGCTCGGTCTCCCTCGCCATCGACCAACCCGTCGGGCACCGGGTGGCGCTCAAGCGGCGCCACCAGAACGCGAACCAGGAGCAAGACCGCAAAGGAGCACTCCGGTTCCTCCGCGAGGCCCGAACGCTGGCGACGATTCGACACCCGAACGTCGCGGCCTTCCTCGGCTTCTACGCCAGCGAGGTGAACGACTTCCTCGTGCAGGAGTTCGTAGACGGCGACAGCCTGGACGCGAGGATCTCGGCGGAGGCGCCGCTCGAGCCCGAGGCCGCGGCCAACCTGGTCGGGCAGGTGCTCTCGGGTCTCGCCGAGATGCACCGCAACGGGGTGTGCCACCGCGACATCAAGCCCGAGAATATCGTGGTCTCAGGCAGCGGCGACCACACCGTCGCCAAGATCGTCGACCTGGGTATCGTTCACGAGCAGACCCACAGCCGAGAGCGTCTCACCGGTGAGGGGCTGCTGCTGGGGACCCCGCAGTACATGGCGCCCGAGCACTTTCAGCGGGGCGCCCAGCCGGACGCGAAGGCCGACCTCTACGCCGCGACGCTCGTCTTCTACGAGCTGCTCACGGGGCTCCACCCCTTCGAGGACATGCTCGGAACGAGCAACTTCGCCCTGACGCAGTGGGCGATACTCCACGAGTCGCGACCCGCACCGCCCGCGCTGCCAATCTCGGTGAAGCGCCGCGAGGCCCTTGACGCGTTCTTCGCGCGAGCGTTGGCCCATGAACCTGCGCAGCGCCCGAACAGCGCCGCACAGCTCGCGACCTCGATGTGGGAGGCGATCGGCTACGAGACCGAGGTCTTCTACGCACCGAGCCTGGTCCACCTCGGGGCTCCCGAGCCACCGCGCCCGACCCGCTCCACGGTGGTCGAGGGCGCGCTCCCCGCGACGATCGAGTTCGCCGCGTCGCCGGCGGTCGACCGTGAGCCGGCGTTGCCCCCGACGGAGGAGATGGCCCCATTGCTGCCCGTCGAGGCAGAACAGACGTTGGTGCTCGAGCAGCGGCCCACGCGCGCGCTCTGGCTTGCCCTCGTCATCGTGCTCGCCGCGGTCGCGGTGGTTGTGTTCCGCGGCGGGGCGCCCCCGGACGCGGCGCCCGTCATCGACGCCGCGCCCGTCGTCGATACCGCCCCGGTCATCGACGCCGCGCCCGTCATCGACGCCGCCCCGGATCCCCCACCAGACATGGCGGCCGACGCCGACGCGACCGACGCTGGCGGCCCGCTGCGTTGCGAAGCGGCGTGGGCCGCCTACGAAGCGGCGAACTCCGGCTCAGGCGTGCCCATCAACACCGCCCTCCGAGCCCTCCGGGAGTGTGCCTCCTGCATCGGTGACGAGGAGATTCGCAAGCGCTGCGGGTCCAGGCACGAGCAGACTCGAAAGTGCATTCGCCGCGCCCACCGCGCCGTCAGCCGCCTGAAGCGCTTGCGATCCCGAGGCGCGGGGGCCAACGACGCGATCCGCCTCGCCAGGCAATGCCGCTACACCTGTCGAAGGGCGCCAGACTTCATGCGCTTCCGCGTCGACGAGTGCGACGGTATTCAAACCTGCGCCGAGGCCATCGGCGCCGTCCAGGAGCGGCCCGGGCCCACCGCCGCCGACCTCGTCTCGACGTGCCGCAAGGCCTGTGGTCGCCGCACCCGAGCGTGCAAGAAGCGGCGCTGACGCGTCCTCCCCCGGGCGAAAAAAGACGGGTGCAAATCCCAGATCTGCGGTCGTCTTTGGAGAGGCTGTCAGCTTTCAGCGC
>CAYOBQ010000132.1:0-26531 GCA_964402225.1 uncultured Nannocystaceae bacterium | reverse complement strand
CATGAATCCACCCAAGCGTCGTCACGTCGTAGCACTGGAGCTGCACCCATCGTCGATGGACATCCCCGCCACCGGCGCGACCATCATCGCCAGCTCGGTGATCGCGTCCACGCTCGACCCAGACGGGGGGTGTAGCGTGATATGAAAGCGTGCGCCGTCGCTCTCCACAAACGCCAGCCTACCACCGCTTTCTCAGATGTGGAGCTTCCAACGACGGAAGTGACGAAGATGCGACTCCGGTCCTATCAAACCTACCTCCCAAACCTACCTCCCATGCGATGGGACAAGTGACGATGCGAGGGAAGGTGGGCTAGCCTCCCGCGGTGGATCCGGCGTCCAAGCGAGCCGTCGCGCGGCTTCAGGTCGGTGAGGAGCGGGGGACAGCCTTCCTCGTCGCCCGTGACATCGTCCTCACGTCTCTGCACGTCCTCGCCCACGTCGATGGACCTGACTTCGAGCTCTACCCGGAGCCCGCCGAGCTCTCCTTCTTCGACGGCCCCAAGGTCTCCGCGGTGCCCATCCCAGGGTTGGTCGACCCGGTCGGCGACTGGATCGCCCTTCGCTGCGCTTCGCCCATCGAGGCCGATTTCCTCACGCTCGACGTCACCGTCGCCTCCCACGACGCCTGGACCGCCTTCGGCTACGCGACGCCGCGCGCCACCGACGGGATGGTCTTCGACGGCAAGATCGCAGACGCCGACGCTCGCTTCCGTAGCGTCGAGGCGATCCAGCTCTTCTCGGAGCAGGCCGCCGCGGGGGGCGGCGCGCCGGTGGCGGGGCTCTCGGGGGCGCCCGTGATGGTCGATGGCCGCGTCGTCGGCCTCGTCCGGGCGACGCTCAAAGACGCCCTCGGCGACGACCGTCGAAACCTCGCGGGCACGCTCTACGCCTGCCCGGTGGACACCGTCGCCGCCCTCGCGGGGGACCGGCTCCCCTGCGGCGACGCCCTCGCGCCGGCGATCGAGGCGCTGCCGCCGACGCCCTACCCCGGGCTGCGCTGGTTCCGCACCGAGGAGGCGCCGATCTTCTTCGGGCGCGCGCGCGAGAGCTGACGGCTCCACCGCGCCCTCACGCGCCCCGACGCGGCCCCCCTCGTGCTGCTCCACGGCCCCAGCGGAGTCGGCAAGTCGTCGCTGCTCGCCGCCGGCCTGGCGCCCCGCCTCGCGCCGGAGCACGGCTGGCTCCACCTTCGCCGTGATCCCGAGCGAGGCCTCCTCGGCACCCTCGAGGCCCGCCTCGGCCCCGACCTCGCCCCCGGATGGCGCGCGCTGGAGGCCGAGCGACCGCTGGTCATCGCGGTCGACCAACTCGAGGAAGTCTTCACCCGCCGCCGGGGCGATCCGACCGACGAGCTCAGCCTCTTCGCCGACGCGCTGATGGCCATGTTCGCGGCAAAGGCGCCCCCGAAGGGCCGGCTGCTGCTCTCCTTCCGCAAGGAGTGGGCGCCGGAGCTCTCCACCGCCCTGGCCGCGATCCCCCACGAGTCGGTCTTCCTACCGCCCCTCGACCGGCGCGCCATCGTCGAGGTCGTCAGCGGTGTCCGTCGCCACGACAGCACCCGCCGCCGCTACCGGACGCGCGTCGATCCCGGGCTCCCCGCCGCCATCGCCACCGACCTGCTGGACCACCCCGACGCCCCGGTCGCGCCCTTGCTCCAGGTCCTCCTGGCGCGGATGTGGGCGGAGGCGCCCTTCGAGGCGGGCGAGCGCGTCCTCGGCCACACCGCCTACCGGCGAATGGTCGAGGAGGGTCTGCACCTCGGCGCCTTCCTCGACCGCCAACTCACCGCCCTGCGCGACACGCACCCCGACGCGGTCGACTCCGGGCTCGCGCTGGCCGTCCTCGCCGCCCATGTCACCCGCGGGCAGACGGCGGGCACCGTGCCGGCGGCGACGCTCGAGGCCGAGTACGGCGACGTCGGCCCCCTCGCGGAGCGCCTCGTCGCGCTGCACCTCCTGGTCGCCCCGACCACCGATGCGACGCGACTCGCCCACGACACGCTCGCCCCGGAGGTCAGCGCTCGCTTCGACGCCTCCGACGCCCCCGGCCAGCGCGCCCGCCGCATCATCGACGCCCGCGCCCCCGGCCAGCCCTTCGACGACATCGACCTCGCGGTCGTCCTCGCGGGCGAGCCGGGGATGCGCCGCTGGACGCCCGGCGAGCGCGCCCTGGTCGCGGCGAGCCGGGCGGCGAGCGTACGTCGCAAGTTGACGCTCTGGCTCGCGGTCATCGCCATCCTCGCGCTCCTCGCCTCCCTGGGGTTTTCGGCCCTCGAGTCGGCCAGGCAGAAGCGCGATGCCCGTCGGGCCGCCGCCGCTCACGAGTCGCTGAAGAAGCGGGTCGAGGCGGCCCGTCACTTCGATCTCGGGCAGCGCGACATCGCCGTCCACCACGACGTCATCCGCGCGCTCGCCGCCTTTCGGGAGGCCATCCAAGCCGCCCCCGACGAGGACCCGCAGCGCCCCGTCTACGTCGGCCGTCAGCTCTGGACAGCGGCTCGGGCTCCGGTCCTCGACGTCGTCTCGAACCAGCGCAGTGGGGGCACTTGGGCGCGCTCGCCGGTCACCGGAGCCAGGCTCCCCGTCGAGGAGGCGGCGACCGCGAGCGACACGCCGGTACCCGCCCTCGACCGAGGGCATCGGCGCCTGGCCTACTTCGACAGGTCCCGGGGCGTTCGGGTCGTCGATCTCCCGGAGGGGAAGACGGTCTTCTCCGTACCCATCCCCCAACTCGAGGGCTCCAGCGGCGATCTCTCGCGGACGGACCGGCCGCGCCTCGCGCTGGTCGCGCAGGGCGCCGTCGTCGTCGCGACAGCGGGTGTGGATGGCAAGCGCCACCTGTGGGCGCGGGGCCAGCGCGAGGCGGCCGTGACCCACCTCGAGAGCCTCGATGTCCCGGGCGCCCTGACCCTCGCTCGAGCGGGGCAGCGTACGCTCACGGTGGTCGCCGAGCCCACCTCCGTGCGCGTCGTCGACCCCCTGGGCGGCGCTACGGTGCGCCACTCGGACATCGCCCGCGCCGGCATCGCGCCCGACGCTCCGATCTTCCCGCCGAGCGCAGTGCACCTCGACGCGCGGGCCCGATGGCTGATCATCGTGGAGCGGCGCATCGGCGGCGGCCTCTACGCGGCGCGCGCCGTCTCCCTCGGGGCCGCGCACACCGACTCCGGCGCCATCGCCTTACGGCGCGCCCCCTTCGCGGTCACGGAGGTCGCCGAGATCGACGGCGAGCTCCTGGTGCTGAGCCGAGACGAGGTCGGACGAACCCGGCTGCACACGCCCAAGCTCCGGGAGGGCAGAGCGCTCCCGACGGGCCTGCCCGTGTTCACCTACGACCCGCGCTACGTGGCGATCCTCCAGGAGGAGGGCGCCTACGCGCTCTATGAGATCGCGCGCGGCCTCGTCGTCCACCGGACCCGCCCGCCGGAGCCGGCGGTGAGCGCCCGCTTCTCCGACGACCGACGGCTCCTGTGGACTCAGGACGACGACGGCAGACTCCTGGCGTGGCCGCTGGTCCCCGGTCCCCTCGATCCGGGCGTCGCGGCGCCCCGACCCGCCGGGCCGGGCTGGCCCACCGGCCCAATGGTCGCGGGGGACGTCGACGACACGGTCATCCGTGAGCTCACCCGCCGCCCCCGAGCCATCGACCTCTTCGCCGCGGGGACCCTGCGCTACGTCCGGCGAGGCGCGGGGGCCCCGGTGGAGGTGTGGGAGACGACCACCCGGCTGCCCTTCGCCGGCCCCTTCGCCGCGGAGCCCGCCGGCATCGACGAAGGGGGCGCCTGGCGCTACACGGACGGCCGACTCTCGGTCGATCTGCTCCTCGGAGGCGAGGGGCCCTGCATCCTCCCCCTCCCCCAACAGCGGTCCGTCGAGGCCCCCCTGGCGACCCTCGATCCAGCCGAGCTCCTCGCCCACGCCTACGCCACCAACCGCGCCGCCATCGCCGACCGCGATCCCGAGGACCGCTGGCTCGCCTGGGCCGCGCGGAGCCTCCCGGCCTTCGCCTGGGGCCGCGCTACCCCGCCGCGATGACCATCCGCGTCTGCCGCAGATGGGCCATCGTCTCCTCCAGGTCGTAGCGTGGCTCGAAGCCCATGATCTCCCCGGCGCGGCGACCGTCGACCATGCACACGTAGCGGAGGTGATCGATCTCCGGCGCGGGGAAGCTGACGAGGCGCCAGCGCCAGAGCCGGTCGAGCAGATCCTCGGCGACGAAGTGCGGGCAGGGGCGCGGCTTGGCCCCAACCATGCGCTGGAGCTTGCTGAGCGCCGCCGGCTCACAGCCCGGGACGTTGAACACGCCCTGCACGTCGGGACGGATCGCGTGCTCGATGGCGCGGACCACGTCCTCCTCGTGGATGGTCTGCACCATCGGGTCGAAGCCCATGAGGCGCAGCGGCTTGCGCAGCCGGAGGTAGTTGCTGGGCGCGTTGCGCACCGCGCCGACGATGTGGACCGGCCGCAGGATGACGGTCTCGACCTCGGGGTGCTTCCAGAAGAAGCTCTGGCCGAGCATGTCGATGCCGACGAGGTCGCGGATCTCGCTGAAGCGCTCGCCGCCCATCAGCGGCGCGTCCTCGGTGAGGAACTGGGTGTTGTCGGCGCGCGGTCCATAGACGTTCGCGCTGCTGAGGAGCACCAGCTTCGGGATGCCGAAGCGCACGCAGTACTCCATCACCCGCGTCGTGCCCTGGATGTTGAAGGTGTGGTGGTCGGCGCTGCTGGCGCGCGGATCGTGCATCACGTTGAGGTGCACCACCGCGTCGAAGCGCCCGTTGCGAAAGACCTCGGCGCAGCGCTTGCGGCGGATGTCGATCCGGTGCATCTCCACGTCCGCCGGGGCCCCCGCGAAGCGACGCCGGTCGATGCCCACGACCTCGTGCGTGCGATGCAGGTGGCGGGCGAGCAGCGCGCCGAGGCGCCCGCTGATGCCGGTGATCGCGACGCGGCTCACCAGAAGACGGCCTTTCGTTCGGCGAGACCACGCTGGAGGAGCCCGTCGACGGCGTCGCGCACCTGGGCGACCTTGGCGCCGATGACCTGGTCGACGTCGTCGGGATCGCCCTCGAAACGCAGCGGACGGCCAAAATAGATGCGGTACTTCGTCGGCAGAGGGACCGGCGAGGCGACCACCGGGACCGCCGGGATGCCGAGCAGCTTCGCCAGCGGCTTGGCGTTCCACAGCGCCGGGAGCTGCTCCTCGGCGCCGACGACCCCCACCGGGATGATCGGCGTCTCCGTCTCGAGGGCGAGCCGCATGAAGCCGTGGCCGAAGGCCTGGAGCTGATAGGCCTGGTCGTAGGTCTTGTTGATGCCGCGCACCCCCTCGGGGAAGACCATCACGGCGTTGCCCCGCTCGAGCATGCAGCGGCAGTTCTCGGGCGTGCCGAGGACCTGGCCGACGCGGCTGAAGAAGGTGCTGACGAAGGGGAGCTCGGGGACCCATCGCTCGATCATCGAGCGGGCCGCCCGCGGCGGATCACAGTCGAGGATGAGCGCCGTGGCGAGCATCATCGCGTCGATCGGGATCTGTCCGCTGTGGTTGGCGACGAACAAGACGCGGCCCCGCGGCAGGTCGCGCAGCCCGAAGGTCTCCACGCGGAAATAGCGCCGGTAGAAGAAGCCGATGACGGGCAGCACCAGCTTGAGCTGATCGGGGTCGTACCCGAAGTCGTCGGTGGCGCGGCCCCCGAGCTCGGCCTTCAACGCGTCAACGCGATCGATGAGATCGTCGTCGAGGCCAGCCTCGAATTCGAGCCGCAGCTTCTGCTTGAGGGCCTCCAGCACGGGGTGGATATTGAACCGGCGCGGCACGCCTTGCAAACGCCCCGGTCGACTCTGCGAGAATGCCGCGCGACACCGCCTTCGCCTCCAGGAGCCCGCAATGCGCATCCAGCAACTCTCGGTCCTCGCTCTGCTGCTCTTCGCCTGCTCGCCGGAAGGCTCGGGGGGGGGCGAGGATCCGCCTGACGCGTTGACCGACGGGCCGGCGGCGGCCTGTGTGGAGGGCGACCGACGCTGCAACGAGCGCGAGGTCGAGCTGTGCCGCGGGGGGCTATGGACACCCACCCTCTTCTGTCCCGCGGGCACCGACTGCGTGGCGGGGGACTGCGAAGAGGTCCCGTGTGAGGCGGACTGCGAGGGGCGCCTGTGCGGGACCGATGGTTGCGGCGGCGTCTGCGGCATGTGCGAAGGGGGCTTCACGTGCAACGCCGAGGGTCGCTGCGACCCACCCCAGCCGCGCTGCGGGGACGACGAGTGCAACGGCGAGGAGTCCTGTGGGACGTGCCCCGCCGACTGCGGGAGCTGCTGCGGCAACGGGACGTGCGCGGGGGACGAGAGCTGCACGACGTGCCCCGCCGATTGCGCCTGCGAGGGCGCCGACGTCTGCAACGCGCTCACCCGGATGTGCGACCCCTGTGAGCCCCAATGCGAGGGACGCGAGTGCGGGCCCGACGGGTGCGGCGGAGCGTGCGGCGACGGATGCCCCGGTGGGGACTGCGTCAACGGGCTGTGCGTGCTGCCCTGCGTCCCGGAGTGCGACGGCCGCGAGTGCGGACCCGACGGGTGCGGCGACACCTGTGGGGGCTGCGCCGCAGACGAGGTCTGCGATCTCGAGGGCGCGTGCCAGCCGCCGCCGCCTGCGTGCGGCGACCTCGAGTGCGGGGTCGGCGAGGATTGCGGCAACTGCCCCGCCGACTGCGGCGCCTGCTGCGGCGACGACGTCTGCGACGGGGATCGTGACGAGAACTGCGCGACGTGTCTGGCGGACTGCGGCTGCGAGAATGGCCAGGGATGCAACGCCGAGCTGCGCCGCTGCGTCGTGCAATGCGTCCCCCAATGTGGCGGGCGCGACTGCGGAGACGACGGCTGCGGCGGGAACTGCGGGGGCTGCGGCGGGGATCAGGAGTGCCAGGCAGGCGTGTGCCGAGACCGCTGCGTGCCGCAATGCGAGGGGCGCGCGTGCGGAGGCGACGCTTGCGGCGGGCGCTGCGGCGAGTGCGAAGACGACGAGCTGTGCGACGACGGGATCTGCGAGGCCGCATGCGTAGCGCAGTGCGGAGGGCGCGACTGCGGGGACGACGGCTGCGATGGGCTGTGCGGCGTCTGCGACGACGAGCAGCTCTGCAACCAGGGCGTGTGCGACGACATCTGCCAGCCGAACTGCGAGGGCCTCGAGTGCGGCGACGACGGCTGCGGCGGCGAGTGCGGCCCCTGCGTGGAGGGCGTCTGCCTCGAAGGCGCCTGCTGCGTGCCGCTGTGCGACGACGCGGTGTGCGGAGACGACGGCTGCGGCGACGTCTGCGGCGTCTGCGACGACGACGCCCTGTGCATCGACGGTGCCTGCTGCGCGCCGGCATGCGACGGCCGGCTCTGCGGGGACGACGGCTGCGGCGACGTCTGCGGGGTGTGCGACGAGGACGCGGAGTGTGACCCCGACGGGCAGTGCGTCCCCGTCGACGTCTTCTGTCAGTGCGAGGGGGCCGACGTCTGCCTCGACGGCTTCTGCCGCGGGCCCGCAGAGCTGTGCGCCGACGAGAACCCCAACGGTCTGTGCCCCGGGGGCGCGGCGTGCCAGGCGGGCGAGTGCGTCAACCAAGGCGCCGCGTGCACCCCGCAGAACCCGACGGGCGTCTGCGAGCTGGGCCAGATCTGCCGTGATGGCGCGTGCGCTCCCTTCGATGGCGCGTTGCTCTGTGACGATCGGAACGCGTGCACCGCCGACCGGTTCGACCACCTGACGAACCGCTGCGTCAACGAGCCCGCGGACGCCGGGTGCGACGACGGCAACGGGTGCACGATGGACGCCTGCGAGGCTGGGGTGTGCGTGTCGCGACGCATGGACGGCTGCCTCGAGCCGCCAGGGATCGACCCCTACGAGACGCCCACCAACGTGGGTGAGTTCAACCTCGCGGGGACCAAGCCCGCCGGCGCCTCGGTCCGGGTCAACGGGCAGGAGGCCGTGCCCGAGAGCCCGGAGGCGCGCTGGGAGATCCCGCTGAACCTCCAGCCGGGTGAGAACGTCTACACCGTGACCAGCGTCGATGGCGGGCAGGAGAGCGCCGCCGTGGTGGTTCGGATCGTCTACGACGTGGAGCCCCCCCACACGCGGGCGACCCCCGCCGGCGGCGTCTTCCTCGACGGGATCACCACCACCGTCACCTCCGACGAGGCGGCGACGATCTTCTACACCGACGACGGCGGCACGCCCGACGCGTGGTCGCGCTCCTTCCGCTCCGTCAAGCAGTTCCGAATCTTCGACGACACCGTCCTGCGCTTCCGCGCCCGCGACGTCGCCGGGAACTGGGAGGAGGAGATCGAGACGGTCGAGTTCGAGATCACCGGCGACGGGAACCGGTGGGACGCGGGCCCCGAGATGCCCGAGCCCCTCACGCTGATGGGCGGGGCGCTCCACGACGGCCTCGTCTACCTCGTCGGCGGGACCGACGGCCTCGCGTCCCAGGCGGGGGTGCGCACCTACGACCCGAGCACGAACGAATGGGACGTCGTCGATCCACTCCCCGTGGCCCGCGCTCAGCTCGCGGCGGTCTCCTTCGACGGCACGGTCTGGGCCATCGGCGGCGAAGACGACGGCCTCCCGATGAACTTCAACCAGAGCCTGGAGGCGGGGGGCGGCTGGGGGAACCACGCCCCGATGCCCACCACCCGCTTCGGCCTCGCCGCCGTCGCCGTCGGCAACCGGATCTACGCCTTCGGGGGGAAGACCAACGGGGGTCGAGTCCTCGACCGACTCGAGGTCTACAACCCCGCCAACGACACGTGGAGCAACGAGGTCGCCCAGATGCCGCGCGCGCGGTACGGACACAACGCCATCGAGCACGGCGGTCGCGTGTACGTGATCGGCGGCGAGGACGAAGACGGCAACCCCATCGCCGAGGTCGACGTCTACAGCATCGGCGGCGACGCCTGGGCGCCGATCGCCGACCTACCGACGCCGCGCTCGTTTGCCACCGTCACCAAGAACCACAACACCGGCGACGTCGCGGGCGGCTACGTCGGGTTGGTCGTCGCTGGTGGGCGTGTCGGCGGCGGCGCGGCGACCACGGTGGTCGAGGAGTACGTCATCGACGACGCCCAGTGGCGTCCGCGGCGTCCACTCCCGGAGCCGCGCCACAGCGGCGTGGGGATCGGCTTGACGCGCACCGCGGCGGTCGACTCTCAGGAGGTGCGAGGCTACGTCTTCGGCGGCCTGCGGGGCGGAGTCGTCACCGCCGACTCGCGGTACTACACGCAGGTGCACGACTACCTGCGACACCTCGCGCCGATGCCCGAGGGTCGGTTCATGCACGCCGCGGAGGAGCAGGACGGGCGCATCTTCCTCTTCGGTGGCCGGACCTTCGCCGAGACGCAGCTCGTGTGGGCCTTCGACCCGGAGACGGGGCGCTACGACGTGCTGCCGGAGCTGCCGTCGATCCAAAACGGCCTCGCGAGCGCGACCTACGACGGCCTGGTCTACGCGGTTGGGGGGGCCAACCAGTTCGGCGTCGCGCTGCCCACCCTGCGCCGGCTCGATCCCGCCAGCCGGCAATGGGAGGCGCGGGCGGTGATGCCCACCGGGCGTCGGGACGCGGCGGCGGCCTTCCTCGAAGGCGAGCTGTGGATCGTCGGCGGGCACAACAACGGCGCGCTTCAAGCGGTCGAGATCTACGACCCCGCCACAGACGAGTGGCGCGCCGGGCCGGTGCTGCCCGAGGGCCGCAGCGGCGCCGATGCCCTGGTGCACGACGGGGAGCTGGTCATCGTCGGCGGCGTCCGACCCAACGGCGCGCTCCACACCGCCGTCCTCGCGCTGCGCGACGGCGCCTGGGTCGAGGCGCTGCAAGGGGTCAGCGCCGCCCACGCCAACGCGGTGCTCGTCCACGACCACCAGCTCGACGTCTTCGGCGGCCAGCGCGCCGCCGGGCCCACAAACGCGATCACCTCCATCAACCTGAGCACCGGCTGGATAAGCCGCGAGCTTCAGCCCCAGACGAACCTCGTCACGGCCGTCGACTTCGCCGCCACCGCCTACCTCAACGGCAGCTTCTACATCTTCGGCGGCAACGACGAAGCACCGGTCGGCGCCGAGGGCCTGCCGCTGGTGCAGAAGATCGACGCGCGCTGCTTCAACGGCGTCCACGACGGGCGCGAGGTGGCGAGCAATATGGGCCCCTTCGACGTGGGCGGAGGCTGCCCGAGGGAGGTGCCCCTCAGGGAGGGCGATCTGCGTCTACGGGGTGGGAACCGGCTCGGCGTCGCCGACCTGTTGCAGGTCTATCACAACGGCAGTTGGGGGACGATCTGCGACGACAGCTTCGGGCTCCAGGAGGTGACGGTCGCCTGCCGGCAGATCTTCGGTCCGGGGCATCGCGGCTCGCTCCACGACGCCAACGGGTCGGGGATCATCTGGCTCGACGACCTGGCCTGCGGTGGGGGGGAGGCTCGACTCGTCGACTGCCCGCACCGGGGCTGGGGCAACCACAACTGCGGCCACCAGGAGGACGTAGCGCTCCGCTGCGATGCACAGTAGATGAGACTCGAAGACCTCTGTCCGGCCGCGCTGCCCGCTGGGCTCCCACTCCCCGAGGAAGTCCACATCGGCGCCGTCCGCGACCGCGTGCCGGCCCTCCTCGAGCGCTTCGTCGGCGCCGGCGCCGCGCGCATCGGTGATCCCGACACCTGGGCCGCGGCGAACCTCTCCGGGGCGCCGAGCCTCCTCGAGCGGCACCCCCACGCCGACGACGCCACGGTCGCCCGGGTGGCCGAGCTGCTAGGCGACGCGCCGGGCTGCCTCGCCGTGGGGAGCGGGACCGTCAACGACCTCTGCAAGCGCGCCACGACCGTGGGCGGTGAGCGGCCCTTCGTGGTCTTCGGCACGGCCGCTTCGATGAACGGCTACGCCAGCGGGATCGCGGCCATCCTCT
The DNA here is from genome assembly GCA_964402225.1 of uncultured Nannocystaceae bacterium. Taxonomy (GTDB): domain Bacteria; phylum Myxococcota_A; class Bradymonadia; order UBA7976; family UBA1532; genus CAYOBQ01. The sequence goes on along the minus strand of CAYOBQ010000132.1, from coordinate 15,604 downwards.
CGGACGGGCTCAAGACCACCGTCGCTTCACGCCCCGCCCGAGCCATCGTCCTCGACACGGCGGTGCTCGCCGCGGCCCCCGCCGAGCTCACCCGGGCGGGTCTCGGCGACCTGCTCAGCAAGCCCGTCAGCGACAGCGACTGGTGGCTCGCAGACCAGCTCGAGGGCGGCGGCTACAACGACCTGCCCAACCGCATCGTCGACGCCGCCGTCCGCGCCGCCACCGACGCCGCCCCCGGCCTCGCGGCCCGTGAGCTCGACGCCCACGCCGCCCTCGGGGAGGCCCTCGTGCTCAGCGGCGTGGCGATGATGGCGGCGGGGAGCAGCGCGCCGGCGAGCGGCGGTGAGCACCTGCTGAGCCACCTGTGGGACATGGAGGCGCTGGTCGCGGGTCGTCCGACCCGGCTCCACGGCGCGCAGGTCGGCGTGACGACATGCATCAGCGCCGCCCTCTACCAACATCTGCTGCGCGCCGAGCCGCGCTTCGCCGAGCCGCCGCCCTGGGCGGAGGAGGCCGAGCGGATACGGCGCGACTTCGGCTCGCTCGCGGACGCGATTCTGCCCCAAGCGAAGCGCAAGCACGCCCGCGCCACCGCCAGGGTGGCGGCCCTCCGCGACCGGTGGTCAGAGATGCGCGACGGCCTCGCGGGGCGCGGGCTGCCGACGCCGGCCCAGGTTCGCGCGCCGCTGTCGGCCTGCGGCGCCCCGAGCACCCTCTCCGCGTTGGGGGAGACCCGCAAGAACACCGCCCGCGTGCTGCGCCTCGCCCGCGACATCCGCGACCGGGTCACGGTGCTCGACGTCGCCTTCGAGGTCGGCGTCTTCCCCGGCGCTATCGACGAGGTCCTCGACGCCTCCGGCGTGTGAGGGCGAGCGCCGGCAGCGCGAGCAGCACGAACCAGGCGGGGCCGCCCTTCCCCGGCGACGCCGTGCAGCCGTGCTCGTCGGTCGACTCGAAGAGGCCCTCCACCGCTTCGCTCTCAGCGCATGCCCTCGACGGCGCGCTCCACTGCCCCGCGATGTCCTGCTGCCGGACGACGACGCACACCTCATCGGCGACGAGCGCCTGCGAAATGAAGGTGTGGGAGGTCGACCAGCCGTCGGGATCGGGTCGGATGGCGAGGGGGTAGTCGTCCTCGGAGTCCGTGGGCGCCGCTCCGGCATCTACGGCGACGCGCAACATGTCGAAGGGGGCCGAGTCGTGGGTCGGGGCCACCTCCACCGTCAGCTCGTGATCCGCCGTCGAGCTGGCCTGCGCGTCGTAGCGAGCCGAGACGATGCGGATCCGCGGCGTCTGGGTGGTCGGGTGCAGGGCGTCGCTGCCGGTGGTGAAGCGGTAGAGCTCACCGTGGCCCGGGACTCCGTCGAGACCCAGGACCTCGAAGGTGTACTCGGTCTCCGCCGCAAGCGGCCGCGTCGGTTGGAAGGCGATCGTCCCCAAGAGCTCGAAGGGGCGCTCCTCGAGGGTGACGATCCCCTTCGAATGCGTAAGCCGAAACTCCAGCGCGGGCAGCTCGCAGCCCTCGCCTCCGGCCAGGTCGACCAGGATGCGCGCGTTCGTCGGCACATCGATGGCCCCTGGAGTGGGGAGGATCTGCGCGACGGAGGGGGCTTCGCACGGCTCGCTCTCGGCGTGGGCGGCGCCGCACAGGGTGACGGTGGTCGCGAGGCCGACCGAGAGGGTGAGCAGGCGTTGGATCATCTTCGGGGCTCCTGAGATCAAGACCCCCACGTCTGTAGCACGCCCCGTACCACGCGGCGCGGCCCATTCCGACGTCGCCATCGTGAACGCGCGTCCACGGTCGGGCGGCCCACCGTGAACCTGCGTCACGCCCCGATCTGCTCCGTCGTCTTGAAGTGCAGCTTCGCCACCTCGCGCAGCGGGCCGCGGCCGTGGGCCTCCAGGAACCGCCGGCCCGAGGCCAGCGTCGGCGCGCCTGCGCCCTTGTGGAGATCCATCGAGAAGCGCCGGCTCAAGGCGTTGAGCCCCCGCAGAAAGGCCCCGCGAGCCAGGATGCTCGCGGCAGCGACGGCGGGGTCCTCCTCCGCCTTCGTGCGCTGATCGAGCTGCGCTGCGCCCAGCTCTGCCCCCAACGCGCGGCGGACCAGCGACTCGTGGGCGAACTTGTCGACCAGCACGTAGGTCGCGTCGCTGCGCTCGAGCAAGTTGGCGATGACCCGCGAGTGGGCCCACGCCATGAGCTTGTTGAGGTTCCCGAAGCTCGTGTGCAGCTCGTTGTACTTCCCCGGCGAGAGGAAGAGGACCTCGTACTCGCACAGCGCCTCGATGCCCCGCACCATCTCCGGGATGCGCGCATCGGCGAGGGCCTTCGAGTCGTCGACGCCGAGGGCTTGGAGCAGCTCCAGGTCCCCGCGTTTCAAGGCCACGCCGGCGACGACCAGCGGCCCGAAGTAGTCGCCCTTCCCGGCCTCGTCGGTCCCGATCCACACGCTGGGAGGGGGCTTGGGGTGCTTGTCGAGGGCGCGCTGGAAGGGGCGCGCGTGATCGGTGTCGTCCCCCAGCAGGCCCCGCCACATGTCGGCCTCGGCCCCCTGCATGAGCAGCTTGCCGGACGTGTAGAAGGTGGCGATGCAGCCAGGGCCACGCGCACGCCAGAACGCGTACGCCATCTCCGAGAACTCGAAGCCGTTCTCGGTAAAGAAGGCGCGGACCACCGGCTCCTCGCTGGCGGGCATCTTCAGGGTGAAGGTCTTCTGCGCCATGGGGTCGTGTCGTCCGCGAGCGGGGAAAGCGGCGGAACGTAGGCATTCGGTGCGGCGATTTCAACAACGGCTGTGTAGAGTCTCCGGTCATGACCGACGCCAACCCCCTCCTTCGCCTCACGGCGCGCCTCCCCTTCGACCGCGTGGCCGCCGAGCACGTCGAGCCGGCGATCGACGCGCTGCTGGTCGACGCCCGTGCGCGCATGCGGGCCATCGTCGAGTCCGAGGGACCCCGCACCTACGCCAACACGCTCGGGGCCCTCGACGAGATGGCGGCGCCGTTGGAGGACGCGATGTCCGTCGCCGACCACCTCGAGTCGGTGCTCGGCGATCCCGCCCTGCGGGAGGCGTACAACGCGGTGCAGCCCAAGGTGAGCGCCTTCTACTCGTCGATCCCCCTCGACGCCGGGCTGTGGGCGGCGCTGTGCGCCTTCGCCGAGACGAAAGAGGCCGCGGCCCTCGACCCCACGCGCGCGCGCTTCTTGAAGAAGACGGTCGACGACTTCCGCCGACACGGCGCCGAGCTGCCCGCCGCGTCGAAGGAGACGCTGCAAGCGTTGGAGGTCGAGCTCAGCGAGATCACGACGAAGTTCGCCCAGAATGTCGTCGACGCCACCGACGCCTACGAGCTCGTCATCACCGACGAGGCGTCCCTGGCCGGGCTGCCGGAGAGCGCGCGGGCGGCGGCGAAGGCGAGCGCCGACACCGTCGAGGCCACCGGCTGGCGCTTCACATTGCAAGCGCCGAGCCTCCTGGCCGTGATGACCCAGCTCGACGATCCCGCGATCCGCGAGCAGACCTGGCGGGCGTACAACACGCGCGCCACCTCCGGTGAACACGACAACCGCGCGATCCAAGCACGCATCCTGGAGCTGCGCGCTCAGAAGGCGGCGCTTCTGGGTTACGCCGACGTGGCCGATCTCCTGCTCGAGCCGCGCATGGTGAAGAACGGATCCGCCGCCGCGGCCTTCGTCTCGAGCCTCGAGGCGCGCACTCGCAGCTTCTTCGACGCCGAGCACACATCACTCAGCGCGTTTCGCCGCGACTACGACGGGGGCGCCAACCTCCGGGCGTGGGATCTCGCCTACTACGCCCACAAGCAACGCAAGGCGCTGTTCGACATCGACCACGAGGCGTTGCGCCCGTACTTCGGGGCCGACGGCGTGCTCGCCGGGATGTTCGAGATCGTCCGCCGGCTGTACGGCATCGAGGTCCGGGCCTGCGACGACCTGCCGACGTGGCACGAGTCGGTGCAGGTCTACGCCGTCGACGACGCGGACGGCGCCACCATCGGCCGCTTCTACGCCGACCTCTACCCGCGGCCCGGGAAGCGCGGCGGCGCGTGGATGCGACCCCTGCTCACCGGCGACCGCGCCACCGGCGAGCCCCACGTCGCGGTGATGTGCGCCAACGTCACCCCCGCCGTGGGCGACCGACCCGCGCTGCTCACGCACCGAGAGGTCGAGACCCTCTTCCACGAGTTCGGCCACCTCCTGCACCACCTCCTCACCAAGGTGGAGGTACGCTCGCTCGCGGGGACCAACGTCGCCTGGGACTTCGTCGAGCTCCCCTCCCAGATCATGGAGAACTGGTGCTGGGCGCGGGAGTCGCTGAACCTCTTCGCGCGGCACTACGAGACCGGCGAGCCCATCCCCGACGACCTGTTCGACCGCCTCACCCGCGCCCGCACCTTCCGCGCCGGGCACGCCCAGATGCGACAGCTCGGGTTCGCGACGGTCGACCTCGCGCTCCACCGAGAGTACGACCCGGCCAGCGACGGCGCCGTCCTGGACTACGCCCGCGGCATCGCGAGTCGTTTCTCCCCCACCCCGCTCCCCGACGACCACTCGATGCTCGCCAGCTTCACGCACCTCTTCGCGAGCCCGACCGGCTACGCCGCGGGCTACTACTCCTACAAGTGGGCCGAGGTCCTCGACGCCGACGCCTTCACCCGCTTCGAGGGCGAGGGGCTCTTCTCCCCCAAGGTCGGCGCCGAGTTCCGCGACAGGGTGCTGGCCCGGGGCAACAGCCGAGACCCCGCGAGGCTCTACGAGGACTTCATGGGCCGGGGGCCCGATCCCGAGGCGCTCATGCGACGCGCCGGGCTCGCGTAATCACTGGACGGGCGTGCAGGCCTGGAGCCCGTCGCCCACGTCTTCGCAGGTGTAGTCGCCGGGGCAGTCGAGGTCGTCACGACACAGCGCCGTGCAGTACGACTGGTCGGGATCTTCCTCCCCGAGGCAGGCCAAGGAGGGGCATTGCAGGATGTTCGGGTTCCGAGCCTCGAAGGGGCAGCGGTAGCCGGCCATCGCCAGGCACACCCCGGGGCGCGTGGGATCACCGCTCAGGTCCGGCGCGAGCTGACACGCGTAGCCCGCGGGGCAGTCGACGGCGTTGCGGCAGGTGCACGAGCAGTACCCGGGCCCGACGGCGTTGTTGATGTCGAGGCAGAGGTGGATGTCCTGCGGATCACGACCCTGCGGCACCACGCAGCTCCCCAGGCAGTCGATGCGGCGCCCATCGAGACAGGTGTTGATCTGGCGAACGGCGGTGATGCAAACGCGAACGAACCCGTTCGGAGCCTCCACGTTCCCGCACCGGAAGCCCGCGGGACAGTGCCGGTCAGCGTCACAGCGATCCCCGCACGTCGGCTGAATCGAGAGCCACGCGACGGGGTCCGGCGGCGTGACGCACACGCCCGAGAGGCAGTCCCCGCCATCGACGCAGACCCGGCCGGTCTGCGGGCGGAAGCAGACCCCTCCGCCGTTCTCCGCCAGGTGGCAGACATCAAGACCGGGGCAGCCATCGTTGCCGTCACACCCGCTGGAGCAGACCCCGCCCCCGTTCTCGGGATCAGCGACGCAGACGCCGCTCGCGCACTGCGCCGCTTCGAGACACGGCTCGCCGTAGATCCGCAGCCGCGGCGGCGCCATGTCCGGCACCGGCGGCGCCATGTCCGGCTCAGGCGGCGCCATGTCCGGCACCGGCGGCGCCATGTCCGGCTCAGGCGGCGCCATGTCCGGCTCCGGTGACGCAACGTCCGGCGCAGGCGGCGCCACATCTCGCTCCACGAGCAGATCGAGCCCTTCGTCGGGGGGCGCATCGACACCTTCGTCCAACGGCGGCGCGTCCGCCGGGACGTCCGGTCTTCCGTCCGAGGCGCTATCCGGGGCGGAGTCCTCGGACGTGGCGTCACCTCCCGCGTCACCCATCCCCCGGTCGACCCGCGCGTCTCGGGTATCGAAGATGCGCGCGTCCGACATCACGCAGCGGCCAGAGACGCAGGCCTGCCCGCGCAGACAATCCGCGGCGGCTCCGCAGGCCGAGCCGCCGGAGACGGACCCCGTGCTGCACCCGACAAAGAGCATCGCGAGGACCGCGCTCGGGAGTGAGTTCGCCATCGAGCCAGTATTGCGGATACCGCAGTCTGGCGCCCGTTGTGCGAACTCGCGGCGCCGACTAGGCTCCAACCGATGCGCACGCTCGACGTCCCGCAGGCCAACGACCTCGACACGGTGCGCGCTGTGGTGCGCGCCGTCAGCCTGGGCGCGGCGGACGTCGACGCGATCAGCGACCTCACGAACTACTCCCGGCGCCATGCCCAGTATCGGCTCCACGCCGCGCGGGTCCTGGGCCTGCTGCGCCTCGAGGGTGACGTCGTCTCGATCACCTCCCTCGGGGAGCGCCTGGTGGAGGCGCTCCCCCACACCGACGCGGAGCGACAGGTCCTCTACGACGGGATTCAGCGCAGCAGCGTCCTGGAGGTGCTCGTCCCCGACCTGCTCAGCCGTGATCCTCCGAGCGTCGAGACCATCGCCGACCGCCTGTTCCGTGAGGCCGGCCTCGGCCGAAGCACCGCGCTGCGCCGCGCCGGGGGGTTGCTCGCATGGCGCCACCGGGTGCTCGGCCCCAGCTCCGAAGGGCACGCGCCGCCCACCAAGAGCAAGGCGGTCCAGCTTTCGCTCTTCTGATTAGGCCGCCACGCCCGTGTCGAGCAATGACAGCGCCTGGTCGTTCTGCGTGTTCGCCTGGGCGAGGACCGAGACCCCGGCCTGTCGGAGGATGCTGTTGCGGGCGAGGCCGGCGGTCTCCGAGGCGAAGTCGGCGTCGCGGATGCGGCTGCGTGCCGCGGAGAGGTTCTCGGCGTTCGTCGCGAGGTTCTGCAGCGTGGACGCGAGGCGGTTCTGGACCGCGCCGAGGCTGCTGCGGCGGGCCTGAACCTGGAGCAGCGCGACATCCGCGATGTCGATCGTGCGGTTGGCGCCAGCGACGGTGCTGATGTCGACGGTCGCGAGGCTGCTCTCGCTGTTGACGCCGAGGATGTTGACGCCCACACCGGAGCCCAAGCCGAGGGCGGCGACGTCGGTGCCGGCGCCGAGCTCGAGCAGGATGTTGTCGCTGGACTGTAGCGTCAGGCTGCCGCCCCGCACCCGCAGGTTGACGCCCGCTTGCAGCCCAGTGGTGTCGCCGGAGCTGGCCGTGACGGTGCGCACCGAGATGTTGCGACCGTCCGCCGCGCTCAACACGATGCGGCTGAGCTCGTCCTTCGACGCCAGGACGCCGGTCTCGCCGACGAGGGCGTTGATCGCCCCGACCAGGCTGCCGTCGGCGTCGTTGTCCTGCACCGTCACGCCGGTGACCGCGATGTCGTTGATCTCGATGTAGTCGGTCTCGTCGAGGACCCCCGCCTGCGGGGCCGCGCCCCCGGTGAAGACCGAGCCGTTGATGATGGCTCGCACGCCGGTGAAGACGCTGGAGTCGTTGACCACGCGGGCCTTGGAGATGGCGGAGCGCTCCGCGAGATCGACCGAGAGCAAGTCATCGGTCGCCTCAACGTCGCGGATCGAGACGCCGTTGATGCCCACCGAGACGAGCACCTGGTTGAGGTCAATCTGAGCGCCATCGATCCGGGCCATCCGCCCCAGAGCGGTGCTTCGCGCGTCCCCGACCTCCAGATCGATCGTCTCCGACGACGCGGCCCCTACGTGCAGCCGAGCGCCGACGAAGGTGCCATCGAGTAGCTTGGTGGAGTTGAACTGGGTGGCGGTCGCGACGCGCTCGACCTCACCGACCAGAGCGCTGACCTCGGCCTGTAGCGACGCGCGATCGCCCTCGGTGTTGGTGCCGTTGGCCGCCTGGACGGCCAGCTCACGGATCCGCTGGATGATGCTGCTCGTCTCCTGCAGCGCCCCCTCCGCGGTCTGGACCAGCGAGAGGCCATCGTTGGTGTTGCGCACCGCCTGCCCGAGGCCGCGGATGCGGGCCGTGAAGCGGGTGACGATCGAGAGCCCCGCCGCGTCGTCCCTCGCCCCGTTGATGCGATGACCCGAAGACAGACGGGCGACGCTGCGGCCCAATGCCTGCGAGCTGGTCCCCAGGTGCCTACGCGCGGAGAGCGCGTCGACGTTGGTGTTGATTCGCAGTCCCATCCGAACCGAACAATCGGCGCCATAACCACAATGGATAAGCGCAGCCTCAAACGTTATGGAGAGGGCCCGATAAGATCAACATTATCGGGCGAACAACACCTGATAATTATTGACGTTTCTTAATTATCCGGCGAGTCCGGTGCGACTTATGCGGCGGGTTTGGGAGGGGCTACTTCTTGAGGGCGAGGGTCGGGGTCCAGTGCTCGGGGACCGGCTCCCGGATCGCGGTCTCGCAGAGGGCCAGATAGAAGCGCGAGGGGCCGTCCCCTTCGGGCCGGGCCGCGTCGGTGGCGTGGAACCCTTCCCGGGCGGTCTGGAACTCACCGGCCTCGTAGGCGCTCAGCGCAGCTTCGTACCCTGCGAGCCAATCGAGGGGATCCTCGGCGAGGAACGCCTCGTGGATCGGGACAGCCTCGGTCTTGCCCTCCGCGCGCAGCGAGCCCACCGTGCGCCAGACGAGGTCCTCGCGATCCTCGGTCAGCTCACGGGTGCGCCCACAGAAGAGGTTGGCCACCCCCAGCGGCTTCCCCGCCCCCTCGAGGCGCGCCGCGAGGTTCACGCGGTCGCCGAGGACGGTATAGCTCAGCCGAGTCGAGGTGCCGAAAGTGCCCACCAGGCAATCATCCGCCGAGGCACCGCCGACGCGGATGTGCTTGAAGTGGGGATCGTCGAGGGCCGTCAGGGCGCGGGGCGCCTCGACCGACGCGCGCACGACGCGATAGGCGTGCTCCGCCGGGTCGCCTTGGACGAGGTCGCCGCCCCGGAAGGACATCACGCAGTCGCCGATGAACTTGTCGACGATGAGGTCGTACTTCTGGTGCACACACACGACCGCGTCCATGGCGTCCTCGAGGTGCGTCTTGAGCTCGTCGAGGTCGTCGCCGAGGGCCTCGACGGCGGAGGTGAAGCCGCGGAGGTCGCAGAAGACGATGGTCGCTGGCGCCGAGACCGTTCGATCGTAGTCCTCTGGCTTCTCCATGAGGTGCTCGGCGACTTGCTGCGGCAGCGCCACGTTGAGGAGCGTGCGCACCTGGTGGGACGCGACGGCGGGGACCTGGGCACGGGCGACGACGACGATGAGCAGCATCCCGAGGACCGAGCCGAGCACGAAGTAGAACTCGATCTCGTCGGCGCTGCGCAGGAGCGTCTTGGACGGCAACTCCACGACGTTGACGGTGCCCTCCGAGGTCTCCGAGCCTGGGGGCGGCTTGCTGCGTAGGTGCGCGACGAAGCTGCCGTCGTTGCGCGGACCATCGATGCTGACGAGATCTCCGTCGATCTGTGACAACGACACCATGGTCATCAGCGAGAGGAAGAGGCCGGTGTAGATGATCACGCCGACCGTGAGCGTGCGCTCGAAGGTCTTGCGCTCCGGTGAGCGGTCGGGGGGGGGCTTCACGAACTGGAAGAGCCGGATGGCGCGGAGCACCCGGAGCGTGCGCAGCATGCGCAGCATGCGGAACAGCCGAATGCCCCGAGCGACGCGCAGCCCCGCGAAGGCGGAGGGGAGGACGGCGGCGCTCGCGAGGATGGGGAGGGCCGAGAGGAAGTCGATCAGGAACCAGACAGACCGCGCGTAGTGCTTGCGCAGGAGATGGAGCTTCAGCAGCAGGTCGACGACGAAGACGGAGTCGATGAAGAGGGCGACGAGCTCGTAGCCCCGCTGAACGTCCAGGGTGCGCCAGACACCGCGGAGGTCGGCCATGTAGATGCCGACCGCGACCGCCGCGAGCATGAGCATCCAGCGGTCGGAACGATCGAATTGGTGGGCGATCCGCTCGCGCCGCTCGTCGGAGCTGTCCACCAGGGCCCTATACCACGAACTCGCCGCGCTTCAGACAGCGGGACGGCGTTGAGGTATAGTTCCGCCGATGCCCGAACGTGAGGAAAAGAGCCAGGGGGCGGTCGGGCCGGGGCCACAGGGCCAGGCGGCGAGCGCCTTCGAGCCGGGGGGGCCTGATGCGGCCCAAGCGCAAGCCGCCGAGCTCTCCGGCGTAGTGGCCACGCAGAGCGGTAGCGCAGAGCAGCAAGCCAAGGAGGCCGCCGAGGAAGCGCGGCAGGCGAAGGCGCTGGCCGACTGGCAGGCGTTTCTGGGGGAGAAGCTCGGCGCCAAGGTCTACGAGAAGGTCCACGAGCTGGTCGGCTTCGAGGCGCTCCGAGGGCACGCGAAGAAGGCCGTCGACTCGCTCGGGGACGCGTTGGCCGACGGGCCGCTGAAGCCCACCGAGGCGGGCAAGCTCGGCGGTCTGATGGACGAGGAGGCCGAGGCCGAGGCGCTCAACAAGCTGGTCGCGGCCCTCGAACCGCAGATCCGCGCCGCCGCCCTGGAGTGGCTCGAGTCCGAAGACGGGCAGAAGCTGCTGCGCGCCGTCGGGGACTGGACCGAGGAGCACCCGGTCGCCACGACGACGATCATCGCCACGGTCCTCGTGGGCGGTGCGATCGCGGCCTACCTCGCGAACCTCGAGATCCCCGAGCTGAAGAAGACCTTCAAGCTCGGCCGTGGCTTCGAGGCCGACATCGGCGTTCAGCTCGGCAAGCTCCAGGAGATCGCCATCGAGGCGGTCACGGTGAAGCTCAGCTATGAGACCGAGGGGCTCGAGGCCAGCCTCACGGGCCTCTACTCCGAGGAGCACGGGGTGTCGGCGACGGCGTCGATCTCCACCGAAGCGGGGAGCGGCTCGTCGCGTGGCAAGGCCAGCGCCGACGTGACGGTCGGCGGCGAAGACGAGCTGCGGGTGCGCGCGAGCGGCGAGCTCCACACGCTCGTCGGGAAGACCCCGCTGTCGGCGAAGGCCGGCGCGAGCCACACGGCGAAGGAATCGAAGACGCGCATTGAAGGCAGCGTCACGCTGGGCGAGGAGGGTGAGACGCGCAGCCTCTCGGGCTTCTACAGCCCCACCGACGACAGCTTCGAGCTCACGCTGGGGCAGACGACGGACGACGGCAAGCTCACGCGGGCGCAGAGCTTCGGCCAGAACGCGGCGGGCGAGCTGACGAGCGAGGACTCGCTGACGTATCGGCCCGACGACCGGCTGAAGCTCTCCTACAGCGAGGGGATGACCGGCGACGCGGCCCGCACGCGCTTCGGGCTGGCGTTGGATACCGGCCGCTTCGAGACCGAGCTCGGCTACGAGATGGAGGGGGCCAAGGAAACGCTCGGTCTCACGACCGCGTATGATCTCGACGACTACCGATTCAGCCTGGACGGCGAGTACGACCTCAGCGACCGCCGCCTCGGTGAGCTCGGTGCCCGCGTCGGCTGGCGCGACCCCAAGGAGTTCAAGAGCTGGAGCCTCGGTTACCGCGCGAAGTACGAAGCCGACAACCCCGGCTACGAGCACACCTTCGACACCGCCCTCGAGTATTCCCTCGGCACGCTGGCCGGGCGCTTGAAGGGCGAGGTCTCGATGGATGGGCAGGGGGTGAGCGGGGCCGAGGCCGACCTGCTCGTCGGCAAGCGCCTCGGCGACTCGGACTTCTCGGTGTTGGGGGGCGTCGGGTACACGAACCAACGGGGCGCCGGCGGGATGGAGTCGGACTTCTCGGCGCGCGCCGGGCTCCAGTACAAGAACATCGGGGTCACGGCCGGGCGTCGCTTCGACAGCGGCGAGAACTTCATCCAGTTGGAGATGACGCTGTTTCGTTGGTGACGGCCACACCGGGGTTCCGCGAGATTCTGGATTCCCTGGAGTCGGCCCACCGATATTGCCAGACTTCGGCGCGCGTGGATTCGGGAGAGACGTGATGATCAGGCTCGTATGCGTAGCGGCCCTTGCCTGCTGCGGCTGCCAGTCCGGCGGCGGCGATGGCGACACCGATATGGCGACCAGCGGCCAAGGTGACATCGGCGGAGGGGGTGGCGCGGACGGCGGCGGAGCAGACGGGGGCGCCGTCGACATGGCGGGGCCTGCGCCCGACGCGTTGTTCACGCCGCTCGACGGCTGCGACGCGGTCATCCACACGGTGCGTGGCCAGCTCGTGGTCGAGGACGGCGCCGGCCTGGCGATGGCGAAGGCCCAGCTCTGCTTGCGCAGCGAGGGCAGCGCCAGCGCGCTGTGCCTGCGCCCCGCGGACACCGGCCCGGACGGACGCTTCGAGGTCTCGGTGCCGGAAGACGCGCGGTGCATCACAGGCGCGGTGATGCGCAATCTGCGACCGGGGGCGCAGCTCGCGACGAGCTTCTGCGAGCTCGCGCTCCCCGACAACTCCCATACCGTCAGGGCGCCGCCCTTCGTCATGTTCGCCACCACCCCGGCCACCGACCTGCCGCCCGAGGGCGACGCGACGCAGCCTCGAACGGTGGCCTTCGAGGCGGGCCTCGAGATCGACATCGTCCCGGACGTGCTCTACACCGGCGCGAGCGCGGCCTACCCCATCCTGTCCGCGGCGAAGATCCCCCCGGACGCGGATCTCTGCCTCCAGATCGACCGTCGCGACTTCGCCGGGATCTACGCCTTCTCGCCGGAGGCCGACATCGACGGCGACGGCGCCGGGCTGCGCGTCCAGACCGAGCTGGCGGAGGGGACGAGCGTGGCCCTGCACGTGCTGGGCGGGCTCAACTGCACCATCGGCGAGGAGCAACTCCACGAGGCCGCCTGGTCGCAATTCGCTACAGCGACGGTCGGCGCCAACGGACTCATCGAGACGCCGCCGGGCCCCAACGGTCTGCCGTGTCTCAACTGGCTCGCCTACGAGGTGCTCTAGATGATGTCGAAGATCGTCGCGTTCGCGGCCTGCTTGCTCGCCTTCGGCTGCGACGAGACGAACGAGATCTGCGGGCAGACACCGCAGGACCCCGGGGCCCGCGACACCTACCCGACCTCCGGCTACGGCACCGACGAGTGCAGCGTCGCGCAGAACCTCGCGTTCACCAACAGCGACGGCGGTGAATACTCCTTCGAGGCCGACGTCTTCAGTGACCGGTCGAAGCGGCTGCTCTTGATCAGCACGACCGCCGGTTGGTGCTCGGCGTGCATCGAGGAGCAGCCGGTGCTCAAGGCGCTGTACACGCAGTGGAAGGACAAGGGGCTGGCGGTGATGGTCGCCTACTTCGAGGACGCCGAGTACGGGCCCGCGACGGCCGAGCACGCGCTGGGGTGGAAGGGGCGCTTCGAGCTGCCTTTCCCGGTGGTCGCTGACTCCGACCCGTTCCTTCTCGGCGACTTCTACGACCCCGCCGTCACGCCGATGAACATGTTCATCGACGTCGAGACGATGACCATCCTCTCCATCGAGACGGGCTTCGACCGCGCGTCGGTGGAGGCGCTCATCGAGACCTGGCTGCAATGAGGGCCCTGCTCGTCATCGCCACGCTCGCCCTCGCTGCGCCGCTCCACGCCGCCGAGCGCTCAGCGGTCTACCCCTTCGAGGGCACCGGAGTGGACGGCAAGCGGGTGGCGTTGAAGGACTTCGTCGGCAAGGTCGTCGTCATCGCCTTCTGGGCCACGTGGTGTGTGCCCTGCAAGAAGGAGCTCCCGGTCCTCGGTGCCCTGCGCAAGAAGCACGAAGGCAAGCTCGAGGTCATCGCGATCTCCATCGACGACACCAGCACCCGCTCGCGGGTCCGCGGCACGGTGAGGCGGTACCGTTGGAAGATGCCCGTGATGGTCGACGCAAACGGCGACATCGGGAGCAACCTCAACCCCCGTGGTCTCGCCCCCTACACGCTCTTCGTCGACCACACGGGCCGTCTGGCTCACGCGCAGGAGGGCTACAGCAAGGGCGACGACGAGAAGTTCGCCGCTCGCGTCGCCGAGCTGGTCGCGGCCCGCGACGCCGCCCTCGAGGCACCCCCGCAGCCTTGACCCACCTCACCAAAGCCCTCCTCGCGCTCTGTCTCACCGGCGGCGCCGCCGCCTCGGACCTCAGCTTCGCCGCGACCAACACGCTCAAGCTCGCGCAGTTCACCGACAACGGCGACGACACCCCTGACAACGATGACTACGCCCGGGTCCTCGAGCGGCTCGACGTGCGGGGCAGTCGCGGTGACTTCACGGCCGCGGCCCGAATGGACCTCGTCCTCCTGTTCGACACACTCCCGGCAGGCGAGGTGCGAGACGACGACGCCCCCAATGAGATCAAGGACCCACGCCTGGAGCGGGTCCTGGTCCAGTACCGGGGAGACGGGTGGCGCATCGACGCTTTTGACCAGCACCTCCAGCTCGGTCGCGGCATCGTGCTCTCACTCAAGCCCGTGGACGCAGCCGGGGTTGATGTCGCCTTGCGCGGAGGCCAGGTGCACGTCGCCGGTGCGGGGCACCAGGCTGCGCTCTTCGCCGGCTGGACCAACCCGGTCAACTTCGACGCCATCGTTCACCGGTTCGTCGAGGACACCAATGACCTCGTCGCTGGCGGCCAATACAGCGTCCGCCCCGATGGACTGCCCGAGCTCGGGCTCCTCGCCGCCGTCGTCCGCGTCGTGCCCGACGAGGGCGAAGGCGGCCTACGTAGCACGACCTACAACGGCGGTGTCTTCATCGACGGGCCTGGCTTGACGGAATGGCTCGACGTGTACCTCGAGCTCGACGGACAGGCCGTCAAGCGAGGGGAGGCGGAGCTCGACCGCAACCTCGGCGCCTACCTCGGCGCGGACCTCATGTTGGGCGAGACGCTGATGCTCGTCGAGGGGCTCTATCTGGACACCTACGCGGTCCGAGGGAGCAAGAACTCCGCCACCAAGGAGCCCTACGCCTACAACCGACCGCCCACCCTGGAGCGATTCGACCAGGAGGTCTTCGACTACGAACACGTCCAGGGTGGTCGCGTCCGCGCCGAGCGCCCCCTCGGCGATCCAGACACCGTCGGCCACGCAAACGCCATGTTCCGGCGGCAATCCCCCGGGGAGTCGGAGGTCCGCCAGTATCACGCCTACACGGGCATGGAGATGCAGGTGCCTGCCCGCCTCGCCCTCAGCGGTGGCTACCGGCTCGAACGCATCCGCAGCAGCAGCCCAGAGGGCGGTCCGCTCAACCCCGAGTTCGAGCCGTTCAAGACGATGGCCCACGGCGAGTTCGACTACTACCTGAGCCTGAGTGGCCCTCACCAACTACACCTCAACGGCGAGGTCCAGTTCCGCACCCAGCCCGGCGACCTTACACCGGAGGAGATCGCACGTAAGGTCCAAGCGCCACAGCTCGACCACTGGCGTGGCACCGTGCTGCTCGGCTACGAATGGGGCGCCCTGCTCACGGTCACGGCGGATCTGGGTGTCGACACCCAGAACCAGAACAACCGGAACTACTTCGCCGCCGGCATCGTCACGACCCGCCCCGTCAACTGGTTCGACGCGCGCCTCCTCGTCGGGACCCAACGTGGCGGCATCCGCTGCATCGGCGGCATCTGCCGGGACTTCCCCAGCTTCGCCGGCGCACGAACCGAGCTCGTCGCCCGATTCTGATGGGTGCATATCCCGATTCTGACGGAGGGAGTGTGGAGGGCTTTCAGCACTCA
>CAYOBQ010000131.1:0-26729 GCA_964402225.1 uncultured Nannocystaceae bacterium | reverse complement strand
CGCCAGCGGCGGCCCCCCGCCCGCGCGCACCGGCGGCGGGCCCCCAGCCGCGAGCTCCGGCGACGACCCCGCGAGCGCCGGCGGCGGGCCCCCAACCTCGGACACCGAGCGCCGGGCCACAACCACGAAGGCCGAGCGCGGGCCCTCAGCCGCGCCAACCAACGCCTGCGCCTCGGCCGCGCACGTCGCTGCCGCCTCCTCCAGCGCCCCTCCCTCCGCCGCCGAGCGGCGGCCTGGGGGCCCGGTTGCCCCCGCCACCGTCGGCGCCACCGCCACCGTTGCCCATGCGGGGCAAGCCCAAGGCGCCTCCGATGCCCATGCGAGGCCGCCCGGTCCGCGGCGAGGACGACTAACTGCGGCAGAATCGCGACGCGCTGCACGCGCCCACCGGCCATCGCCTACGAGGTCGGGCTCAGCTCCCGCTGAGCTGGACGTCGTCCAGTACGCAGCTCGGGCAGGCGCTGCTGCGGTTGGGGTCGGGATCGTTGCCCACCGCCGAGAGGCCGCTCCACAGCTCGCCGATGTGGCCCGCCAGGTTGACCTCCTGCACGGGCTCGGCGAGCTTGCCGTCGCGGATGACTCGGCCGCCGCAGCCGAGGCTGGTCTCCCCCGTGGTCTGGTTGCTGTTCCCGCCGAGGAAGCGGTCGATGTAGACGCCGGATCCCACGTCCGCCAGCAGGCCGTCGAGATCGCGGTCGCCCAGCGCCCACTCGAAGCCGTGGGTCGAGGCCCCGGTGGGCTCGGTGTCCATCTTGCGCGCGTAGTACTGATCGATGAGGAAGGTGCTCAGCACCCCCGCCTCGACCAGCGGGCGACGGCGCGTGGCGATGCCATCACCGTCCCACAGCGCCGATCCGAGGCCGCGCGGGCGGTGCGGCTCGTCGATGAGCGTCAGCAGCTCGCTGGCGACCTTGCACCCTAGCTTGCCCTCCCACAGGCTGCGCCGCTGTTGAAGGGAAGGGCCGCTCAACGGACCGAGGAACGCGCCGAGCAGGCGCGGGACAGCCCGGCGATCGAGGACCACCGTGTAGCGGCCCGTCGGGAGCTTGCCGGCGCCGAGCTGGGAAGCGGCGTGCTCGACGGCCCGCTGCGCGACGTCGGCCGGATCGACCAGATCCGAGCGGTACCGGCGGGCACAGTAGTCCCAGCCCATGGGGCGGCGACTCCCTTCATCTTTGACCGTGACCATCGCCGAGTAGCTGAACGAGGTGCCCTCGCGCTCACCGACGAAGCCGTTGGTGTGGATCCGCGCGCTGTGGGCGTGGCGATCGCCGAAGCCGGTGGCGACGCTCACGATGGGCAGCTCGCCCGCTCGCTCGCGGACCATCGACTCGAGCTCCGAGGCGAAGGCACGCCGCGCCTCGCTGTCGAGATCCCCGTGGGCCGGGTCGCACAGATCCAGATCGATGTCTGCCCGCCCTTCGTATCGCTCCGGATCCGGGAGCCCCCGGTGGGGGTCGGGCTCGAGGAGGCGAGTCATCTGAACCGCCTCCCCGAGGAAGGCGTCGAGGGCGTCGGGGCGCAGGTCGTTGGTGGAGCTCGCGCTGTAGCGCCCGTCGACGTAGACCTCGACGCCCAGGGAGCGCCGCGTCTGCTCCTGGATCCGCTCGAGCTGCCCGTCTCGCCACTCGACGTCGACCCCGCGCGAGCGGCTCACGGAGACCTTGGCCTCATCAGCACCGTGGCCCAGGACCGTATCGGCGGCCCGCTTCGCGGCTTCCAGCAAATCGCTCACTTGTTCACCCCACCGACCGTGATCTCCGAGACGCGCACCGTGGGCATGCCCAGCGACACCGGGACCGACTGTCCGTCCTTGCCGCAGGTCCAGCCCCCGTCGTCGAACTCGAAGTCGTTGCCCACCATGTCGGTGCGCTCGAGCACCTCGGGGCCGTTGCCGATGATGTTGGTGTCCTTGATGGGACGCGTCAGCTTGCCGTCCTCAATCAAGTAGCCCGTCTTGATGTAGAAGGTGAAGTCGCCAGCGCCGATCATCACCTGCCCGTTGGTGAAGGTCTCGGCGTAGACCCCGCGCTTGACGGACTGGATGATCGCCTCGCGCTCGTGGGGGCCGGGCAGCATGTAGGTGTTGCGCATTCGGGGCAGCGGCGGACTGCGGAAGCTCTCACGGCGGCCGTTGCCGGTGGGCGCGACGCCGTAGTGCTTCGCGCTGATCCGATCGTGCATGTAGGTCTCGAGCACGCCGCCGCGCACCAGGACCGTCCGCTGACCCTCGTTGCCCTCGTCGTCGACGTTGATCGAGCCGCGCGCATGGAGCTGGGTGCCATCGTCGACGATGGTGACGTCCGCCGGCGCGATGGGCTTGCCGAGCTTTTCGCTGTAGACGGAGATGCCCTTCCGGTTGAAGTCGGCCTCCATCCCGTGGCCGATGGCCTCGTGCAACAAGATGCCCGCGGAGCCGGCGCCGAGGACGACGGGCATCGCGCCCGCCGGCGCGGGCGTCGCGCCGAAGAGGAAGAGCGTCTTGTCGACGGCCCGCCTGGTGACGGTCTCGACGCGCGCGTCGGTGAAGAACTCGAAGCCCTCCCGACCCGCGAGGTTCGCGCTACAGCTCTCCCGCTGCCCCTCGCGCTCGGCCGTGCAGCTCACGTTGACCCGCGTCATCGGCTGGCGGTCGAAGGAGACGCGACCGTCGGAGTCGACGACGAGCACGTAGCCGCTGCTGTCGACGAAGCCGACCTGGACCTTGCAGATGCTCGGATCGGAGGCGAAGGCCAGCTCGTTGGCCCGTGAGAGGATCGGCATCTTCTGGCCGAGCTCCACCCCCTCCCACGGCTCGACGGCGGGGTAGCGGTCGGGGAGCGTCTGAACCGAGAACGCCGTCGGCGCCTCCCGCGCGGGGCCATCGGCGACGACGGCGGCGGTGCCGGCGGCGGTGGCGACGGCCGACGGCGTGAGCTCCTCGGTGTAGGCGTAGCCCGTCTGGTCACCCTTGACGACGCGCACGCCCACCCCCAGCGCCACCGACGCATACGCCCGATTCACCGCGCCGTCCTCGAGGCCGAGGCTGTGGACCACGCGGTGCTGGAAGTACAGCTCCGACCAATCGGCGCCGCGGGACATCGCCTTGGCAAAGGCCGCGCGCAGCATGGTTTCGTCGACGCCGAAGCGCGCAAAGTACTCGAGACCACCGGTCATCTCAGGCTCCGTTCCGAACGAGCATCGCGCCGACCCGCGGCATCGCCGCCACCACCTGCTTCTGGCCCTGCGGTCGAAGCCGCTGATACGCCTTCACCAAGCTACGGTGACGGCTGCGTTGGGCGCGCTCGTCGGTGATACCGAGTAGCGCGTCGGCGATCTGGTTGCCTTCGCCCACGCAGAATTGCGCGAAATCGCCGCCCCCGGCCTCCGAGTGGCGCGCGTAGAAGGGCTCCATCCGGGCGACAAAGTCGGGCAAGAGCGCCTGCATGACGTCGGGGATGATCGTGGGCTTGAAGGCTTTCACGGCCTTGTAGCCCGCCTTGATCGCGAGGCCCGAGACACCCCTCTTGCCAGCCACCTCCTCATCGATCACCCGCGCGCAGTCGCGCACGAGCTCCGGCTTCTTCGCATCTGTGAGCAGCAGCTCGGCCAACGTCGCCATGCGTCGCGCTCCCCGCGCCTTGTGGACAGAGCCCGTCGTTTTAGCAGATGTTGCATCCATGCGCGCATCGCTCACCCTCGTATGCTTGTCGTTGTGTGGCTGCGTCCTCGCCGACGAGGACATGGACGGCCGCCGCGTCCTCGATCCGTCGCTGCCCAAGCTGGAGCTGGCGCTCCTCCCCGACGGCGCCGCCAAGGTGGACTTCACCTTCCACTACGAGCTGCAGATCGTGGATGAGGAGGGCATCGAGATGGTCTGGTGGCGCTACGCCCTCGTGCGAGCGTGCAGCGACGCAGACCGCGAAGCCCTCGCCTGCGATCTGGCCACCCGCCCCGTCCTCGCCGAGAACGAGCAGGAGATGCGCAAGCCGGAGCCGGGCAAGACGGAGATCTTCGTCGAAGGCGATCGCCCCCGACAGCTCGAGATCCCCGCGGGGGTCGTACACCCGGACGACGCCTACGTGCTTTGGATCGAGGTGCGCTACCGCGGTGAAGCGGTGGGACACTTCCTCCAGGAGGTGCGCGTCGGCGGCCGAGGCCCCGCAGACGAGCCCGACGCGGGCCTCGTCAATCCCATCCCCTGAAGAGGCGCCTGCTACGCCTGACCCCGCAGCAGGGGATCGTAGGGGCGCCAGTCTTCGAGCGGCGTCCCGGGGTGGGTCGGCACCTTGTAGGGCCGGTCCCGCACGCGCGCCAGGCTGGTGGCTCCGTCGCTCGTGACCGGTAGGTGCACAAACGAGATGGCGGCATAGAACATCCGGTAGTGGAAGAAGTTCTTCTGCACGATGACGTCGGCTCGACGCGGATTCAGGCCCACCTCTCGCCAGAACTTGGGGTGCACCGGCAGGCACGGGCGCTCGGTGACGACCACGTGAAACGGCCCGGCATCGAGCCGTACGGTCTGCCCGAAGTCGGTCCGGCTTCGGGCCCCGATGGTGGCGTCGAAGCGGACCACGGGCTGGCCGTAGCCGGGGGTGCCCCGCAACGTGACGTGATGCGCGCTGCCCAGCGGCGCCGTCCACGCGGCGGCGGCGGCCTCTGGATCGTGGACCGGAACGTAGGAACGCAGCCCGCGGTCATCGCGCACGAGGGCGGCCACGATGTGCGTGCTCCCGCCGGGGGCCCCCGCGCCGACGATGTCGTCGGCGTCGACGAGACTCACCGGACCGAACCTCCGCCAGAGACCATCGGCGACCTCGTCGAGGGCCGCGTCCACCGTCCGCATCGCCGGCATCGCGACATTGCGTTGGTCCCAGGCGTGGTCGGCGACGCGCTCGGCGAGCTCCGCGGCCAGCTCCGGCTCATCGTCGGTGCAGACGTGGGCGGCCCAGCCCAGATCCTCGGCCGCGGTGAACGGGTGCACCATGAAGAGGCTCGCGCTGAGGACCCGCGGATCCGCCTCGAGGGCCCGCATCTTCGCGAAGACCGCACGCATGGGGCGCACGAAGTCGATGGTCGTGCCCCCCCCGAGCACCAACGGGAGCTTCCGCCACGCGTGGACCGGCCGGCAACGCCCGCGCAGCGCCCGGATCAAGCGATCGCCGGCGCGATAGCCGGTGGGGGCGAGGTCCCAATGGGGGTTCGTCCGGTAGCCGATGAGCACGTCCACGGGATCGACCAGCCCCCTCGACAGGTTGGCGTGGAGGTCGTAGCTGACGGCGATCTTGACCTCTGGACGGACGGCGGATCGAACCGCTTCGAGGATCACCGCCTCCGGCGCCCGCCCCAGACCATCCACCTCCATCGAGCCGTGGAGCGCCAGGTAGATCCCGTCCACAGGGCCGCAGTCGGCGAGCCGACCGAGCAGGTCCGCCAGGAGCCACTCGAAGCAGTCGCGGCTCAGGGGACCACCGGGGACGGCGAGGGAGGACGAGAGCGGCAGCGGGTGGACATCCCCGGCGACGCGAGCGGCCTGCACGAAGCCCGTGAGCTCGGCGTAGGGCAGATAGCCCTCGAGCTCCGAGCGCCTCAACGCGGTTGCCCGTCGTAGCTCCTCACCGCTCAGGTGGTGCATCCGCTCGAAGTCCGCTCGCGTCGTCAGCAGCGGTGAGTGGGTGTTCGCCTCGTGGAAGATCCGACCGTAGGCGATGCGCAGCGGGCGCCCAGGGATCCGCGCGAACGGCCGGATCACGTGAACAGCTCTCCGATGAAGAGCACCAGCAGCCGCTCCCGAGCCTCCGGGGAAGCGGCGTTGATCAACCGGTGGATCATGGCGGCGCGCTTCGGCAATCGGCCGTCGGTGATCCCGAGCTGGGCCATCAACATCCCCGCGTCGAGCCCTTCGCCGCCCCCGCCCCCGATGGACTCCAGCATCGCGACGACCGGCGCTGGCGGCGCCTGCTCGGGGGGCAGCCCGCCGAGGCAGCCGACGAGATCCGCCGCGAAGGCGTCCACCCCGGCCGCGTTGCCGGGATCGAGCGTGAGGTGGATGTGGGCGGGCGAGCGTCCGAAGGCATAGGTCGGCTGCACGTGCCAACCCAGCGCCTCGAGCCGGTCAGCGAGCTCGAAGAGGTCGCCCGCGGGCCGATCGCCTTTGGCCTCGGTGACGAAGCCGAAGAGGTTCATGTCCGGCCGCCCGAGGACGCGCACCCCCGGGGTCTCGTCGATCACCGAGACGAGCTTGCGGGTGGCGGCCCACATCTGGCGCGCTCGCTCGCGGTAGCCATCGCGGCCCAGCAGATCCATGAGCGCGTGGGCCGCGCCCATCGCGGCCACCGACTTGGATCCGAGCGTCGTCGCGTTGACGATCGCGTAGCCGCTCCACTGGGCGCAGGCGTAGTACTGCGCGTCTCGCAGCTCGCGGCGTCGTTGGAGCAGGATCGAGATGCCCTTCGGCGCGAAGCCGTACTTGTGCAGATCGAGGCTCATGCTGGTGACGCCCTCGACCTGGAAGTCAAAGGGGGGGACATCCACCCCGTTGTCGCGCATGAACGGCAGCACGCAGCCGCCGACGCACGCGTCGACGTGCATCAGCGTGTCGTGCTCCCGCGCCAGGGCGGCCAGCCCTTCGATGTCATCGACCACGCCGTGGGCGTAGCTGGGCGCGGAGCCCACGACGAGGACGACGTCGTCGCTCATCTTGGCCCGCGCGTCCGCGACATCGGCCCGAAAGGTCAGCGGATCGACGTCGACCCGAACGACGTCGACCCCGAGGTAGTGGGCCGCCTTGTGGAAGCAGGCGTGGGCCGTCTCCGGCAGCAGCATCTTGGGGTGCTTCACGGTCGCGGCGCTGGCGTCTCGCGCGGTCTTCACGGCGAGCATGACGCTCTCGGTGCCCCCGGCCGTCGCGGTGCCGACCGCTCCCTCCGGCGCGTTGAGCAGCTCGAGGCAGGCGCCGACGACCTTGTTCTCGATGCCCCGGGCCGAAGGGTAGGCCGTGGGGTCGAGGCCGTTGATCGACATGCACGCCGCGAAGGCCTCGCGGGCGACGCTTCGGACCTCGTCGCCAGCGTCGTAGACGAAGGCGAAGGCGTGCCCGTCCGCCGCGAGGTCATGGGCACGATGCTCGGCGAGGGCCGAGAGAACTTCCTCGCGGCTGCGGCCCATTTCGGGAAAACTGACACTCATTTCGACTCCGTAGCGTTCGTGCGCGCGGGACACCGGGAGAATATGGGCCCCAGCGGCCGCTAGATCCAATGCCTGAGCACTCCGACCGAAGCCGCGCGCGGCGCATCAGGTTCCGCTTGATGATGGCGCTACCGGTGGCGGCCCTGGTCCTCCTGGCCGGCGGGGCGATCCTGGAGAACTGGGACGAGTACGCCACCGGACGCCGAACGGCGCGCAATATCGGCCACCACGGGCGCCTGGCGGGGCTGGTGCACGAGCTTCAGCTCGAGCGAGGCCTGAGCGCGGGCTTCGCGGGCAGCGGCGGCAGGCTCTTCGGCGACGCCCTCCGCAAGCAGCGCCTCGCGACCGACCGCGTCAAGGCCGACGTGACCGCACACCTGCGCGACGACCGTGAGGCCCTCGCCCCCTTGGCTCGGCGCAAGTTGCGCACGCTCTCGCAGACGCTCGACCTGTCGAAGCTGAGGGCGAAGGTCGACGCCGCCTCGCCCACCGAGACCGCGCTGCGTGGGTATTCGGAGCGGACGGCCGCGGCGCTGCACCTCATGAGCGTGCTTCACATGTCCGCCGCCGATGCGCCCCTCGTGGGGCTGTGCCGGAGTCACCTCGCCGTTCGCTGGCTGATCGAGCGCGCGGGTCAGGAGCGAGCGGCCCTGAACCACGTGTTCGCGTCCGCCCAGGACGAGCGGCTCGCCTTGGGTGAGGCCCTGGGCTATCTCGCGCTCCAAGAGACGCTCCTCGCGGAGTTCGAGAGCATCGCCACCGACCCCCATCGAGCGCTGCTCGTGGCCACCTACGAAGACCCCGCGGTGGTCGAGGTCGAGGGCTGGCGACAGCGCGCCAGCGAGCGCGACGGGCAGATCGGCTCGTCGGAGGCCGAGATCTGGTTCGCCGCCTCGACGCGGCGGATCAAGCTGCTGGAGGGCGTCGCCGAGCAGGTCTTGGAGGACTTGCTCGCAAGATCCGAGGTGCTGCCGCGCAGGGCGGTGGTCGCGGAGTTCGGCTACGCGGGGCTCATCTTCGGGGTGCTGTTGGCCTCGCTCTTTCTGGTCCGCTGGTACGAGGTGCTCGAGATCGCGAGTCGCGCCCGGGTGGTGGCGGCGGCGGAGGAGTTGGAGACGCGCGTCGCCGAGCGCACCGCCGATCTCTCCGACGCAAACGAGCGCCTCAAGGCCCAACACGCACAGCTCCTCCAGGCGGAGAAGCTCTCGTCCATCGGGCTGCTCGCCTCCGGGGTGGCCCACGAGGTGAACAACCCGTTGCTGGGGATCAAGTCGTGCCTCGACAGCCTGCGCCGCGGCACCCTCCCGGAGGCAAGAAGAGCGACCTATTGGGAGTCGGTGGAGGCGGCCCTCGCGCGCATCGAGGAGATCGTCCGCGGCTTGACTGACTACGCCCGCGAGCGACCCCATCAGCGGGTGGTCGTGTCGTTGGCCGACACCGTCGAGGGCTGCCTGCGGCTGGCCGCCCCGGCGGCGGTGAAGGGGCACGTCGAGTGTCGCCAGGCGCTGCCGGAGGCCCCGCTCCACGTCCTGGTGGATCCCAACCAGCTCGATCAAGCGCTCCTCAACATCGTCCTCAACGCGATCCAGGCCTCGCCGCCCGGCGGGGAGGTCGTGGTCTCGGCGGAGACGCGGGACGGACGGCACGGTATCTCGGTCCGGGACCACGGCCCGGGGATCCCCGCGGAGATTCGGGACCGCATCTTCGACCCGTTCTTCTCGACCAAGCCCGAGGGAGAGGGCACCGGGCTCGGGTTGGCGGTCACCCTGGGGCTGGCGCAGAGCAACGACGGAGCGGTGGAGGTCGAGAGCGTCGACGGCGAGGGCAGCCGGTTCACGATCTGGTTCCCCGCCGCCCCTTCGAGCGAGCCCCTCGCCAGAGAGGTCGCGGGCGACGCCTGACGGGCCCGCCGTTTGCAGCCTCGCGTTCGCTGGGGTAGTCTCGCGCGCCGTTTTCCAGGGGGTCTTCGATGAGCACACGCACCGTCCTGGTGACGGGAGCCAGCCGCGGTATCGGGCGAGCGATCGCCGTCGCGCTGTCCACGGACGACACCCACCTGCTGCTCAACTACCGCAGCAACGCCGAGGCCGCGGCCGAGTCCGCCGCCCTGTGCCGGTCACGGGGCGCCGAGGTCAGCCTGCTCGAGTTCGACGTGGGCGATCGCGAGCGCGTCGGCGCGGCGCTGAAGGCGTGTGGGCCGGTAGACGTGCTCGTGAACAACGCCGGAATCACCCGGGACGCGTTGTTCCCCTTCGTCTCCCCCGAGAGCTGGGACGACGTCGTCCGAGTGAATCTTGGCGGGCTGTACAACGTCACGCGTGCCGTGATCCGCCCCATGATCAAGGCCCGCCGCGGGCGCATCGTGAACCTCACCAGCGTCGCGGGGCAACGCGGCAACGCGGGGCAGACGACCTACGCGAGCACCAAGGCCGCGATCATCGGCTTCACCAAGTCGCTGGCGCTCGAGCTCGGCCCCCGACACATCAACGTGAACGCGGTCTCACCGGGCCTGGTCGAGACCGACATGACCGCCCAACTGCCGGTGGACGAGCTGACGCCGCACATCCCGCTGCGGCGCTTTGGCCGGCCGGAAGAGGTCGCGGCGGCGGTGGCGTTCCTCGCGAGTGAGGGCGCCTCCTACGTGACGGGGCAGGTCCTCGCGGTGAACGGAGGCCTCTACACCTGATGCGCCGCGCGGTGATCACCGGGCTGGGCGTGGTCTCCGCGCTGGGCCGCGACAAGGACCAGGTCTCGGCGGCGCTCCGAGCGGGTCGAAGCGGCGTGATCAGCGATCCTGAGCGGACGCGGATGGGCTTCAGTTCGCCCTACACCGGGCGGCTGTGCGGCTGGGACGGCGGGCGCGACCTGCTCTCGCGCAAGGCCCGCAAGTCGATGGGTGAGGCGGCGCTGTACGCGGCCGTCTCCGCCCACGACGCGATCGACGACGCCGGGCTCGATCCGGCGCGGTTGCGGGCCGACGACGTGGGCGTGGTGGTCGGCAACGACTCGACGGTCGCGGCGGCGGCCCAGACCGTCGAGCGCCTCCGCGAGGCGGGCTACACCGGCGCGCTGGGGTCGGGCTCGATCTTCCAGGTCATGAACTCGACGGTCACCATGAACCTCGCCGTCCTGTTCGGGACCCGCGGCGCGAGTTGGACCATGTCGGCCGCCTGCGCGAGCGGCGCCCACGCCCTCGGGCAGGCCCAGATGCTCATCTCCAGCGGACAACAGGAGATCGTGCTCGCCGGTGGCGCCCAGGAGGTGAACTGGGCCTCCATGGCGGCCTTCGACGCTCTACGCGCCTTCGCCTCTCCCACCGATCACGCGGGTCGGGCCAGCCGCCCGTTCAACGCGGACCGCGACGGGCTGGTCCCGAGCGGGGGCGCGGCGATGCTGGTCGTCGAGAGCGAACGACACGCGCGTGACCGCGGGGCGCGCATCTACGGCTACATCGCGGGTTACGCCTTCTCCTCCAACGGCAATCACCTCACGGAGCCCACCGTGGACGGGCCCGTCCGCTGCATGCGCCGAGCCCTCGCCCAGGCGGAGGTGGGCGCCGCGGAGGTGGACTACATCAACGCCCACGCCACCTCCACGCCGGTCGGCGATCTCGTCGAAGGCCGCGCGCTGCTGGAGGTCTTCGGCGCTGGCGGGCCCCCGGTCTCTTCGACCAAATCGCTGACCGGCCACGAGTGCTGGATGAGCGGCGCCAGCGAGGTGCTCTACAGCCTGCTGATGATGCGCGATGGATTCCTCGCCCCGAACGCGAACCTCGGAGCGCTCGATCCCGAGCTCGCGGGGCTCAACGTCATCCCCGAGACCGTCGCCGCGAGCCCCCGCACCATCCTCTCCAACGCGTTCGGCTTCGGCGGCACCAACTCGAGCCTCGTCGTCCGCGGCCTCTGACGCATGCCGGACTTCGGCGGTCCCTTCGACGCGATCGTGATCGGCTCCGGCGTCGCCGGGCTGACGGCCGCCACCCTCCTCGCCCGCGACGGGCGCCGCGTCCTCTTGCTCGAGCAGCACCGCGTCTTCGGCGGCTACATGCAGCGCTTCTACCTGCACAAGACCGGCTTCGACAGCGGCTGCCACTACGTCGGCGCCCTCGGAGAAGGGCAGGTCTTCGACCGCTACCTGCGTGACCTCGGTGTCCGCGACGCGGTGGTCGCCCGTCCCCTCGATCCCGACGCCTACGACGTGCTGCACTTCCCGGACCGCGAGTTTCGAATGCCGGTGGGCTACGACGCCTACCAGACGCGGCTCATCGAGCACTTCCCCCACGAAGCGCCGGCCATCCGCGCCTATCTCGCCGAGCTGCGCGCAGAGGTCGCGTGCTTTCCGATGTATGCGCTCACGGCGTCGGGCGACCCGCGCGGTCGGAGCCCTCGGCCGGACCGCTCACTCCACGACGCGCTCCACGACGCGGGGGTGCGCGACCCCCAAGCTTACGAGGTCCTCTGCGCCCACACGATGCTGCACTTCGTGCACCCACGGGAGTGCCCGTTCACGATGCACGCCTTCGTCACCGACTCCTACATCCAGGGGGCCTACACCCTCGACGGCGGCGGCCAGGCGCTCGCCAACGCGATGGTGAAGCAGCTCCGCGGCCACGGCGCGGTCTGCAAGCGGCGCTGCCGCGTGGCGGAGCTGCTGGTGGAGGACCGGCGCGTGGGCGGGGTGGTGCTCGCGGACGGGCGTCGGGCGGAGGCGCCGGTGGTGGTCGCGGCCATCGATCCGAAGGTCGTCGTGGGGATGCTGCCGGAGGGGGCCGTTCGCAAGGTCTACCGCAACCGAGTCGCCCGAATGCGAACGGGGATCGGCGGTCTCGCGGCGTACCTCCGCGTGGAGGGCGACCTGAGCCGCTTCGCCGGCGGGAACCACTTCCTCTTCGGCGCGGAGGGCATCGAGAACCTCTTCGAGGAGCGCTGGCTGAGCGATCCGGCGATCCCCGCGCCGGTGTTCATCACGGTGCCCAGCGCCCGCGAGCCCGGGCGGAAGGGGCCTCACGCGGTGAAGGTCCTCAGTGGGATGCGCGCGGAGCACTGGGTCGAGTGGGCCGACTCGACGACGGGTCACCGCGCCCCGGGCTACGGCGAGTACAAGGAGGCGCTGGGCGCGCGACTGGTGGACTCGGCGCGACGTGTGATGCCCGAGCTCGACTGTGGCCTCGCCTCCGTCGACGTGGCCAGCCCGCTGACCCACAGGGACTACACGCTCAACAGCGACGGCGCGATCTACGGGCTCCACCACAGCCTCGACCAGGTGGGCGCCCGTGGTGTCTCCTGGCGGACGCGGGTCCGCGGGCTGCTGCTGGCCGGCCACTCGGTCTTGTTCCCCGGGCTCCTCGGCGCGGGCATCAGCGCGTACTACGCGTGCGGCGAGCTGTTGGGACTGGATCGGCTACACGCGCGCTTGACGGGGGATCCATGAGCCCAGCGGCGATTGAGCGGGATACATGAGCCGCCGGGTGGTGATCACTGGGATGGGGGTCGTCTCCCCGCTCGGGCACGACCTCGAAACGGTGGAGGCCGCCCTTCGAGAGACTCGGAGCGGGGTGCGGCTCATGCCCGAGTGGGATGCCGTCGACGGGATGCGCACCCGGGTCTCGGCGCCCGTCGCGCCGGGGCTCGATCCGAAGCAGATCCCTCGGAGGTTCCGGCGGGCGATGGGGCCCCAGGCGATCTACGCGGCCCTCGCCGCCCGGCAAGCGGTGACCCAGGCGGGGCTCGACGACGCCACCCTCGCGGGCGGGCGCTGCGGGATCGCGTGCAGCAGCACCATGGGCAGCGCCGAGCGGCTCCACGCCTACTACGAGCACATCATCGGGAAGCGCACGGTGGGCGGGCTGAAGGGCACCGCCTTCTTCACGGTCATGGGTCACACCTGTGCTGCCAACCTCGCGGTCTACCTCGGCGTGACGGGTCGGGTCCTGGCCCCGATGAGCGCGTGCACCAGCGCCAGTCAGAGCCTGGGCGCCGGCTTCGAGGCGATCCGCTACGGGCAGCAGGACGTGATGGTCTGCGGCGGAGCCGACGAGGCCCACTTCACCGCGGCGGCCACCTTCGACACCGTCGGCGGGACGAGCTGCGGCTTCCACGATACGCCGGACCGAACGCCGCGCCCCTTCGACGCCGACCGCGACGGGCTGGTGGTCGGTGAAGGGGCGGGGATCGTCGTGCTCGAGGAGCGGGAACGCGCGCTGGCGCGGGGGGCCACGCCGCTGGCGGAGCTCGTCGGCTACGCCACCACCTGCGACGGCACCCACGTCAGCCAGCCCCAGGCCGACGGGATGCAGCGCTGCATCGAGTTGGCGCTCGCCGACGGGGGCGTCTCGCCGGAGGACGTCGGCTACATCAACGCCCACGCCACGGCGACTCCCGTCGGGGATCCGGTCGAGGCGGCGGCGATGCGAGCGGTCTTCGCCGATCGGGTGCCCACCAGCTCGACCAAGGGCCACACCGGTCACACGCTCGGGGCCTGCGGCGCGCTGGAGTCGATCTTCACGGTCTTGATGCTCCGCGGAGGCTTCCTCGCCGCCACCCGAAACCTGGAACGCGTCGACGCGGCCTGCCAAGGGCTCTACCATCTCCCCGAAGTCCTCGAACGGCGCGTCGAGATAGCGCTCAACAACAACTTCGCCTTCGGCGGGGTCAACACGTCTCTGGTGCTGCGCGCGTGCCCGGAACCTCCATCGACGAACGGATAGGGAGCGTCGTCGCCGGGCGCTTTCACATCGAGGAGCGGCTCGGCGACGGCGGGATGGGGACCGTCTACCGCGCCCGCCAGGAGCCCATCGGCCGCGACGTCGCCTTGAAGCTGCTCCAGCGGGTCTTCGTCGATGACCAGAAGCAGTCGCGACGGTTCCTCAACGAGGCGCGGACCATCAGCTCCCTGCGGCACCCCAACACGGTCACGCTCATCGACTACGGCCACGACGGTGACGGCACGCCCTTCATCGCGATGGAGCTCGCGGGCGGCGGACACCTGGGCGATCTCATGGAGGGCAAGCGCGTCGCCCCCGTGTCGGCGCTGCGCATCGCGCGGCAGATCTGCTTGTCCCTCGCCGAGGCGCACGCCGCGGACGTCATTCACCGGGATCTGAAGCCGGAGAACGTGCTGCTCGACCACATCGAGGGCAGCGAGTGGGTCGTCAAGGTCGTCGACTTCGGCCTGGCGAAGCTCCAGATGTCGATGGACGGGAACATCACCGCCCCCGGGATTCGCCTCGGCACCCCGGAGTACATGTCCCCCGAGCAGGCCTTCGCCCGACCGGTAGACGCCACCACCGATCTCTATGCGCTGGGCGTGATCCTCTTCCAGATGGTGACCGGGCATCACCCCTTCGTGGCCGAGTCCAATCGGGAGATGTACCTCGCCCACGCACACGAGCCGCCTCCGACCTTCGGCGAGGTGGCCCCCGACGTGGCCCTCGACGGGCAGCTCGAGACCTTGGTCCTGGAGCTCCTCGCCAAGCAGCCCGAGGGCCGCCCGAGCTCCGCCCGCGTGGTGGCGCGGGCCATCGAGGAGATCCTCGCGCGGGTGGCGCCGGCGACGCGACCACCGCAGGGCGTCCCTCCGGAGGCCACCGCACCGGAGGCGATCGAGGTCGGCGAGCGACCGGAGGCGCTCGAGGACGACGACGACGAGCCCACCTTCGTCCGCACCCGCCGCCGGACACGCCGCGAGCGGCTGCTCAGCGGCCTGGTCATCGCGCTGGTCGCGATCGTGGTCTTTCTGTCGACGCGCTGAAGCGGCTCAGCGACCCGCAGAGTCCCTGCGCCGACGCACGCCGAGCAGCAGCAACCACGGAGCGAGCGGCGTCGAGCGCTCCCCCACGTCGCAGTTGCAGCCGTCGACCGGAGCGGCCTTCCCGGCCCCGGCGCCCCCGTCGCCCGTCGCGGCGTCGAAGCCTGGGGGCAGGGGCGAGGTGGCGTCGACGAGGACGGCGCCGTCGATCGCTGCGCCGTCGGTCTCGAGCCCCGAGTCCGTGGCCTCCGGCGTGCCCGAGTCGGCGTCCTCCTCGTCGTCAAAGCGGCACTGCGCTGTGCCCTGAACTACGTGGCATCCCTGGCCGGGGGGGCAGCGCACGCCGTCGCACGGGTCCTCGACGCACGCGCCGTCCTCGCACCGCTCGCCGGCCTCGCAGGCGACCTCTACGCAGGCGTCGCTGCACTCGCCCTCCTCGCACGCCTGCCCATCCGGGCACTCGACGCCACCGCAGGGATCGGCCGCACACTCGCCGTCGAGGCAGACCTCGCCCAGCACGCAGCTCACCGCGGCGCAGCTCGGCGCGCAGACCCCGCCTCGGCAGAAGGCGCCCGCCTCGCACGCGACTCCGAGGCACGGATCCTCCTCGCCGCACTCGCCGTCGGGGCACCCGTCCACGCAGACGCCGTCTTCGCACACCTCGTGCGGGGCGCAGTCCGCGGCGACGCAGACCTCGACGCAGAACCCATCGACGCAGATGAGCGCGCCCGGGCACTCGTTGGCGACGCATTGGTCGACGCAGGCACCGAAGGCGCAGACCTGATCGTTCTCGCAGGGCGCCTTCTCGTCGATGTCACCATCGCAGTCGTCGTCCTGCCCATCGCAGACCTCGTCGACGTCGAGGCCACAGCGACCGCAGGCGTTGCGCTGCCCCTCGTCGATCTCCCCGTCGCAGTCGTCGTCGAGTCCGTTGCAGACCTCGGCCTCCGGCTCGACCTCGCCCTGGCAGCCGTACTGGCCGCCGACGCAGCGACTCCGGCCCCGCGCGCATTCGCCCGGCAGGTCGCCCGCGCAGAGCTCACCCTCGGCGGGGACGTCCTCGTCGGTCTGCCCGTCGCAGTCGTTGTCGAGGCCGTCGCAGGCCTCGTCCGTGGGATCGGCGTCCGGCTGGCACTCGGTCCCGCCCGCGGCGCAGACCTCGGTGCCGGCCCCGCAGACCCCCGGCAGCCCGGTCACACACACGGCGCCTCCGCCGAGGCCCTCGTCGGGCATCCCATCGCAGTCGTCGTCCAGCCCATTGCAGATCTCATCTCCCGCCGGGAGCACCGCCGCGCATCCGACCTCACCGCCTTCGCAGACCGTCGCCCCCAGGGCGCAGACGCCGGCGGCGCCGGTGTCACAGTCGGCGCCCGCCCCTGGCTCGCCCTCGTCGGCCACGCCGTCGCAGTCGTCGTCGGCGCCATTGCACACCTCGTCGCCGGGGGCCTCGTCGGGGACGCAGACCGGCTCGCCTTCGGCACACGCCGCCGTCCCGGGGGCGCAGCGCCCAGGCTCACCGGTGTCACACGGCAGCGGCTCGAGGTCATCGGGCACGCCGTCGCAATCGTCGTCGACGCCATTGCAGACCTCCGGTGCGGCCTCCTCGTCCACGGCACCGTCGCAGTCGTTGTCCACCCCGTCGCACACGTCGGCGGGTGCGTCGCCGCACGCTCCACACGCGTTGAGGAGGCCCTCGTCCACGGCCCCGTCGCAGTCGTCATCCACCCCGTCGCAGACCTCGTCGGCGGGGACGCAGTTGTTCGGGTCGCACGCGTCGCCGATCCCGTCGCCGTCGTCGTCGCCCTGGTCCGCGTTGGCGTCGCCGGGGCAGTTGTCGCAGGCGTCGCCCAAGCCGTCCCCGTCGGCGTCGGCCTGGTCGGGGTTGGCCTCCTCCGCGCAGTTGTCGTCGGGGAGGCAGACCTCGTCGTGGTCCTCGTCGGAGCACGGCAGCCCCACGCCCCACTGGAGCGCGTAGCACACCTCTTCGGTCTGTTCGCCGGGCTGGAGGGGCCCGAGGTCGAAGCGCAGCAGCAAGGTCACGTCGTAGCCGTCGTCGGTGACCAGGTCGCCGTTGTCGTCCGACGGATCCCCGCGGCGGTTGATCGTGTTCCGCAGCGGGACGCAGCCGTCGCCGGTCCGCTCGAGCTCGTTGAGGTGCTCGGCGAACTGCCCGATCTCCCAGGAATGCAACCGGGCGTTCGCCGCGTCGTCGCCATAGATGCCGAGGAACGTGGTCGGCTCCTGCGGATCGTCGCCCTCGTCAAACTCCCACAGCGTCCGGGGCTCACCCATGCCGGTGGCGCCGAAGTCGTTGCTGAAGGCGCCCTCGAAGAAGAGATCCCCGTCGACGTACTGGTAGAGCGCGAGCGTCTCGACGACTTGACCCGTCCGGTTGGTGAAGCGGTAGCAGTGGTTCAGGGTGGTGCAGTCCAGGGAGAACCGCGCCGAGACGTCGATGCCGTGGGCCGCAAAGGCGCTGTTCACGGCGCCCCCCATCACCATGGCGTTGGCGTCGCCCCCCTCGAAAAAGCCCTCGTCGAACCAGGTCCCCTCCGTGTGCCCGTCAGCGCGGGTCCGGCAGAGGAAGCCCATCGAGTCGTAGACCGTGGAGACGAGCCCTCGATTCGGTGCGTCGTCGGCCGGATCGAAGCTGGCGACCCCGCCCCGCGTGGAGGTGCCGGTGGCGCCGTAGCGATCGAGCCCGACGCTGACGCGGCCCAGCTCCGGGTCGCAGTCGGCCGCCGTCTCGAGGCGGACCGGGAACTGCGCGAGGCTCGGCGACGCACAGCAAAAGGAGAGAACGAAGAGAAGTGAGCGCCGCACGGCTTTTCCCCCAGGGAGTCCGCGCCCGAGGGTAGTCGCGCGATCAGTGGCCGTCGAGACCGGCGGTCAACGCCGGGCGAGTCGGCGGGAGTGCACGAGGATCTCGACCCGGTGGTTGCGGGCGCGACCCTCGGCCGTCCGGTTGCTCTCCAAGGGTTGCTCATCGCCTCGGCCCACCGCGATCAAGCGCGCCGGCGCGACGCCCGCGTCGACCAGCGCCCGCAGAACGGTGGCCGCGCGCCGACGCGAAAGATCGAGGTTCCGCGCAGCGTCCCCGGTGCTCGCCGTGTGTCCGCAAACGCGCAGCCGGGCCAGCTCGGGATGGGACACCAGGAAGCCAGCGACGCCAGCGACGACCCCGCGCCCCTCCGGCGTCAGCGCCGTCGTGCGGCCCACGAAGCCGATCGCACGGGCGGTGTCGATGCGCCCGTGAACCAGGCGCACCCCATCGGCCTCCGCGTCCGTCGCCGAGCCCGCCAGCGCTTGCGCCCGCGCCTCCCCCCGCGCCTCCCCCCGCACCTCCACCCGCCCGGCCTGGCCGGAATTGGTCTGATAAACAGACAAAGTGGTTTGTTTATCAGACCAATTTGCGGTGGCGGCGGCCGGCGGGGTGGTGGGCGGGGCGGGGCTGCGCTGCGCGTCGCCACCTCGGGGGGCGGATCGCTGGGCCTGCGCGGCGTCGGGGCAGCCGTCTCGGTCCAGGTAGCCATTGCGCGTCTCGGGGGTGTCGGGACACTGGTCGTAGCGATCCGCGATGGTGTCGTGGTCGTTGTCCAAATCCGGGCAGCCGTCGTGGTCCGCGAAGCCATCGAGATCTTCCCGCTTCCCCGGGCACTGGTCGAAGGCGTCGACCACCCCGTCGTTGTCGAGATCCTGGTCCTCCCAACGCCAGCCGACGGCCCCCAGGACGCGCCAGTCGGAGGTGCTGCGCCCACCCACCAGCCCGCCCCCACCGCCGAGCGTGAGCGACAGGTCCGCCACCCTCAGACGCACCCCGCCGAGGGCCTCGAGTCCCGCCGCCTGCCGTCCGTCGGCCGGTCGCTCGCCACGCCCCTCGAGCAGGACCTGCACCTCGTCGCGCCACAGCGGAACACTCGCGCCGACCCCGTAGGTGAACGCGTCGTTGTGTCCGCCGGGCATCCAGCGATAGCCGGTGTTGAACGCCATCTCCAGCGCGCCCGCGTCGGCGGCGAGCACCATCGTGGGATCGAGCGTCAGCCGGTCCTGCCCGTCGCCTTCGGCCGTGGGCACCCCCACCCCCAGCGACATCGCCCCGGAGATGTCCCCGTGCCGAAAGAGGCGCGCCTTGGGCACGATCCGCAGGTCTCCGGCGACGGAGTCCCCGGCGACGACGTGGATCGGAACGTCGAGCCCGATCTGCACCCGATCGCCCAGGCCCATCGCGCCCAAGAGGTGGGTCGTCGAGAGCGTCCCCCCCGCCTCGCTGACCTGGCCGTGCTCGACCTGCAACCCTGGCCGTAGCACCAGGTGGCCAACGGTCTTTGCGTCCTCCACGGTGAGTTGCCCACCCCCCCCGGGGACCGGACGCAATGTCGGCGCGGCGAACGCAGCGGACGCGAATACGACGATGAGACACCGCATGGCTACTCCTGCTTCTCCCCGGTCTGCTCGAGGATCGTGAACTCGACCCGCCGGTTGGCGGCGCGTCCCTCCGACGTGCGATCGGAGTCGATCGGCCTCGACTCCCCGTAGCCCACGGCCGTCAGCCGCGCCGCCGCGATCCCGCCGTCGACGAGACGCTTGCGCACCGCCTCCGCCCGTCGCTGGGAGAGCTGGAGGTTGTAGCGAGCCTTCCCGCGCCCGTCGGTATGCCCCTCGATGCGGAGCAGGGTGATCTGTGGGTTGCCCCTCAGCACCGCCGCCACCTGGTCCAGGAGGCCGAAGCTCTCTCGCTTGATCACCGCCTTGTTGGTCGCGAAGTGCACCTTCTCCAAGATCCGGAGGCGCTCCTTCTCGACGACCACCAGGCCCTGGTCCGGGCAGCCGTCCTCGTCTTCGACGCCGTTGACCACCTCCTTCTCGAGGGGGCACTTGTCGTCGACGTCGGGGATCCAGTCCTTGTCGTTGTCCAGGTCCGGGCAGCCATCGGCGTCCTCGAAGCCATCCTTGTCCTCGGGCTTGTCGACGCACGCGTCTGCGCTGTCGATGATCCCGTCGCCGTCGGTGTCCGGCGGCGGCGGGGCAGGCTCGGGCTCGGGCTCGGGTGGCTGCGGCGCGGGCTCGGGCGCAGGCTCTGGAGCGATCGGGTCCGGCTCCTCCTCCAGCTCCCACGCGAGGCCGACCAGGAGGCGCACCGACGGGGTCCCGTAGTCAGGCACCAGTCCGGCCCCGATCCCGCTCGTCAGCACCGGCCCGTCGAGGAACCAACGGGCCCCCACGATCATCTCGAGCGGAGCATCACGACTTCGCCCGCCCGTATCGGTCGCGGGCGCAGATCCGTAGATCTCGGCGAGGGTGTGAAACCGCTCGCTGAAGGCGACCGTGGCCCCGACCGCGTAGGTGATCTCGTGGCTCACCTCCAAGGATCCCTCGCGCACCGGGTCGGGGCGGTAGAGGAAGCCGCCGTTCACCGACACCCGTAGCGGCTCGGCGTCGACGCCCAACACCAGCTTCGGGTTGGCCGTGACCTGCCCCTCACCGACAAAGAGCTCGGTCTTCCCCGTGGGAAACGAGACGGGCACCGACAAGGCCACCGCCGTGCGCTCGTCTCGGAAGAGCTGGATCTTCGGGAGCGCTCGAACCTCCCCCAGCGCGAACCCGTCATCACCGTCGCCCAACACCAGGTGCGCCGGCACATCGACGCCCAACTCGAACCCATCGCCCAGGCCGATCACGGCCAGCACGTTCAAGGTCGTGAGGTGCCCCACCAACGCGCGCTCGACCCCGTCGTCGTCGCCGCGCTCGACCAACGGCTCGTGGCCGTAGTTGAGGTAGAGCGACGGCACGAATCGGTACGGCTCGTACGTCGCCGCGCCCTCGACCGAGAGGTGATTCCGGGTGCCCGATGCGGGCCTGAAACGCTGGGCGTCCTGGGCACTCGCGAGCCCCGGACCGAGCGTCATCGCGATGAGAATCGAGCCCACGAAACGCACGGCCCACCTCCAACGAAATTGCGCAACACCTACATGTATGGCAATGTCGCCACCATTCGCACAAGGAGAAAATCCGTGCGCCGTCTGATTTCGTACCTCGCGCTCCTTCCAACGATCACCCTGGGTGCCCCGGAGGGGACCCGCCAGCTCGGCCTGACGCAGGGGCTCGAGGGCGGCTTCGAGGTGCGCGTCTTCCTCCACGCGGGCGAGACGCTGCAGGTCTGCTCCAGCGACGACGGCTTCCAGGAGCCGGACGTGCCCGACGGCCTCGGCGGCGAAGTCCCCATCGACGAAGAGCCCGGCGCACCCAACCCCGTCATCGATCGCCGCTGGCGCAACGAGATCGTCCTGCGGCGACCGGCACCGACGGGGTGCGACGAGGACGCGGACTGCGCGGGCCAGGAGACCTGCCGCGACCGCATCGATTCGGGCCCCGTCCGGGCCGAATTCGGCCTCGGCTACTGCGGCCTGACCTTCCCC
This sequence comes from uncultured Nannocystaceae bacterium, assembly GCA_964402225.1. GTDB lineage: Bacteria > Myxococcota_A > Bradymonadia > UBA7976 > UBA1532 > CAYOBQ01. The sequence goes on along the minus strand of CAYOBQ010000131.1, from coordinate 5,400 downwards.
GTGGCCGACGGCGCCGGGTTCTGCAACGCCGCCCAGCCCGAGGGCGAGCGCGCCTGGCACGAGGTGGCCGCCGACGTCGAGGGCCACTGGACGCTGGACTTCGTCGGCGAGCCCGAGACCCTCACCGGCTCGGGGCGATCCACACGCTTCTTCGAGGTCGATGTCCTCGATGCGCAGCGCCGGCCGACCAACGGAGGCCGCGTCAACAGCCGCCTCTGGCGCATCAACGCCCACAGCTTCGACTACGGGACCAACGCCGACTTCCACGTCCTCGTCCCCGCCGGCGGCGGCACCGCGCACCTCTATGTGCTCGATCTGGAGGACCTCCGCGGCTTTCGCTTCGGCGTGGTCGCGAACCGTGACGGTGTCGATGGCCACCCCCGCGAGAGCTGGTGCCTCTTCGACGACCCCGTGGACGGCGAGTGCCCCCTCGAGGGCAACGTGCAGACGCGCCAGCGCGAGTACCCGCTCTACCTCGCGCGACCCGACCCGATGCCCGATCCGGCGCCGCCCCTCTCCCTCGAGGCTCTGGAGTTCAACGACTCGGCGGGGACCACCTCGGTGACGCCCGACGGGGACGGGACACAGGATGTCGGCCTCTTCTCCTTCACCTCGTCGGTGGGCGGCGTCTACGAGATCGTGGTGGACACCGACCGCGACGGCGTCCTGGACCGCACGCGGGACCGCCTGCTGCGGGGGACCGCGGTGGCCGGTCCCAACCAGGTGGAGTGGGACGGCGCTGATCGCGACGGCCAGGTCGTGCCCCCCGGCGCCTACCCCTTCCGCGTCGAGTTGACCGCCGGCGAGGTCCACTTCCCGATGGACGACATCGAGTCGAACATCGCCGGCTTCCGTGTCTTCCACGGCCCTGACCTCGACGCGGTCCCGATCTGGTGGGACGACGGCGCGGTCCGCGACGCCGACGACCTCATCGATGGCGCGGATCTGGTGGCCACCCCCAGCGAGGGCGCAGCCCCTGGTACACCCCGCCGGTGGCGCCAGCCGGAGCGAGAGGGTCGGGACGTCTCGATCCTCTTCGACACCTACGTCGCCGCCGACACCCAGGCCTCGACCGAGGCGGGTTGCCGGCGCTGCGACGCACCGGTGGGGGCGATCGTCGTGGGCGGTGATGACGAGGTCTTCGATAGCGACGGGGACGGCATCCCGGACCATGAGGAAGACGCGAACGGGAACGGAATCCTCGACCCCGGGGAGACCGATCCCGAAGACGCAGACACCGACGACGACGGCTTGAACGACGGCGACGAGGGCGCCCGCGGCACCGATCCGCGGGACCCCGACAGCGACGACGACGGTCTGCTCGACGGGGAGGAGGTCGACACCGATCCCAACGACCGCGACAGCGACGACGACGGGCTCAGCGACGGCCTCGAGGTCCGTGGCGACACCGATCCCAACGATCCCGACTCCGACGACGACGGCCTGCTCGACGGCGAGGAGGACGCCGACCACGACGGTCGCCTCGACGAGGGAGAGACCGATCCCGCCGACGAGGACACCGACGACGATGGCCTGCCCGATGGGCTGGAGGCCGAGGGCGGCACCGACCCCCGAGACCCCGACTCCGACGACGACGGCCTGCTCGATGGCGAAGAAGACGCCGACGCCGATGGGGTGGTCGACGACGACGAGACCGATCCCCGCCGCGGCGACACCGACCAGGACGGGGTCGGCGACGGCGTGGAGGTGCGGGGCGAGACCGATCCGCGAGACGCCGACTCCGACGCCGACGGCCTGCTCGACGGTGAAGAAGACGTGGACGGGGACGGTCGCGTCGACGCCGGCGAGAGCGATCCCGCCGACGAGGACAGCGACGACGACGGAATCGACGACGGCCGCGAGGTCGAGGACGGCACCGATCCCACCGACGCGGACAGCGATGACGACGGCATCGATGACGGCACGGAGGTACGAACCGGCACCGATCCCAACGATCCCGACTCCGACGGGGATGGCCTCGAGGACGGAGAGGAAGACGCCGATGGCGACGGGGTGGTCGATCCGGGCGAGACCGATCCACGCGAGCCGGACTCCGACGGGGACGGCCTCGACGACGGGGCCGAGAACGGCACCGATCCGCTGGACGCCGACTCCGACGACGACGGCCTCGCGGATGGAGACGAGGTCGCACGAGGCACCGATCCCAACGACCCCGACACCGACGACGGTGGCGAGCGCGACGGCGCCGAGGTCGCCAACGGCCGCGATCCGCTGGACACAGACGACGACTTCGGCCTCGACCCGGTGCCGGCCGACCGCGACGGCGACGGCCTGAGCGACGAGGAGGAGCGCGAGCGGGGCACCAACCCCGACGACCCCGACAGCGACGACGATGGGGTGATCGACGAGGAAGACCCCGCGCCCAATGATCCGGACCGAGACGACGACGGCCTCGACGACGGCACCGAAGCGGCGCGCGGGACCAACCCCGATGACGACGACAGCGACGACGACGGCGTCCTGGATGGCACCGACGCCGATCCGCTGGACCCGGACCGCGACGACGACGGGCTGCTCGACGGCGAGGAGGACGCGGACCGCGACGGCATGGTCGACCCAGGCGAGAGCGACCCCGACGAGGCGGACACCGACGGCGACGGGCTGGCCGACGGCCTCGAGCGTGACACCGACACCGATCCGACGCTGGCCGACAGCGACGGCGACGGCCTCGACGACGGCGAGGAGGATCGGGACGGAGACGGGCTCTTCGAGCCGGGGGAGACCGATCCGCGCGACGCCGACACGGACGACGGCGGGGTGTCCGACGGCCGCGAGCGCCGCAACGGCACCGACCCCCTCGACGGGGACGACGACCGGCCGATCTCGGACCGAGACGGGGACGGGATCGCCGACGGCGTCGAAGAGGCGACGGGGACCGATCCCGACAAGCCCGACACCGACGGGGACGGCATCGACGACGGCGTCGAAGACGCCAACCGTGACGGGGTGGTCGACGAGGGGGAGACCGATCCGCGGGTGGCCGACACCGACGGAGATGGACGCGACGACGGGGAGGAGGACATCGACGGCGACGGGGAGGTGGACGAAGGAGAGACCGATCCGCGTACGCCCAACGACGACTTCGAGGAGCGCCTGCCCGACGGTGGGCTCGACGCAGGCATGCCCGCACAGGAGCCGGTCCTGGTCAGCGGCACGGCGCTGTCGGACTGCTCGGCGCCGGGCGGCGGCCCGACGGCGGCGTGGCTGTGCTTGCTGTTGGTGGCCTGTCGGCGGCGCCGGACTTGACACCTCCTCGGGCGCGCTTATCTGTCTGAGCATCGGCGGGGCATGCCGCCCCCCACGAAGAACACAACGCCGCGACACACGCGCGACCCCGTCGCACACGGGTCAGGTGTGTCTGCGCGCCATGGACCAGGAGAGACCGATGCTCTTCCGTATCAACGACTTCGACCGGACCTTCGCGATGCTCGACGAGCTCAACCGGCGTCAGCCAGCGCGCGCTTCGGGTCGGGGCTGGGCGGACCTCCACGTCAGCGAGGACGAGCTCTTGCTCACCGCGGATCTGCCCGGGGTGCGGGAGGAGGATCTCGAGATCACGCTGCACCAGGACGTGCTCACGCTCTCGGCGAAGCGGGCCGTGGAGGTGCCCGAGGGCCAGCGGGTCATCCTTCGCGAGCGACGGCCCTTCGAGGTGACGCGACGCTTCGACCTCCCGGCGCCGGTAGACCCCGAACGGGTCACCGCGAAGCTGCGCGACGGCGTACTCACCGTGGTGCTGGCGAAGGCCGACTCCGCACGCCCCCGCACGATCGCGGTCACCGCCGCGGCATAGTCCGCCCCGACCCCAGCTTTTCCTACATCCCTCCCCGGTGAGCCCGTATGCGTCGTACCGCTTGCGTCGAGCGCTCGCGCCGGTCCATGTTTGCGCGGTTTTTTCGCCGGAGGCCTTGGTGGATTGATCCCACCGGGGGGAGGACAAGCTGAAGATGACCATTCGCTCTATCGTGGCGCTGTTTGCCGCGACCACCCTTCTCGTCGCCTGCGAGGACGGACCAGATCCCGTCTTCGACCCAGAGAGCACCGATCCCGAGACCCAAAACGGGATCGGCAATACCGGGGACGACTACGTCCAGCCGGGCGACGTGCCGCTCGAGATCGCGGCCTGCGTCCCAGAGGAGCTGGGGGAGGCCGCGTTCTGCTGCGAGCAGGAGCACGAGGCCGTCGTGCAACGACTCGTCCAGCAGCCGATCATCCCCGACGTGAGCCTGGGTGGGGTGCCGCTGTGGAGCCCCGAGGGTCCACCGACGCACGCCGACTCGCTGCAGGGGCGCCCCGAGGCGGGGAAGCTCTGCGATCCGGTGGTCTACTCGAACGCGCTGACGTGGGGCCCGACCAACGAGGTCATCGCCTTCATCAACAGCGATACGAAGCTGATCGAGAGCATCTACGCGACCGAGAAGTACCTCGGCACGATGGAGGGCTCCTTCAAGCGCAGCTCGGATGGCGAGGACATCCCCGTCCGCGTGGCGATGCGGGAGCGCTTGAGGATCGGTGACAAGGAGTTCGACACCTTCACCAGCGCCGAGGATCAGGCCACCCGGCCCAACGCCTGGATGAACCACGAGAACATCACCGACTTCTACCGTTTCATCACCCAGCAGTACTTCGACGCGGATCCCGACGACCTCGCGGAGGACTACAACTGCGTCGACGACAACAAGTGCAACCCCATCTACACGAGCCAGGCTTCGGGCCCGCAGGACACGGTGGTCTACCTGACGGAAGAGGGCGTCATCCTGCTGTTCTCGCCCACCGGCGAGATCCTCATCGTGGTGATCGAGCCGGTCATCGTCGCGCCCTTCGTGGGCGAGCCGCCCATGGGCGAGCCGGATGGGCCGACGCCTGGGCCGACGGTCACGCTGGGGAGTGGACAGGGGCGCGAGGCCGTGATCCAGCCGACGATCGACGCAGCGGGCACCGCCTGCGACATCGATCTCGCCGCCGGGATGACCTGGGGCGACCTCAAGGAGGGCTGCCTGAACGAGCGCAGCCTGAGGCGGTTCACCTACGATGTCTGGGGGCAGCGCGACGCGGTCTCCGTCGACTTCAATGGGCTCACGCTGTCGTTCCTCCACCCGTCCGAGCGAGGCCTGCTCCGCGATGGTGAGCATCCCGACGACGAGGACGTGCTCTTCGACATCACGGTCACGAGCAATCTCAACGCCACGGTCACCGAGTTCAACCCCCAGCGCCTCGCAGACGCGTTCAAGCTCCGACTCGAGCAGCGACTGCGTGAGGCGGTCACGCTCGACGCGCAGGGCGGAGACGGCGAAGGAGAGGGCGAAGGCGAAGGCGAAGGCGAGGGCGAAGGCGAAGGCGAAGGCGAAGGCGAGGGCGAAGGCGAAGGCGAAGGCGAAG
>CAYOBQ010000130.1:0-26841 GCA_964402225.1 uncultured Nannocystaceae bacterium | reverse complement strand
GTTGCCTTTCACCCCCGACGCGATCCCCGTCACGTTTCCCCCGCCGACAGAATGCCGCCTCTGGACAGAAGGCCGGCGCTCACAGGTCGACTCGTAAACGGCCGGGTGCTCCATGCACCCCGATCAGACCGCGCTCGACTCGCGCCCCCCGTCGATGTCGCAGATCTCATCGAGTGGGATCGAGAGCCCGGTCGAGGTGGGCCGCAGCATCTCCACCCGACGCTCGTCCTCGCTGATGAGCGACGTACTCGGTGCCCAGCGACAATGCACCTCGGCCCAACGCGCAACTACAGCTCGGTGTCTCCACGGACACCCCTCTCACCTCTTCCACCGGGGAGCTGGGGCGAGGCGCGTGAGGTTGCCAACGGGGGAAGACCCGGCCCCGCAAAAAAGTGAGGCCCGTGAAAAGAGGGTCTCGGTCCTTTGGCAACACCGTTCCAGGGCGGCCACGACGGTCGCTCGACGAGAAGAAGGAAGACCGAGATGCGTTTGAAAGACATCCTCTCCAAGAAGACGGCCAGCCTCGGGGCTGGGGCGCTGCTCACCCTCGCCGGCTTCGGCTGCGCGCCGGGGACCGACATCCCGGACGAGATCGACATCAACGTCAACGCCAGCGGCGGGATCGACGTCAACGTCAACACCGACTGGAACGACGAGGAGGGAGAGGGCAGCGGCGCAGACGCCTCCGCGGGCGGTATTCGCTGCGAGGGTGGGGTCTGCGGAGGCATCACCTTCCGCCAGCTCGATTGGATCGGCGACGACGGGGTGATGCGGGTTCGGGACTCCCAGGTCGGTGAGGTGGCCTTCGACTTCGGCGCCAACGCCGAGCAGCTCCTCGACGCGAACGGGGGCGGCTACGTGAACGTGACGGTCGGCGGGCCGCAGGGCGCCGAGTGGGTGGTCCAGAACCTGTACGTCTCGTACCCGACGATCGAGTACATGGAGGGGTCGTCGCCGTCGGTGCAGTTCCTGCTGCCGGAGGACGGCGACGTCGTCGAGCTCGACTACGCGGTGACCCTCACGGCGGAGCCCTCCCCCGCCGCTGACGCCCCCCTCGCCCACGCCTTCGTGGAGTCCACCGGCTTCCACGCCGGCGGCTTCAACGGTGGGGGCAGCGGCCTGGCGATCCTCGACACCATCGGACCCTGGGTCCGGCCGTGGCCGGTGCCGATCCCGGTCCGTATCGCCCGCACCAGCGAGGGCGGCGACGACCTGCCGGCGGTGGACGAGGACGTCAACGGCTGCGCCCCGGCCAGCGCCGCGCGCTCGATCAAGTACATGCTCGGCGACGCGGCGGACGACGTGCAGGACATCTACGACGACCTCTACGACGACATGAGCACGGATGGCACGGGGACCTCCGACGCGGACATGCTCGACGGCAAGCGCGCCTACACCCAGCGCAACGATCTGGGCATCCAGAGCGACCTGCTCTACGGGATGCGTCACATCCAGCGGATCATGGACCTCATCAACGCCGGACACGACGTGGAGATCCTCATCACCTGGACCAACGCACGGGGTCAGTCCGTCGGTGGGCACGCGGCGATGATCACCAACATCGTGCAGATGAGCGACGGCACCTACCAGATCACCTACGTCGACGACCCCAGCCAGGGCGACGGCGAGGCCGAGAACGAGGAGCACGTCATCATCGTGCAGCCGGACGGCTCATTCCCCGGCGGCCAGGTAGACGGCTTCCTCGCCGAGCAGCTCCTCAACGCCGACGCCGAGCTACGCCCCGCCGAGGGGTAGCTCGAGAACCTACGGTCATCGCCGGGGTTCACTCCCGAGCAAACACAGCCCGGCCAGGACGGTGCCGGCGCAGCGCGCTCAGGGGGCCGCTGAGCGCATAGAGGACGCCACCGGTCGCCACCGCGGCGCCGACGCCGGCCACCGGATCACCGACGATGGCGACCCCGCAGGCCGCGAGCAGGACCACCGGCGCCAACAGGAGGAGGACGCCGCGATCCTTGAAGCTGCGATACGAGAAGCGGCTCACCATCAGCGTCGCGAGGCCCATCGAGAGCACCGCCGCGAGCCCCGGGGCGAGGGGCAGGTCCGCTGCCACCGCGGCGAGCCCGATGGCCGCCGGGATCGTGACGGCGAGGCCGGTGAAGCGCCCCGGGGGGGACGTCTGGACGTTGAAGCGCGCGAGCCGAGTGGCGGCGGCGGCCACGACCGCGCCGGCGCCGATGAGGCCGAGCCAACCGGCGGCGTGGAGCTTCCACGCATACAACGTGATGGCCGGCGCCACGCCGAAGGAGACGAGGTCGGCGAGGGAGTCGAGCTGGGCGCCGAACTCGCCATCACAGCCGAGGGCGCGCGCCGCCCGGCCGTCGAAGAGGTCGAAGAGCAGCCCCAGCCCGACCAGGGCCGCCGCCTGCCACAGCGGGGCGCCGGCGACGACTACGCCGATGGCGAGGACGCCGCACAGGAGATTCGCGGTGGTCAACATCTGCGGGAGAATGGCACGCATCGAGATCACTCCTTTCGCCAGCGCAGGGTCGAGCGCAGGCCACGGTGACTGCCTTCGCCCTCGAAGCTCAGCGTGAGACGCAGCTCCTCGAGGGCGGCCACGAAGGCCGACACGGGGGAGTCGGCGATCGGGAGCTTGGGGAACTTCGGGGCGTGCTCGGTGCCGTAGAGGCTGTGGCGGACCACCCCGTCGACGAGCGAGAACTCGCCCCCGTGCTGCACGCCCGGCGCGAAGCCGAGGTAGGCGATGGCCACCGCCTCCCGCGCCGCCGCGTCGGTGGGCAACGCCGCGCGCAGCCCGAGGGCGAGAGCTTCATGGGCCCGATAGGCGGAGCGCGTGCTGGCGATGGTGCCGCGCTCCAACAGCCCGAGCACGGTGCGGCTCAGCCAGCTACTCTTCCCGCCCGGCTTGATCGACAGGATGCTCTGGGCGGCGTCTGTGGCGTCCTCCGGCGCCGCCTGGGGCACCTTGCCCTCGAGGACCGCGTCGATCTGCTGCTCCAGGGTGCCGCGGTCCAGGCTGAGCACGAACACATCCTTCACGATGGCGTAGTGCAACCCGATGCCGCGCTGCCCCTCCGTCTCGCCGAGCTTCTCTCGCACCAGCACCGTCGGGACGTCGCGATGAGCCGCCCCCTCGCTCCACTCGGCCACCCCGGGGGCGGCGCTCGCGACAAAGCCCTTCAACGCCGCCAACGTCGCCGCGAGCGCCAGCTTCTCGCGCACATGGGCCCCTACATAGACCGGCACCCGGTCATAGACGCGCTTGCGCCGCTCGACGTCGGCGTAGGCGCGGCGGCCCTCCTTCGACGGCACATCGCCCATCGACAGCGCCAGATCCCACAGCCCGCTCCGATCCCCGAACCCCGCCATCACCCAATCGCCCAACCAGCCGATGCCGATGTCCCGGCTGCCCGTCGCGAAGCGACCCATGCGGTCGAGTTGAGCGCGCAGCTTCGAGTCCTTCGCCACCGCCAGGCTGAACCGCACGCCCCGCGCGAGCTCCGGCGGACGCATCCGCGCGCGGCCGACCATGCGCTCGAGCTCGTTGTAGTCGCTCATCTGGATGAGCGGCATCATGACCGCCTCGAGATCGAGCCCCCCCTCGCTGCGCTTCAGGCGAACGCCGACCGGATCGATGAAGCCGCGCCAGTAGCGTTGGTAGGTGTCGCGGAAACGTCGATAGGCCCCCTCCTCCCGCGGGTTGAGGTGGGTGAGCTCATGCTCTATGAGGGGCCGCAGCGCCGCGGGCCGCCCCCACGCCTCGGACCACGCGCCGCGCTTCGCGTCGAAGCGGATGGTGCCGCCCCCCTCGCCGTGCTTCAGCTCATCTCGCGACAACAGCCCGGCGGCGACGACCGCGTCGAGATCGGGCGCCGCCTTGCCCTCGAGCCAGCCGTAGAGCAAGCGCGCGAAGCCCACCGCGTAGAGGTCGGCCATCGCCGCCATGCGGCGCGCCTGCAGGACCTTCACCCGGGGGGAGATCACGTGCTGAACGAAGGCGTCGCTGACGAAGGCGAAGCCATCCTCCGACGCCCGGTCGTATGGGTAACGCGTGCGGAAGTAGCGGTAGTCACCGGCCACCGCGAGGGACTTCGCGGCCCCCGTCTTGGCCGCCACGACGCGCTCGAGGGCCCGCCGACTATTGGACAGCAGCAGGACCTCGTCGGTGCGCATCCGGTGCTGATGGATGTCGCGGTCCGGCGTGGCCAGCAGCCGCACTTCGTGGGCGCCGATGCGGTAGGTGCTCACCTTCGCGTCGGGGCGCCGCGCGCGCGCGCGCTGCTCGTAGGTCGCGAGCGCCGCGTCGAGCATCTGCCCATTGCGGAGGTGGAACAGCAGCGTGAGGTCGGTGCCCTCGCGGAAGAACGGGTCGCTGGCCACGAGCGCCACGCCCTTGGCGGCCACGTGGCCAAGGGTCTTGGCGAGCCCCATCCGCTCGATGGCGAGCTGTCGCTCGTAGCGTCGCACGAAGTGGCGCGCCCCGGGCCGCTCCTCCAGGACCCGCATCACGGGGGTGACGAGCTCATCCGCCTCGGCGGCGAGCTGCACCAGCGTCCGCAGGTCGTGGAAGTGCACATAGAGGGCGTCGTGGGGCGCATAGGCCGCCAACGGCTCGACCGTCGGCGCCCCTCCGATGGAGGCGATCATCTCGTCCCATGGGTGCCCCGGCAGGGTCACCGGCGTCACCGTGTCGAGGGGCACCGTCCGCCTGGTCTCATGGTCGGGCGGGACGCGCAGCCCCCGATCGGTCTGCAGCGCCTCCTCGACGGAGGTCCAGCCGGTGTAGAAGCTCATGAGCTGCGCGACGTCGCCCCTGCGGCTGCGGCGCTGCCCCGGGGCCAGCGTCGCGCGCGCCTGGCCCGCGAGGACCTTCAGCCGACCGGCACCGAAGGCGTAGAACGGCTCGCCGCGGCCAAAGACCAGCGCACCGCGCCGCTCGAACCAGCGCGCCGCCGCGTCGTAGAAGCGCTCGCGCACGTCCGGCTCCGGCGGCGCCTCGTCGATCTCGGTGACCTTCAGCGCCTGCGTCTGCCCCGGCGCGCCCTCGTGGGTGGCCGCCTGGTGCCACGCGAACTCCAGGGTCGCGGGCGGTGACGAACGTCCGACCAGCCGCACGTACAACAGCGGCCGATCGCCCATGCGGCCCTCCCCCGCCGGCACCGCGAAGCCGTGGCGGTCGCCACCGACGACCACGTGGCCGTCCTGGAGGACGCCGCTGACCAACGCCGACATGTCGCGGGGCGTCGCGACGCGGAGGTAGGTGGCGTGGGGCCCGACCTGGATCGCGTCGCCGCGCACCTCGATGGCCGGCCGCTTCAGCGCCTCGCGCGTCCCGGTGCCGCGCTCGAGGGACGGCCCCGGATCGTCGCGATCGCCCATCGGCGGTGCAGGCGTCCCCTTCGACGCCTCCGCCGCGGCGTCCGTGCCGGTGGTCGCCGAGTGGCAGGCGCACAAGAGCGGGGGGAGCAGGAAGATGAGGCTCGGGCGCAATCGATGACTCCTCGAAGGGCGTACACGGCGTGCCGGCATGTGCACGGCGCGTGCCGAAGCTACTCCACCGAAAAACGCTGGGCCAGCGCGGTCGCGCCGTGCGAAAAGCGCACACTGTGTCCGAGCCGACCTTCGATGTCCCCGGGGCCCCCGACCACGAGCTGGCCCAATCCGGCGCCGCCAGCGTGGTCGGCGAGCTCGCGCGCGCCTCGGGCCTGCGCCTCGCCCACTTCGAGCATCGAGTCCACCTGCCGCTGCCCGAGCCCTGGCGCCCGGGGGGCCGACCGGACCTCGAGGGCGCCCCGGTCTGGCGGGGTGGGACCCTCGTCGAGCACAAGTACGCCCACTTCCGCTACGACAACCCCGTCGGCTCCTTCCACCCCGGGCACCGGGGCAAGTGGACCGCCCACGAGCTGTGCCACGCGCTGGTCGGCTTCGTCTGGCGCCCGGACGCGACGCCCCTTTTCCACAGCCTCGCCGCCCGCCTCCAAGAGGTCCTGCCGGTGGCGCTATGGTACTTCCTCGATGAGGCGGATCTCCGGCGCTGCCCGGAGCACGACGGCCCGCTCTTCGATCTGCGCTGCCCCCGCTGCGAGGAGGCCGCCAAGGGTGGCGGCGAGCTCCGCGACGGGTCCTGGTTCGATCGCGGACGCGACTTCATCGACCGCGAGCTGGCCGCGATCCGCAAATCGATCCGCCTCGGCCGACCCGTCGGCCACCGCTTCGCGACCCTCGATCTGCGCAGCGACTCCCTGGCGTACGTGGCAGCCCACGACCTCCGGCTGCGCTCACCCGAGCTCGATCGACACCTCGCCCTCTTCCACGGCCCCCACACCGGTCACTTCGCGACCTTCGACGAGGTCGAGGCGCGAGTCCTGGCGCTCTACGACGCCATGTACGAAGACATCCCCGACTTCACGCTGGCCCTGAAGCCCGATCCCAGCGGCTGGGCCGCCCAGGACGTCGCGTGGCGCCTGGCCTGCGTCGGAGCGGAGTGCGAGGGCGAAGCCAGAGCCGAGATTGACATCCTCATCGAGCGCCTCGCCAACGGCGAGCTCGCCACCGTGCTCTCCGCCTACGAGGCGCTCCACGAGGCGTTCTACGTCCCCGATCCGGCGGATGTGTTCGCCGTGGGCTACGACCTGCCCGGCGGCTACGGGCGCAGCGCCGCCCAGATCGCCGACGGGGTCGCCCAGACCTGTCCCGAGACGGCGGCGCGCCTCGGCTGTGACCTCGAGCCCCTCACCGCCGCCTTCGTCGCCGACGACGCACCCTGGCGCGCACCTCTGGCCCGCCGCTTCGCCGCCTGGCTCGCGCGGCACGACACCGGCGCGGTCGCGGATCTCGCCGCCTACGAAGCCGCCGTGACCCACGCCGTCGCCGACCCCGTCGCCGATGCCCTCGGCGAGGTCGGGCACGGGCTGCGCGTCGCCGACGGGGTGGAGGTCCTCTCGCTGGCCCACGACCCCACCGTCCCGAGCTGCCCCGAACGCCCGACGTACCTGGCCGTGCGCCGCACATCGGGGGGGGACACGGTGGTCGCCGAGCTGCCCGGCGAAGACCTGCGACCGGAGATCCTCGACGAGGAGACCCGCGACTCGCTGCGCGCCCTCGGGGTGCTGGTTCCCGCCCGCTACGACCTCAGCGCGTCACCTTCGTAGACCCCGTCTGTGCACCCCGGCTCGTAGGCGAGGCGAACCAGCGCGCGGGCGAGCTCGGCGGCGTTCGTCGAGCGGTAGCGCGCCGCGGTCTCGCGCCCACCCAGCGCGCCCACGAGGGCCAACGCGCCGTCTCCGACGGCGGCACCGAGGCGCTCCATGGGTCTCGACTCCTGGCGGTCCGGGCCGGTGATGAAGGAGGGCCGCGCGATGGCGAAGGGCAGGCCACAGCCCCGCAGCTTCGTCTCGAGGCGCCAACGCACGCGCATATAGGCCGACGCACCACGCGCCCCGACACCCGCCGCCGAGAGGTAGACGAAGCGGGGCCGCACGTCGGCGGCGAGGCAGGCGTCGATCAGCAGCGCGCTCAGCCCGTAGTCGACGCTCTCGTAGTCACCGTCTGCGCGTCTTCGGGTCGTCCCCAGCAACGCGAAGACGGCATCGGGGCTGAGGCGGGCCAGCGTCTCGGTCATCGCCGCGGCGTCCCAGGGCGTCGTGTCCGTGCGCTCGAACCGCCCACGAAGTGCCTCGAGCCGCGGCGAGTCCGGGCGAATGTGGGCCACCGCCGGACGACCTCGGGCCGCGAGCTCCGCCATGACGGCGCCGCCGGTGTAGCCGCTGGCGCCAGTGACGAAGGCCGTCATCGAGCGCAGCCGACGGGCAACAGAGTAACGAGTCGGTTCATCGCTCCAGGCTACCCGGTCCTACGTCGCTCGGGCTATGGTCGCCCCCATGAGCATTGACCACGCGCGCGCGCGCAGCTTCATCGACCAGGTGTGGGGCGACACGATCGTCCCCGCCCTCGTCGACTACATCGCGATCCCCAACAAGTCCCCGGCCTTCGACGCGGAGTGGGCCGCCCACGGTTACATGGACGACGCCGTAGAGCTCGCCGGCGCGTGGGCCACCGACCATCTGCCCAAGGGCGCGACCTACGAGGTCGTGCGCCTGCCGGGCCGCACGCCGCTGATCTTCATCGACATCCCCGGCACCGCCGCGGGGACGGTGGTGCTCTATGGCCACCTCGACAAGCAGCCGGAGATGAGCGGCTGGGACGCGGATCTCGGCCCCTGGAAGCCGGTGCTCCGCGACGAGAAGCTCTACGGGCGGGGCGGCGCCGACGACGGCTACGCGATCTTCGCCTCGCTCACCGCGATCAACGCCCTGCAGGCCCTCGGCGTACCCCACGCGCGCTGCGTGGTGATCATCGAGTGCTGCGAAGAGAGCGGCAGCTACGACCTGCCCCCCTACATCGATCGCCTCGCCGACCGCATCGGCCACCCCGACCTCGTGGTCTGCCTCGACAGCGGCTGCGGCAACTACGACCAGCTCTGGTGCACCACGTCCCTGCGGGGCATGGTCGGCGGCGAGCTGCGGGTGGACGTGCTGCGCGAGGGGGTGCACAGCGGGAACGCCAGCGGCATCGCCGCGAGCAGCTTCCGGGTGCTGCGCAAGCTGCTCGACCGAATCGAGGACGTCGACACGGGGCGGATCGAGCTGGCCGCGTTGGACGCCGAGATCCCGGCCGACCGCGCCGCCCAGGCCGCCGCCGCGGCGGAGGTGCTCGGCGACGCGGTCTCCGGCGAGTTCCCCTGGCACGGGGCGATGCGCGCGATGGTGCAGGACCGCGCCGAGCTCGTGCTGAACCGCACGTGGCGGCCGACGCTGTCGGTGACAGGCGCCGCCGGCCTCCCCGCCCTCGGCGACGCGGGCAACGTGCTGCGCCCCTACACCACCGCGAAGCTCAGCTTCCGGCTCGCGCCCACCACGAACTCCGCCGCGGCGGCGGACGCCATCGCCAACGAGCTGACGCGCGACCCACCCTACGGCGCGACGGTCCGGTTCGATGGGTGCGAGCACGCGGACGGCTGGAACGCGCCCACCTTCGCGGGCTGGGTCGAAGGCGCCCTCGACGAGGCCTCGAGAGCCTGGTTCGGCCCCGGCGCGATGTACATGGGCGAGGGCGGGACGATCCCCTTCATGGGGATGCTCGGCGAGAAGTTCCCGCGGGCTCAGTTCGTGATCACCGGTGTCCTGGGCCCCAAGTCCAACGCCCACGGACCCAACGAGTTCCTGCACCTCCCCTGCGCGCGCCGGCTCACGGGGTGTGTGGCGTCGGTCCTGGCTGACCACGCGTCTCGCTGAAGAAGAGCTTCAGCCCGAACAGCAGCACCACCACCGAGAACGCGCCGCAGACGCCGCCCCAGAACCAGTAGGGCAGAAACAGCGCGTTGGACATCTGCGCCACGTCCGAGGGCATCTTGCCCTGGGCGGTGCGCGCGAACTCGGTGAAGAGGTAGTCGCCTCGCGAGAAGACGCTCAGAGCGAGCTGGACGCCCACGAAGACCAGGGCGACCTGAGACGCCCACGGGCGGGCCTTCGCGGCGATGATCAGGCACGCCGCCGCTGTGGCGCCGACGAAGAGCACGCCGAAGATGTTCCGCACCACGAGCACGACGGCGAGGGCCAGCAGGGCGCCGACGACCGCGAGACCACGGCTCGCGTGGCGCTCGGACCGGCCCAGGGCGAAGGCCAGCGCGGCGACGATCGCCGGGCCGCAGAGGCCACCCGCGGAGACGAAGGCGCGCCCGATGCGCCCCGCCACGCCGCTGTGCATGGCGACGCCGGACCCGTCGGAGTAGAGGCGGAACTCGAGGAAGTCTCCGCCAGCGATGACCGCGGCGATACCGTGGCCCAACTCGTGGGCGAGGGTCGACAGCAGCATTAGAGGGTAGCCGACGTACGGGACGTAGAAGAGCACCACCGTGGCGACGATGCTCAGCAACAGGAAGAGTCGGGTGCGGTCAGCGGGGTCCATGCCTACTCCCTGCATCGATAGATGTGTAGGGGCAAAGCGGCTTCGCGCGTCGGGTCTTCGGACGCCGTGAGCACGGCCGTGCCGGTCCCATCGTAGGTGATCGCTTCGCCCTGGGGCTCGCTGAGCGGGCCCGCCGAGACGATGGAGGGCTCCATGGCCGGTAGGTCGTCGGGGCCGCCGCCCGCGGCGAAGCGATACTCGTAGCTGCCGGTGTAGACCCGCAGGAGGAGACGCGTGCCGCTCGGGTGAAGATCAGCGCCGGTGATCATCTTTCCTTGGCGGAGCGGGAAGCCCGGGGTGTCCAAGGTGCCGACCTCGAGGAGGTCGACGGGACGCCCGTTGGCCAGCGGGCCAGGGTGCCGGTAGAGCCGGGCCCGATCGCCGTCGACCTTCTCGAAGAGCCAGAAGGTGCCGCCGTCGGCGGCCACGACCAACGCCTCGGCGTCATGAACCTCATCGGGGTAGCGCACCGGAAAGGACCACACGCGGGGGGCGTCAACGTCCCCGAAGGCGCTGGTGACGTCGGGCTCGGGCGTGGCATAGACCACCACGACCTCGCGATCCCGCAGGTTGTTGCCGGTGTCGGCGACCCACAGGCAGGCCCGCTGGCCGTCGGGACACGGCGCGGCGGCGAGGTCCTCCCAATCGACGGCCTCCACGTCGAGGCGCAGGCGGCCGAGGGTGGCCCCACCGGGGCCCAGCGCGTAGAGAAGCGGCTCGCCACCGGAGTCGTTGTGGGCCCAGACGACGCCCTCGGTGGTGGGGGAGGCCGCGAGGCCCGAGACCTCGAAGAGCGCGTCGTCGAGGAGGCCGAGATCGTCGGCTGGAGCGTAGGCGCCGGGACAGGTCTCGCGGGCAGGCAGGCGGAAGCGGCCGTCGTCGGGTGCGCCGTCGACGGGCAGGTCCGTCCCCTCGTCGGGCGGCGCGACGTCCGGGATCCCGACGTCGTCGGCCAGGGCGGCGTCGAAGACGGCGACATCGAGGGCGGCGACGTCCGAGAGGGCGGCGTCCGCGGGCGGATCGGCGCCCCCATCGTCGTCGCAAGCCAGGGCCATCATCAGCAGAGCGCCGAGCAGGATTCGGGTGAGCACAGCGCAGTATAGGCCGTCTGTGTCGTCGCGTTGACCCCAACGTTGCATCGAAGCGTCGTGGGCGCGACCGGGGATCCGGGCCGCACATCGCTCAGCGACGGTTGACGCCCCGCAACCAGGCGACGAGGGACCAGACGTCGTCCGTCGCGACGCCGCTCGCGAAGCCCACCATCGGCGTGCCGTTGAGCCCGGTCGTCACCGTCGCGTAGAGGCCGCGCGGATCGCGACCACGCTTGAAGCGCGGGCGGATGAGCGCCCGCTGGGTGCCGCCTCCCCCGCCCTCGCCGTGGCACGTCGGGCAGGCCAGCCGCGCGTAGATGGCGGCGCCCTTCGCCCTGCGGCTCGGCGCGTCGAGATCCGTGGGGGGCGTGGGCGGCTCGGAGCCGGTCACCGTCGCCTCGAAGACAGGCGACAGCGTCCGCAGGTACTCGGCGACGGCCCAGCGCTGCTCCTCGGGCAAATCCGCGAAGGGGCTCATCGGCGTACCGGACAAGCCGCCCGTCACCACTCGGAAGATGTCCAGCAGGGTCGGCGGCTGCCCGTAGGGCGTGGTTCGGAAGCGGTAGTCGCCGCCCACGAGGTCCCGCGGCGGTGGCTTCATCCGCGCCGCCATCGGCCCGTCCCCGCGACCCGTGGCGCCGTGGCAGCCCCGGCAGTAGGCGGCGTAGACCTGCTCCCCGAGGATCTGCAACTCGCGGGGCTCACGGGCAGGCGAGAAGCTCGGCTCGCGGGACAGCTCCTCGCCCCGCCGCGCGCGTCGCAGGAGGGGCCAGTCGCGTTGCCTCGGGAGGGCTTGCATGCCGATGTTCGGCTTGTCGGCGCGGCGGGTCCGCTGGGCGGTCGGCCACGCGGCGGCGACCACCCCCGGCTCGACCTCCGCCGCGTCCGGCGGCGGCGCCGAGGGCGCCTCGGGCTGGGCGCACGCGAACAACGCGAGGGCCACGGTGGTGAAGAGGCGCTTCAGTTGACCAGCGGGCCGATCGTCACCAGGAGCGCGGCGGGGTCGGGCACACCGGTGGTCTGCATCGGCCGGCCCTCGCGGGTGCGAACGACCTTCCCGTCGGCCCCCAGCAACGCCAGCAGGGCGTCCTCCCCGTAGCCCAGCTTCTCACCCAACGCACGCTCGGCGGGGGTCATCGCCCATAGCGGAACGCGGATCGGGATCGCCGCGCCGCCACCGTTGAGCGTCGCCTGCACCTCAGCGTCCCCGAACAGGACCTGGTTGAGGCTCTTCGAGTGAGCGTCGAGCCGACCGAAGGAGAAGAAGACCAGCATCGGCCGGCCCGATCGCGCGGCCTCCTGGCGTCCCTGGTCGAGGGAGCGCCAGGCGATCGACGTCGGCAGCGCATAGGTACCGCGGTCGAGGCGCGCCGCTTTCTGTCCGCCGCATCCACAGCCGCCGCCGCCCCCCCCGCAGCCCGCCTTCGCTCCGCCGCAGCCGCCGCCACACCCGGCCTTCTCGGCGGCACCGCCACAGCCGCCCCCACAGGCCCAGGCGGGCACCGCGAAGAGCCCGGTCACCAACATCACCGCAAACGAGAGCGCGCGCATTCGATCCTCCCAGCCCCGCGGGGCCTCCTCACCGAACAGGACCACACCCTACACGGAGACGGGGGTCGCGGACGAGGCCTCGTCACGTAACGCAGTCTTGCGTTACGTTCGCTTTCCATCGGAGGCCCATTCGTGGGAAGCTCGCCGGTGATGCTTGCAGCAACAGCGACCAGGCTTCGAGAGACAGTGACCTTGCTTCGAAGAGCGGTGATCGTCGCGGCGCTCCTCCCTGCCCTGGGAAACGCCACCGACGCCCCTTTCTTCTTCGGCTCCTACGGCCGCGTCGGGGTCTCCACCGACGGCGAGGGCGGGCGGGGACGCGACAGCACGATCGTCGGCTGGGGCCCACGGCTCACGGAGGGGAACTACATCGAGCTCGACCTCGGCTACCGCGCCTACGAAGGGCGCGACGCCGAGGTCACGACCCTGGTGACGCTGGCGCTGGGCGACCGGCTCTTCCACTACGATGGGGCCTTCGACGCCGCGCTGGCGATCCGACAGGCCTACGTGGAGGGGAGCGAGCTCTTCGGCAGCGGGGCCTTCGCGTGGGTCGGCAGCAAGATGTACCGCGGCGACGACATCTACTTGCTCGACTTCTGGCCGATGGACGAGCTGAACACCATCGGCGCCGGCGCGGGCTGGCGAGACACGCGCACCGAGTTGGCGTTCCACGGCGGTTTCAATCGGCTGGAGGACGACTATCAGGTCGATCGCGCCTTCGTGCCCGCCAACGACTTCGGCGCCGAGGAGGTGGAGATCCTCGACCGGCAACGGACGGTGCTCTCGGCGAAGGCGGAGCGGCGCTTCGGCGGAGGGGACACGCTCGGGCTGAAGCTCAGGCTCTACGGCGAGCTGCACTACCTCCCCAAGGGCGAACGCCCGCTCCCGGGCGGCTTCAGCGAGACCGAGCCGCTCCCCGACGACCGGGGCTGGATGGTGGGCGCGCAGCTCGGGCTGTGGAACTTCGCCCGCCGCGGGCACCTCAACGTGTGGCTGCGCTACGCCAGCGGCCTGGCCGCCTACGACGAGCTGGCCGTGCCGTCGGGGCTCGACCTGAATCGGCGCGCGGCCCCGGCCGACGAGTATCGACTGGCGGTCTCCGGCAGCTCCGAGCACGGCTCGGTCGCGCTCCAGTACGGGGGCTACGTCCGCGCCTTCGTCGACGCCGACGGGCAAGAGGCCGACTTCGACGACCGACAGGAGCTGGCGCTCGCGGTGCGGCCGATGCTCCTGCTCGGGACGTTCACGCCCGGCGTCGAGGCCTCCGTCCAGCTCAGCCGCCCCAACGGGCTCAACCCGCGCACCAACGCGCAGGAGACCGCCCGTGTGGTGCAGCTCGGGCTGGTGCCCGCGTTCACCTTCGGGGACGACCCGGGCACCTACACCCGGCCGCAGCTTCGCTTCGTCTACTCCGTCTCGCTGCTCGACGAGGCGGCCACGGCCCTCTACGCGGAGGCCGATCCTCGCTCGACGCGAGACGTGGTGCACTTCGTCGGCGTGAGCGCCGAGTGGTGGTTCGGGCGGGGAGGAGGCTACTGATGCGACAGATCCTCTGTTTGGCGCTGCTCGCGGGCTGCGTGACGGTCGATCCTACGGTGAAGCACGAGACCCTCGTCGAGGATTGGCGCGACGAGGTCATCTACCAGGTGATGATCGATCGCTTCGCGGACGGCGACTCGAACAACAACTACAACGTCGATTATCGGCGGGCCTCCGCCTACCACGGCGGCGACTGGCAGGGGCTCATCGACCGGCTCGACTACATCGAGGCCCTCGGCGTGACGACCCTGTGGATCAGCCCGGTGGTGCGAAACGTCGAGTCTGACGCCGGTTTCGCCAGCTACCATGGCTACTGGACCCAGGACTTCATCGGCACCAACCCGCACTTCGGCGACCTCGCGAAGCTCCAGGACCTCGTCCGCGAGTGCCACGCGCGGGGCTTGAAGGTGGTCCTCGACATCGTCACCAACCACGTGGGGCAGCTCTTCTTCTACGACATCAACCGCAACGGGCAGGCCGACGTCGTCTTCTTCGGCGGTGGCGGCCCCGGCGCCGGGAGCCGCACCGAGGATCCAGCGGCGGATCTGCGCCGCGTCAGCGAGTGGGACCCGGAGTACGACTGCCGCGGCATCCAGGGCTTCACGTCCCTCGGGGAGAACGGGCCGGCGCCGTTGGTGTGGGTGGAGCAGCCACACATCAACCGGATCCCGCCGAACCCACCGGAGTTCCACAACCCGGCCTGGTACCACCGGAATGGTCGCGTGACGATCTGGGAGACGGGGCTGCGCGATCCGCCCTTCAACTGCCCGCGGCCGGCGGCTTCGCCCCAGGACTACCTGCGGGAGCAAGAGATGCTGGGGGACTTCCCCGGCGGCCTGAAGGACATCGCCACCGAGCGGGCCGACGTGCGCGACGCCCTCGTCCGCGTCTTCCAATACTGGATCGAGGCCGCCGATTTCGACGGCTTCCGTATCGACACGCTCAAGCACGTGGAGCCAGAGTTCTTCGACGTCTTCGCGCCGGCGATGCGCGACTACGCGGCGTCCCTCGGCAAGCGCGAGTTCTTCATGTTCGGCGAGGCCTTCGACGGGGACGATGCGCTGCTCGGCAGCTACACCCATGGGCAGGGCGTCGACTCGGTCTTCTACTTCTCGGCGAAGTTCCAGGTCTTCGACGACATCTTCGGCCGCGGCGCGCCGACCGCCAACGCGAGGCGCCTCTACGAGGCGCGGTCGGCGCCGGACGCCGCCGGCCGCCCCCGCTACAACGACAAGCCTAAGGAGAACGGGCCGACCGCCGCCACCGGCGAGGGCCTCAACGCCCAGCAGCTCGTAGTGCACTTCATGGACAACCACGACGTGCCCCGCTACCTCTCGGACTTCCCGGACGTCAGAAAGCTACGCAACGCCCTCGTCTACTTGCTCACGATCGACGGCATCCCGTGCATCTACTACGGCACCGAACAGGACTTCCACGGCGGCCCCGACCCCTCCAACCGCGAGGACATGTGGCACAGCGGCTTCGCCACCGACGGGGAGACCTTCCGCCACATCCAGAAGCTCACCCGGTTGCGCAAGAAGCACGCGCCACTGCGCCGCGGCGACGTCACGTGGCGCTGGGCGACGGAGCACGTGGGCGAGGAGTCCGACGCCGGGCTCATGGCCTTCGAGCGGAGCTACGATGGGGAGCGCGTGCTGGTGCTGATCAACACCCACAACGAGCGTCCGGCGCGCAGTCGCTTCGAGGACACGGTCCTCGAGACGGGCTTCGGTGCTGG
This sequence comes from uncultured Nannocystaceae bacterium, assembly GCA_964402225.1. Lineage (GTDB taxonomy): Bacteria > Myxococcota_A > Bradymonadia > UBA7976 > UBA1532 > CAYOBQ01. The sequence continues at coordinate 10,974 of CAYOBQ010000130.1, read as the reverse complement.
CGCGCAGCTCATCGACGTCTTCAGCGAGAGCGCCGGCAGCACCGACACCTTCACCACCCAGGCCGACGGGACGCTCGATCTGACGGTCCCGCCCCGCGGCGCGCGCATCTTCGTCCTGGCGGGCCAGGAGTAATGCGAATCGCCGTCGCCGCGCTCCTGGCGGCGGCGTGCGACGCTCCACCGGCGGCCCCAGAGGCGTGGCCCGAGCGCCGCGCGTGCACCCTGCGCGTGACGCTCGAACCCGACACCCACCCCGCCCAGGTGTCGCTGGTGAGCCCAGCCGGCATCCGACGGGGGCTCCAGCGGGAGGGTGAGGGATGGGCCGGCGACTTCGATCTGGGCCCGGGGCGTCATCTCTATCTCCTGGAGGTCGACGGGCGGCCGATGCTCGATCCCGGAAACCCGGTGAGCGCGCGCGAGGCCGGCGTCGAATACTCCCTCGCCGAGCTGCCGAGCTGCGAGGCGCCGGCCTGGCGCCTCGTCGGGCGCGAACCGTTGCGCTTCAGGTTGCAGCGCGCAGAGGCCCCCCTCGCGACCGCGAGCGCCGCCGCCGGCGACGTGTCGGTGCCGGTCGAGATCGCGGGGGACGACGTCACCCTCGATCCGTCTGGCCTGCCCCACGGCCGGCACCGGATCTGCGTCAACGGGACCGACGCCGACGGGCGCCCCGTGGAGCCGACGTGCGCCCCGCTGTGGGTGGAGCCCAGCCGCTTTCGGTGGGCCGACGCTCAGATCTACCAGGTCGTCCTCGACCGCTTCGCGGGGGACGCGCCCTTCACCCCCGCGGACCGGGTCAAGCCGCCGGGTCACCGCGCGGGCGGACACCTGCGCGGGCTCCTGCGGGTCCTGCGAAGCGGCTACTTCGAGGGGCTCGGCGTCAACGTGTTGTGGATCTCACCGCTCAACGAGAACCCCGATGGGCTCTGGAGCGGGGTGGAGGGCGGGCGCCCCCGCTACGAGGGCTACCACGGCTACTGGCCCATCGCCCCCCGCGGCGTCGAGCCGGCCTTTGGCACGGAGGCCGACGTCGAGGCGTTGGTCGCGGAGGCCCACGCCCGGGGCATTCGCGTCGTCGTCGACGTCGTACTCAACCACGTTCATCACCGACATCCCTATGTCGAGGCGCACCCCGACTGGTTCAACCGTGCGTGCGCCTGTGGCTCGCCGCGCTGCCCCTGGTGGAGTCACATCGAGACCTGTTGGTTCACGCCGTATCTACCCGATCTTTCCTGGGACTCCACCGAGGCCCTCGACACGCAGATCGACGACGCGCTGTGGTGGATCGAGCGCTTCGACCTCGACGGACTGCGAGTCGACGCGGTGCCGATGATGCCGCGCTTCGTCTCTCGCCGGCTCACCGCCGAGGTCCACCGCCGTTTCCAGGGCGCGGGCACCCGCATCTACTTGTTGGGCGAGACCTTCACGGGCCCCGAGTCCCAGGACCTGATCCGCTGGTACCTCGGGCCCTACGGTCTGGATGGGCAGTTCGACTTCCCGCTGATGTGGGCGTTGCGGGAGGCCTTCGCCTGGGAGACCGCGCCGCTGTGGAAGGTCGCCGACGTGTGGCGGGCGAGCGAGGCCGCGTGGGCGGGGAGCACGGCGGTGATGGCGACGATGGTGGGGAACCACGACGTGACCCGCTTCGTGAGCGAGGCCGCCGGCCAGGTCGATCCGTCGATGCCCGACCAGGCGTGGCGGCGCCGACCGCCGGTCCCCGACGATCCGAGCGCGTACGCCCGGCTTCTGCTGGCGCAGACCTTCGTGCTCACCGCGCCGGGGGCGCCCATCCTCTACTATGGCGACGAGTTCGGGATGCCCGGCGTGGGCGATCCCGACAACCGGCGGCCCATGCGCTTTGGGGGCGAGCGCTCACCGCTCGAGGGAGCGACGGCCGCCCGGATCGCGCGCCTCGGTCGACTGCGCCGGTGCCTGCCGGCGCTACGCCGCGGGCGCCTCCAGATGCTGCGCGCCGAGCGTGAGCGGCTGGTCTACTTGCGAGAGGGAGAGTGGCCGGCGGTGGTGGTGCTCCCGAGGCTTCCGCAGAATGGGACGGTGCGAATCGAGTTACCTGCCGAGGTGCCCGACGTCGACTTCATCGACGCGCTCAGCGGCGTCCGGGTCGCACGGACCGAGGCGGGCCTCGCGCCACTCACGCTCCCGGCCCGCACCCCGGCGGTGCTCATCCCAGCGACCCACGCCTGCGCGGAGGGGCTCCAATGAGACGACTCCTGCTCGTGATGGTCACCGCCCTCGCCGGCTGTCTCGACGACGATCCAGAGGATCCGCGGGGCCCGTCCCCGGACGCGGGCGTCGACGGGAGCCACTTCGATCCAGGGCCGAAACCACCGCCCCGGACCGGCTACGGATCCGGCGGCTCGGGCGCGGGCAGCGGCGCGCGCCCACCGGTGCCCGACGGCGCCGTCGATCCAGACGCGGGCACGAGCGACGCCGAGCCCGGTCAGGCTTGAGGGGCTACCAGTCGGTCTCTTTGTAGTCTTTGAGGAACTGCCCCCACACGTGGTGGCCCGTCGCGACGCCACTGAAGATCGGATCGAGGATGCGCGCCGCGCCGTCGACGATGTCGAGGGGCGGGTGGAATCGATGGATCTCGCGCTTTGCGCGGGCGAGATCGACGGGGTCCTCATCGGTCACCCAACCGGTGTCGACGCTGTTCATGTGGATCCCGTCGGCGACGTAGTCGATGGCCGAGGTCCGCGTCATCATGTTCAGCGAGGCCTTGGCCATGTTCGTGTGGGGGTGCCGGTCGGACTTGAAGGTCCGATAGAACTGCCCCTCCATCGCCGAGACGTTGACGATGTGCTTATCCCGGGTGGGCACGGCGACCATCAACGGCTTGAGGCGCGCGTTGAGGATGAAGGGCGCGACGGCGTTGACGAGGTGGACCTCGAGCAGCTCGACGGCCGACACCCCCGTCAGCTTGAGCCGCCACGAGTTCATCTTGCGCAGATCGACCTGTTGGCCGTCGGCGTCGAAGTGGCCGGCGGGGAAGAGGTGCTCGCCCCGGTCGCGGTCCTCCGGCAGCAGCTCCATCTGGCTCATCGAAGCCGAGGAGAGGCGCGTAGCGGTCGAGACCAGCTCGCCCTGGGACGCCCCAGGCGCGGTGTGCCCCGCGAGGAGGTGGCGCTCGGTCTCACCGAGGGCGATGGCCTCCTCGGCGGCCATCATGTGCGCGTAGAAGCCGGGCGGGCGGCGGACGGTCTGGCAAGCGTTGTTGACGATGAAGTCGAGGCGCGCGTGGGCGCCCAGGAGCTCCCGACAGAGCTGCTCGACGCTCGGCGTGTGCCGGAGATCGATCCCCCGAACCTCGAGGCGCGCCCCCCAGTCCTCGAAGTCCGCCTCCGCGGCGAAGCGCCGAGCGGCGTCCCGGGGGAAGCGCGTGGTCGAGATGACGTGACAGCCTGCACGGAGCAGCATGATCGCCGCCTGGAACCCGATCTTGACCCGCGAGCCGGTGACCAGCGCGACCCGCCCACGCAGGTCCGCCGTCTGGCTCCGCTTCGCGAAGTTCAGCTCGCCGCAGGCGAGGCACATCTGGTCGTAGAAGTGGTGAACCTCGTGGTACGGCGCCCGGCAGCAGTAGCAGCAGCGCTCCTCGGTGGTCTCGCCGATGGGCTCGGCGGACCGACCCTCGAAGCTCGCCTGCCGCCGTGGCGTCAGGAAGATGGGGCTCTCCCGCAGCTTGCGAATGCCGGTCTGGCTGAGGAGGGCCTGGTCGGCGGCGCGTTGGTCGAGCTCCCGATTCCGCCGACGGCGGCGAGCGAGGGCCTTGCGGGCGCGCTTGTCGGGCCGGGAGACCTGCCCGGCGGCCACCAGCAGACGCTGGCGCAACTCGTCGGGGACCCGTGCCAGGAGACCCCGGTCATCGACCAGGCCCTCGAGCAGATCGGCGGCGCCCTCGATGGACGCCAAGAGTGCTTCGTCTGGGGTTCGGTCGTTCACGAAGGCGCGGAGTCTACCGCGTCAGCGCCGCGACGTCGCGGCTTCTACTGGATCGTGATCGCCTCGCTCGCCCATTCGTGGCCAGCGTCGTCGCGGGCGACGATGCGGAAGTCGAAGCGTCGCTCCCCCTGGGTGACCTGGAGCGACGCGGTGGCGAAGTGGTCGGCGGGCTGGTTGCGGAGGATGGGCGTCCAGGCGCGGTAGGTGAGCTGGCTTTTGACCTGCAAGTCGACCGTGAGGTCGTCTGCCCCGGAGGCCCGCCAGTCGGCGTTGACCTCGGCGGCGTAGGTCCCGCCGACGACCACGACCCGGACCTGGGCGCTGCGCAGCTCCGCGGTGACGTCGGGGATCGGGTCGGGCTCGGGCGTCATGTCCGGCTCGGGGCCGTCATCAGGCCCCGGCGTGAGCTCGTCGTCGGGCGCAGGAGCCTCGTCCTCGGCGTGAGAGCACATGCACCGGTCGTAGCTCTCGCCGTCGTCCTCGCAGCGCTGGGTCCCGGTGAAGCCACCCACACACGGGCACGTCTTGACCTTCCCGGGGGTGCACGCCGGCGGATCAATGGCCTCGCTGATCTCGTCGCAGCCGGTGAAGAGGGTGAACAGAGCGCAGACGAATCCAAGGGAGTAGGTGCGGGCGATCATGGCGGCCTCCGGTGTGTTGCTATCCTGGCATCGGAGGCTTCAACGGACGAAGTGCCCGAAATGATCCATGAATGTTCTGGCGGTCGCCTACGTCGCGGACCCGCGGCTGATGGGCGAGCTGAGAGTGCTCGGCTTCTCGACATCGGCCAGTCGGCCACCGAGGAGGGGCGGGTCACCGGGTTGCAGCTCAGCCTCTTCGACGTCTCCGACCTGGCGGAGGCGTGCGGTGATCGCCACCGGGTCTGGATGCGCGACGTGCGCTTCCCGCTCGACGCGGTCTTCGTCGACGAGGCACGCTCCGTGGTAGGACTCGTCGTGGGCCTCCAGCCGGGGACGTTGGAGGCGCAGGGGTCGGCGCGCCCTCGCGACACATCGTGGAGCTCCACGCGGGCGAGGCTCCGCGCGCGCGCGTCGCGCCCGGGGGGGCGCGTCCGTCTCGAGCGCCCAGCAGACTGAGGAAGGCCGATGCGATTGGCGTGGTGGTTGATGGCGGCGAGCGCGACGCTCGCCTGCGACGACGGCGAGAAGACGGATCCGACCCCGAGCCCCCCCCCTTGGCGCGCAGCTCTCGATCCCGGGGCCGACGGAGCGTTGCTCAGCGTGTGGGGTGATGGCACCGACGCCGTGTGGACGGTCGGCGGGCAGCCAGACGCCGGTGCGGCCTGGCGCCGTGGCGACGCGGAGTGGGTGCCCGTCGAGATACCCGACGGCCCACTGCTCAACTGGGTACACGGCGTCGACGGCGAGGTGTGGATGGTCGGCAACGAGGGTCGCGCGCTGCGCAGCGTCGGCGGGGGGCCGTTCACGGCCACCGACACCGGCACGCACCTCCCCCTGTGGGGCGTCTGGGCCGCGGCGGCCGACGACGTGTGGGCGGTGGGCGGCGACGCCGCCCAGACCACTGACCCCGAGCCCGCCTTGTTGCGCTGGGACGGCGAGGCGTGGTCCCCGGTGGCGCTCCCCGAGGTGGACCGGGGCCTGCCGGCGCTGTTCAAGGTCTGGGGCAGCTCCGCGTCGAACGTCTTCGCGGTCGGATCCAACGGCGTGGCCCTGCGCTACGACGGATCCGCCTGGACCCAGACCCTCACCGGGAGCGGTCGCGACCTGATCAGCCTCTGGGGCCGCGCGGCGGATGAGATCGTCGCGGTGGGCGGACGCGACGTCGGCGTGGTCGCCCGCTGGGACGGCGCGGGGTGGACCTCCGAGACGCTGCGCTCACCCGGCCTCAACGGGATCTGGATGGACGGCGAGGGCGTGGCCACCTTCGTCGGCGATCGCGGCCACGTGTACCGGATGGAGCCGAACGGGGAGCCCGTGCGCGAGCCGACCGAGGTGGGCGAGCTGCTCCATGGCGTGTGGGGCGATGGGGCCGGCTTTCGCGTCGCCGTCGGTGGCTCGCTGATGCGCTCGCCCCCATGGACCGGCGTCGCCATCGAGTCAGGGGAGTAGCTCGACCCCCCCCTCGTCGGTGGCGATGTCGTGGGTTTCAAGCCGCTCGAGCAGCGCGTCGTGCCCAAGCACCCGCAGCAGAAACGGCGCGTGGCTGCGGAAGCGCAGCCTCGCGGTCACGCTGATCGGACCGACGGCCCCGGGCGTGGTGGGCACAAAGAGCGTGAAGGTGCGCGCATGCGCCGGAGGCAGGGTGGTGCTCAGGTGCTCACGGGCGAACCACGGGAAGACCGTCGGGTTGCCGCGGGCGTCGACGAGGGCGCTGCCGAAGCGCACCAGGTCCGGATCGCCGTAGGGGTCGGCCGCGCTGAAGTGGTCGCGGAGGTCGCCATTCTCGTCGAGATCGCCGGTGGCGTAGAGCACCGTGCCAACGGCGTCGACGGCGCGCACCTCCAGCCAGAGCTGGCGCAGGAAGGTCGACCCGGTCGGCAGGTCGTGGGCGTCGATGCGGTTTCGCACCGTCACCACGACGTCGAGCTGCTCGCCGGCCGTCACGGCGCCGGGCAGGCTCAGCTCGACCTCCGCGGCGGTGGCGAGCAGCGCGCGCACGTCCTCGCGCAGCGCATCGCGCATCGCCTCATCGGGCAGGAAGTCGCCGGCGAGCGGCAGGTCGACGCCGGTGAAGCGGTGTGAGTGCACCGTCCGCTCCGGGCCGCCCGTCGCCGCCGGCGCCCGGCGGGTCGTCATGTGGCAGGTCTGACAGCTCCGGCCATCGGCCGCCGCGGGCGAGTCGGTCCACTCGCGGTACGGCTGCTCGAGGTGCAGCCCGCTCGACTCGATGACGTCGTGGCATCCGCCGCAGAACTCCGAGCGCTCGTGCAGCGGCGAGTAGGCCGACTCGTGGAAGCCGGTCTCGACCGGATCCTCGATCGAGCCGCGCATCGGCCCCGCCGGATCGAGCCGGTGCCCGCTGTTGTAGGGGCGCTCGAGCGTCGAGACCTTGTGGCATGCTTCGCAGGTGACCCCCTCGAGCACGATGGGCGACAGCGACGCGAAGTCGAAGCCTGGCGCACACTCCCCGGCGCGGGTGCCGATGGCGCTGTGGCACTGCGTGCAGAAGCGGTCCTCCTTCGTGTCGAGATCGGCCTGCCGGATCTCGACCAGGGTGCGGTAGACCGGATCGACCATCGCGTATGCGTGCATCGAGCCGCGCCACTCCGCGTAGTGGTCGGGGTGGCAGTCCTTGCACTTCTCGGCGGACGTGAACGACGGGACCTCAAGGGTGGGCGTCTGTGGCATCGACAGCGGATCGACGAGCTCACCGGTGTCGGGGGCCACGGCGAAGTCGGCCGGGGTCTCGGTGCGGTCGTCCTCGCAGCCGAGCACGGCGAGGAGGAGCATGAGTCGGCGCATCACAGCGTCTCGAGAAAGGCCAGGAGCGCCGCGACGTCGGACGCCTCGAGCGCACGCCACGCGTCGCGAGCCGCAGCCGACTCGCCGTCGTGGGCGTCGATGGCCTGCTCCAGCGTGTCGGCCGCTCCGTCGTGCCGGTACGGCGCGGTCTGAGAGATGCCCCAAAGCGGCGCCGTGCGCAGCTCGCGCACGTTGGCAGAGGCGTCCTCGATGCCCAGCGCGTCCTCGGGCAACACTTCGTGGAGTAGCAGGTCGGAGTACAGCGGCACGGGACCGTCCGGGCCCTCGAGCGCCGGCACGTGGCACGCGTCGCAGCCGATCTCGGCGAAGACTACCTCGCCCCGCTCGGCATCATCGTTCGACGCCAGCCTCGGCGGGGGACCGAGCAGCCGCAGGTACGTCGTCAGCGTGTCGGCCTGGGCGGCGGAGACCTCTGGATCCGCGACCGGGTCGTTGTCCTGCACGCGCCCGAAGGTGAGCCCGTCCTGGGCCTCGATGGTCAGCCCCATCTCCGCGGTGAGCGCGTCGCGCACGAACTCCGCCACGGACGGAACTTGTGCCTTCCAGCCGAAGCGACCCAGGCGCCCATCGTCGGTCCACGAGGGTCGCCCGCTGATGCCGTCGGCCGACTCGAGATCCGCGGGATCGGCGCGGGCGAGGATCTCCTCGTCCGGGATCGCGTCGATGAGCCCCAGCCCGAAGAGGTGCGGCGTCTGCCGGTGCTCGAAGACCGCGGCCTCGGCCTGCGCCACGTTGACGTGGTCGAGCAACGCCGAGTGCTTGTGCAGGATTGTGCCCGCCGCGGGCACGACGAACTCGCCCTCGCGGTTGAGCAGGCCGTGGCGCATGACGTTGACGCCGCGGGGCCCGGCGCCCCCGATCACCGGCTCGAAGTGGCAGCCGCGGCAAGAGTCTCCGTTGAGGCGCGGCTGACCAGCGCCGTCGCTGAAGGAGAAGTCGCGGTCGAACAGCGCCCGACCCTCGACGAACCGACGCGCCTCGGCGCCGTCGAGGGCGCGCACGGGGCCGCCGTACTCGCCGGGCGCAGGGACCTCGGCGTCGGGGGGCAGGAGCCCGGGTGTGTACTGGTCGCGGCCGCCCAGCGAGGTGAGGAAGGCCACCACGTCGGCGCGCTCATCCGTCGAGAACGCCTCGAAGCAGTCGCGGGCGCGCTTCGCCTCGCCGCCGTGGGCCAGCACCGCGTCCTCGATGGTCGCGGCGCGCCCGTCGTGAAGGTAGGGGCCCACCGACGCCAGCCCCCACAGCGGCTGGGTGCGAAACTCGGCCCCGGTGGCGAGCCCCATGGGGATGCCGTCGGCCATCTCCGGGCCCATGTCGTGGAGCAGCAGGTCGGAGTAGACCGGAAGCGGGCCGCGCGGGCCGTCGATGCGCGGGGTGTGGCAGGCATCGCACCCGGCGTCGTCGAAGAGGTCGCGGCCGCGCTCGGTCCGCTCGTCGAGGGGCTCGGGCATCGGCGGGGCGAGGAGCATCGAGAAGCTCACCAGGGCGAAGAGGTCCTCGCCGGACAGCTCGGGATCGGCGGCCTCGTCGTCGTCCGTCAGTGGCTCCGAGGGCGCAGCGGCCTGGGCGAAGCGCCCGACGGCGGTCAACGCTTGCCGCGACGTCCTCGAGCTGTCGATGGGCAGCGCCGCCTTCTGCGCCTCGGTGAGCGGATCGGAGGTCACCCCGAGGTGGTTGAAGAGCGGGCCGCGGATGAAGCCCTCGATCGACACCGTCTGCGCCTTGCGTCCGAACCGGCCGACGAAGCCCTGGTCGAAGTTCGCCCGGCCGCTGACCCCGTCGCCGTCCTCGTCGTCGGGATCCTCCCCCGCGAGGATCACCGCCTCGTCGAGCTCGGCGAGCAGGCCGGTGCCGAACAACGGGATGGGGTTGCGCTGCGCGAAGACGTCGACGTCGTCGGCGACGGCCGGTCGCGCGGGGCCTGCGCCGTAGCTGTAGGCGCGAAGCACGCCGCCCGACGGTCCCGCGGAGCTCGCCGGGACGAACGCGCCGTCTGTCGTCACCGAGCCCGCGAGCGTGTAGTTGCGGTAGAGCCCGGCGGCGCCTCCGATCACGGGGCGCTCGTGACAGCTCATGCAGAACGCCACGTTGAAGGCGGGCCCGAGGCCTGCGGCGAGGTCGAACCGCCGCAGCGAGACCTCGCGACCGCGGGCGAAGGCCTCGACCTGCTCGGGCGTCGCGTAGGGGACCGGCTCGCCGAGCCGTGCGTAGATACCCTCGGCCATCGGGCCGTGGCCTCGGGGCTCTTCGCTCGTGTCCTCGCAGGCGACCATCGCCGCCGCGAGGGCGAGGCGCCATGTCCACTCTCTCATGACTGTCTCAAATGCGGATCGTGCGGTTCTAAGCACGAGCCGTGCCAGCCCGTCCTCACAGCGCACGGTCGCGAGCGTCACCGGACGGTGACGGCTGTTGCGGTCTGGTACCGCATGGCGGGCCGGCTTCATCGCCCCATCTTGCGAAGGTAGGGCTCGGCGTTGCCCTACGCTGGCTCGCAGACCCCGTCGATGCACAGCGAGTGTCCGGCGCAGTCGAGGGCGCTGATGCAAGGCTCGCCCGCGGTGTGCTCGGGGGCGCAGGCGCCCTCCCAGCAGATCTTGGCGTGGCCGCACATCCAGAAGGGCTCACGCTCGCAGGCCTCGCCGACGCCGGGCTGGTTGACGCAGACGGAGTCGACGCAGTGGAGGCTGATCGAGCAGTCCATCTCGCCGACGTCACAGCCGCCACCGAGCTCGGAGCGCCCTCCGCAGCGCCCCGCCGCGCAGATGAGGTCGCCGGTGCAGTGCCGGTCGAGCTCGCAGGCGCCGTCGGCGCCGTGGGGGTCACCGCAGGTGCCGGCGTCGCAGAAGAGGTCGGCCTCGCAGTCCCGGGCGCGGGGCTCACACGCCTCTCCCGCGGCGCGGGGCGGCGCGCACTGGTCGTCGACGCAGAGCAAGCCCTCGGCGCAGATCGGGTCACGGTCGCAGGCCTCGCCAGAGGCGACGCGGGCCTGACACGCCTGGTCGGGGCCGCAGACGAAGCCGTCGGTGCAGTGGGTGTCGCGGCTGCAGGCGTCCCCCGCCTGGGGCTGCGGGGTGCAGCGGTAGTCCAGGCAGACCGAGCCTTCGCTGCAGTTGTAGTCGAAGCAGCAGACCGTCTCGTCGGCGAGGTCCGTCGCGCCGATCAGTAGAACGCAGAGCGGGCTGCCGCTGGACCAGAAGTCGGCCTTCGCGATGCCCCCCGCGCTGAGGTCCTCGCAGGGGGTCTCGAGCAGCGAGCCAGCGTTGTCTTCGTCGCAGTCGGCCCCGACCAGCCCGCTGGTACCGGTGCAGGCAGCGACGTGAGCCTCCGCATCGGCGCAGACGTCGGTGCCCAGCGGGTCGTCGGCACAGCCGCCGATGACGAGGGCGGCCAGGGTGAGCGCGTTGGTCTTCATTGGCTGACTCCACCCGAGGTCACGCGGACGCGCGGCGTTTAGCACATACGGGGCGTCGCAGGCAATCAGAGGGCGTGGCAGGCCAGCAATGATCGGCGGCCATGGGGATCCAGGGCTGCCCGCTCGCGACGTGTGCGA
>CAYOBQ010000129.1:0-27211 GCA_964402225.1 uncultured Nannocystaceae bacterium | reverse complement strand
AGACAGTTGAGTTAAGCGGCCAGGGCCGCTTCCTGGTTGAACATCCTCTCGTACTGCACCGGACTCTGGTTGCCCAGGAAGGAGTGTCGCCGGGAGCCGTTGTAGAATCCCCCGATGTACTCATGGATGGCCGGCCTGGCCTCCTTCTGGCACGGCCAGGGGCGCCGGTAGGTGAGCTCCGCCTTGAGGGTCGCGAAGATGCCAAACACTTCCCGCTCCGTCGTCGTTGGCTCCGCCTCGGAGCCGCCGCCCGAGTCGATTCGAGCCTGCTTCACCCAGCTCCTCTCGGGTGTCTGGAAAAGCGGGGCAGGTCCAGGTCCTACGGGGTCGGGGTCCCCGGCGCCGGTTTGCGCAGGGGGCCGAGGGCTTCCCTCACGCGGGCGGCGTAGGCCTGGAGCTGTGGGGCGCCGGGGACGAGCGCCCGGAAGTTGCCGGCGGCGCGCTTGGCCTCCTCGGTGCGGCCCATCGAAGCCAGGCAGGTGATCAGCCGGACGTGGGCTTCGCCGGCCGTGACGTCGGCCTCCACCACCCGGGCGAAGAGCCGGACGGCTTCGGCGTAGCGCTGTTGGGCCTGGCGCACCACGCCGAGGTTGAACAGGGCGCTCTCGGAGCGCCCTCCGCGGTGGGCGAGCTCGAGATGTTTGGCGGCGGCGTCGTGCTGGCCCAGACGGAAGCGGGCGAAGCCGAGCTTCTCGTGGATGACCGCCGCGTCGGCGGCCTTCGAGCGTCCACGGAGCGCCTTCTCGAGGGCCGCCGCCGCTTGTTCGAAGCGGCCCTGCTCGAGCTCCGCCTCGCCGAGGCTCGCGTAGGCCTGGGGATCGGGCTCGAGCTCCACGGCGGCGGCGAGGACCTCGGCGGCCATCGCCCACTGCTTGCGGGCGGCGTGGGTGAGGCCCAGCGCGACGCGGGGACGCGCGTCGGTGCCCATCGCGCTGACCGCCTTGCGCAGGTGCTCTTCCGCCTTCTCGTGCTCGCCGGCGAGGCGCAGCGCGTTGCCGAGGTAGAACTGCGCGGGACCCAGGGCCGCGTCGGCCGCGACCGCCTTCTCGTACCACTCGATGGCGCCCGCCGAGTCGCTGGACATCAGCGCGAGGTTGCCGAGGGCGACGTGGTAGCGCGCCACGCCTGTCGTCACCTCGGGCAGCGCGAGCTGGAGCCCGTGGGCGACGGCGGAGGCGGCGTCGGCGGAGACGCGCTCGGGCGTCGATAGCAGCACCCGAACCTGGGCCTCGCGCAGCGCCGCGCGCACCGTGGCGTTGACCGCGTCGAGGGCGCTGGCGCTGCGCAACGCCAGGAGCGCGCGCTCGGAGTCGCCGGACTCGAGGGCCTCTGTGCCCGCGTGGAGGTGGGCCTCCATCAACGCCTGACGGGCGCGATCGGCGCCGAAGCGCCGCCACTCGTTGAAGGCGAAGGGGATCAGGGAGACCGCGAGCAAGAGGCCGATGGCCCAGGCGCCGAGGCGGCCGGCGCGCGAGTCCTCGCTCATCGGATGCAGCAGCGGAAGCCGAGCGTCGCCCGCGCGTCGTTGGGCAGCGCGAAGCTCGCGACGCCGCACTCGAGGTCCCGGGCCACGCTCTCGTAGTGGCCGCCGTTGACCTGCACGTCGCCGAGCTGCTCGTTGACGCCGTCGACCCACTCCGCCGCGTTCCCGCTCATGTCGAGGGCCCCCGACGGGCTGGCGCAGCCGACATGGGATCCCGTGGGCGCCAGCGCTGCGCGGCCCGCGTCGGCGCCGTTGCAGGCGTCGGCGGCGTAGACCGCGCCGTAGGGATAGGCCACGCCTTGCCGATTGCAGCCGGCGAACCACTGCTCGGGCAGACACAGGATCTTCCCCGCGGCGACGCACGCGTCTCGGGCCGCCTCGTAGTTCACCCCGGTCCAGGGCAACACGCCGGTGACGGAGCGCGCCGCCCCCCCCTGCTCTCCAGGGTCGTTGGCGGTCGCGTCTGGCCGGCTGGCCTCGTACTTGTCGATGCAGCCGCCGCCGTCGAGCGTCACCATGTCGTCGTGCCCCGGGCACGGCGCGCCGGGGGGCTCGTCGATGAGCCCGTCGCAGTCGTTGTCGATCTCGTCGGCGGGCACCTCGTCCAGATCGGGGCTTCGCTCGGGGTCGTCGTCGGCACAATCCCGCTCGTTGGGCACCCCGTCGCCGTCGAGGTCGTCGTCCCGCGTCATGTCGTCGCAGTCATCGTTGATCCCGTTGTAGGGGATCTCCTCGTTGCCCGGGTGGGCGTCGCCGTTCATGTCGTCGCAGTCGTCGCCCCCCTCGACGGCTACGCTCGCGTGGCCGTCGCCGTCGAGATCGTCGTCCGACGTATCCGCGTCGCAGTCGTCGTCGACGCCATTGTAGCCAACCTCCTGCTGCTCCGGGTTCACGTTGGGGTCGAGGTCGTCGCAGTCGTCTCCGCCCTCGACGGCGACGCTGGCGTGCCCGTCCTCGTCAAAGTCGTCGAGGTCTCCGTCCTCGCAGTCCTGGTCGATCCCGTCGTAGGGCACCTCCTCGGCGCCGGGGTGGACCGCGGGGTTCGCGTCGTTGCAATCGTCGCCGCCCACCGCGATCGCACGGTGCCCGTCGGCATCCCCGTCGCCGTCGTTGGCGATCTCATCGGATCCGTCACAGTTCTGGTCGGCGCCGTCGCCGGGGATCTCCTCCATGCCGGGGTTGATCATCGCGTTGCCGTCGTCGCAGTCGTCACCGCCGATTTGCTCGGCGGCGAAGCCGTCCTCGTCGACGTCCGTCAGATCAGTGCCGGAGCAGTCCTCGTCGACCCCGTTGTAGGGCACCTCATCGGCCCCCGGGTGAATCTCCGGGTTGGCGTCATCACAGTCCTCGTCACGACAGTCGAGCCCGTCTCCGTAGCCATCGCCGTCCTCGTCGTCGCACTCCACCGCCCCGTCCGGCGCGGGCCGGACGTCGCCCTCGGCGGCGTCGGGGGGCGCTACGTCGGGGATCGGGGCCGCGTCGCCGGCGACCGGCCCATCCGTGGCGCCATCGCCGGGGCGGGGCCCATCCGTCGGCGGAACCATCGCGTCTGCCGCCGGCCCATCCGTCCGCGTCGCCATGTCCGCGACGCCCACGTCGGTCTGACCCCCATCCGCCGACGCCACGTCCACCTTGGGGGCGGCGTCCACCGCCCCCTCCGAGGCCTCGTCGTCGTCACATCCAAAGCAGCACAGAAGCGCCGCCAGCCCGAAGGCCCGCCTGGTCATCGAATCCCCACGCTCATCATCTTGTCGGCCACGACGCGGTGCCCGTTCTCGCGGAAGGAGACGCCGCGGTAGTTGCCGCTGTCGCGCACGCCGTTGCCCTCACCGTTGGTGCGGTAGTAGTCCGTCGCGCGGTCGCCACACCAGCTCCCGCATTGCTTCCAGCAGTTCGTGTAACCGCTCATGAAGAGCCCCACCTGCATCCAGGTGCGGTCACATGAGAGGAGCTGGTAGGACCAATCGCGCCGCGCGTCACCCCGCCCGGTCCACAACCCCAGATCGGAGCCGCGGGAGTTGAAGCCCACGGCCTCGACGCTGGTGTCCTGGCCATTGTTCCGGCGGAACATCGCCTTCTGGTCCGTCGCGTGGTTGACGTACATGACCTCGTGGAAGCGCACCTCTCGGCAGTTCGTGCGGTAGCCGTTTTGGCCGTAGCTCCCCGCGACTCCGCGGTTGTCGAGGTGGTGGTGACGGTTGGTCGTGTAGCACATCGTCCAGCCGCCGCCGTCGGTCTCCATATCGCAGTACGCGCGGTAGGGGTTGTCGCCCCCGTCCCCGTCGGGATCGAGCCAGTACACGCCGGAGTCGGCGTCCTCGTTGTCTTCGAGGACCAGCTTGCACGACGGCGCCGCGTTGTCCGCCGAGTTGCCGCGCGGGCCCGCGCCGGCGCGGAACAGGCTCATGATCTCCTCGGCGCCGAGGGCGCGGTCGAAGACGTAGGCGTCGTCGATGGAGCCGTTGAAGTCCGACCCGTTGCCGCCGTCGCCGCCGCGGGAGCCGATCTTGAAGTCGTTGTTGTTCACCGCCAACAGGCCGCCGCAGCCGGTGGCTTCACGGCGCTCACCGTTGACGTAGTGGATCTCCTGGTTGCCGTCGTGGACGATCGCCACGTGCGTCCAGGTGTTGGTGGGGATCACCGCGGTGCCCCACCAGCGCCAGCACGGGCTGAAGGCGCCCTGGAGTCGGCAGCTGTTGTTCTCCAGACCGAACTCCCAGGTGCTCTCCTTGTTCATGATGATCCCGCGGTCCCGCGGCGTGCGGCAGCTCAGCGGGTAGACCCAGGCGGCCATCGTCACGCTGCGGACGTCGAGGGGGCTGTTGCCGTCGTCGACGACTCGGATGGCGTCATCATTGGCGTCGATGCGCGCCGCGCGACCCTTGATCCCGTCGACCCACCGCATCCCCCCCTCGGCCCGACCGTGCAGCCCGTTGCCCGAGACGTCCTGCCCGTTGCCGTCGAGGGGCCAGTGGCCGATGAGCCCGTCGCGCACGGGCTCCTGAATCTGCCGCGCGGGCTGGTAGTAGAGGTAGTAGGAGTCACCGACGCAGCCGCTCTGGTCGTGGCGGTGGTTGCCGTTGGGTGACAACACGTGGCCGCGGTCGGCGTTGGCGTTGTTGCCCCCGCCGATGTAGGGCTCCCAGTAGCGGCCGGGATCGCTCCAGTTGTTGTTGTAGCGGACGAGGAGCGCCCAGTCGGCGCTCATATGCCAGGAGAAGCGGCGGTCGACGTCGAACTCGCGCCAGAACCGGCGCTCGCCGACCAGGAACTCGCTAAACGGCCGGATCAGCAGCGCGTCGTGGCGAACGAGTTGACCGTCGCAGCGGTGCCCGGCGAAGACCATGGACTGTCCGCGACCGCAGGAGTTGCGCATCGCCGCGAGGCTGGGGGCGACGTTCTGCCCGTTGTTGAGCCACCCGTAGCACTGGGTGTAGCCCTCGCCCGAGAGGTCTGGACCCTCGGCGCCATCGAAGCCGTCGATGAAGCGAGCGACCTCCTCTTCCTCCTCGTCGTCGTCGTCGTCGCCGCCGCCGCCGCCGCTCACGCGCAGCCGCAGCCAGGCGTCGCCGTCCCAGTAGAAGAGGCGGTTGCTCGAGTCGTTGAGGTAGAGCTGGCCCTTGGTCGGCTCCTCCGGCGCGTCGTCCAGACCCGGCAGCACGATGCTGGGGATCTGCACCCGGTCGTTCTCCGCGTCCGCGGTGATCAGGGTCGTGTCCCCCGACGCCAGCGTCCACTGGCCATCGGCGATGTTCTGGTCGTAGCTCGTCTCGCCACGCGTCTGACGGAACACGACCTCGTTGCGCAGCCCCGTCACGTGGAGCTGGGCGCCGGGGTTCTCCGTCGCCACGCCCACGCGCCCGGTGGGACCGATGATGCTCATGTAGACCTGGGCCTCGCCGCCGCCGCCCATCGAGAGGAAGTTGATGCGGTTGGGCCGCAGCAGGATCTGCGACGCGTTGGCGCTGCGGTTGGCCTGTAGGCGCAGATCGCCCGCGTCCCCCGAGCCACCGAAGACCTCGAAGCCGGGCGCAGCACCACCGATGCCCGGCAGCCCGTGACCCGCGTTGGGCTCGAGCCGGATGAGCGGCGCGCCAGCGGCGTTGTCGACGGTCAGGACCGGCACCCGAGCGCCGACGTTCACGGTGGGGCGCGCGCGCATGATCGGCGCCTGTCGCGCGTCGCCCCGCGCCATCACCCCCGCGCCGGTCACGGTCCCCGCCGCGTTGACATGGCGTCCCACGAAGAGGTCGCCGGCTCCGGCCAGGCGAAGCTGTGGGTTGCGGTCGCCGAAGCTCTGGGCCGAGCGCTGGACCCACCGCAGATCGTTGTCCGCGTCGTCATTGTCGACCATGAACCACCAGTCGAGATCCTCGCCGGTGGAGATGCTCATCCCCGCCGCGCGGTCCGCCTCGGTGCGGGTGAGGGCGATGGTGGCGTTGTTGCGGCCCGAGACCTCGATGTGGCCGATGGTCGCGCTGCGGTTGACCGTCAGGTCGCGGCGCACCGTGAGGGCGTGGCCGACGAAGAGGTCGCCGGTGGAGGTCAGTCGAAGCTGCGGGTTCCGGTCGCTGAACCCGTCGGCGGGCGAGCGCCAACGCAGGTCGTTGTCGTCGGCGCGGTTGTCGACGAACTGCCACCAGTCGATGCTCTCGTCGGTGAGGTAGCGCAGCCCGGCCTCGCGCTGGCGGTTGGGCCGGAAGAGCGTGATGTAGCTGTGGGGGGCCGCGTCGTTGATGCGGATCGGCCCGATCACCGCGCCGCCGGCCACCGCGAGGGAGCCCCCGACGCCCAGCGTGCCGTCCGTCGAGGTGTCGCGATCGCTGCGCATGAAGGCGCCCGAGTCGACCCCGTCGAGCAGGTCGGAGTCGACGCCGGATCCGGCGCCGTCGGCCTGAATGAGCTTGTCTCGCACCTGCTCGGGGGTGTCGGGCGAGCCCTGCTCCCCCTCCTCGCCGGCGTCACCGGCCAGGCCCCGCGGACCCTGCTCGCCCCGGGGACCGCGCAGGTTCGTCGGGTCGCCGACCCACTGGCCTTCGGCGTTGATGACCACGTCGCCACCCACGCTCACGGTCCGCGGCGTGATATCGCCCACCGCGTTGACCGCCACGTCGGCGACGAAGGCCGCGGGCACCTTCCGCAGCGGCGTGCGGGGCGCCATCTCCGCCCCCTCGTCGACGGCGAGCGTGAAGTACAATTCGTCGAGGAGGAACCACGCCCCGTCGAGCGCCTCGACGCTGCCGATGGCGAGGAAGTAGTAACCCTCCTCGACGGCGACCCGTCGGTGTCGCTCCACCATCAGGGGCTCGCCCCCGCGCTCGCGGTCGTAGATCCGCACCGTGAGGTCGTGCTCGCCATCGAGGGCGGCGCCGTCCTGGCCGATGAGCAATCCCTCCTGCGCGACGTGGTCGGGCAGCGCGGATGCGATCGTGGGTAGTAAGGCGATCGTCAGGAGCAGACGTAGCCAGCGCATCGAGTTTCCCCCCTGCGGGGACGCGATGGCCCCCGTCTCTAAAGACACCCCCGGACGCGAGCCTAGCGCGCCCCCCCTATCGGATCCAATGACCTCACGGACCGGCGTCCGGGATCTCCCCGATCATGCACGGGAACTCCGGTGAGTTCGGCTCGTCGGGGCAGTCGTCGCACGCGTCTCCGATGTCGTCGTCGTCCCGGTCCGCCTGGTCGTCGTTGGCGTCGTCGGGGCAGTTGTCGTTCACGTCGAGGACCCCGTCGTCGTCCCGGTCCCCATCGACACCCTCGCAGGCATCTCCGACGCCGTTGTTGTTGGCGTCTTCCTGTCCCGCGTTGGGCGTCGCGGGGCAGTTGTCCTGTCCGTCGGGGATCCCGTCGGCGTCCTGGTCGAGGGGGACGCCCATATCGGGGCCGCCCCCGTCCTCACACGCGTCGCCGACGCCGTTGTCGTCCTCGTCTTCCTGGCCCGGGTTGAAGGTGGCCGGGCAGTTGTCGTCGGCGTCGAAGACCCCGTCGGCGTCGTTGTCGATCGGCCCGACGCCGACGTCGGGCTCCGGCTCGTCGCAGACATCGCCGCGACCGTCGCCGTCGTTGTCCTGCTGGTTGGCGTTGGCCATGCCGGGGCAGTTGTCGCAGGCGTCGCCGCGACCGTCGTTGTCGGAGTCGCGCTGGTCGGCGTTGTCCACCGCCGGGCAGGTGTCGCAGAGGTCACCGGACCCGTCGCCGTCGCCGTCGACCTGGTCGGGGTTGGGCACCTCGCCGCAGTTGTCTTGCACGTCGTCGACGCCGTCGTTGTCGAAGTCCCCCGGGCCCACGGCGGCGTCGGGCTCGGGCACCGCCATCTGGCAGGCGTCGCCGACGCCGTCGCCGTCGGCGTCGGCCTGGTCGGGGTTGAACAGCCCCGGACAGTTGTCGATGGAGTCGTTGACCCCGTCTTCATCGCCGTCCCCGACCATCATCCCGGCGTCGGGGGTCGCCTCGCAGGCGTCACCGATGCCGTCGCCGTCGGCGTCCTCCTGCCCGGGGTTGAAGGCCTCGAGGCAGTTGTCGTCGGCGTCGCGGACGCCGTCCTCGTCGAGGTCGGCCGGGGGCGGCATCTCGCTGGCGTCCGGATCCGGGGCGCCGGCATCACCTTCACCCTCACCTTCGCCTTCGCCTTCGCCTTCACCCTCACCCTCACCCTCGCCCTCGCCCTCGCCCTCGCCTTCGCCCTCGCCTTCGCCTTCGCCTTCGCCTTCGCCTTCGCCTTCGCCTTCGCCTTCGCCGGCATCGACGATCGGCGTCTCATCGCCTTCGTCGCCGTCACAGGACCACCAACAGGGCAGCAGGAGCGCCACCACGAGCCATGCGCGAGTCATCTGCCCTCTCAATCCAGGTACTGGATGCGGTTGGTGTTGTGCCAGCTCACCCCACCGCCGAGTCGGGTGTGGGAGCGCGAGCAGACCCCGCCGTGTCCGGCGAAGTTCCAGCCGCTATCGGCCTTCACGATCTTGATGTCCCGGGGCGAGCCCGCGGTCTTGTTGAAGAAGGTCCAGCCAAACTTGATGCGCCCGTGCTGGTGCCCCCAGAAGTTGGTGATGTCCTCGCTGAACTCCCCCCGGATCTGGCTCAGCTCGAGGACCGAGCTCTCACCCGAGTTGAAGATCGCCCGGCAGGCCGACGACTGGTAGAGGGGGCGGTTGTCGTTGATGCGCTCGTCGACGTAGACGTAGCGCATCGAGAAGGTGCTGAAGGTCGAGGTGTTGAGTCGGTTCACGCAGCGGTAGGTCGTCCCGTTGCGCTCGATCAACCGCGCGCCACGCATCTCGATTCGGGTCGTGATGTTGTTGGCGCCGTTCTGCCCGCCGCTGCCCGTGATCCGCATATCGGTTCGCGCCGGGACGGTGATCGCGCGGTTCCAGGTGTAGGTCGTGTTCCGCGCCAGCACCAGGTTGATGCAGTTGTGCCGGCCGATGTGGGGCGCCAGGACGTCGCCGACATCCTGCCCGGCCTCGATCTCCGGTCGGAAGCAGTCCGACGTCCCCTGGGTCTGCAACAGGCCCTCGTAGGGGCGGACCACCTCGGGGTGGAGGAAGAACAGCTCCGAGACGCCCACTCGGCCGTTGGAGCCGCTCGCCTCGTAGACGGTGTAGCGCACCTTGGTGAAGACCCCGCTGGGCATCTTCACCATGAAGTCCGAGCCGCTGTAGTTCTGGTCCTCGAAGTCGGCGACCGTCACCCAGGTGTTGGCGTTTCGGTAGGTGTTGTAGCCCTCGATCTTGAAGCGACGCATCGGCCAGTACCGCGTGCTCCAGCCGATCCAGGCCCCCGCCTGCGTGTGGTTGCCCGGCAGCCCCTCGATGGTGACGACCTGCGGCGCGTCCGGCCGCGGCGTGCCCCCCGGGTAGTCGGGGCTCATCCGCCCGTCGAACAGGCGCCCGAGGTTGAAGCCTGCGGGGCCCGATTGGCTCACCTCGAAGCGCAGGTGGGCGTTGAAGAGGAGGTTGTGCTCGAGCCCGGAAGTGCTTCGATTCGAGGGCATGATCGGACCGCGCAGGAAGCCCTGGGCGTCCTGCGGCGCGAGCAGCCCCTCGTAGGGACGCACCGCCTCGGGGTGGATGAAGAAGAGCTCCGACACGCCGATGCGGCCGTTCGAGCCCGTCGCCTCGTAGAAGGTGAACCGGAGCTTCCGCATGACCCCGCTGGGCATCTTCGCGATGAAGTCGGAGCCGCTGTAGTTCTGGTTCTGGTAGTCAGCCACCGTCCGCCAGACGTTGGCGTCCCGGTAGGTGTCGTAGGCCTCGATCTTGAACCGCCGGGCGGGCCAGTAGCGGGTGCTCCAGCCCACCCAGGTCCCCGCCTGCGTGTGGTTGCCGGGCAGCCCCTCGATCAGCACCACCGATGGGTTGTTCGGCTGGGGCGCCCCGCCGGGATAGTTGGGCGCCATCTTCCCGTCGAAGATCGTGGACAGGTTGAAGACCGAGGGCCCGCTCTGGGTCACGTTGAAGCGGCGGTGGGCGTTGAAGAGCACGTTGTGCTCCAGGCCCTTGGGCGCGCGGTTGTTGGAGATGCTCGGCCCGACGATGTTGTTGGCGATCAGGTCCCCCGCCACGTGGAGCTTCGCCCGCGGGCTGCGCGTCCCGATGCCGACATCGCCGTCGCTGTCGATGGTGAAGCCCCGCGAGCCGCTCCCCGGCGTCGCCGCGTTCTCCCGCGGTCGCGACCCGATGTAGAACTTCGAGCCGTCGGCCTCGATCGCCCAGGAGTCGTAGCGCAGGTTCCCGCCCTGGCTCTCGGTGTCGTAGAGGTAGATGCCGGGGGAGACGCTGCTCACCACCAGCGGGTTGGTGCGGCTGTCGGCCCCCGAGACGTGCAGGCGGCCGACGGGGGAGGCGGTGCCAATCCCGACATCGCCGTCGTGCTGGACCGTCATCGCCCGGCGCGAGCTCGTGCCGGTGGTCATCACGTCGAAGGCCAACCCGCCGTGGCTTGCGGCGTCGGAGCCGCCGGCGTCGGTGCCCGTGAGGGCCGTCATCTGCACCCACGGCGTCTGGCGGCGGGTGGTGATGCCCGCGAGCCGCAGGTAGGGGCGGCTGTTGCCGTTGCCCATGAGGTTCCGAATCGTGACGCCCGTGTCCCGCGCGCTGTCGTCGCGGAACTCGACGCGGCCCATCGGATCGGTCGTGCCCACGCCGAGGCGCCCGCCCACCCACAGATCCGCGCTGGTGCGCACATGGCCGCTCTCGAGGCTGATCCCGTCGTCGTTGACCAGCCGGAGGTATCCGTCGCCGTTCCCGTTCGCCAGTGAGCTCACGAAGATCCGCGCCTGGGTGCCGGCCCAGAGGATCGCCCCGTCGGGGCCTGGATCGTTGATCGCGTAGCTGTTGGCGCCCTGGATGTTGCGGTTCTGGAGGTCGATCGCGTTGTAGCAGCAATCCCCCTGCGCCCCGGCCCAGCTCAGCGCCGGCTGCCGCCCCGTCAGGTCCAGCCGCCCGGTGATCACCACGTCGCTCTCGAGGCGGATGTCCCCGTCGTTGCGGAGCCGCAGGGCCCCGTCACGGTTCGCCCCATCGGGCGGCGAGACCACGATCGAGGCCTGTGTCGCGCCCCAGATGATGCCCTCGCTGGGCCCCGGATCGGCGATGTGGAGGGCGTTGACGCCGATGATGTTGCGGTTGAGCATCTGAATGCCCGTCCCCGCGCCGCCGTTGGCGTTGGTCCAGGTCAAGGTGCCGTCGCGCTGCGTGATGCGGAGCTGCGCCGCCCGCAGCTCGCCGTCGGTGCTCAAGTGCCCGGTCGTGCCCGTGTCCTGGTCGGTGCGCATGAACCGCTCGGCGTGCAGCCCGTCGAGCAGATCGGCGTCGAGCCCGCTGTCGGCTCCATCCACCTGGACGATCTTCTCCAACACGTCGTCGGGGGTGTCCGGCGAGCCGTCGCCCCCGGCGGCCCCCGCCGGCCCGCGCGGCCCTTCGGCCCCCGGCGGCCCGCGCAGCCCGGCGATCGCCCCCACCCAGCGCCCGTTGGCGTCGATCACCATGTCGCCGCCCACCGAGACGCTGCGCGGCGTGATGTCTCCGGTCGCGTTGACCGCGCTGAAGGCCGCCGGCACCCGCAGGATGGGCACCCGCGGCGTCAGATCGTCGCCGCCGTCGACCGACACCGTGAAGAAGAGCGCGTCCCGCGTGAACAGCGCCGGCTCGAGGTCCTCCTCGCTGCCCACGTCCAGGTGGTACCAGCCCCCGAGGATCTCCACGTCGCGGTGGTCCTCCTGAAAGAGGACGTCACCCCCGGCGACCCGGTCCCAGAGGCGGACGCGGAGGTCGTGCTCCCCCTCGAGTGGGTTGCCATCGCCGTCCGTGAGCAGGCCTTCCTGGGCGATCTCGTTCGGAAGCGCCAACGCCGTCATGGGCAGCACGCCCACCAACAAAGCCGTGAAGAACCGCATCTTCCCCCCTCGAAGGAGGCACCCGCCCGGGCCCCCTGTCTGGAACAATCCTGTAAACCTGGATCTGTACCAGGATACGGATTTGCGATCCACGGATGGAGGCCGTTTCGTCGCGCCGTCCTCATCCCGAGCCATCAAGGCGCCGGTGGCGCACATCCTGACAGTGAGCGTGCGTTGGTGCAGATCACCTCAGCAGTGGGAGGACCGGCGCGTGGTCGTCGCTCCAGGTCACGGGATCTGGGGTCGAGAGCGGCTCGCCGAAGGGCAGCGGTGAGCGGGAGAGGAGGACCCAATCGCTGAGGTAGGGGCCGAGGGGTGAGCGGGCCTTCGCGCGCACGCGGCGCGCGGCGAGGCCCAAACGCTCCGCGTGGGCGGAGACGACCCGCGTCAGATCAGCGTGGCGATTCGACGTGTTGATCGCCAGCACCCCACCGGGGGCGGTGTGTGTGAGGTAGAGCACCATCGCCTCTCGGGTCAGGAGGTGGGTCGGGATCGCGTCGCCGCTGAAGGCGTCCACCGCGAGCACGTCGTATCGCTGGGGGGCTTGGGAGGCCAAGGTGAGCCTCGCGTCTCCCGGCTCGACCTCGATCTGTGCTGCGGAGTCCTCGAGGAAGCTGAAGTGCGCCCGCGCCACGCGCTCCACGTCGGGGTTCAGCTCGTAGAAGCGGTAGACGTCGCCCGGGCGTCCGTAGGCCGCGAGGGTCCCCACGCCCAGGCCGAGGATGCCCACCCGGCGGGGTCCGCCGGGCATCGACAGGACGCGCCCGATCCCGGTGTGGGGGGCGAAGTAGGCCGTGGGCTCGCGCCGCCGATTCGGGGCTGTGTACTGGAAGCCGTGGCTGATGCGACCGTCGAGCAGGTGCCGGATCTCGCGGTCGCCGCGTCCGTAGCGCTTGACCTCCAGGACGCCGAAGAAGCTCCGCGTCAGCGCGTCGGCGCCGCGGACGCGCTTCCAGGCGTCGCGCCCCAGACCGACGGCGAGCAGGAGCGTGACGGCCACGATGAGCAGGCGCCGGCCCTCCGCGGGGGCGAAGCCGGTGGCGCGCCAGGACGTCGCGCAGGCCAACCACGCGAGCAGCAGCGTGAGGTGAAGCTCCAAGTAGTGTGGGACGCAGAGCGGCGCGACGACGGCGACCAGCAGCCCTCCGCCCGCACCACCAGCGGCGATCCAGAGGTTGTAGGCCGTCACGAAGCGCGGATCGGGGCGGGTCCGCCAGAGGGCCCCGTGCAGCGCGAGGCAGACCACGAAGAGGCCGCCGCACCACGCGCCGAGTTGGAGGCCCCAGCTCACGCGGTAGCCGCGGTCGAGGACCCACCACAGCACGGCGAGGGCCAGGACCAGGGCGGGGGGAACGAGGCGTCCGGTGGCCCGCCCGGCGAAGGCCAGCACGAAGGAGAGCAGGTAGAGCGCCAGCGGGAGCACCCACAGGATCGGCGTCACGCTCAAGTCCTGGGCGATCGCCTCGCTCACGGTCATCAGGGTCGCCGTCCCACAGGCGGCGAGCCCGAACCAACGGGCGGCGTCGCGCCGAGACGGGATCTGCAAGGCCGGGGGGCGCGGCAGGTCCCGCACTCGCCACAGAACCACCACCAACAGCACCGCGAAGAGGGCGTGCCCCGCGGACCAGGCGAGGGTCTGGGCGCGGGTGCCCAGGTTGGGCTCGATCAGCGCCGGGTAGGCCAGAAGCGCCAACAACGAGCCCGCGTTCGACCAGGCGTAGAGTCGATAGGGGCGCGCGTGGCTGGAGGCCGCGGCGCGGGCTTGCAACAGCGGCGCGGTCGCGGAGAGCAGCACGTAGGGGACGCCGATCGTCGCCGTGAGCAAGAGCAGGAGCCGGGGGACGGGACCCGCCGTGGGGGCGAGGGTGGGGTCCGGCGCGATCGGTAGCAGCGCGAGGGAGAGGAGCATCAGCACCAGGTGCGTCCGCACCGCGCCGGTCCGCTCGATCAAGTGCGCGTAGGCGTAGCCTGCGAGCAGCGCGGACTGGAAGAAGAGCAACGACACCACCCAAACGGTGGGCGCCCCGCCAAACCAGGGGAGCACGGCCCTCGCGAGCATCGGTTGCACCGCGAAGACGAGGGCCGCTCCGAGGAAGGCTGCTGCCGCCACGGGGGGAACCTACCGGTCTTGTAGAAGAAACGCTCCTGCGCGAACGTCGTGATGCCGACTATGCTCTCGACCGTTCTGCCTTGGGGGTCGCCAATGAATCGTCTGCTCGCTGTTGTCTGTGCCACCTCGATGCTGTCCTGTGAGATCGCTGAGGAGCTCCTCGAGAGCCTGCGCACGGGGGAGCGTAGCCTCTCCGACGAGGACGCCTTCCGGCATCTGCGCAAGGATCGCCGCGAGGCGCCCGAGACCGACGTGGCGTCGGTGATGCGGGTGATCCACGCCGAGGCGACGGGCGACGCACAGATGATGAACGACGAGGGCGTTGTGCGTCTGCTCAAGCGGGTGGTGCACCCCCGCAACAACATCGACGAGAGCACCTTCGACCTCGTGGCCTTCGAGGACTTCGGCCTCGACCTCGACGGGCCATCGTCCAAGTCCAACTGCGACTTCGACGCCGGGAACCTCGGGGATCTCGAAGACGAGTACATGGTGCCCCACGTCGAGAAGATCCCCGTGCGCAACCAGGGCCAGCGTGGCACCTGCGCCTCGTTCGCGGCCATCGGCGCCCTGGAGTACGCCGTCTTGAACCCTCAACCGGGGGAGGACGGCCACGGGAAGCTGCCGACCCTGGACCTCTCGGAGCAGCAGTTCTATTGGGCGTCCAAGGAGGACTGCCAGGGTCCTTCGGGTTGCGAGTGTCCCGGCTGTCAGGAGGGGTCCTGGTACGGCACGGGCTTCTCCGCCTCCGAGGCCGCCGCGAAGCTCGACATCCCGCTGGAGACGGATTGCCCCTACAGCAACAAGCCAGGGGACAACGACACGCAGTATCCCCTGTCGGCGAGCTGCGATGTGGGCGCCGTGAAGGTCGAGGCCGTCGAGTCCTGGTGCGGCCTCGATGACCTCATCGTCTACCTGCAACGCGGCTACGCCGTGCCCTACGCCAGCCCGCTCTCCTCCAACTGGGAGGCCAACGACGGGCTGATCACCAAGGGTGATCTCGACAAGCCCGGCAACACCGTCCACGCCGGCGGCCACGCCTACCTCATCGTCGGCTACAAGCTGCTGCCCGACATGCCCGAGGAGGGCGGCATCTGTTTCTACGTGAAGAACTCCTGGGGCACCGGCTGGGGCATCAACGGCTTCGCGTGCCAGACGCTCGCCTGGATGCAGGCCGTCACCTTCGACGGCTTCATCCGGCACGGGCAGCCGATCGTGGTCGACGTGGCGGTCCGCGACGATCTGGTCGACGCCGATGCGCTCCCCGACGACAACGAGGAGGCCGAGGATGAGGAGGAGCCGGACATCCCCGACGAGGATGAGCCCGATCCCGACGACGAGGACGTCTTGCCGCCGCCGGAGCCCGATCCCGAGCCGGAGCCCGCGCCTGCGCCCGAGAGCTGGACGGAGGCGAAGCTGCTAGGGCCCAACGAGAGCTACTACCGCGTCGAGGTCTCGACCCAGGGCGACCACCTCTACGTGCGCGGCCTGCTGCGGGGGGACAAGGGCGACAGCAAGCCGCTCCAGGTGCGCAACAGCGGCGGGAAGCTCAGCTACAAGGGTGATCGCGTCGGACACTACAAGGGTGACGTCCTGCGCCTGTGCACCGACGAGTGGGCGGCGCTGTGCTCGGTGCGCTTCCGCGACTCCGACAGGCAGATCTACCTCCAATTCAGGAACGACGATCTGCGGAGGGTGAAGGCGTCGGAGCACAGCGCGGAGAAGGGGGAGTGGCTCTCCCTCGCCGTCGGCGGGCTCGAGTACGGGATCTTCTTGCCCACCGACATCGCGTCGGTCTCGTTTCTGGCCAACCCCAAGACCCTGATTCGCCTCGGCGGCAGCGAGCCGGCGCGCCTCTCGCTGAAGAAGCTCACAGGCTCGACGGACTTCCAGATCCACCTCGGCGGCCAGGACGTCGGGCGCCTCAAGCCCACCTCGCTCGCCACCAGCTCTCTGTGCTCCGGGGACTTCGCCCAGCGCTGCCGGATCATCGGCGGTACCCGGGCCTTCGTGCTCCCGCGCAACAGGGGGAGCCGGAAGAAGCGGGAGTAGAGATGAGCGACGACGGGGTGGACCGGCGCGGCTTCATTCGGCTCAGCGCCTCGGGGGCGGTGGCGCTGCTCGTCGGTTGCGACGACGACGGCGCCACCAGGCCGGTCGACGCCTCGACCCCGGACGCCTCGGCGCTGGACGCGGCGGCGGTGGCCGACGCGGCGGCGGATCAGGCGGTGGTGGATCAGGGGATCGCCCCGGAGGTCTTCCCCACCGCGTTGATCGCGGGCTCGATGGAGACCACCACGGCGCTGCTCTGCGCCCAGGTCGACGGGCCCGCGGAGGTGCAGCTCAGCGTCTGGCCGGCCGGCCAGCCCGACGCGCCGGCCTTGGTGTCGGCCGTGGCCCCGGACGAAGGCTATGTGAAGGTCGAGCTAGTCGATCTCGACCCGAATACGGCCTACGTCGCTCAGCTCGATGCCGGCGGCGTCCTCTCACCCGTGGCCCGCTTCCGCACGGCGCCCGAGCCCGGTGACCTCACCCCCGTGACGGTGGCGGCGACCTCCTGCACGAAGTGGAATAGCGCCCCCTATGTCGTCCTCGAGCGGCAAGCCGAAGACGACTTCGACGTCCTCCTCCACCTCGGCGACATGTCCTACAACGACGGCGCCGACTCGCTGGCCGAGTATCGCCGCAAGTGGCGTCGGACGCTGGCCGATCCGGGCTACCGCGCGGTCTTCGCCAAGGCGGGGATGTACGCGACCTGGGACGACCACGAGATCTTCAACAACGTCGCGGGCGAGGCCTCTGTACCCCCAGCCCTGCTCGCGATGGCGAAGCGCGCGTTCTTCGAGGCGCTGCCCATCGAGCGCCGCGAGGACGACCGCTTCTGGCGCAGCTTCCGATGGGGCGATACGGCCGAGTTCTTCGTCCTCGACAGCCGGCTCGAGCGCCAGCCAGAGACCCGCGAGACGGAGGCGGCGATCTACCTCTCCGAGGCGCAGTTCGATTGGTTGACGCAGGCGCTCGCGGAGAGCCCGTGCCACTTCAAGGTGGTGCTCACTTCGGTGCCGATCACGGAGCTCCCGGAGGTGTGGCCCGCGATCGAGGACCGTTGGCAGGGTTACGCGTCCCAGCGGCGCGCGCTCCTCGACCACCTCGCGGCCCAGGCGATCAACAACGTCTGGTTCCTCGCGGGAGACTTCCACTTCGGCGCCGTGATCCGCGTCGAGCCCGTGGGGTCCCCTCGCAACTATTGGGAGATCCTGTGTGGCCCCGCCGCCAGCACCGGCAACCCCGTCGCGTTGTTGGTCGACGACCCCGATCTGCGCGAGCAGTGGACCCCCGCGGACCGCTTCGAGCACTTCAGCGGCCAGTGGGCGACGACCACCCTCACCTTCGATCCCGCCGCCGACACCGTCCGCGTGCGCTTCGCGGACGGGCTGACGGGGGAGGTGCTCTACGACGATGTGCTCCGGGCGGCCGAGGCATGAAGAGGTGGCCCCTCGCGCTCATCCTGTGGGCCTGCGCCGACGCGCCGGTCGACGACCCGTGCCAATCGGCGGCGGACCATCTGGCGGCTTGCACCGGTGAAGCCCCCGCCGGCTGGGTGCAGGGCTGCGACCCCGACGACGCCGCGGCCATCGCCGCCGCCACCTGCGCGGAGCTGAGCGAGGCCGTCGAGGGCGCCGACCGCAAGGGCGACGGCGGCGGCATCTTCGGGCGCGCGGCGTGTCGGATGGGCTTCTACGCCGCCTGCCCCACCCCCGCCTGCGTACCGGAGTCGGACCGCGCGCCCCCGGAAGCCGGGGACGCCTGCCGTGAGCACCTCCGCTACGACGGCTGCGGCGTGTGCGGGTACTACCGGTGTCGCGAGGTCGAGCAGCCCTGCGGTGGCGACGGATACTTGCTGGGCTACGCTGGCCGGTACTGCGAACGCTTCGCCCTTGTCACCGAGCCCCAAGTCAGCCCGGCCGCGTCCGCCTGGCTGATGCGCGTCCGCCGCTGCCTCGTCGAGCGCCTCGACACCCAGGTCCCCACGGACGTGAGCTGTGAGACCCTCTGGACGAAGGGGACCCGCTCCCACGTCGAGTGCTACCTGGACACCGGCTTCTGCGGCCTCTCACCCAAGGACTGGTTCGACATCCTACGGTCGATCGACCTCGGCGACGTCCCCCTGCGCACCCTGCTCTCCACCGGGAGCGGCTGCGTGGGCGAATGGCTCGACGGCTAACGGAGCTTCGCGTACTCCGCCTCGCGGAAGCCCACCAGCACCGTCTCGCCGGTGTCGAGGATGGGGCGCTTGACGAGCTTGCCGTCGGCGGCGAGGGCGGCGATGGCCTCTTCTTCGCTCATCGTCGGGAGGCGGTCCTTGAAGCCGCCCTCTCGATAGGAGCGGCCCGCGGTGTTGAAGAGCTTGCGCAGGGGGAGGCCCGAGCGGCGCCACAGGGAGCGCAGAGCGTCGGGTTCGATGGGCTGGGCGACCAGGTCCTGGCGGGTGTAGGTCACGCCGTGGGCGTCGAGCCACTTCAGCGCCTTCCGGCACGTGCTGCAGCCTGGGTACTGGTAGATGATGGCCACTATTCTCCCTGGTCGAAGGGGTAGATCGTGACCGGGCCGAGGTCCGCCGCCGGGTCGCGGATGTCGTCGGCGGTGCACACCACGACCGCCACCAGATCCCGGGGCTGAAGGCGGCGGCGGACGGCGTCGCGCACGGCGTCGGGGGTGAGCGCGGCGAGCCGATCCAGGTACGTGTCGAGGAAGTCGGGGGGGCGGCCCAGCAGCGCGCCGCGGACTCGCTGGGCGACTTGGAGGGCGGGCGTCTCGACGCTGAAGGGGAAGGCGTTGATCGCGTAGCCGCGGGCGAACTCGACCTCCTCGTCGGTGAGCCCTTCGTCGACGAAGCGGGCGTACTCCGAGAGCAGCAGCCGCAACGTGTCGAGGGTGTCCTCCGCCGAGGGCGCGGCGCTGAGCGCATACCAGCCGCCGACGCGGGCCGAGGCGAGGTGGGCGTAGGCGCCGTAGCTCAGGCCACGCTTGACGCGCACCTCCTGCATCAGCCGGGCGGTGAAGGTGCCTCCGAAGGCCGCCGTGCCGACGCTGAGCGCTAGGAAGTCGGGATCCGCGGCGTCCGGCGCGGGGTGGCCGAGCATGATCTGCGCCTGCGTCCGCTCGGGCTTGTCGATGAGGGCGACGCGGACGCCCTTCGCTGGGCCGACCTCGGGCAGCGCGCCCCAGTCGTTGCCCGGACCGGTGGGCAGCGCGGCGAGCGTGGGCTCGATACGCTCGCCGAACCGCCCCGCCTCCAGATCGCCGCTGGCGCCGACGCACAGGTTGGACCGCGTGTAGTGCCGCGCGAAGTGGGCGCGCACGTCGGCGGCCCCGATGGCCTCCAGCGACGTGGGCGAGCCCGACGCGCCGTGACCGAGGGGGTGGCCCTCGAAGACGAGGCGTCGGAACCAGAGGCGCGCAAGCGTCGAGTCCTCGTCCCGGGCCGCCTCGAGCTCGGCGGCCATCTCCCGTCTCACCTTGGCGACCTCGGCCTCGTCGAAGGCGGGCTCGGCGAGCATCTCGCCCACGAGGTCGAGGAACGGCCCGAGGTTGCGCGTCAGCACCGTCCCGCCCAGGCCCACGGCGTGGTTCTGGGTGGAGGTGTACAGCTCGGTGCCGAGCGACTCGATCGCCTCCTCCAGATCCGCACGGCTTCGCCGGAGCGTGCCGCGCATCAACATGCGGTTCGTCAGCGTCGTGAGGCCATGCAGCCCGGTCGGATCGAAGACTGGCCCGACCCGGAAGTAGAGGTTCGCGTGGACGAAGGGGAAGCCGGCGTCGCAGACGGTGATCATGCGAGGGGCCGGGCGCACACGACGGTGCGGTTCTCGGGGCGCAGCACCTCTGCGGCGACCTCGGCGACGCCAGCGGTGGACACCTCGCGGTAGCGGTCGGCGAGGGTGAAGAGGCGCCGGAAGTCGCCGGCCGTGACCTCCCAGAAGCCGAGGCCCTGGGCGCGCTGCTGCACGGTCTGGAGCTGGCGGTAGAAGCGGGTCTCGAGCTTGGCCGTCGCCTTCGCCAGCTCCGCCTCGGAGATCCCGTCGCGCAGGACCCGGCCGAGCTCGCGCAGGACGACCTCCTCGGCTTCGTCGGCGCAGCGTCCAGGGCGGAGATCCACCGAGACCTCGTAGAGGCCGGGTTCGGCGAAGGAGGACACGAAGCTGTAGAAGCTCGCCGCGAGCTCCCCGTCGGTGACGAGCGCGCGCTGCAGTCGGGCGGAGTCTCCCTCGAAGAGCAGCTCGTTGAGCACTTCAAGCGCGGCGTGGGCGGGATCGGTGACGGCCGGCGAGTGGTAGGCCATCAGCAGGCGCTCGCTGCTCACCTGCAAGCGGTGCTCGACGCGGCGGGCGGCCGTCTGCCGCGGCTCCACGATCGGCGGCGGCGGCGGGACGGCCTGGCGTCGCAGATGCCCGTACCGGCTCACCATCGCCCGCTCCAGCCGAGCTGCGTCGACGTCCCCTGTGACCACCACCACCGCGTTGTTCGGAGCGTAGTAGGTCCGGTAGAAGGCCAGGCAGTCCTCGATGCTGATCGCCTCGATGTCCTCCATCCAGCCCAACGTCGGTCGACCGTAGGGGTGGCGCTCGAAGGCGGTGCTCCACAGCAGCTCGCTGAGCTTGCCGCCGGGATCGTTCTCGACCCGCTCCTTGCGCTCGTTCATCACCACTTTGCGCTCGGCCTCGACGGGATCGGGCTCGAGCCGCAGGTGCTCGAGGCGATCGGCCTCGAGGCGTGCGACCTCCTCGAAGTGCGCCGCGGGCAGGTCCTCGTAGTAGAAGGTCCAGTCGAGCCACGTGGCGGCGTTGACCCGGCCACCGAAGCCCTCGAGCGTGCGGTCGAAGACCCCCTCGGGCGTGTTGTGCGTGCCCTTGAACATCAGGTGCTCGAAGAGGTGCGCGATCCCGGTCTTGCCGGCGACCTCGTGTCGGCTGCCGACCCGCAGCCACGTCTGGTAGCTGAAGACCGGCGCGGCCGTGCTGGGCAGGTGCAGCACGACGAGCCCACAGTCGAGCTCGTAGCGGTCGACGGCGATGGCGTCGTTGTAGCGGTAGGCGTCGGTGCGTCGCACGAAGGCCCGACACCCTAGCGGATCACTCCTCGCGGTTCACGAAGACCGTGCGGCGGCTCGACGCCTCGTCGTCCTGGCGGGCGATGACGCTGATGCGGTTCACGCCCGGCTCCAGCGGGACGCGGGCCGAGAAGCGGAGGCGCTCGGTGGCTGGCGCCTCGGTGTTCGACTTGAAGAAGACCTTGCGGTTGTTGACGTAGATGAGCAGGTCGCGGACGCGTTGCTCTCCGGTGACCTCTCCGTTGAGGGTCACGGCGTCGGCCTTCGTCTCGGGGGCCAGCGCGTGCTGGGACAGCTCGATGATCGGCGGCCCCTTGGGGGTCGCCGGCTTCACCCTCGTGGGCTGGTCGTCGCCCTCGTCTCCCCCGGCGTCGACCTCATCGGCCGGGATCCAGCCGTAGCCCATGTCCGTGGCGACGCGATACCAGTCGTCGCGCTGTCCGTCCGAGTGGGCGAAGCCGTCGGCGGTGGCCACGGTGGGCGCGTCCGGCTCCGGCACACCCCGCAGCCGCAGCAGATCTCCGTGGCGTGGCTCGATGCGGATGCGTGTGGTCGCGACCGGGAGCTGCGCGGGGTGGACCGGTAACACGAGCTTCTCGCTGGTGCCCTCGCGGATCTCGCTGTCGCTGACGCTGAGGACCATCGGCACGAGCCCCGGCGCGATGTCCTCTTTGACCTTGAAGCTGAAGCGCACGGTGCTGCGCTCGCCGCGGGCGAGGCCTTTCTCGCCGGCGACCCGCCCGCGCTTGATGAAGATGTCGCGCTCGGTCCCCTTCTCGTTGCGCAGGGCCGAGAGGAGCGCGAAACCGTCCCCCGGTCCGACGTTCTCCACGTCGACGACGAGCTCACCCTCTTCACCCACCTGGAGCAGGCCGTCTCCGTTGCCGCGCGCCCGGTCGTCGACGCGCCAGGTCAGCGCGAAGCGGGGCCGCGGGAGCTGCTCGACGGTCACCTTCAAGGTCGCGGTCTTCGGCGTGTTGCCGCCCGCCTCCGTGAACTCGATCCGAACCGCGTCGCGGCGACTCAGCGCGCCTCGCGGGAGCTTGATCTTCGTCTTCCAGGTGCGCGCCTCGCCCGGCGGCACGGTGCCGAAGAGCAGCTCGTGGCCCTCGAGCACGTCGTTCTTGGATCGCGTGATGCCGCGGAGCCGGACGAAGGCCCCGTCGCCGACGTTGCGCACGGTGCCCTCGACGACCAACGTCTCGCCGGCGCGGACGACGTCGCCGGGGTGGTCGGTGCGCACTTCGACCTCGGCGACCGGCTCGCCCGATCCGCTCTGGGGCGGTCGCCAGTCGACACCGCGCCCCGTGAGCGCCGCCGCGATGCGCTTGTCCTCCTCCCCGATCCGCCGGTCGATGACCCGCCGGGTATCCTCGAGCATCTCATCGCGGCTCCCCGCGTGGGTGGCACGCACCAGCGTGCGCGCCAGCTCGACGTCGAAGTCGACGAGCAGGTCGTTGGGGTTCTCCTCCACCTTCTTGCGCAGCGCCTGGTCCTCGAGGAAGCGGATCACGTGGACCGGCTTCTGCGCCTTCGCCTTCCGCGCGCTCTCGTGCTCGAGGTGCGCGGGGAGGTCGTTCTCGCCGCGCTTGAAGATGTCGGCGCGGAAGAACTCCGTCTCCTCGTCCGTCAGGACCACCGGACGGGTGAGGATGTCCGGCGTGATGCCCACCGCCTGGATGCTCAGATCGCCGGGCGTGAGGTAGCGGGCGATCGTCAGCTTCAGCGCCGAGTCGTCCTTGTTGTCGTAGATGACCTGTACCGACCCCTTGCCGAAGGTCTGCTGCCCGACGAGCAGCGCGCGGTGGTGGTTCTTCAGGGCGCCGGCGACGATCTCGCTGGCCGAGGCGCTGCGGTCGTCGGTGAGCACGATGAGCGGGTAGCGCGGCTCGGTGTCCATGCGCGTGGCCATCTTCGGCTCCCGCTTCCCGGCCCCCTCCGTGGTGACGATGGGCCCGCTCTCGATGAAGAGGTCGGAGACCTTGATCGCCTGGTCCAGCAGGCCGCCCGGGTTGTCCCGCAGATCCAGGACGAGGCCCTTGATTCGGCCCCGCGCCTTCTTGCGCAGACCGCGAAGCGCGCGCTTGAGCTCGTCGAAGGTGGTGTTTTGGAAGTTGCGGATGCGGACCAGCCCCACGCGGCCGGCGAGCAGCCGGGATTGGACGCTGTTCACCTTGATGTTGGCCCGCGTGAGCGTGAACTTCCGGGCCTTCTTCCAGCGCTTGCGCAGCAGCCAGATGTCCACCTTGGTGTTGGGCTCGCCCCGCAGGAGGTTCACGGCGTCTGAGAGCGCCATGTTCACCGTCGAGTCGAGGCTGATCTGCACGATGTGGTCGCCCGCCTTCACCCCTGCCCGCGAGGCCGGCGTGTTCTCGATGGGGTTGACCACCACCAGCCGCCCTTCGCGCACCGAGATCACGATGCCCAGCCCGCCGAACTTCCCCCGCGTGCTCAGCTTCATCTCGCGGTAGTCGGCGGGGCGCATCAGGACGCTGTGGGGATCCAGGGTCGAGAGCATTCCGTTGATCGCGGCGTACTCGATCTCCTGGAGCTTGTCCCGCTGGCGGAGGTTCTCCTGCACGAAGCGGAAGATGTCTTTGAACTTGAAGCCACAGCGGATGTGGTTGTCGACGTTGCGGACATCGAAGACGGCCTCTGCCTCGTCCATCCGCACGGTGATGCGGGTGGGCGTCCCGTCGGCGTCCTTCGCCACATCGACGAGGAGCTCCGCCACGGTGCGCTGCGCCTCCTCCATCCCCGCGCCCACCATCTTCCGGTAGTTCACGCGCGTGGGGTCGACGTAGTTGTCGTTCACCCGGTGCAGCGCCTGGTTGAGGATGTCGATTCGGTCGAGCTTGTAGGGCGCCCGCTCGGCCCGCGCCTCGGCCTGCCGCGGCTGGAACTCGAGGTGCCACCCCGGGTCGCCGTACTGGTACGAGATGCTGAAGTAGAACGCCCCTACGAGGGACATCAGGGCCAGCGACGACTTGAGGATCGGACTCATTACACCCACAACTGTATGCAATCGGCAGATGCGGAGCCAACCTGGACGCCGCGGGGTCCGCCATCTCCATCCGTGCAACGTCGCCTGGGGGCCCGGCGCATTCCATCTCGACTCGGCCCCTCGACGGCGCCAGCGCGGGCGCGTATGACTGCGCCGAACGCCACCGGCCGATCGGAGCAGCGCGTGCGCATTTTCTTGGTTCTCATCTCTGCCAGCGCCCTGGCGTCGGGCCCCGACGTGCTCGACTTCGCCCTGCCCGGCGAGGGCCTCGCGGTGGTCTGGCACCGATCCGACGTCGCCCGGTCGATGGTGGACGAGGTCGCCCGGCGTTTGGGCGGCGGGCCGGTGATCGACGGGGTGGTCGAGCGCCTCCGCGCCGAGACCGTCGCCGGCAGCAGACCCTACGCCGGCGTGTGGCGCGAGGGCGTCTCCCCCGAGCGCGGCGTGGGCATCTTCGTGACGCCCGAGGCGGCCCGCGTCGTGGTCGGCGGCGACGATCCGGTGGCGGTCGCCGAGACCGTCGCCGCGGTGGCCTCGGCCTTCGCGGGCGGGGCGAAGCCCACCGGGAAGCCGGTCGTGACGATCGCCGGCCACGAGCTGGCCTGCGCGGTGCGGGCGCCGTTCGTGGTCTGCGAGACCGGGCCCGACCTCGGCTCGGCTCGACCTGCGTGGACCACTGGCGCGCCCGAGCCCGCGAGGGGCGAACCGTACTTCCTCGCCCACCTCGATGGCCGGGAGCTGAAGAGCTCGGGCTTCGCGAAGGCGGCGTGGCTGGTGGTGGCGGAGGGGGAGGCGAGTCTCCGGGTCGAGTTCAACGAGCTGGTTCGTCCGACCTTGGCCATGTTCCAGGCCGCGCCGGGCAAGGTGCCCTCCCTGGGCGCGATCGACGAGATCAGCGGCTGGGCGTATAAGCTGAGCTACGACCCTGACAAACTGTGGGCTGGCCTCCGGCAGATCTTCCCCCCCTTGAACGCGCTCCCCCCGCCCATGGCCGCGCGCTTCGACACGCTCGAGACCCACTGGAGCGGTGATCTGACGCTGGGCGACGACGGCAGCCTCGCCCACCTGGTCTTCGCCGTCGGCCTGCGGACCGGCGGCGACGGCGAGGCGCTGGTGGGGCTGCTGGTGGACATCCTGCGCGACGCCGGCGCCGAGGCCGACCGGGTCGATGGCCCGCGGCCGGGGCTGAGATCGCTGCAGATCGCCTTCATGAGCGGGCCGGAGCGGCTGACGCTGCGGCTCCCCTACGCACAGATCGGAGAGGCGCTCGTCTTCGCGACCTCGCCCGCCGATCTGAAGCGGCGGTTGGACGGAGGGCACACGCCCCTCGAGGTGCCGGACGCCTTCGCGGCCCGGGGTCGCCACGGTCTCTTCGTGCGCGGCGGCTTCGGGGGCTGGGCCATCCCGTGGGCCCACGAGCTCTTCGAGTTCGCCGCGACCGGGCAGCGCTTCGCGGACCTCCAGGCGTTCCTTGGCGCCGCCGCGCGGCTCATCGACTGGTCCAGCGTGACCATCGGACCGGCCCCCGATGGTCTCGAGCTCAACCTGGTGTGGAGGTGGCTGTGATGCGTGGCGCAATGCTGATGACGTTTCTGGCCTCGAGCCTCGGCTGCGGCGCTGGGGCGGAGGCGTCGAAGGCCTCCGACGAGGCCGCGGCGCGCGAGCTCTTCGACCGCGCCATCGCCGCCGATCTCGAGGGTGACGCGGTCGCGGCCGATCGCTTGCAACGCCAGCTCCAGGCGGAGCACCCGCGCTCCCGCTACGCGACCCGGCTCACCTCGAGCGGGGGCGACGCGGTCGGGACGGTGGCCGTCATCGGGATGCTCTCGGCGATCGGGCTCCCCGCGTTCATGAAGTACATCCGTCGCTCGAAGACGTCGGAGGCGACGATGAACCTCCGCAAGCTCCTCGACGCCTCCGTCGCCTACTACCACGAGACCCAGCGGGCGACGGGCGTAGGTCGGTTCCCGGCGACCGTCGCCCTCACGCCCGAGCGGCCGGCGTGCCAAGGCGACACGTCCGTCAAGATCACGCCGCGCCCCGGGGATTGGGACCATCCGAGCTGGGCAGCCCTCGCCTTCGAGGTCTCGGACCCGCACTACTACCACTACGAGTACGTCTCGGAGGGCAGCGGCGCCACGGCCCGCTTCACCGCCCGCGCCCTCGGCGATTTGAACTGCGATGGGGTGTTGTCGACCTTCGAGCGAATCGGGTTCATCGACGAAGAGGGGAACGTCAACGGGGGGGCGGGCATCTTCAAGCGCAACGAGCTCGAGTAGCCCACCCTCCATCTTGACAACACCTCCGCGGGGGGGGACCTTGGCTCGGCCATGAGTGAAGAGCCCGAGCGCAAACTGGTCCTCGTCGCCGACGACGACATCGAGATCCGTCGCATCCTGACGCGCGCGTTGAGCAAGCTCGACTGCGACGTGATTCAGGCCGCCGACGGCGAAGAGGCGTTGACGCTCATCATCCAGGAGCAGCCCGATGTGCTGGTCCTCGACGTGATGATGCCCACGCTGAGCGGCTGGGAGATCTGCAAGTACGTGCGCGGCAAGGCCGAGTACGCGGACACGCGGGTCCTGATGCTCACCGCCATCGGCAAGACGGTCAACGAGATGACCTCGCCGCTCTACGGCGCCGACGCCCACCTCGACAAGCCCTTCGACGTCCACGAGGTCGCCTCCGTCGTTCAGTCCCTCCTCGACGGTGGCCCCCGGAGCTGATCGTGCTCCGCGCCGCCGCCACCGTCCTGGTTCTCGTCCTCTGCGGCGCGTGCTCCTCCAAGCCCTCCGAGACCTACACCGTCCGCGCCAAGGTCGAGCAGGTTCAGGGTTCGCTCTGGAAGCTGCACCACGAGGCGATCCCCACCTTCCGCAATCAGGACGGCAAAGCGGTTGGGATGGAGGCGATGACGATGAACTTCGCCGCCCCCCCCGAGGGTGAGGCGAAGGCGGGCGATCTCGTCGAGGTGAGCTTCGAGGTTCGTTGGGGCGAGAAGCCGCCGCTGCGGATCCGCACCGTGAAGACGCTGCCGACCACGGCTACGTTGAAGCTCTAGGACGGTGCGGCAGACAAAGCGACCAAGTGATGTGCGTGCCCGCCGGCCG
>CAYOBQ010000128.1:0-27229 GCA_964402225.1 uncultured Nannocystaceae bacterium | reverse complement strand
CCGCCAGCAAAAACGCCGCGAGGACGGGCAGGCACCGGTCCGGGCCGCTGGGCGCTGATCAGCACTGCTTCGTGAAGCGGGCGGGCCGAGCGGGCACACGCCAGCGTCTTCGTGAGTGCGACCGTCGAGCCACCGAGCGCCGCTACTCGCGAAGCTCGCTGCGAAGACCGCCGATCCTCGTAGGACCCATGTCCAATGCTCCCGCCCGGCCGGTGCAAGTGGGAGTGAGGTGAGGATCGACGCGTTCGCATGACCAGTGACTCTATCGTACGGGGGGGGGGGCGCGAGGCCAACTGCCGCGCAAGCGACTTCGTTCATGCACGCTGTGCGGCGTTGCCCTACGTGTCGACCTTTGTGTGTGTCGAGGTGCACAACTCCGCAGGATGGGCCTGACGCCAGTTCCGAGACCGTTCAGGCGGAGTCAGCTGCCATTCGCTTGGTGCGCGCGCGCAGGTACTCTGGAACAGAGCGATTGGAGTGCACGATGGCGGAATGGGATGGCGCGGACGAACACCGCGCAGCGATGGAGTACGGTCATTCGTTTTGTGCCCCGTTGCTGCCCGCCCAGGCCACCGGAAGCCACAAGGACAGTCGGGTTGCATTCCAGGAGACGGTCGTCGCCGGGCATCTTGAGGCGGCTGTTCCTGGGCTGGCGCGCCATCTCAAGAGCGCGAGCGGCTGGACGCCCGCTCCTCACAACTGGTCGTTTCGTCACGACGAGCCGATTGGCGGCTTCAATCGATACGGGTGGGCCGCCGTCGACCAAGCTGAGTACGACCAGGCTTGGCGGGCAGACTGCGACGAACTCGCGGACGAGCTGATCGAGAAGTTCCAGTACATGTGGTGTTGGGCGGCTCGCCGAGAATTCCCCCTTCGGCTGCCTGGCTTCGTCCAATCTGTGACCGAGCTGGCCACCCTTGGCCGGATTGGTCAGGGCCACACCTACAGGGACCGGCCGGATAGTGTGACTGAACACGCGCTCATGTACGGCTCGTTCGATCATGTACGTGCTCGGCGCGCTTGGGCGGCGCCGTGCCCGGTGTCGTGCGCGTTGTGCAGCAGGGTGTTCCCGCCGGAGACCTTGAGTCACTGGATGCTGGCGAGCTACGGACGGCCTCGCTACTGCCCGGAATGCTGCTGCCGCGCGCGCACCGGGCACGACGCTGCGAATCGGGAGAGCGCGATCACAGCGTTGGCGCGGGCCCGAGATGCGCTCGAGCACATTCCCCGCTCCGACTTCAGAGCCAAGGCGGGACTGGGTGCCTTGCCTGACGATGTGCGCGACGTGGTGCTGGCGGCGATGATCCTCGTCCCGTCTGAGGACCGACTCTATGAACTCCTGGGCGGGCGCCCGTGGACAAATGTCCTCCGGCAGTGCGGGCTGGTGGGTGAGGCTTGGCGGCCCGGCCGTGGAATGCTGTGTGCTGCGAAGGATGGACATCAATGCCGCTCCCTGGCTGAGCGCAGCATCGACGACTTCCTACACGACAACGAGATCTGGCACGAGCCGGAGCCGCGATGGGGGAAACACCCCGAGTGGAACCCGTCCGGCAGGAAGCGAGCAGATTGGAGACTCGCGGACGGCACGTACGTGGAGTACGCGGGGATGATGGCGGACGATCAATATGCGAAGAAGATGTCGACGAAGGTGGCCCTGGCGGACGACCTCGGAATTCGACTCATCATCATCCTGCCTGACGACCTCGCCCACCTGAGGATCGTCTTCAGGGAGTGGCTGGCTCCTGATCAACTCCGGTGACGCGCTGAGCCGCGAGAAGCCGGGCTGCGCCGACGGATGTAGACCAGGTAGACCTCACCGCGCCCAACCCAAAACCGAAGAGAGCCCCCGACGACGAACGTCAGGTGGGGGACGACGATTAGGGTGACGATCGACGCGTTCGCATGACCAGCGAACTCATCCTTCGGGGGGAAGGGCCGCGAGGCCAACTGGCGCGCAAGCGGCTTCGTTCAACCTCGGGTATTGCTACGGCTTCGCGCCTTGAGCTCGCCCGGCGGGCACGCATTTGGCTGCGTCGCTTGGTCTGCCGCACCGTCCTAGACCATCCAGGCGACGATGGCGCCGAGGGTGAGGCCCGCGGCGGCCCAACTCCACAGCGGAATACGTGGCTTGCTCGGTGGCGCTGGCAGGTCGAGCGGCTCCGCCACTTCGACCGGCGCTGGCGTCTCGGGGCCCTCCGGCGCCGGTGTCGGGGCGCGGGGCGCCGGCGTGTGGCCATGGAAGAGCCCGGCCAGGTCGCCGCCACCCTCGAAGGCCTGGGCGCGGTCCATCGCCGCGAGCAAGGCGCCGCCGTCGACGTAGCGGTGTGCTGGGTCCTTGGCCAACGCCCGGCCGATGACCGCCTCGACCTGCTGCCCGAACTCAGGCTTCGACACCCGCTCGCGGGGCCGTACGGGGAGCGCGTGCTCGTGCAGCCAGCGTACCCGCTCGGCGGGGTCAGGGCTGACCCCCCTCGCGCGTTCGTCGTCGGGCTCGAACGGGAGTGAGCCCGTGAGCAGCAGGTAGGACAAGACGCCGACCGCGTACACGTCGTCGGCGGCCGTGGCGCGCATGCCGCGCACGCGTTGCGGCGAGAGGTAGCTCAGCGGGCCGGCCACGGTCGTCGGGATGCGAGCCTCAAGACTGGCCGCGATGCCCGCGTCCGAGAGGACAACCCGGGCGTATCCGTCCCGGGCTGGCGAGACCAGGACGTGCTCCGGGCGCACGTCCCCGTGCACCACGCCCACCGCGTGCAAGGCCGACAAAGCCTCCGCCGCCGCCGCCATCACTTGCAGGGCGCGCGCCGCGGGCGGGCGGCCACCGTGGGCCAACGCGT
The DNA here is from genome assembly GCA_964402225.1 of uncultured Nannocystaceae bacterium. Classification (GTDB taxonomy): domain Bacteria; phylum Myxococcota_A; class Bradymonadia; order UBA7976; family UBA1532; genus CAYOBQ01. The sequence goes on along the minus strand of CAYOBQ010000128.1, from coordinate 24,395 downwards.
CGTCGAGGCTGTCGAGCGGTAGCCACTCGCAGACCAGGTACGGCGCGCCATCGGGCAGCGTGCCCAACTCAAAGACCCGCTCCAGGTGCGGATGTTCCAAGGTGCGCGCCCGGTCGACGTGCCCGTGCAGGCGCTCGATCGCCTCGGGCTCTCGGGCCTCCGGCAACCCCAACACCTTCAGCGCGCGCCGACAGCGTCCCACGCCCGGCGGCTCGGCCTCGTAGACCGTTCCGCGGGGCCCGGCGTGTCGCAGAGAGAGCACGCGGAATCGTCGGGCGACCACTTGCCCGAGGAGCCCGTGGAGGTCGCGCGGATCCTCGATGGTTCGTTTCGAAGCTTGCGTCACTCCAAAGACAATCGGCGCGCGAGCCGTTCAGCTTCAGCCCGATCGCCGAGACGTGACCGAGGTTGGGTCAGCGCGAGGCGCCCAGCGGTCTCTCCGGGCGCCTCGATCTCGACGCCCGTGGTGCCCTTGGGCCAGGTCACCGCATAGGCCGCCCGGTCCAGAAGCAGCACCTCCGTGCTGCCCAACTCGAGGGTCGAGCCGGCGCCGAGCCGGAGGTCGTTGACGATCGCGTCGGCGATCGTCAGGAGCTTCTCCGAGAGCGCGTCGGCGATCTCCGGGGAAATCGGGAAGACCTCCAGATCCGCGCGCCCCATCGCCATCATGCCCCGGGTTCCCAGCCACACCCGCCCATCCGCCCCCTTCTCGCGGAGGACGCGCACGTTGCGCTGCACCGAGAAGGCCCGCCGCGCGAGGCTCTCCCACGCCGCCGCCGGCCAGAAACGGTCCAAGTGCGGATCGTAGAGGTGCCCTCTGGTCGAACGCATCAGCGCCTTGGCGACGACCTCCGCGGCCTGCGCCCCGGCGTAGCCCGGCGCCCCCTCGTCGGTACGGCAGCGCACATCGGCGACCCCCGTCGTCGCGAAGAGCGAGCGACCCTCCTCTTCGTTGAGCCCGTGGCGGTCGAGCTCTGGCGCGATCGCCGGATCCGGGAGGTTCGTCAGCCTGGGGCCATGCGTGATGGTGCACACCGCGCCCGCGAGGGCGACCTCTAGCTCAGTCGAGGTCCCGCCCACGGACACGACCTGATTTGCCGTCGCGAGGGCCGTCTCCAGCCCATCCGCGTCCGGCAGAGCGCCGCTCGTGTGCGCGATCTGGATTCGCTTGGTGGGGCGCAGATCACCGATGAGCACCACCTCCGCTGGTGCGAGCTCGGCGTAGCTCTTCGGCCCGGTCAGCGCGGGTGGAGGCGGCGCCCCGCACCCGAGCACGAGGACCAACGACACCCAACACCCACCGTGACGCATGGATCTACTCCTCCGTGAAGTCTCCGCTCACCGTGATCGCGAGCGTCTCGTCCCCCGCCGCCATCGCGGGTCGGACGTTCGCCTCGATCTCGAAGAGGCCGTCGAGGGCGAAGGCGCGCACCTCGATGGTGCCGGCGTCGAGCAGGTCGAGGGTATCGAAGCTCTCGATCTCGATCGGGTGCGCCGCGGCGTCTCGCTCCCCGAGGGCGGTGTCCATCGCGAGATCGTCGAAGCGCAGGACCCAGAAGCTGCCGCCCGACTCGAAGTAGACCTCGAAGTCGGCGGGTGCACCGCTCCTCCGCTTGGTGCCCACGGTGGCCCACGCGGCGGCGTCGGACTCGGCGAACTCGACACCGCGAAGCGTCCCCAACAGCGCGACCTGCACCCCGTCGGCGACCGCGTGCAATCCGTCGTCGTCGCCGAGGCAGGCGTAGAGCGCCTTGCAATCGTTCCCGTTCATCGCGTCCCCGCACACGCGGGCGGAGCGCTCGTAGGTCTCGGGGTGGTCGCTCGGCTCGTTGAGTCGCTTCGCGAGCTTGGCGCACTCCTGGCACCCACGGATGGTGAACGCGTCGAAGCACTCGCGCTCGAAGGTCGGGCACAGCACGTCGCAATCGAAGGGCGCCTCGCCCTCGCCCTCGCCTTCGCCTTCGCCCTCTCCTTCGCCCTCGCCCTCTCCCTCGCCTTCTCCTTCGCCCTCGCCTTCGCCCATGTCCGCAGCCGGTCCAGCGTCCGGCTGGAGCGCGCCGCTACCTCCGTCGTCGCAGCCCCACAGGACCGCCGCCAACACCATCCAACGCACGTTCAATGGTCTTCCTTCCATTCGCCGAGCCAGGCCATCTGGATCGCTTCCAGCACCTTCTCACCGCACCGTTCCGGGTCGTCGTCGAACTCGGGGATCTCCTGGATCCATTCAAGCAGATCGGTAAACCGGATCGTCAGCGGATCGGTGTCGGGGAATCGATCATAGAGGAGCTCGCCGATGGCGTGCACGTCGGTCCAGACCAAGCTCACGGGCCCCCCGGGTTCCCTGTCAGATGTCGTCTACGTTGCGGTCGACGAGTCCGTCGTGCAAGGCCCGGTCCATTCGCCGCTGCGCGAAGCCCGCGCTGACGCGGTCCAGGATCTCCGTCAGGTCCTGCACGCTCCGGTGGTCATCGCCCGCCGCGGCCGCTTCCAAATCGGCGATCGCGGCTTCGATCGCCGTCCGCTCCTCGGCGTCGAGCAGGTCACCGTCGTCGGACATCGCGTGTTTGAGCGGTATCAGCACGCGCTCGGCCTCCACCCGCGCCGTACGCAGGAGCCGCTCGAAGACGTCGGCCTCGGCGTGGTCCAACGACGCCTGAAGCATCTCCTCGACCTGCTCGTCGGTGAGCCCGTGCGCCGGCTGGACCGTCACCGACTGCGCCACGCCGGTGCTGGTCTCCTCGGCGGAGACCCGGAGGATGCCGTCGGCGTCGACCTGGAAGCTCACTCGAACGCGCGCGAGGCCTGCCGCCGCCGGTGGGATCCCGTCCAGCCGAAAACGTGCCAAGCTGCGGCAATCGTCGACCAACTCGCGCTCCCCCTGGAGCACGTGGATGTCCATCGCCGCCTGGCCGTCCTTGAAGGTCGTGAACTCCTGAGCGCGACTGGCGGGGATCTGGCTGCCGCGGTGGATCACCTTCTCCACCACGCCGCCCATCGTCTCGAGGCCCAACGAGAGCGGCGTCACGTCGAGCAGCAGCACGTCGCCGCCGTCGAGGATGCGCAGCTCGGACTCCGCCGAGAGCAGATCCGCCTGGATCGCGGCGCCCATCGCCACCACCTCGTCGGGATCGATGTCGGCGAGCGGTCGCTGGCCGAACAGCTTCGTCACGAAGCGCTGCACCGCCTGGGAGCGTGTGCTGCCACCGACCAACACCACGCCGTCGAGGGCCTCTGGACGCAAGCCGGCGTCCCGCAACGCCTGCTTGCACGGCGCGCCGATGCGGTCGAGCACCGGCCGAGCGATCTCGTCGAAGGCGTCTCGGCTCAGGCGACGGGAGAACCGTCGCCCGTCGTCCATGAGCAGCGCGAAGTCGGTCTCGTAGTGGTCGGTGAGTGCCTCTTTTGCGAACTTCGCCGCGTCGATCGCGCGGCGCTTCAGCGCCGGGCTCGCCGAGTCGACCTCTGCTCCCGCCTCCGCGAGCATGGTCAGGGCCAGCGCGAGGTCGATGTCGTCCCCCCCGAGCCGCGTATCACCCCCCGTGGAGAGGACCTCGAAGACGCCGTCCACCAGATGCAGGAGGCTGATATCGAAGGTCCCACCGCCCAGGTCGAAGACCGCGAAGCGACCCTCGGGGCGCTTGTCGAGCCCGTAGGCCAGGGCCGCGGCCGTGGGCTCGTTGAGCAGCCGCAGCACGTGTAGCCCCGCGAGGCGCGCCGCCTGCCGAGTCGCCTGTCGTTGGGCGTCGTCGAAGTACGCCGGCACGGTGACCACCGCTCGCGCGGCCGGCCCCCCGAGCGCCTCCGAGGCGCGCGCCGCGAGCACCTTGAGGATCTCGGAGGACGCCTCGACGGGCGTGACCCTGCGATCCCCCGCCACCACGCGCAGCACCTGGGCCTCCTGCTCGAGGCGATAGGTGCCCAAGGCATCACCGGCCACCTCGTGGGCGTCGCGGCCCATCAGCCGCTTGAAGGAGAGGAGCGTGTCCTGGGGGTTGTCCGCCGCCGCGTCCCGCGCGGCATAGCCCACGATCACACGGCTGGGTCCGTAGAAGACAGCCGACGGCAGGATCGCGCGGCCGTGCTCGTCGGGGAGGGCGCGTGGCGTACCGTCGGTCACGACGGCGACGAGGCTGTTGGTGGTGCCGAGATCGATGCCGATGGCCTTCATGCGTCGAGCGCTTCCAATTCGTCGATGATGCGGCGCAGGTATCGGAGTTGCGCTGCGGTCTGGGTGAGTGGGCTCAAGGGGGCGTCTCCGTCGAGCCCCGCCCCGAGCGCGCCGAGGGCCGCCTCGTATCGTTCGACGACCTTCTGCTTGAGCCGCACGCGTTCGGTGTGGGCGTCGGTCCCGACCAGCTCGCCCGTGGCCTCGCGGAGCTCCATCACCTCCATCAGGAAGCACGGATCGATCCGGACGCGGTCCTCACCCTCGGCGTCGATGTCGATGCCCCGCAGCTTCAATACGTAGTCCGCCCGCCGCAGCGGATCGCGGAGCGTGCGAACCGCGTCGTTGAGCGCCGTGGCGTGCTCCAACGAGAGCCGGCGCTCCCGAGCGCCGCGGTGGGCGAATCGGTCTGGGTGCACCTTGCGTTGCAGGCTGCGGTGCCGCGCGACGACGTCGTCGACGTCCTGGGCGAAGCGAGCCTCGAGGCCGAGGCGCGCGAAGTGGTCGAGGCGTGGATCGGGAGGCTGGAGGACTCCGCAGCGCTCACAGTCGAGCTCGGCGGTGGCCGCCCCGCATTGCCAGCACTTCACGGCGGCGTCAGACGGAGAAGGACTCGCCGCACCCGCAGGTTCGACGGGCGTTGGGGTTGTTGAACTTGAACCCGGCGCCGGCGAGCGAATCGACGAAGTCGACCTCGGTCCCCATCAGGTAGAGGTAGCTCTTCGGATCGACGAAGAGCCGGACCCCGTGGCAATCGAGCTCGCGATCCCCCTTGTTCATCGTCTCGGCGAACTCGAGGAAGTAGGTGAACCCCGAGCAGCCTCCTCCGCGTACGCCGACGCGGAGCCCCTCGGTCGGGTTGGGCCGCGTCTCGATGAGGTCCTTCACCTTCGCCGCGGCGTTCTCCGTCAGGCTGATCATCCCGCTTGCTCCTCGACCGCCCCGGTCTTCTGCTTGTAATCCGCGATCGCCGCGCGAATCGCGTCCTCGGCGAGCACCGAGCAGTGAATCTTGACCGGCGGCAGCGCCAGGTGGTTGGCGATGTCGCGGTTCTTGATAGTGAGCGCCTCATCGACGCTGCGGCCCTTCACCCACTCGGTGACCAGGCTGCTGCTGGCGATCGCCGATCCACAGCCGTACGTCTTGAACTTCGCGTCCTCGATCGTGCCGTCGTCGCCGACCCGGATCTGGAGTCGCATCACGTCGCCACAGGCGGGGGCCCCGACGAGGCCGGTGCCCACGTGGGCGTCGCCCTTGTCCAACGTCCCCACGTTACGGGGGTTCTCGTAGTGGTCGATGACCTTGTCGCTGTACGCCATCTTACGTCCCTTAATGAGCCGCCCATTGGACGGTCTTGAGGTCGATGCCTTCCTGGTGCATCTCCCAGAGAGGGGAGAGGTCGCGCAGCTTCGCCACCGCCCTGCCCACCAGCTCGGCGACGTAGTCGACCTCCTCGGCGGTGTTGAAGCGGCCCAGGCCAAAGCGAATGCTCGAGTGCGCGTTCTCGTCGTCGAGGCCGATCGCGCGGAGCACGTAGCTCGGCTCCAGGCTCGCGGACGTGCAGGCGGAGCCACTCGAGACGGCCACGTCACGCAGCGCCATCAACAGCGACTCGCCCTCCACGAAGGTGAAGCTGATGTTGAGGTTCCCCGGCAGACGATGCGCCATCGATCCGTTGACGAGCACCTCCGGCACGCGCGCGCAGATCGCATCGCAGAGGCGATCGCGCAGCGCGGTGAGCCGCTCGGCCTCGCTCGCCAGCTCGAGCTTCGCGATCCGCGCCGCCTCGCCAAAGCCGACGATCTGGTGCACCGGTAGGGTGCCCGATCGCATCCCCCGCTCGTGCCCGCCGCCGTGGACCATCGGCGCGACTCGGACCCGCGGCTTCTTCCGGCGCACGTACAGAGCCCCGATGCCCTTGGGTCCGTACATCTTGTGGGCTGACAGCGAGAGCAGGTCGATGCCCATCGCCTGGACGTCCACGGGCACCTTGCCGGCGCTCTGCGCGGCGTCGGTGTGAAAGAGGACCCCGCGCTCTTTGCAGATGGCGCCGATCGCGCCCACGTCGTTGACGACGCCGATCTCGTTGTTCGCGTGCATCAGGCTCACCAGGAGCGTGTCGTCGCGGATCGCGTCGGCCACCGACTGTGGGTCGATGAGCCCGTCGGTGCCGACGGGCAGCCAGGTGATCTCGCAGCCGTGGCGCTCGAGATGGCGAGCGGTGTCGATGACCGCCTTGTGCTCGAGGGGGGAAGTGATGAGGTGCTTGCCCTTGTGACCGTAGAACTCGACGGCCCCCTTCAACGCGGCGTTGTCGCTCTCGGTCGCGCCGCTGGTGAAGACGATCTCCTTGGCGGTCGCACCGATCAGCGCCGCGATGTGCTCCCGCGCGATCTCGACCGCCTCCTCCGCAGCCCAGCCGAAGGCATGGTTGCGACTCGCCGCGTTGCCGAAGTGCTCCGTCAGGTAGGGCAGCATCGCCTCGACCACGCGCGGATCGACCGGGGTCGTCGCGTGGTTGTCCATGTAGATAGGCAGCTTCATTCGTCGAGCTTCTTCAATGGGCCGGCAGGCCGGTGATCAACGCGAGGTCGTCGTCGTGCTCGCCGGTGCGTCCGCACTCGCCGCAGGCCTCCGTCGGCTCGGCCTCGGCGCCACAGGTCTGGCACCCCTCGAGAAACGCCAGGCTCGCGACCAGCTCGTTCTCCAGGACGGCGAGCTCCTCCAGCGTCCGGCGCACCTCCGCGAGGCGCGCCCGGTACACGGACTGCATCGACGCCATGGCGTCGCGCGGGTTGGAGGTGCGTCGCCACTCGGCCACCAACTCGCGGATGTCCCGCAGGGAGTAGCCGAGGCGCTGAAGTCGGTCGATGTAGCGGATGCGCGAGACGTTTTCGACGTCGTAGAGTCGGAACCCGCCCTGCGTGCGCTGGACCGGGCAGAGCAGATCCATCTCCTCGTACAGGTGGAGCGCCCGGGCGGTCTTCTCCGTCAGCTTCGCGAGCTGACCAATACGCAGGAGCTTTGATTCCGACATTGCGCGGCCAAGTATCCCGTCGGGGACGTCGTTGTCAACACTCTTACCCTAACGTAAGGGTAAGAGTCTGGCCAGGGGTCTACTCGGTCAGGCCGACATACTCGCGGTAGCGCTCGCCGTCGTCGACCGCGGTGATACCGAGCGTGCCCTCAATCTTCGGATCGATGGCGAGGACCGCCTTGAACGCCTCCAGCGAGTTCGCCGGCCAATGCCCGATCTCCACGACTCGTGCGTTGACGGGCAGGTTGAGCGCCGAGATCAAGTCCCGGGTGAACAGCTCCTCGAGCTCGATGCGCGCCGGCACCTTCCCGCTCTTGGGCAGGTTCGCGTAGTAGCGGCGGATCCCGGCCTTCACGGCCTCCGCGGGGAAGCGGGGCATCGGCTGCCCATTGCCGGCGCGCCCCCATTTGCGCTTCGGTGTCTCGACCGAGGGTAGCGCCGCTGGGGTCCGCGCCGTCGGGGACTTCTCGTAGCGCGCGGTGTTCGGCGGACGACGCTTGGGCAGCGCGTTTCGCACCGTCGGTGGCGGCGTGGTCTTGGCGGTCGCGGTTGCTGTGCCAGGGGGGGCCGGCGTCGACGCAGCGGCCGACGTGGCCCGACTCGCCTCGCCGCGCGTCGGCGGGGTGGACTCGACGGGCCGCAGCGCGACCCACCCGGCGACCCCGAGCAATGCCACCAGCACGATGGGGATGGCGATCTTCATCTAGCCTCCCTCTTCATCCAGGCTCCCTCTTCATCCAGCTTCCCAGGCACTGGGGGGCGTGACTGTACTAGAACCGCGCCGAGAGCGCCGCATCGATTACCCGACAGCGGGGCAGAGAGTCGCGCTTCACGGTTGCACGGCCCCATGCGCTGTGCTTCGTTCTGGCCCACCGACGACCGACGCGAGGGCGAGCAATTGTCGAAGCAAATCGAGAGCGTGCTCCACGAGACCCGCCACTTCCCTCCGCCCGCGGAGTTCGCCGCGGCGGCGCGGCTGGGCGATCCGGCCGAGTACGCCGCGATGTACGCCCGCAGCATCGAGGATCCCGAGGGATTCTTCGCCGAGGTCGCCAGCGAGCTGCACTGGTTTGAGCCGTGGCACACGGTCCGCGAGTGGAACCACCCGCGGGTCGAGTGGTTCGTCGGTGGCAAGACGAACCTCGCCTACAATTGCCTCGACCGGCACCTCGACGGCTGGCGGCGCAACAAGGCCGCGCTCCTGTGGGAGGGCGAGCCCGGCGACACTCAGACCTTCACCTACCACCAGCTCCACCGCGAGGTCTGCCGTTTCTCGAACGCGCTGAGGGCTCGTGGCGTGAAGCCCGGTGACCGCGTCGCGCTCTACATGGGCATGGTGCCCGAGCTCGCCATAGCCACCCTCGCGTGCGCGCGGATTGGCGCCACCCACTCGGTGATCTTCGGCGGCTTCTCGGCCACCGCCATCGCCGACCGGGTCAACGACGCCGGCGCCGTGGCCGTGATCTGCTGTGACGGCGCCTGGCGACGCGGCAAGGTCATCGATCTCAAGGCGAACGTCGACGAGGCCTTGGCCCGCTGCGACACCGTCGAGCACGTCTTCGTCGTCCGCAGGACCGAGAACGACGTCCAGATGGCCGAGGGACGGGACCACTGGTGGCACGACGAGGTCGAGGGCATGTCCGCCGATTGTCCCGCCGAGCCCCTCGACGCGGAGCACCCGTCCTTCATCCTCTACACCAGCGGGACGACCGGGAAGCCCAAGGGCGTCGTTCACAGCACCGGCGGCTACCTGGTGGGCACCTATCTCACCTCCAAGTACGTCTTCGACCTCCGCGACGAGGACGTCTACTGGTGCACCGCGGACATCGGCTGGATCACCGGCCACAGCTACATCCTCTACGGGCCGCTCGCGAACGGGGCGACCACGATGATGTACGAGGGCGCGCCCAACTTCCCCGAGGGCGACCGTTTCTGGCGACTCGTCGAGAAGTGGGGCGTCAACATCTTCTACACCGCGCCCACCGCGATTCGGGCCTTCATGAAGTGGGGCCGCGAGTTCCCGGACCGCTGCGATCTCTCCTCGCTGCGTCTGCTCGGGTCGGTCGGCGAGCCGATCAACCCGGAGGCCTGGATGTGGTACCGCGAGGTCATCGGCGCCGATCGTTGTCCGATCGTCGACACGTGGTGGCAGACCGAGACGGGCGGCATCATGATCACGCCCCTGCCGGGGGTGACGACCACGATCCCGGGCAGCGCCACCCGCCCGTTCTTCGGGGTTGACGCCGCCATCGTGGACGAGAACGGCGAAGAGTGCGGCCCCGACGAGGGCGGCTTCCTGGTCATCAAGCAGCCGTGGCCAAGCATGCTGCGCGGGGTCTGGGGCGACGAGGCGCGCTACCGGGAGGCGTATTGGAGCCAGTGCGAGCCCTACTACTTCGCGGGGGACGGCGCGCGCCGCGACCCCGAGGGCAACTTCTGGATCGTCGGCCGCATCGACGATGTCATCAACGTCGCCGGACACCGGCTGGGCACCGCCGAGGTCGAGTCGGCCCTCGTCTCCCACGAAGCGGTGGTCGAAGCGGCGGTCGTCGGCCGACCTGACGAGATCAAGGGCACCGCCATCGTCGCGTTCTGCAGCGTCGGCCCGGGGGTGGCCCCGGCGGACGAGTTGGCCGTCGCGCTGAAGGCCCACGTCGCCAAGGAGATCGGCGCCATCGCGCGCCCGGCGGAGATCCGCTTCACGCAAGCACTACCGAAGACCCGCAGCGGCAAGATCATGCGTCGTTTGCTGGGAGACATCGCCGCGAACCGCGAGACCATCGGCGACACCACCACGCTCGAGGACTACACGGTCGTGGCCAAGCTCCGGGGCGAGGAGTAGGTGATCAGTCGATCACCGTCTTGAAGACCTGATCGAGCTTGAGCGAGACGCCGCTGACCGCGCTGGAGCTGAAGTCCCGGCGATCGCGGTGTTGGCCGCGCACCGTGAACAGATCCGTGTACACGCTGAGGGCGAGCCCACCGACGACCGGCACATCCAAGCCGGTGCGCGCCTTCACGACGAGCCCCGGGGCGCCCAGGTCTTCCGTCGTCGATAGCGGCACGTAGTACCGCGCCTCGGACGAGAGCCACCACACCAGGGGCCCCAATGGCGCGCGGGCGTCGAGGACACCTAGGACACCGAGCTCCGGCGCGGCGGCACCCGAGGCGAAGTCGTGGCCTAGCAACGTCGCGAGCCGAACTTGCTGGAGGAGCCGACCGCGCCAGAGCGCGCCGAGGGCGCCCTCGACTCGCTTCTTCCGCGCGTTGCCGTCGGTCGCCGTGAACTCGGTCTCGTAGGCCGCGCTCAGATAGGGCACCCCGGCGAGCGTCGGCACCGCGTGGGCTTGCAACTCGCTGGAGAGCCGCGCGCTGTCGGCGGCCTCGAGGGCTTCATCGCCCTCGACGTTCAGCTCGGCGAACTCGGCGCGCGCCTCGCTCACCCAATCCAGCGTGGGGCTGTCACGCCGCACCCCCAAGCCGCCTCGGGCCGCGAGCGACCGATGCTCCGGCGCCGTCGCCCGGGTCTCTCGCAGATCCTGGTTGACCGTCCCGAAGTTGATCTGGTTGCCGACACCGACCTCCAACCCGCGGAGGTCTGTGACCCATCGTGTCGTCTTCGCCGCGCCCTGCGGCGCGGTCAGCCTCTCCAGGTTCAGCGTGCCCCGCCGCCGCCGCTCATCGAGCGTCGCGAGCACCGCGTCTCGCAGCGGCTCACCGTGCTCGGCGGTCCCCGCTCCGAGGATCGACGCGAAGGCCGGCATCTCTCGCAGCGTGTCGGTGGTCACGACTCGGTAGCGCTCCCGAGCCTCGAGGGGGCGTCCCAGGACCAGCGGCTTGGAGGGCTCAAGCCCGCTCGTAACCAGGTCGCGAAGCGCGGGGCTGCCCGCGAGACGTCGTATCTGAGCGGCGTCGAGGGCCAAGACCTCGAGGCGGTCGGGCACGTTGAGGTTGGCTAGCGCCTGGAGTCGGGTGACGGGGCCGGTGGAGCTCCACGGGAAGGGGATCCGGGGGATCACCGCGACCTCCGCCGCGTAGCGCTCGCGCAGCGTGTTGGCCGTCATCCGACGCCAGGAATCCGCGTCGAGTGATGCTCCCGGTACCGGGAGCAGGACATCCTGTGCGGTCGCGTAGGCGTCCTGGCGGGTCCGCTGAACCGCGCGGGCCATCGCAGGGTCGGGCGGGTGCGCGGCGAGCACGGGGAAGGCGCGGCTGCGGGCTCTGACGAGGCGCCCGCCTGCGATCTGGAGATCCACCACTCCGACTCGGAGGCGCCCAGCGCCGAGAACCGGCAGCGGGTGACGCTCCCGAGCACGCAGCGCTTCGTCGGCCACGCGCGTGGTCATCATCTCCGGCGTGAAGCCCCGATCGTCGAAGTCTCCGAGCAGGAGATCGATCTCGTGGCAACTCGCGACCATGCGCGCGCGCTCCCGGCCTGTCAGCGCTCCGAAGACGACGACCACATCCGGCCGCGCGCCCAGGCGCTCCCGCGCCGCAGACACCGCCGCGCATACCGCTGGGCCCGGCGCTACGAGCGCCGCCTCGCCGAGCCCGCCGTATCCCGAGCCACCTGCGACCCTCGGATCGGCCAGCCCGACCAGCAGCACCCGCGCCCCATTGGAGTGGACCAGTCGCGATCCGGCGAGACCCGCGCCCGTCAGGTTCGCCGCCAGCAGCTCGACCTCGGCGACCCGAGCCTCCCTCACCAGCGCGTCCATCCCGAAGGCGGCCTCGCTCCGGCCCGGCGCCAGCGCGTCGAGCCCCATCCGCTGAAACGAGCTCCAGGTGTGTGGCCGTTGGAGATCGGGCGCCCCGGCCGAGAGGAAGCTGAAGTGCTCGATGTCATCCCCCGCCGCCACGACGATGGTCCCGGGTCGCTCGGCGCGGAGGCGCCGCACCGCTTCGACGCGCCGCGCGCCGTCCGAGAGCGGCCGGCCGATGTTCAGGAGCACGGTGCGCGAGCCGTCGAGCTCCACCTCGCCCCGCGTCGCGAACCGCATCTCCCAGGCATACGGGTCCGTCTCGACCGGTCTCCCCGGATCGACCCCCTCGAGCTCGAGCAGCCGGAGCCGCGCGCCCGTCGCGTTCACCAGGTCGACGAGCCGACCGGACGAGCGAGCGAGGCCTGGCACCCGCGGCTCGAGCCAGTCCAGCACCGGGGTCCCCCTCCGAGGACGCTGCGGCAGAGTCGCGACGCGGCGCGCTGCACGCGCCCGCCAACCGATTTCTGCGTTGCGAAACCTGTCGATATCTTCGGATATCGCTACGGCTTCGCGCCTTGAACTCGGCCGGCGGGCACGCACATCGCTTGGTCGCTTTGTCTGCCGCAGTGTCCGAGGCGGATCCGCCGACGGCTCGAGCAGCACCTCGAAGGGACCGGTCAGCACGTCCTGCGCGTCGACGAGGACCTCGCGGCGGATCGGTGGCGCCCCCAGAAACGCGTGGAACGTGGCCACGTCGGCGTCCAGCACGACGCGCCCGTCCAGGGCATAGGAGCGGGGTCCGGCGCCCCGCACCGAGAACCGGTCGCCGAGGAGTGCGTGCGCGCGGTTGCGACCGACGTGGTCCGAGACCCCGCCGGTGCGCCCGAAGAAGACGATACGCACCTCCGCGACGTCGCTGTGAGGGGTCGGCACGCCCATGAAGGCCAGCAGGAGCAGCGTCATGGCGCCGACCCTCGTTCAACCATGAGGGCTCAGCAACCGAAAACAAGGGTGAACTCCACCGCCCCGTACTCGCGGACGCCGGTGGCGAGGTCGTGAGGTGACGCGAATGAAGACCGAGATGATCAACGCCCTGATTGCCCAGACCGGCCAGGTCGTCAACGCACACAGCCCCTTCCGCGCCACCCCCGGGCAGCCCTTCGCCCGGGAGGCCCCGCTCATGCCCTTCGAGTTCAGCGCCGCCATCGGCCTGGCGCTCGACGGCACCAATCGGCTCGAGTTCGTCTTCAGCGCACCCGCGGCCGTCCTCGACGCCATCGCCGACATCGTCGACCCGGATCTGGAGGCGCGGGCCGCCGCCCTCGCGCAGCGAGCTCACGCCATCGTCGACCGGGCCCGCCAGACATGCGGCGTCGACACCCCGGTCGAGATCCCCCGCGTGGTCGTGGGCACCGACGTGCACTTGCCGTGGTTGACGGCCGCCGGCCGTCGACTCTGCATGCCATGGAACACCGAGGTCGGGGCCTTCGTCGTCGAAGCCTCCGTCGCCCCGAGAGAGGCCGACCCTCAATAAGGCAGCGCGCGCGCCCGCGTTGTTCCACCACCTCCCCCACCCACCCATAGGGGATATCGGACAATCGCAGAGATTGTTGCGCGAAAAATTGACGGACCGTCTTCCTACATGTAGGTCTTAGGCGCACCCAGGCCGACACGGAGGCGTCCGATGGCCCATCGAAGCAGCAGCCCCTTCACTCGCCAGTCCGGCAGCAGCGCCGGCCAGCGCAACGCGGAGCGCGGCGATCTCGACAGCACCGTCCACATTCGAGAGGCCGGGACGGGTGACTCTCCGCTCCCCCTCGCGCTCAGCCAGGTCAGCGCTTCCGGCGCGTTCGTCGAGAGCACGTTGCTGCTCCCGATCGGCGCTCAGGTCGAGGTCAGCTTCGATCTCCCCGGCTACGAGCACCCGGTCCGCGCCGACGCCCGCGTGGTGCGCGTCCAGGACCGAGGCCGTCGTCCCGGGATGGGAATCGTCTTCGATCGCATGCCGCCGCGCGCGCGGGCGCATCTGCGAGACGTCGCCGCCTGGGCGTGACCGCCCACGTTGCCGGCCCCCGGACCTCGTGCTAGGGTCCACCCCCTCTGGACCGCCGGCCTGGATTCGATGAGCATCAAGCTCCGTTCGTACGTCTTCCTCGACTCGCTTCAGCCTCAACTCACGAGCTTCGTGGGCAAGACCTCTCGCGGGTTTCTACCGGTCCCGGAGATGGCCTCGCTCTGGGTCGAGATCGCCCCCGGTATCGCGATCAACCGCATCACCGACACGGCGCTGAAGGCCACCAGCGTGGTCCCTGCCGTCCAAGTCGTCGAGCGCGCGTATGGCTTGCTCGAGGTTCACGATTGGGACAAAGGCGAGGTCGAGAGCGCCGGGCGCGCCATCCTCGACGGTCTCGGCTGCGAGGTGTCCGAGCGGATGAAGCCGCAGGTCGTGTCGAGTCAGGTCCTGCGGTCGGTCGAGCCGTACCAGACGCAGATCATCAACCGGAACTCCCGCGGGAACATGATCCTGCCCGGTCAGTCCCTCTTCATCCTGGAGACTCTCCCCGCCGCCTACGTGACCCTCGCCGCGAACGAAGCGGAGAAGGCGGCCGACATCTTCCTCGTCGACATCCGACCCTTCGGTGCCTTTGGTCGTCTCTACCTCTCGGGCTCCGAGTCCGAGATCGACTCCGCCCTCGAGGCGGCGACCGCGGCCCTGGAGGGGGTGACCGGCGTGGAACCACCCAAGTTCAAGGATAGGTGACATGGCAGACGCGCTCGGCATGATCGAGACCCGCGGTTTCGTGGCAATGGTGGAGGCCTCGGACGCGATGGTGAAGGCCGCCAAGGTCGACCTCGTCGGGTACGAGAAGATCGGCGGTGGCTACACCACCGCGGTCGTGCGTGGTGATGTGGCGGCCGTCAAGGCGGCCACCGAGGCCGGCGCCAGAGCGGCGGAACGCGTCGGCGAGCTCGTCAGCGTCCACGTCATTCCGCGTCCGCACGCCAACGTCGACCTCTGCCTCCCGCTCGGACGCGCTCCCGAGAGCGAGTAGGCCGCGGTGGTCATCGGCAAGGTCACCGGAACGGTCGTCGCTTCCCAAAAGGAGCCCGAGCTCATCGGGCTCACGTTCCTCGCGGTGGCGCCCATCGACCTTGCGACGGGCTCTGTCTCGGGAGGCGGTGTCGTCGCCGTCGACGCCGTGGGGGCCGGGGTAGGCGAGGTGGTCCTATACGCGCAAGGGTCGTCCGCGCGTCAGACCACGGTGACCCAGAATCGCCCGGTCGACGCGACCATCATGGCCATCGTCGACACCTTCGAGGTCGGCGGCGAGGTCCTCTACCAGAAGAGCTGAACGCCGCATGGACGAGCGCCAGATCGCCAGCATCATCGAGAAGGTGGTATCCCGCCTCGCCTCGGAAGGGGTTGGTCCCTCCGCACCGATCGTCGCGCGCCACCATCGTACGCACGCGGATGGCCGGGGGGTGCACGCGTCGGTCGACAACGCCGTCGCCGCGGCGACCCGTGCTTTCCGAGACCTGCACGCCTGCTCGCTCGCCGATCGGGCGCGGTTCATCCAGGCGTTGCGCGACACCACGCGGACCGAGCTGCAGACCATCTCGACGATGGCGGTCGCAGAGACGGGATTGGGGCGCGTCGACGACAAGCTCCACAAGAACCGGCTCGTGCTGGAGAAGACGCCGGGCACCGAGGCGCTACCGAGCACCGCTTGGACCGGCGACGATGGGCTGACGCTCACCGAGATGGCGCCCTATGGAGTCATCGGGAGCATCACGCCGTGTACCAACCCCACCGAGACCATCCTCAACAACGGGATCGGGATGCTCGCCGCGGGCAACGCCGTCGTCTTCAACACCCACCCCGCCGCGAAGGGCGTCAGCGCCTACTTCATCGACAAGCTCAACGCCGCGATCGAGGGGAGCGGCGGACCGTCCAACATCTTCAACTGCGTCGCCGAGCCCACGATCGAGACCGCCCAGGCGGTGATGACCCACGGTGGCATCCGTCTGCTGACGGTCACCGGCGGCGGCGGCGTGGTCAAGGCGGCGATGACCAGCGGAAAGCGCGCCATCGCCGCTGGGCCGGGCAACCCCCCCGTGGTCGTCGACGAGACGGCGGACATCCGCCAGGCGGGACGCGACATCGTCTTCGGTGCGAGCCTCGACAACAACGTAATCTGCATCGTCGAGAAGGAGATCATCGCCGTCAGCGAGATCGCCGACGCGCTGAAGCGCGAGTTGAAGGCCAACCATGCGGTAGAGGTCACGGGTGGTGATCTGAAGCGCCTCGAGAAGCTGCTGATCACCGCTGACAACCACGTCAACCGCAAGTACATCGGCAAGAACGCGTCGTTGATCCTCGCCGACGCGGGCATCCGAGTCCCGGACTCGACGCGCATGGCCTTCGCGGAGGTGCCCGAGCAGCACCCCTTCGTCCAGCACGAGATGTTGATGCCGGTGCTCGGCTTCGTCCGGGTCCCCGACGTCGACGCCGCCATCGAGTGCGCCGTCCGGGTCGAGCACGGATACGGGCACACCTCGGTGATGCACTCCACGAACGTCAACTCGCTCTCGCGCATGGCGCGGGCCGTGAACACCTCCATCTTCGTCAAGAACGCCCCGAGCTCAGCCGGAGTGGGCCTCGGCGGTGAGGGGTTCACCTCCTGGACGATCGCGAGCCCGACCGGAGAGGGCATGACCTACGCGCCGCACTTCGCGCGCGCCCGCCGCTGCGTCCTCAAGGACTCCTTCCGAATCGTGTGAGCGAAGCCGACGGACCCGCGATCGGACTCGTCGAGCTGTGCTCCGTTGCGCGCGGAGTGCTCACCTGTGACGCGATGGTCAAGAGGGCCACTGTGCGTCTCGTCCATGGCGGTAGCACTCATCCAGGCAAGTACGGCGTCCTCGTCAGCGGCGGCGTCGACGAGGTCTCCGAGTCGGTGAACGCCGGCCGCCGTATCGCGGCCGACTCACTGGTGGATTGGATGCTCCTGCCGTTCCCCCACGAGGACCTGGTCGCAGTCCTCGAAGACGACCTGACGCCCTCCTTCCACGCGGTCGCGGTGCTCGAGACCTACTCGATGGCCGCCACCATTCGCGCGGCCGATGCGGCGCTCAAGGCCGCCTCCGTCCGCGCGGTCCGCATCCGCCTTGCGCGGGACCTGGGCGGCAAGGGCTTCTTCGTTCTCACCGGCTTGCTCCACGACATCGAGGAAGCGGTCAACGCGGGTCGCGCGGCGGTTGGAGAAGGGCTCGTGGCCGGCTGCGAGATCGTCGCAAATCCGCATCCAGACGTCTTCGGCGCGCTGTCGTAGGGCGCTTACAACGAGTCCAGAAGGGCGTCGAGGTTCCGGTCGTTCCGGGTGAGCTTGGCAGGCCGGCGTCGCTTCTTCGCCTTGGCTCGCCCGCGCCGATGGGTCCGGCGGGCCGTCTTCTGCCTCTTTTCGACGCTGGCCTGCGCCTCGAGGGCGGCGAGCTGCTCGGCAAGCGTCGCCTTCTCCGCGTTCGCGACTGCAGCTTGGGCGCGCGCCTCGGACGCGAGCCCGCGAGCGTCGGCCAGGGACGCCTCGAGCGCCTCGATCGTCTGCCCGGACTGCGCGAGTCGCGCTTCGAGCTCGGGGGCCTCCGGCGGCTCAGAGAGCACGAGCGCCAGCAAGAGGCCCAACGCGGTCCCGCCAGCGGCCGCCGTCACCATGGCCCCGTGGCGGCTCCAGAGTGCTCGGCGTGGCGGCCCCGCGAGGTGCGGCAGGGTGTCCTCCGACCAACGCGCCTCTCGGCGCGCCGCGACCTCCGCGGCGGAGGGCACCACCTCAACGAGCTGACCAGGCTTCGCGACGGGGATCGCTTGTGGAACCGAGCGCACCTCCGTGTCGCGCGCGGGCTGCGGAGCTTCATCGCGCAGCAGGTCGCGGACGCGCCCGATGGAGACAACGACGGAGTCCTCGGGATAGCGGCGCGACGACTGACTCATCCTCTTCTCCAGCGACCCATCTCAGGATACGGAAGCAAACGCCGGGCCACCACCCGAAGCGGCGCCGCGGCGCCCCCAGGGTAAGCTGGGGTGAGGCGACCAGGTCACAGTCCCCCGGTCTCGAGACCCGCTACTTGCGCCGGAAGTCCTTCGGGATGCCGTAGAACACGAGCTCGATCCGGCGGTTCTTCTTCATCGCCGCCTGGGTCATGTTGACGACCTTCGGCCGGTGCTCGCCGTAGGCCACGGCCTCCAGCCGGTCGGGCTGCAGCTCTTGGTCCACTCCGAGGAAGTAGCGAACGACGGCGACGGACCGGGCCGCCGAGAGGTGGTCATTGCTGGGGAAGCGCGCCGACCGCATCGCTCGGTTGTCAGTGTGCGCTTCCGTCTGGATCTGGGCGCCATTCTCGGTCGCTGCCCGAAGCACATCATCGAGGAACGGCCAGATGGCGGGCCGAAGATCGGCCTCGCCCGGCTCGAACATCTCGTCCTCGGCGACGCTGATCACGATCCCGCGGTAGTCCTCGAAGACCTTGATGTCCACTCGCCCCGACGGCGTGCGGTTCGCTTGGCGTTCGGTCGAAGACTTCATCCCGTTGAGCAGGGTCCGCGAGTTGAAGTCGCTGGAGAAGTTCTTCTTTACGATGCTACGCCCTTGCGGTCGGTTGAACATCGGCGTCACCTCTTGGATGCCGAACGCGTTCATCACCGACCCAGTGAACAGGTTGTATTTCACGATCGCCATCTGCGCGAACGACAGCAGCAGGATGAAGAACGTGAGCAGCAGGGACATCATGTCCCCGAAGGTGACGACCCAGCCCGGCGCCCCTTCGGGGCACTTCACCTCCTCCTCGAGCGGCGGGACCTCTTCCTCCTCTTCGTTTTCCGCCACGCCTACTTCACCTTCAGCATTCGGGAGAGGAAGACGAACTCGAGCGTCCCACCGGTGATCGGCTTCTTGGCCCCCGGTGCGCGATCAGGTGGCGCCGGTCCCCGTCCGACGGGCATGACCTTGCTCGCCGTGAGGCCGCGGACCCGCAAGTAGGTCGACGCCGAGAGCGCCCGTGCGACGGTCAGCGACCACGTGTCCTTGAACTGTGGCGCCCGCTTCTCCGAGGGCGGACTCCGCGCCTCGACGGCCAACTCGTAGTCGCCCTCATCGAGCGCCTGCTCAGCTACGAAGTCGAGCAGCGTCAGCGCCGGCCTGCGCAATCGCTCGGTGCCCTTCTCGAACAGGTCCTCGCCGGAGAGCAACACCACGACGCCGCGATAGGTCTCGAAGACCTCGACATCGACCTTGGCCTCGCGGCGCTTGTCCGCCTTCGGGTCGAGGCGCCGCTTCAGCTCCTCCATGATGTTCTTCGCGTTGTAGTCGACCTTTGGCTGGACCTCGACGTGGTCCTCCGCCTTGGGGATCGGTTGGATGACCTCCGGCGCCGGCACCCCAAACCCCTGCTTGATGCTCCCCGCCAGGTCCTTGAAACGCAGCACGTCCATCGTCGAGAACGACAGCAACAGGATGAAGAAGGTGAGCAGCAGCGACATCATGTCGCCGAAGGTCACGACCCAGGCTGGGGCGCCCTCTTCGCAGACGTGCTCCTCTTCGAGCCCGCCGCCCCCGCCGTCATCGTCCTCTTCGTCAGCCATCCGCCGGCTACGCGGCGGACTGCTTCATCGCCTCGCGATCGCTGGGCGACAGGAAGGTGTGCAGCGTCTCCTCGAGCATGCGCGGGTTCTCCCCTCGCTTCAGCCCGAGAATCCCCTCCAGCATCAGCAGCTTCAGGTCCATCTCCTCGGCGCTCCGGTAGGCGAGCTTGTCCGCCATCGGGAGCGCGAACAGGTTCGAGATGACCGCGCCGTAGAGCGTCGTCAGGATCGCCACGGCCATCGCGGGGCCGATCGACTTCGGATCGTCCATGTTGGCGAGCATGTTCACCAGGCCAATCAGCGTCCCGACCATGCCGAACGCGGGTGCCGACGTGTTCACCGCGAGCCAGAGATCCTGCCCGAAGGTGTGCCGAGCCTTCGTGTACTGGATGTCCTTGAGGAGGATGGCTTCGATCTGCCGGGTCTCGGCGCCGTCCACGCAGTAGTTGATGCCCTTGGCCAGAAACGGGTCCTCGAACTGCACTCGCTCGAGCGCCAACAGCCCTTCCTTACGCGAGATCTGCGAGAGCTGGATGAACTGGGTGATGACCTCTTGCTGGCTCTGCAGCTTGTGGCTGAAGCACTTCTTGGAGACCTTCGCCGTCAAGATCACGTCTGCGATCTCGTAGCGGATGAACAACGTCGCGATCGTCCCGCCGAAGACGATCAGGATCGACGGGACGTTGATAAAGAGCCCGAGCTCACCGCCGAGCAGGATGGCGATCAGGATCAATACCGACCCTGTGACCATCCCGATGATCGTTGCGACGTCCATGTTCCGTCCGGTCGCCTCCCTTACACCCGACGACATCGTCGGCGTAGGACACCAACTTAAACGACCTGCCGCGCATTGTTAATCTCGTCGCGGCCTCCGACTGGAATGGAGGGCCTGAGGAGGCTCTAGGGCGTCTTGGTGCCGGCCGTCCCGGGAGTGGCCGGCGCCGGCGCCTTCTTCACCGCGGGAGCCGCCTTCTCCTTGGCGGGCTCGGCCGGCATCTCGGGGAGGAACGATTCGACCTTCGCCGTCTCCTTGAGCTGCTTCAGCAGCGCCGCCTTGGCCTTGCGCGACTTCTTGTTGCGCAGGAGCTTCGAGATCGACTCCTTCACCTCGTCGAATGGGCGCTTGCGGCCTTCCTTGCGGTCGGTGACCTTGATGATGTGCCAACCAAACTGCGTCTTCACCGGCTTGGAGACGTCGCCGATCTTCATCCCGAAGGCCACCTTCTCGAACTCCGGGACCATCCGTCCGCGGTTGAAGTAGCTCAGGTCGCCGCCACGCGAGGCCGTCGGCCCTTCCGAGTGCTTCTTCGCCAGGGCAGCGAAGTCGGCACCCTTCTTCGCGGCATCCTTGTAGACCTGCTCAGCCTTCTTCTTGGCCTTCGCGTCGGCGGCCTTGTCGTCCTTCTTCGACACCTTGAAGAGGATGTGGCTCGACCGGATCTGCTCCTTGATCTCGTACCGGCTCTGGTTCTTGTCGTAGTAGGCCTTCACGTCTTCATCGCTGACCGCCAGGTCGCCCTGCTTCTCGAGGAGCTGCTGGACCGCCAGGTTGTGCGAGATGTTGGCCTGGATCTGCTCGAGGGTGATCGACGAGCTCTTGAGGTACCGCTGGAAGTTCTCCTCCGTGCGGAACATCTTCTTGTAGTCCTCGAGCTCCTTCGCAAGGGACTCGGCGTCCACCTTGACCCCTGCGCCCTCGATCTTCTGGCGCAACAGCTCTTTGTCCACGAGCTGCTTCAGGATCGACTCGCGGTAGCGCTTCGCGAGCCCCGCCGGGATCTCCTTCTTCCGGGTCGTGAACGCCTTCGTCATCTTCGCGTACTTCGCGTCGAATTCGGCGCGCGCGATCGCGACGTCGTTCACCTTGGCGATCGGGCCAGTCGCTGACGGCGTCGCCGTGGCCGCCCCCTCCGGCTTCGCCTGGGGCTTCTCGCTCTTGCCCGTGTTCGCCGAGGCTGCGCCAGAAGCCGCCCCCGCCTTGTCCGTCGAAGGCGCGTCCGCGGGCTTGTTGCAAGCCGCCAGCGCCAATGCGAATCCAAGAACCACCGCCGCGCGTGTCGCGCTCGCCATGACCACTCCTTAGTCCATCGGGCCCGCCGCTAGCCGAGCATCCCCAGCGACGGCGGGCAAAGAAAGCGCAGACACGTAGCACTCGCCACGCGCAGGATCAACATCCGAAGCGCCCCCACGATTCGCCACCTCTTCACCGCACGTGCGTTGTTCCGGCTCATCGCGGGTCCGGCGAGCGGCCAGGGGGGGGCCGTGAGCGCAAGGGGCGCCCCGCGCGCCCAGGCCCCCCCCGTTCCCGAGATGGGGCGGAGTCTGCCGTGCAGGCTCGCTGGGGTCCTCTGGCCGCTCAGCCGAGGATTGGTCGCCAGACGAGGGGGGGGGCGCTGGCGGGCTCTGCGCGCCAAGTCGAGAGCGTGGTGGCCGACGACGATGGACGCGAAGAGCCGGCGCCCGCTCTCGGTCACACGAGCGGAGAAGTCGATGGGCTCGAAGCGTAGGCGCTCCATTCGCCACGTCCGGGGGTCGGCGGCCAGCGCGACCCGCTTCATCAACGCCTCCATATTCAGCGCGATGCTCGTGCCCGCCTTCGTTCTTGGACGGGCCCCAAAGGCGCGTCGGCGCCGAGCTCGCCCGAGGGCAGGCAACCTCCGGCCAGTCCCTCATTCATCGCACCGCGGCGCGCCTCTTTCGGAGCGCGCTTGGAGGTCAGCCAACTCGGGACGATGCGGACCTCAGCCCACTGGATGGACATGGCCCCCGTGGATGGCGTGCCGATCGGACCCCGCAACCCTCTGCGGGCCTCCCCGGGGGACGTGGAGCCCATCGCCGACCAGGTGAAGTCGATGACGCCGAAGCGCCGCGCCGCCCGTCGGCCCAGAAGCCCGCGAAGTCCTCGAAGTAGCCGGCGCTGACAGAAAGCGTGTGCACGCGTTCGACGGCCGCGGGCAGCATGTCGAGGCCCCCCCCGCGAACACGTGAGCCTGCTCATGGCCGGTCGTTCCCGTCCCTCGTAACCGGCAGCCTTGCGCAGACCCCAGAGTCAGCTCCCGATGGACGCGGAACGCGCCCCGCGTCCGGCTGAACCCTGAGCCCACCACGAGCCGCAATGCCGTTCAGATAGCACGTGAGCAGCCGAGCCGGCCCCGACGCCTCCAGTCAGCACGAAGAACGTGCACGTGCTTGAAGATTGGCCCTTTCGGATGAAGAGGACCTGCTGAGGCCGGAGGTAACGTTGGATATGGCGTCGATTGCGGACGCTCTCGAGGCGCCTCTCGCGTAGGGAGCCGACGGCATCCAGAAGCTCGCAGCTTCGCTGGACCCAGAGCGGACTGAGCATGCCCTCGCCCAGACGGGGCCGGCTCCGGCCAGGCGCTGCAAGTCCCCAGCGAAGAAGGCGGTCTGGCACGTAGTAGGGATGAGGCTGTTCGCAGATCGGTCAATGATCGGCATCGTGAACCACCTCTCGTGGCGCGGTCCGGCGTGAAACGGCTGGCAAAGACCTCGATACCTGAACGCTGTCGAAGGGGAACTGGTGCGCTTTCAGGACGCCGACGCCACCCTCGAAAGGTCCGGCACGCCGCACGGTCGTGGTGGTCCGACGTGGCTTCGAGCCCGTCTGGAGCTTCGTCAGGGTCGTTGGCTGCGGGTACAACCGGAGCGTCGTGACCCTGCTGCGCTCGAACACGAAGTCCGAGCTCGCATCAGCCCCCACCGCCGGGAGCGCTCTCGTCGACTCGCCGCCGAGTCGCCACGTCAAGTCGGCTCAGCCGGGCTTGCCCGACGAGTTGAAGGGACGCGTTGTCGAGTACCAGCACGTGGAGCGAAAGCCGAGCCGCCTGTCCGAGACGACGCTCGAAGACGCCAGGTTCCCGGCGCCGGACATCGTCGCGCTCCATCGTGAACGGTCGTGAATCGAGGAAGCCTGTGCCGAACTCGAGACCCACATCCTCGAGCCCGCAACAGCTCGCCCTCGTCGCTCCTCTGGGCGCGAGGCCTCGGGCTGGCCGCCTCGATGACTTCGCCGAGCACGACCCCACGGCATCTCGGTGGGCTTCGCTCGACCCGTCGAGGACCTCGTCCCGCAGCCAGGCCGGCCAGCGCGCCGATGTCCGCGCCCTGTGAAGATCAAGATGAACATCAGCACCCGCAATCGAGGCAACCCCGGCGACCCAGCGCAATCCGCAGAGGAGCACCTCAAGCCACCGGCCTCGACCCTGAGACGGTGCGGCAGAGGTCACCACTGCGGCAGCGTCCGTGCGCGCCGGCCGCGACCAAGGCGCCAGGCCGTGGCGATATCCGGAGATATCTCGTGGCTCTGCAACGCCGGAGCCGGTTGACGGGCGCGTGCTCCACGGCACGCCCAGGCACGCCTGCACCGTCCCAACCGGGCGGGCCAGCGTCGAGCACCCGCCAACGTGCCAGAGCCGTGACGCTCGCACCGGTCCTCGACGCGGGCGCCAGCGAGGGCCGGCGGTGGTCAGGGGCGCCAACCCCACTCCGTGGCGCGGACCTGGCCAACAGCCGAGCGAACCTCGCGGCGCGCGACGACCTTCGCCAGTGAGCCCGCAGCGCAACTGCCGGACGATGGTCCAGCGCGCCTTCAAGCAACTGCGCGGGGTGTTCGAAGAAAAACCTTGCTCCCCTCGACGGCGATCCGTATAACCCCCGCTCGCCAGTCAGGAACAACCCGACGAGGCGAATCGAGAGGGGGCTCAGCCTTCCTCCGGTGTTCAGTAGCTCGGCTCTTTGAAAAGCGAATCGAACGTACGATGTAGATCGGACGCCTATGGAAATAGGCGTCTAGGCCTGCGCCCTTCCGCGTGCGGGAGAGGGTGGGCCAAAAAC